>NZ_JAQJCK010000001.1:0-866197 GCF_030182455.1 Rhizobium cerradonense
AAATCGGCGAAAACGCGATCCGCGAGCTGATGGCCCAGGTTGACGCCTACATCCCGACGCCAGAGCGTCCGATCGACCAGCCGTTCCTGATGCCGATCGAAGACGTGTTCTCGATCTCCGGCCGTGGTACGGTTGTGACGGGCCGCGTCGAGCGTGGTATCGTCAAGGTTGGTGAAGAAGTCGAAATCGTCGGCATTCGTCCGACGTCGAAGACGACGGTTACCGGCGTTGAAATGTTCCGCAAGCTGCTCGACCAGGGCCAGGCCGGCGACAACATCGGCGCGCTGGTCCGCGGTGTTAACCGTGACGGCGTCGAGCGTGGCCAGATCCTGTGCAAGCCGGGTTCTGTGAAGCCGCACAAGAAGTTCATGGCCGAAGCCTACATCCTGACGAAGGAAGAGGGTGGCCGTCATACGCCGTTCTTCACGAACTACCGTCCGCAGTTCTACTTCCGCACGACGGACGTGACGGGCATCGTGACGCTTCCGGAAGGCACGGAAATGGTTATGCCTGGCGACAACGTCACGGTTGCCGTTGAGCTGATCGTTCCGATCGCGATGGAAGAAAAGCTGCGCTTCGCTATCCGCGAAGGCGGCCGTACCGTCGGCGCCGGCATCGTCGCCTCCATCGTCGAGTAATTCGAAGTCGGCCACTCCATCCGAGTGGCCGATTCGATGACAATAATATGATGCAAGCGGCAGTAGCCGCTTGCTTATGACATGGAAATGTTGCAAATGGCGCGCGAGCGCGATTTGCGCCCTGCTTCGGATAACGAAGCGGCCAATGAGATTAACGATAAGGTGGGCCGAAAGGTCTAAAAAAGTGGATGGGGATGCCGTCGCCGGCGTCCCTCTCGATCTTTGAAACCGGTGGTCCGCCTTAGGAAAAAGAAAAGTCCGTGCCCTTTTTGAGCGGCACGCGAGATAACAAAACACAAGGATAACGTCGAATGAACGGCCAAAATATCCGCATTCGCCTGAAGGCGTTCGATCACCGGATTCTCGATGCTTCCACGCGCGAGATCGTGTCGACGGCGAAGCGCACCGGTGCTAGCGTCCGGGGCCCCGTTCCGCTTCCGACTCGTATCGAGAAGTTCACGGTGAACCGGTCCCCGCACATCGACAAGAAGAGCCGCGAGCAGTTCGAGATGCGCACGCATAAGCGCCTTCTCGACATCGTTGACCCGACCCCGCAGACGGTAGACGCGCTGATGAAGCTCGATCTCGCCGCCGGTGTCGATGTTGAGATCAAGCTCTGAGACCTCTGGTCCTCGAGCTGAGTGAGAAGGATTGAACCGATGCGTTCAGGTGTGATTGCACAGAAGGTGGGAATGACCCGCGTCTATAACGACGCCGGCGAGCACGTCCCGGTAACGGTATTGCGTTTGGATGGCTGCCAGGTCGTGGCCCAGCGCACAGTAGAAAAGAATGGCTACACCGCAGTTCAGCTCGGTGCTGGCCAGGCAAAAGTTAAGAACACGACGAAGGCCCTGCGCGGTCATTTCGCCGTTGCCAGCGTTGAGCCGAAGGCCAAGCTCGTTGAATTCCGTGTTACGGACGACAACCTGCTCGAAGTTGGTACCGAGCTCAAGGCCGCTCACTTCACGGCGGGCCAGCTCGTCGACGTGACCGGCACGACGATCGGTAAGGGCTTTGCCGGCGCCATCAAGCGCCACGGCTTCGGCGGTCTGCGCGCCACGCATGGTGTGTCGGTTTCGCACCGCTCGCACGGTTCGACCGGCTCGCGCCAGGATCCGGGCAAGGTGTTCAAGAACAAGAAGATGGCTGGTCACATGGGCCAGACCCGCGTCACGACGCAGAACCTCGAAGTGGTATCGACCGATGAAGATCGCGGTCTGATCCTCGTCAAGGGTGCGGTTCCCGGCTCCAAGGGTGCCTGGATCATCGTACGCGATGCCGTCAAGTCGGCTGCGAAGTAAGGGGAGCCAAACCAATGGAATTGAACGTCAAGACCCTCGAGGGAAAAGACGCTGGGAAGGTTTCCCTTTCTGATGCGATTTTCGGCCTCGAGCCGCGTGAGGACATCCTAGCACGCGTCATTCGCTGGCAGCTCGCCAAGAAGCAGCAGGGCACGCATCAGGCAAAGGGCCGCGCAGACGTAGCGCGCACCGGTGCCAAGATGTACAAGCAGAAGGGTACGGGCCGCGCTCGTCACCATTCAGCTCGCGCTCCGCAGTTCCGCGGCGGTGGTAAGGCTCACGGCCCGGTCGCTCGCAGCCATGAGCACGATCTGCCGAAGAAGGTTCGCGCCCTCGGCCTGCGTCATGCTCTGTCCGCCAAGCTGAAGTCCGAAGACGTCATCGTCATCGACAGCCTGGTTGCAGCCGATGCAAAGACCAAGGCTCTGGCCAGCACTTTCGAGACGCTCGGCCTGACCAATGCACTCTTCATCGGTGGCGCTGAGCTCGACAGCAACTTCAAGCTCGCGGCTCAGAACATCCCGAACATCGATGTTCTGCCGATCCAGGGCATCAACGTTTACGACATCCTGCGCCGCGGCAAGCTCGTGCTGTCCAAGGCTGCAGTTGAAGCTCTAGAGGAGCGATTCAAGTGACGGATCTTCGCCATTATGATGTGATCGTGTCTCCTGCGATCACCGAAAAGTCCACGCTGCTTTCGGACAATAACCAGGTTGTTTTCAACGTTGCCAAGACCGCGACGAAGCCTGAAATCAAGGCTGCCGTCGAAGCGCTCTTCGGCGTCAAGGTGACGGCCGTTAACACTCTGCTGCGCCTCGGCAAGACCAAGCGGTTCAAGGGTCTCGTCGGCAAGCAGAAGGACGTGAAGAAGGCTGTTGTGACGCTCGCCGAAGGCCAGTCGATCGACGTCTCCACCGGTCTCTGAGGAATAAGAAAATGGCATTGAAAACATTCAATCCGACGACCCCGAGCCAGCGTCAGCTGGTCATCGTCGATCGCTCCTCGCTCTACAAGGGCAAGCCGGTCAAGACGCTGACGGAAGGCCTGACCTCCAAGGGTGGCCGCAACAACACCGGCCGCATCACCGTGCGTTTCCAGGGTGGCGGTCACAAGCGCAGCTATCGTCTGGTCGACTTCAAGCGTCGCAAGTTCGACGTTGAAGCATCGGTCGAGCGCATCGAATACGACCCGAACCGTACCGCTTACATCGCTTTGGTGAAATACACGGACGGCGAACTGGCCTACATCCTCGCTCCGCAGCGCCTCGCTGCTGGCGACAAGGTCGTCGCTTCGGAAAAGGCAGTGGACGTGAAGCCGGGCAACACCATGCCGCTTCAGTTCATCCCGGTCGGCTCCATCATCCATAACGTGGAAATGAAGCCAGGCAAGGGCGGTCAGATCGCTCGTTCTGCTGGCTCCTACGCTCAGCTCGTTGGTCGTGACCAGGGCATGGCGATCCTTCGCCTGAATTCGGGCGAACAGCGCCTCGTACATGGCAATTGCCTTGCAACGATCGGTGCGGTTTCGAACCCGGATCATGCCAACATCAACGACGGTAAGGCCGGTCGTTCGCGTTGGCGTGGCAAGAAGCCGCATAACCGCGGCGTTGTCATGAACCCGGTTGACCATCCGCACGGCGGTGGTGAAGGCCGCACCTCCGGTGGTCGCCATCCGGTGACCCCATGGGGTAAGCCGACCAAGGGCAAGCGTACGCGGTCGAACAAGTCGACCGACAAGATGATCATGCGCTCGCGCCATCAGCGCAAGAAGTAAGAGAGGAAGTCTCAAGTGGCTCGTTCAGTATGGAAAGGTCCGTTTGTTGACGGCTATCTTCTCAAGAAGGCTGAGAAGGTGCGCGAAGGCGGACGTAGCGAAGTAATCAAGATGTGGAGCCGTCGCTCCACGATCATGCCGCAGTTCGTTGGTCTCACCTTTGGTGTTTACAACGGCAGCAAGCACATTCCGGTCAGCGTCAACGAAGACATGGTCGGTCACAAGTTCGGCGAGTTCGCCCCGACCCGTACCTATTATGGTCACGGTGCGGACAAGAAGGCGAAGAGGAAGTAACAATGGGCAAGGCAAAAACCGAACGCCGGCTGAAGGACAATGAGGCGCAGGCAGTTGCGCGCACGCTCCGTGTCAGCCCGCAGAAGCTCAACCTGGTCGCGGCTTCGATCCGCGGCAAGAAGGTTGACCGCGCGCTCGCAGAGCTGGAATTCTCGCGTAAGCGTATTGCTGGCGCCGTGAAGAAGACGCTCGAATCTGCGATCGCCAACGCTGAGAACAACCATGATCTCGACGTTGACTCGCTGGTCGTGGCGGAAGCCTACGTCGGCAAGTCGATCGTCATGAAGCGTTTCCACGCTCGTGGCCGTGGCCGCGCGTCTCGTATCGAGCGCCCGTTTGCGCACCTGACGATCGTCGTTCGTGAAGTGGAAGCTCAAGGGGAGGCCGCATAATGGGTCAGAAAATCAATCCAATCGGTTTTCGTCTTGGCATCAACCGTACTTGGGATAGCCGCTGGTTTGCGGACAATGCCGAGTATGGCCAGCTCCTCCACGAAGACCTGAAGATGCGCAAGTTCGTCATGAACGAACTGAAGCAAGCCGGTATCTCCAAGGTGGTCATCGAGCGCCCGCACAAGAAGTGCCGCGTCACGATCCACTCGGCTCGTCCGGGCCTGATCATCGGCAAGAAGGGCGCTGATATCGACAAGCTTCGCAAGAAGCTGTCGGATATGACGAATTCCGAAACGCACCTCAACATTGTTGAAGTTCGCAAGCCGGAAATCGACGCGACGCTGGTTGCCCAGTCGATCGCTCAGCAGCTCGAGCGCCGTGTAGCTTTCCGTCGCGCCATGAAGCGCGCCGTTCAGTCCGCGATGCGTCTTGGCGCCGAAGGCATCAAGATCACCTGCGCCGGCCGTCTCGGCGGTGCAGAAATCGCTCGTACGGAATGGTACCGTGAAGGTCGCGTGCCGCTGCATACGCTGCGCGCCGACATCGACTACGGTACGGCTGAAGCAGAAACCGCTTTCGGCATCTGCGGCATCAAGGTCTGGATCTTCAAGGGCGAAATCCTCGAGCACGATCCGATGGCCTCCGAACGCCGCGCGCTGGAAGGCGACGCCCAGGGTCCGGCTAGCCGCGATCGCGATAGAGACCGCCGCCGCGAAAACGCTTGATAGCGTTCGTGGCAGATAAGTTCGGAGAATAAGAAAATGTTGCAGCCAAAGCGTACGAAGTACCGCAAGCAATTTAAGGGCCGCATCAAGGGCGTTGCCAAGGGTGGTTCTGACCTCGCATTCGGCGAATTCGGTCTGAAGTCGCAGGAGCCCAACCGCGTCAACGCTCGTGAGATCGAAGCGGCTCGCCGCGCGATCACGCGCTATATGAAGCGTGCCGGCCGTGTATGGATCCGCGTGTTCCCGGATGTTCCGGTAACCGCAAAGCCGACCGAAGTCCGCATGGGTAAAGGTAAAGGCTCTGTCGAATACTGGGCATGCAAGGTCAAGCCCGGCCGTATGATGTTCGAGATCGATGGTGTGAGCGAGGAAATCGCTCGTGAGGCTCTGCGCCTCGGCGCCGCCAAGCTCTCGGTCAAGACGCGCTTCGTGCAGCGCATTGCAGAGTAAGGAAGAAGCTCATGAAAGCCGCAGATGTTCGCGCCCTGAGCGCCGACCAACTCAAGGACGAGCTTGCCAAGCTGAAGAAGGAGCAGTTCAACCTGCGCTTTCAGAAGGCGACCGGCCAGCTTGAGAAGTCCTCGCGCATCAACGAAGTCCGTAAGGACATCGCCCGCGTGAAAACCATTGCCCGCCAGAAGGCGGCAGAAGCAAAGGCCTAAAGGAAGAATAACATGCCGAAGCGCATTCTGCAGGGCGTCGTGGTCAGCGACAAGAACGAGAAGACGGTAGTTGTCCGCGTGGAGCGTCGTTTCGCTCACCCGCTGCTCCAGAAGACCGTTCGTCGTTCCAAGAAGTACAAGGCTCACGACGAAAACAATCAGTACAAGGTCGGCGACGTCGTTTCCATCGAGGAATGCGCGCCGATCTCCAAGGACAAGACCTGGACGGTCGTTTCCGCCCAGGCCAAGTAACAGAATTTCGCTCAGGCCCTTGCGCTTGGGCGAAATATCTGTATGAAGCACGAGCTTGGAAGCAGGACGCTCGAGAACGGGCGTTCTTTTGCTTTATTGATGGCCGGCGAAGGTGACCCAGGTGGTCCTGAGTGCCGGAGAAATCAGACAAGACACTAGTCCATAAGCCGGGGTAGGGGGCTGTTTAGCCCAACCATTCCGGTAACAACAAGAAGGCGACCTGACATGATTCAGATGCAAACAAACCTCGACGTGGCGGATAATTCCGGCGCACGTCGTGTCATGTGCATCAAGGTGCTGGGCGGCTCGAAGCGCAAGTATGCCTCGATCGGCGACGTCATCGTCGTTTCGATCAAGGAAGCCATTCCGCGCGGCCGCGTGAAGAAGGGTGACGTGATGAAGGCGGTTGTCGTTCGCACCGCCAAGGACATCCGTCGTCCGGATGGCAGCGTCATCCGCTTCGATACCAACGCAGCAGTCCTCATCGACAACAAGAAAGAGCCGATCGGCACCCGTATCTTCGGACCGGTTCCGCGCGAACTTCGCGCCAAGAACCACATGAAGATCATCTCGCTGGCTCCAGAAGTACTGTAAGGAGCGGAGCGATGCAAAAGATCCGTAAAGGCGACAAGGTTGTCGTATTGGCCGGCAAGGACAAGGGCCGTACCGGCGAAGTCATTCAAGTGCTGCCGAAGGAAGACCGCGCGGTCGTCCGTGGCGTCAACGTCATCAAGCGCCATCAGCGCCAGACGCAGACCCAGGAAGCCGGCATCATCAGCAAGGAAGCCCCGCTTCACCTGTCCAACATTGCGATCGTCGACAAGGACGGCAAGCCGACCCGCGTCGGTTTCAAGGTTGTAGATGGCAAGAAGGTCCGTGTGGCCAAGACCTCGGGAGAAGTGATCGATGGCTGAGGCAAAGTACGAGCCGCGGCTCAAGAAGGAATATGTCGCCCGCATTCGCGCAGCGATGCAGGAGAAGTTCTCCTACGCCAACGAAATGCAGATCCCGAAGCTGGACAAGATCGTGATCAACATGGGCGTTGGCGAAGCAACGGCTGATTCGAAGAAGCCGACCGTTGCTGCTGCCGACCTCGCAGCGATCGCCGGCCAGAAGCCGGTTATCACCCGCGCGCGCAACTCCATCGCTGGCTTCAAGGTCCGCGAAAACATGCCGATCGGCGCCAAGGTGACGCTGCGCGGCGCCCGCATGTATGAGTTCCTGGATCGTCTGGTCAACATCGCGCTCCCGCGCGTTCGCGACTTCCGCGGCCTGAACCCGAAAAGCTTTGACGGTCGTGGCAACTTCGCCATGGGCATCAAGGAGCACATTGTGTTCCCTGAGATCAACTACGACAAGGTTGATCAGATGTGGGGCATGGACATCATCGTTTGCACGACGGCGACGACCGACGACGAAGCACGGGCTCTTCTGAAAGAGTTCAACTTCCCGTTCCGTCAATAACCGTAACGACGAGCGTAGAAAAGGAACCCTGATATGGCGAAGACAAGCGCAGTCGAAAAGAACAAGCGCCGCCGCAATACGGTTGCCAACCAGTCCGCGAAGCGGGCTGCCCTGAAGGCAATCATCATGAACCAGTCTCTTCCGATCGAAGACCGGTTCAAGGCCACTCTGAAGCTGGCATCGCTCCCGCGCGATGGATCGAAGACCCGCATTCGCAACCGTTGCGAAGTATCTGGTCGCCCGCGCGCCTATTACCGCAAACTGCGCATGTCGCGTATCGCGCTGCGTGAACTCGGCAATCTCGGCAAGGTGCCGGGTATTGTCAAGTCGAGCTGGTAAGGAGCAGATTAGATGACTATGACTGATCCTTTGGGTGATATGCTCACCCGCATCCGCAACGGCGCTTCCCGCCGCAAGTCGTCGGTTTCGACGCCTGCGTCCAAGCTTCGTGCGCGTGTTCTCGATGTTCTGCAGGCTGAAGGCTACATCCGTGGCTACTCCGTCGTCGATTTCGGCAACGGCAAGTCTGAGCTCAACATCGAGCTCAAGTACTATGAAGGCTCTTCGGTGATCCGTGAGATCGGCCGTGTGTCCAAGCCGGGCCGCCGAGTTTATGTCTCGGTCAAGTCCATTCCGCAGGTCGCGAACGGCCTCGGCATCACCATCCTTTCGACTCCGAAGGGTGTGATGGCCGATCACCAGGCTCGCGAACAGAATGTTGGTGGCGAGGTTCTCTGCTCGGTCTTCTAAGATCGAACAGAGATCTCCCTCGAAACAGACAGGTTTGAAAAAATGTCTCGTATCGGTAAGAAGCCCGTTCAGGTGCCTGCAGGAATCACGGCCTCGGTTGATGGCCAGAAGGTGACTGCTAAGGGCCCCAAGGGCGAACTGGTTTTCGTCGCTAACGACGAAATCGGTCTCAAGCTGGAAGATAATGCAATTGTCGTGACGCCGCTCAACGACTCCAAGGATGCTCGCGCAAAGTGGGGCATGTCCCGCACGATGATCGAGAACATCCTGAAGGGTGTTAAGGACGGCTACGAGCGCAAGCTCGAAATCAACGGCGTCGGCTACCGTGCCTCCATGCAGGGCAAGAACCTGCAGCTCGCGCTCGGCTTCAGCCACGACGTGGTTTATGAGCCGCCGGTCGGCATCACGATTGCTGTGCCGAAGCCGACGGAAATCGTCGTCTCCGGCATCAACAAGCAACAGGTCGGCCAGGTTGCCGCTGAAATCCGCGAATATCGCGGTCCTGAGCCCTACAAGGGCAAGGGCGTCAAGTATGCCGACGAGCGGATCGTCCGCAAAGAAGGCAAGAAGAAGTAAGGATCACGCGAAATGGCTAGCAGGAAAGAAGCACTTGCACGTCGTGCCAACCGCGTGCGCCGTCAACTCAAGTCGGTGGCCAATGGCCGTCCGCGCCTGTCGGTTCATCGCTCGTCGAAGAACATCTACGCCCAGATCATCGATGATGTGGCTGGTAAGACGCTTGCGTCTGCCTCCACCCTCGACAAGGATCTTCGCGGTTCTCTGAAGACCGGTGCCGACACCGCAGCCGCTGCTCTTGTAGGTAAGCTCGTCGCCGAGCGTGCCTCCAAGGCCGGCGTTAAGGAAGTCGTGTTCGACCGCGGCGCCTTCATCTACCACGGCCGCATTAAGGCCCTGGCCGATGCAGCCCGCGAAGGCGGCCTGACCTTCTGATCAAGTTTCCGGCCGGCAGCTTTCGAGCGCCGGCCGGATATCACCGGACCGCTGATCTCCTTCGGGAGGTCGATGCGGTCTTCGTTTTGTTTGCCGATTGCACCCGGAAAAGAAAAAGGAAGAGGACAATGGCACAGGAAAAGAGGGCTCCGCGGGAAGACCGCCAGAGCCGTGAAGAGCGCGATAGCGAATTCGTCGACAAGCTGGTCGCGATCAACCGCGTCGCCAAGGTTGTAAAGGGTGGCCGCCGTTTCGGTTTCGCCGCTCTCGTCGTCGTCGGTGACCAGAAGGGCCGCGTAGGCTTTGGTCATGGCAAGGCACGCGAAGTGCCGGAAGCGATCCGCAAGGCAACCGAAAGCGCCAAGCGCGACATGATCTTCGTACCGCTGCGTGACGGCCGTACGCTGCATCACGACGTTCATGGCCGCCATGGCGCCGGCAAGGTTCTGCTGCGCTCGGCCAAGGTCGGTACCGGTATCATCGCCGGCGGCCCGATGCGCGCCGTTTTCGAAACGCTCGGCGTTCACGACGTCGTTGCCAAGTCGACCGGTTCGTCGAACCCGTACAACATGGTTCGCGCCACGTTCGACGCCCTGAAGCACCAGGTTCACCCGAAGGACATCGCAGCTCAGCGCGGCATCAAGTATGCCACTCTGCAGGCTCGCCGCGCGTCCTCGGGCAACGCCTCCGAAGAATAAGGGAGTTTGACCTATGGCCAAGACGACCAAGAAGGCTGAAGCCAAGGCGACCGTTACGGTCGAGCAGATTGGCAGCCCGATCCGCCGTCCGGATGTTCAGCAGAAGACGCTGATCGGTCTCGGACTGAACAAGATGCACCGTCGCCGCACGCTGGAAGACACTCCGGCTGTTCGTGGCATGATCCGTGCTGTCCAGCATCTCGTTCGCGTTGTCGACGAGAAGTGAGCCGGAGGTATTCGCTATGAAACTGAATGAGATCAAGGATAACGAAGGCTCGACCCATAGCCGCAAGCGCCTCGGCCGCGGCATCGGCTCCGGCTCCGGCAAGACCGGCGGCCGTGGTGTGAAGGGTCAGAAGTCCCGTTCGGGCGTTGCCATCAACGGCTTCGAAGGCGGTCAGATGCCCATCTACCGTCGCCTGCCGAAGCGCGGCTTCACCAACATCTTCGCTGCCGACTACGTCGTTGTGTCGCTGGCTCGCATCCAGGCTGCCGTCGATGCCGGCAAGCTCGATGCCAAGGCAACCGTCGACGCAGCAGCCCTGAAGGCTGCGGGCGTGATTCGCCGCGTCAAGGACGGCGTTCGTGTTCTCTCGGACGGCGAACTGAAGGCGAAGCTTTCGCTGGAAGTTGCAGGCGCCTCCAAGCCGGCGGTCGAAAAGATCGAAAAGGCTGGCGGTTCCATCAAGCTGCTCGCTTCTGTCGCAGAATAATCTTATCAATAAATCGCCCGGGGTGCTTCACACCGGGCGATTTTGCTCCCATATGTGAGCCTCACGAACCTGAGCGATGCAGCAGTGTCTTTTCAGGGAATAACGGGAATCAAGGGTGAGGCATCCGATTGCAGTGCAATCCGTCCAAAACCCGGCTTTTGAACAATTAAAGACTGATTCCGGACCCGGCCGATTATGCCGGAATTGGTAATGCGGAGATTTGCATGGCTTCTGCAGCGGAACAATTGGCATCCAATCTCAATTTTTCGACCTTTGCCAAAGCCGAGGATCTCAAGAAGCGACTGTGGTTCACGCTCGGCGCTCTCCTCGTCTACCGTCTGGGTACCCACATCCCGCTTCCGGGCCTCAATCCGGCGGCCTATGCCCAGGCCTTTCAGAATCAGTCCGGCGGCATCCTCGGCCTTTTCAATATGTTTTCCGGCGGCGCCGTGCAGCGCATGGCGATTTTCGCGCTCGGCATCATGCCCTATATTTCCGCTTCGATCATCGTGCAGCTCATGACCTCGGTCGTGCCGGCGCTCGAAAACCTGAAGAAGGAAGGCGAGCAGGGGCGCAAGATCATCAACCAGTACACCCGTTACGGCACGGTGTTGCTCGGCGCCTTGCAGGCCTATGGCATTGCGATCGGCCTTGAGCACGGTAATGGCGTGGTTCTCGACCCAGGCTGGTTTTTCCGCCTTTCGACGGTCGTCACGCTGCTCGGCGGCACGATGTTCCTGATGTGGCTTGGTGAACAGGTTACCTCGCGCGGCATCGGCAACGGTATTTCGCTGATCATCTTCGCAGGCATCGCAGCCGGTCTGCCGACCGCGCTTGCCGGTACGCTGGAACTCGGCCGCACGGGCGCTCTGTCGACCGGCCTCATTCTGGCTGTGCTTGTCGTTGCTGTCCTGGTCATCGGGCTTATCGTCTTCGTTGAGCGCGCCCAGCGCCGCCTCTTGATCCAGTATCCGAAGCGCCAGGTTGGCACCCGCATGTTCCAGGGCGATACCTCGCACCTGCCGCTGAAGCTCAACACATCAGGCGTTATTCCGGCGATCTTCGCATCTTCGCTGCTGCTGCTGCCTGCGACCGTCGCCGGTCTCGGCAACAACACGGCCCTGCCGACCTGGGTTACCTCCATCGTCGCGGCCCTTGGCCATGGTCAGCCGATCTACATGGTGCTCTACGGTGCCTTGATCGCCTTCTTCGCTTTCTTCTACACGGCGCTGGTCTTCAATCCGAAAGATACGGCCGACAATCTGAAGAAGCATGGCGGCTTCATTCCGGGCATCCGCCCGGGTGAGCGCACTGCCGAATATATCGATTATGTGCTGACCCGAATCACGGTGATTGGCGCGATCTATCTTGTCTTCGTCTGCATTCTGCCCGAAATTCTCGTGTCCCAGACCGGTATTCCGCTGTCTCTGGGTGGCACTTCGCTTCTGATCGTGGTTAGCGTAACGCTGGATACGGTGGCGCAGATTCAGGGTCACCTGATTGCACAGCAATATGAAGGCCTGATCAAGAAATCGAAGCTGCGTGGAGGAAAGAGGGGGCGATGAGATTAATACTTTTGGGGCCGCCGGGCGCAGGTAAGGGGACCCAGGCCCAGCGTATCGTGGAAAAGTACGGCATTCCGCAGCTTTCCACGGGCGATATGCTGAGGGCTGCGGTGGCGGCCGGGACTGAAGTGGGCAAGCGCGCCAAGGCCGTCATGGATGCCGGCAAGCTTGTTTCAGACGAAATCGTCAATGCCATCGTGTCCGAGCGCATCGATCAACCGGATTGCGCCAAGGGCTTCATTCTTGACGGTTATCCGCGCACGCTCATTCAGGCCGACGCGACCGAGGAAATGTTGAAGGCGAAAGGCCTCAACTTGTCCGTCGTGATCGAGATCAAGGTTGATGACGCCGTGCTCGCCGATCGTATTTCGGGCCGTTATACCTGCGCCAACTGCGGCGCCGGCTATCACGACGAAAACCTGAAGCCGAAGGTGGAAGGCGTATGTGACCGTTGCGGTTCCACGCACTTCAAGCGCCGTGCCGACGACAACAGGGAAACGGTGGTCGAGCGCCTGCAGGTCTACTACAAGGAAACCTCGCCGCTCATCGGTTACTACTACGCCAAGGGCAAGCTTCAGTCGGTCGACGGAATGGCCGATATCGAGCATGTGACCACCGATATCGATGCCATCCTGTCCAAGCTTTGGATGGCCTAAAATAAACTTGCCGGGGCGGTTGCTTTTTTGCGCTGATTCCGCTAAACACCGCGCCAACTCGCGACATGCCATGCGATCGGCGCGGATTTCCGTAGGGAGGTCCGGGTACGGTCGTTTTGACGTGTTACGGACCCAAGTTTGAACAAGCAGCTCCAGGGCTGCATAACAAAACCTTTTGCTCAGGCAGAGGGAATGCAAGGAGAACAGGCGTGGCTCGTATCGCTGGCGTCAACATCCCGACTGCAAAGCGCGTTGTAATTGCGCTTCGCTACATTCACGGGATCGGACCTAAGTTTGCACAGGAAATCTGCGAGAAGGTCGGTATCCCGGCCGAGCGTCGCGTCAACCAGTTGACGGATGCTGAAGTTCTGCAGATCCGCGAAACCATCGACCGCGACTATCAGGTCGAAGGCGACCTTCGTCGCGAAACCGCGATGAACATCAAGCGTCTGATGGACCTTGGCAGCTACCGCGGCCTGCGTCATCGTCGCGGCCTCCCGGTTCGCGGCCAGCGCACCCATACCAATGCCCGCACCCGCAAGGGTCCGGCAAAGGCTATTGCTGGTAAGAAGAAGTAATTTCCGGGAAACCGGATTTGGGAGGCTGGCGGTCTGCGCCGGCCTCTTTTGAGTTTGGAGCGGGACCATGTAGGTGCCGTTCCGGTGTAGCCGCTGGCATTACGGCGGTGAAGAGATCCAAGAAAGGACTACCATGGCCAAGGAAGCCGTCCGCGTTCGCCGTCGCGAGCGCAAGAATATCACGTCGGGCGTTGCGCACGTCAATTCGACCTTCAACAACACGATGATCACCATCACCGATGCACAGGGCAACGCGATTGCCTGGTCGTCCGCTGGTGCCAAGGGCTTCAAGGGTTCGCGCAAGTCGACCCCGTTCGCTGCTCAGATCGCTGCTGAAGACTGCGCCAAGAAGGCCCAGGAACATGGCATGAAGTCGCTGGAAGTCGAAGTTTGCGGCCCGGGCTCCGGCCGTGAATCCGCTCTGCGCGCGCTCCAGGCTGCCGGTTTCATGATCACGTCCATTCGCGACGTGACCCCGATCCCGCACAATGGTTGCCGCCCGCGCAAGAAGCGCCGCGTCTGATCATCGCCACTCACGACACCGGCCGGCGCATATGCGTCCGGCTTGGTGCTTCTCAAGCTCGGTTGTCACGATTGGATGGTGGCAACGAACGGAAGGCAAGAACATGATTCAGAAAAACTGGCAGGAACTGATCAAGCCAAACAAGGTCGAGTTTTCCTCGAGCGGCCGCACCAAGGCTACGCTCGTGGCAGAACCGCTGGAGCGTGGCTTCGGTCTCACCCTCGGCAACGCGCTGCGCCGCGTTCTGCTGTCCTCTCTGCGCGGCGCCGCTGTGACGGCCGTGCAGATCGACGGCGTGCTGCATGAGTTCTCCTCTATCCCGGGTGTTCGGGAAGACGTGACGGACATCGTGCTGAACATCAAGGAAATCGCCATCAAGATGGATGGCGATGACAGCAAGCGCATGGTCGTCCGCAAGCAGGGCCCAGGCGTAGTAACGGCTGGCGACATCCAGACGGTCGGCGACATCGAAATCCTCAATCCCGAGCATGTCATCTGCACGCTCGACGAGGGCGCCGAAATCCGCATGGAATTCACCGTCAACAACGGCAAGGGCTACGTCCCGGCCGAGCGCAATCGTGCGGAAGATGCTCCGATCGGCCTCATCCCGGTCGACAGCCTTTATTCGCCGGTCAAGAAGGTGTCCTACAAGGTTGAAAACACCCGCGAAGGACAGGTTCTCGACTACGACAAGCTGAGCATGTCGATCGAAACCGATGGCTCGATCACCGGCGAAGATGCCGTCGCTTTCGCGGCTCGTATCCTCCAGGATCAGCTTGGCGTCTTCGTCAACTTCGACGAGCCGCAGAAGGAAGCCGAAGAAGAAGCAGTCACCGAACTTGCTTTCAACCCGGCGCTCCTCAAGAAGGTGGACGAACTGGAACTGTCTGTTCGCTCGGCAAACTGCCTGAAGAACGACAACATCGTCTATATCGGCGACCTCATTCAGAAGACCGAAGCAGAAATGCTCCGCACGCCGAATTTTGGTCGCAAGTCGCTGAACGAAATCAAGGAAGTTCTCGCTTCCATGGGCCTGCACCTCGGCATGGAAGTGCCGGCATGGCCGCCCGAGAACATCGAAGATCTCGCTAAGCGTTACGAAGACCAATACTAACCAACAAACTGCAGGCGAGCGATGCCTGCAAGTGAAGGAGAATAGCCATGCGCCACGGTAAAGCCGGCCGCAAGCTGAATAGAACCGCTAGCCACCGTAAGGCGATGTTCGCCAACATGGCGGCTTCGCTCATCACCCATGAGCAGATCGTCACCACGCTCCCGAAGGCGAAGGAAATTCGTCCGATCGTCGAGAAGCTGGTTACCCTCGGCAAGCGCGGCGACCTGCACGCTCGTCGTCAGGCCATCTCGCAGATCCGCGACGCCGCTGTCGTCTCGAAGCTCTTCGATGCGATTGCAACGCGTTACGCCACCCGCAACGGCGGCTACCTGCGCATCATGAAGGCAGGCTTCCGCCAAGGCGACAATGCCGCCCTCGCAGTTGTCGAATTCGTTGATCGCGATATCAATGCCAAGGGCGCAGCCGACAAGGCTCGCGTTGCTGCTGAAGAAGAAGCTGCCGCCGCTTAAGGCCAGCTTCGCATACAAGATTAAAAGGCCGGATGAGCGATCATCCGGCCTTTTGTCGTTTACGACTTTGAAATGCCAGCTTTGATGCGCGCCCTTACTCCGGAATATGGACGTGCTGTTTGATGTGCTTCAGATTGGCGACAATGGTGAAGGTCATGATGACGAGAAGGCACCATGAACTCCACTTGCCGATGTGTACCATCGACCAAGCACCGAGCTGATTTGGATATTTCCATATGCCGAGAAAGGTGCTGATATTTTCCGCCAGCCAAATGAAGAAGCCGATCAGGACGAATGACAGTAAGAGCGGCATCCGCCGGTCACGATCATAAGGGCGGAATATCACCGTCGAGCGCGCATAAAGGCCCATGAGGCAAGCGGCAATATACCAGCGATAGTCACCAATATAGTGATGCGTGAAGAAATTGGCGTAGATCACCAAGGCTGATGCACCGGCCATCCAATAGGGCGGGTGATGTTTGATGCGAAGATCGAAAAGCCGCCAAGCCTGAATGATGTAGCTGCCAACCGCGGCGTACATGAAGCCCGAGAACAACGGAACACCAAGCAGCTTCGTGTAGGCATGATCCGGATAGGCCCAGGATTGTATGTTGCCGGAGGTTTTGAAGACTTCGAGTGCAAAGCCAACGACATGAAAGAGACAAACGGCTTTTAGCTCATCAAAGCTTTCAAGCTTTGCCCAAACCATCCAAATCTGGATGGCCAGCGCAATGATCAGCAACACATCGTAGCGCGGAATATGAAGAAGCCCGGCGCGGGGAACTGTGAAGACCGCCAGAAAGAACAATCCCGCGAAGAGACAGGCGCGGGCCTCTTTCAGCCCGAAGAAAAGGAATTCGATTGCAAAACGATGAAGGCCTGTCAGGTCGGAAGGGCGCGGATTTGGATCAAGGCAGCTATCGCCGTCCGGCGTGCGATTTTCCCATGAAACGACTTTGGCCATCAAATGCTCCCCCGCGGCGCCGGTGAATCGCCGGACTGATTGCTGACACGAGGAGCATGGCAAAATTACAGCTTAACCTTGTATTGGCGCGATCTATCTCTTCCGTTGAAAATCGGCGAAGGGCATTGCTTTTCCCGGCTGCCGCGGCAAACGTGCCCTGAAACTCATGTCCGTTTTCGCGGGATGGAGCCGCATTGAAAGCTTTGACACCATATAGAGGGAAAAGGATCCTGCTGTGCTCAGCCTTGTTGCTGACATTAGCCAGCGGCCTCGCGCTCCGGCGCTATGGTTATGCGATGCATCTGCCTTTCGTCGCAGTCAAATATGGTGGCTCATTATTGTGGGGAGCGATGGTCTACTGGCTTTTGGCTACCCTTTTCGTTGCGACAGGGCGTTTCAGGATCGCCGCAGCGGCGCTGATCGTTGCTGTCCTTGTCGAGCTTTTCAGGCTTTGGCACACGCCGACGCTGGATGCATTTCGGCTGACCACCGCCGGAGCCCTGTTGCTGGGACGAGTCTTTTCGCTCTGGAATATCCTGGCCTATGCCGCCGGTATCGCGGCGGCACTGGTGCTTGATTACGCGCTGTCGAGGCCAGCTTCGGTTTGAATCCTAGCGTCTTATTCGGCGGCTGCGGCTATCCGCGCGACTACCAGCGAATGATTCATCAAGCGCATAGAGACATGGCGTTCGTTGCCATGCTCGGCAGGGTCGAGGTGGCCGATGCTATCGAGCAGTTCCTCATTCGCCCAGGCCTGATAGCGGAAAAGAGTCTGCAGTAATGACGATTCGCTCATAATGACGTTGCCCTTTTCGTCGGCGGAAAAATGCGAGTAGAATGTTCACATTTTATGGAGTGGGGAGCGCGTGTCTACTCGCATTCAAAAGTCGCGTTTACCGATGCGCAAAGAGCCGAGCCAGGCGCGTTCGCGGGCAACGGTCGATGCGATTATCGAGTCGGGTGCTCGCATTTTGGGTGATCGCGGATGGGTCGGGTTCACGACGAATACCGTCGCGGCCGTCGCCGGCATCAGCATCGGTTCGCTCTATCAGTATTTTCCGGACAAGCTCTCTTTGGTCGAAGCCATAAGGCGCCGCCATTTCGACGAGGTCCTGGCCTTCCTGCGCCAGGCGGTCGCCAGCGATTTGCCGCTGCGGCAGAGTGTCGAAGCTCTTGTCCAGGGGATGATCGCTGCGCATAGCGTCAATCCCGACCTTCATAGGGTGTTGCTGGATGAGGTGCCGGGGCTTGAGGGGTCGAGGTCGGCCCATGATGCCTTCCTGGCAGATTATCAAAATCATTACAGGGCTTTTGTTGCAGCACATCGAAGTGCCGATGCCGGGCCTTCCAACGATGTCCTTGCACAGCTTCTATCCGGCGTCGTCGAAGGCGTGATCCATAATGGAGCCAGAAAGGGCACATTGGATTCGCCGGAGTTGAAGCAGGAACTAATCAAGATGATCTGCACTTATCTTGGCGGCGTCGATCGATAGGAAGTGATTCGAGCGACGAGGCGGCCCCGCTACCTAGCGGGAATACAGTCTCTCCTCGCTATTCGCATGGCTGCATTTCGCATTTCAAATACCACTTCGGATCATAATAATTTGAATTCTAATTAGTTTAGTGCTAATGGAATTTCATGAAATCGCTAAACGCTCTGCAACGCATATTCACCGCCAATCTGCTGACGACCGGCCGCCAATGGCGCCGGGTCGTCGATCTTGCGCTGAGCTCCTATGGCATATCGGAGGCCGCGGCCGCGCCGCTGCTTTGGATCGGCCGTCTGGGGGGAGGCGTGCGGCAGGTGGCTCTCGCCACCTATGTCGGCATCGAAGGCCCGTCTCTCGTCCGGTTGCTCGATCAGCTCGAAAGCATGGATCTCGTCATCCGCAAGGATGATCCGACAGATCGGCGTGCTAAAAGTCTGTGGCTGACGCCGGAGGGCGAAAAGCTGGCTTCCCGTATGGAAGATGCGCTCGACGAGCTGCGCGGCAACATTCTGGCCAATGTGGACCCGGCCGATATCGAAGCTGCCATTCGCGTCCTGAAGGCTTTTGAGGAATTCGAGCCGCCGAAGGCGGCTGACGCCGAGCAGGAACGGGAGAAGGTCTTATGAGCATTCCCTCCTGGCGTGACTGGCTGTTTTCGGTCAAAGCCTTCATTGCGGCAATCATGGCGCTGTTCATAGCGCTGTCGCTGGATTTGCCGCGCCCCTATTGGGCGATGGCCGCCGTTTATGTCGTCGCCAATCCCCTTGCCGGGGCAACCAGCTCCAAGGGGCTCTATCGTGCCTTGGGTACGCTCCTCGGCGCCACCGCGTCGGTGATCCTTGTCCCGCTCTTCGTCAATGCGCCGGAATTGCTGTCCGTCGTCGTCGCGCTCTGGACCGGCACCTTGCTGTTCATCTCCATGCTCGATCGCACCTCGCGCAGCTATGTCTTCATGCTGGCCGGCTATTCGCTGCCGCTGATCGCGCTGCCGACCGTCGGCGCGCCCGAAACCGTCTTCGATGTGGCGCTTGCCCGCTCCGAGGAGATCATCATTGGCATCGTCTGCGCGAGCGTTGTCAGCGCTATCGTCTTTCCGAGCAGTGTCGGTCCGGCACTTGGCCAGCGCATCAGCTCCTGGTTGGATGATGCCGGCATCTGGGCGGACGAGATTCTGCGCGGCGAAGGGGCTTCTCCCGCAACGCCCCTGAAGCGGCAGAAGCTCGCCGCTGACGTCTCCGGCCTTGATCTCGTCATCAGCCAGTTGCGCTATGATGCAGGCAGCCGCGATATCGTCAGGCATTCGCGCGAGCTGCGCGGCCGTCTGTTGATGCTGTTGCCGCTCTTCTCGTCTCTTGCCGATCGCCTGCATGCGCTGAAAGCCGGTGGAAAGCCGCTGCCGCAGGAACTGGTCACGGTGCTCAATGAAGTGGCCGATTGGCTAGGGCAGGGCGGTCGCGGCAAGGCCGACGATACCGCCGATAGCTTGCTCAAAAAGATTGGCGACTTGCAACAGGATGATCTGAATCTCAGTTGGGACGATCTCGTCCGGTCGAGTGCGCTCGATCGCCTCAAAGAAATCGTCGATCTCTGGCAGGATTGCCTGACGCTGCGCGACCAGATCGTGTCCGGCCGGCAGGTGGGCACATGGCGGCCCGCCTTTCGTCACCGCAATGTCGTTGGGCGCAGCCGGCACTATGACTATGCCTTGCTTGCTTTCTCGGCCGGTGCAGTCGTCGTCGGTATCGCCGTCGCCTGCTTCTTCTGGATCTATTCCGGATGGCAAGACGGCGCCGGCTTCGTCACCATGGCGGCCGTCGCCTGTTCGTTTTTCGCCTCGCTTGATCGGCCTGCACCCTTCATCACCTCGATGTTCATCTGGTGCGCCATGAGCCTGCTCATCGCCTGCGTCTATATCTTCGGCATCTTGCCGTCGATCTCCGGTTTCGAAATGTTGGTACTGGTCTTCGCGCCGCCTTTCCTGGTGATGGGCCTGTTGATCCCGCGCCCGCAAACCAACATGCTCGCCATGCTGCTGGCGGTGAATGGCGCGACCTTCATAGCGCTGCAGGACCGCTATACGGCCGATTTCGCCAGCTTCGCCAACAGCGCGATCGCGGCTCTGGCGGGTGTCGGCTTTGCCCTGGTCTGGACCTTGCTCACCCGTCCCTTCGGCGCAGAACTTGCCGCCTGGCGGTTGGTTAGAGCCGGCTGGACCGATCTCGCCGAAACCGCGGCTGGCATCCGCCGCGCGGATCACGAGCGACTTTCCGGCCGCATTCTGGATCGCCTCGGGCAACTTGTGCCGCGCCTTGCAGGCATCGAAGATCGCGAATTGAAGAAGGTCGACGGTTACGCCGATGTCCGCCTCGGCTTCAACGTGCTGATGCTGCAGAAGGAGCGTGGGCAACTGAGCGCTGCTGCCGCCGCATCCGTCAGTGAAGTCCTGATCGGCGTTTCGGATTTCTATCGCTCGAGGCTAAAGGCCAAGCGTGCGGTGGATCCCTCCAACGAATTGCGCGTGTCGATCGACCATAGTCTCGAAGCGGTCGCGCAGGAAAAGCGGCATTCCGGCCGGGCGAGCCTCGATGCGCTCGTCGGCCTTCGCAGGGCGCTTTTCCCCCATGCCGAGCCGCCGGCGAGCTGGCGGCCGCCCCTATCGGATACAACTCAACCTCTTCCCATTGCCGCCGAGTAATATCATGCCCGCAGAATTCGATCTCTATGGCGTCTACATCCCACGCCTTCTCGTTCTCATGCTCGTGACGCTGTTTGCCGTCATCATTCTTCGACGCCTGCTCGCATGGATCGGAGCCTACACTCTGGTCTGGCATCGCGGTCTTTTCGATCTCGCGCTTTACGTCTTGCTGCTCGGCGCCGTCTCCTCTGTCTCTCGTTGGTATTTTACATGAACGCGTTCAAACTCATCGGCCGTGTGGCCGTCACTCTCATCTTCGTCGTTGCCGCCGTCTATGTCGGCCGCCAGCTCTGGGGCCATTACATGGACGAACCCTGGACGCGCGATGCGCGCCTGAGGGCTGATGTCGTCGGTATTGCGCCCGATGTTTCCGGCTTGGTGAGCGATGTGCTCGTCAAGGACAACCAGACCGTCAAGAAGGGCGATGTCCTTTTCCGTGTCGATCGCGATCGTTTCGCTATCGCTCTCGAGCAGGCGGATGCTGCGCTCGCCAGCAGCAAAGCGGCTCTCGATCAGGCCCGCCGCGAAAGCCAGCGCCAGGAACGCCTCGGCGATGCCGCTTCCCTGCAGCAGAAGGAGCAGGCGCAGACCACCGAGCAGCAGGCCGAAGCCTCTCTCCGGCAGGCAACCGCAAATCGCGAACTCGCTCAGTTAAACCTCGACCGTTCCGAGGTCCGCGCTACTGTCAATGGTACGATCTCGAACCTCACCCTGCGCCCAGGTGACTATGTCTCTGCCGGCACCGCCAAGGTAGCGTTGATCGACACCGATTCCCTGCGCGTCGAAGGCTATTTCGAAGAAACCAAGCTGCCGCGCATCCATGTCGGCGACGAAGTTTCCATTCATCTGATGGGGCAGGTCGAGAAGCTGACAGGCCATGTCGACAGCATCGCCTATGGAATCGAGGATCGCGAACGCACCTCGGGCAGCTTGCTCGCCAATATTACCCCGACCTTTAGTTGGGTCCGCTTGGCACAGCGCGTACCCGTGCGCATCGCTCTCGACAAGGTGCCTGACGGCACGAAGCTGATCGCTGGCCTGACGGCGACGGTGGAGGTTTCGCAGCAGCAAAGCAAGGTCGCCCTCGGGTCGGCCATCGAATAACGAATGGATGCCCCGGATGGCTGCCGCTCACCATCCGGCTTCAACTCCAATCTTAAGCTGCTTTGGAGCGGGAAAGCGCGGCCGGTGTCCGCGCCGCTCTGCGCTTCTCCATCATGATCGGGCGATACGACCGATAGAGGATCATCGCCATCAGCAGGCCGATATAGATATATTGCTCCAGCAAGAGCACCTTGGTCGACAGCGCGAAATGCAGCGCGCCGCAGGCGGCGATGATATAGACCAGCCGATGCAGCCAGATCCATTTCTTGCCCAAACGCTTGATGGAAAAATTGTTGGAGGTCACGGCCAGTGCCAGCAGCATCACCAGCCCGGCCATGCCGAACATGATGAAAGGCCGCTTCAGCACGTCGTTGATGACAGCCTGCACGTCGAGCGCCTGGTCGAGGACCATGTAGACCGCCAGATGCATCAGCACGTAGTAGAAACAGAGCAGGCCGAGCGCCCGGCGGTAGCGCAGGTAGTTCCAGCCGAACAGATCGCGCGCCGGGGTGACGGCGAGTGTCAAGAGCAGGAAGCGGATTGCCCAGAGTCCAAGGAAGAGCTCGAAAGTCTTGACCGCGTCGGCGCCGAGCTGGTCCGTGGCGCCGAGATAGAATTCCCATGCGGCCGGTATCAGGCCGACGACGTAAAGCGCCCAGACGGAAGCAGGTTGCCAGCGTTTGGGCAAGGCGAGGGAAAGAGCCATCAGAAATTCGCCCTCAAGTCCATGCCGGCATAAAGGCTTGCGACCTGATCGGCATAGCCGTTGAAGGGCAGGGTGGGGTGGCGGTTGGCGCCGAAGAAGCCGCCTTCGCCGATGCGGCGTTCGGTCGCCTGGCTCCAGCGCGGATGATCGACCGCCGGATTGACGTTGGCATAGAAGCCATATTCCTGGCTGTTGGTCGCCTGCCAGGTGTTCAGCGGCTGCTTGTCGGTGAGCGTGATGCGCACAATCGACTTGATGCCCTTGAAGCCGTATTTCCATGGCACGACCAAACGGATCGGAGCGCCGTTCTGGTTCGGCAGTGTCTCGCCATAGAGACCTACGGCGAGCAGCGTCAGCGGATTACGCGCTTCATCGAGCCGCAGGCCTTCGACATAGGGCCAGCTGAGGGACTGGAAAACGCCTGACTGCCCCGGCATCTCTTCCGGCCGCACAACAGTCTCGAAGGCGACGAATTTGGCGCTGCCGAGCGGCTCGACTTTGTCGAGCAGTGCGGAAAGAGGAAAGCCGTCCCAGGGAATGACCATCGACCAGGCCTCGACGCAGCGCATGCGGTAGACACGTTCTTCCGGCGGAAATTCCTTGATCAGCGCGTCGATATCGAAAGTGCCGGGCTTGCCGACCATGCCATCGACCTTGACGGTCCAGGGCCGCGGCTTGAACTTGCCGGAGAGGTTGGCCGGGTCGGACTTGTCGAGACCGAATTCGTAAAAATTGTTGTAGGTGGTGACATCCTTGATTGGAGTCAGCTTCTCGTCGACCGTATAGTTGCTTTTGGTCGCTGTCAGCGCCTCGGCCATTGCGGTCTTGCTGCCGATGGCCGCCATGCCGATACCGGCGGCCGCTGCCGTCAGGAATTCGCGGCGCTTGAGATACACCGAGCGCGGCGTGATCTCGGAAGAGGCGATCTTCGGCGGGCGATAGGAAGGCATTACGATATTCCTTTCTACGATCGTAGAGATGATACGATCTCTACGCGGGAGAAGCACGGTTTGTTACCGTCTTACGACGTTATTTCTTTTGAACGGAAACCAACTTTTTGTGTTGGTTCGTGATGGAATAAACGGCCTTCTGCGTTGTCAGTATCATCTGGCTGATGATTGAGCTGGAGGCTATGTTCGCCCTCCGGCGTACCGGATTCGATCGAGTTGATAGTGACAGTCCAGTGCGATTGGATTAGGACAATTCCAAAAAGCAGGAATGTCGGCGCTCCCTTCGGCGCAAAGCCCAGGCCGGCCGACGCCTCACATTTCCAAGACGACGAGGAAGACACCATGCCAGCTTATCGTTCCAGAACCACGACCCATGGCCGCAATATGGCGGGTGCGCGCGGCCTTTGGCGCGCGACGGGTATGAAGGACAGCGATTTCGGCAAGCCCATCATTGCGGTGGTGAACTCCTTCACCCAGTTCGTGCCGGGCCATGTTCACCTCAAGGATCTCGGCCAGCTCGTCGCGCGCGAAATCGAAGCTGCCGGCGGTGTCGCCAAGGAATTCAACACGATCGCCGTCGATGACGGTATCGCCATGGGCCATGACGGCATGCTCTATTCGCTGCCCTCGCGCGAGCTGATCGCCGACAGCGTCGAATATATGGTCAATGCCCATTGCGCCGACGCCATGGTCTGCATCTCCAATTGCGATAAGATCACCCCCGGCATGCTGATGGCCTCGCTGCGCCTCAACATCCCGACTGTTTTCGTCTCCGGCGGCCCGATGGAAGCCGGCAAGGTGGTCCTGCACGGCAAGAAGCATGCGCTCGATCTGGTCGACGCCATGGTTGCCGCTGCCGATGACAAGATCAGCGACGAGGATGTGCAGGTTATCGAACGCTCGGCCTGTCCGACCTGCGGCTCCTGCTCGGGCATGTTTACCGCCAATTCGATGAACTGCCTGACGGAAGCGCTTGGTTTGTCGCTGCCCGGCAACGGCTCGACGCTCGCCACCCATGCCGACCGCAAGCGCCTCTTCGTCGAAGCCGGCCATTTGATCGTCGATCTCGCCCGCCGCTATTACGAGCAGGAGGATGCTTCCGTCCTGCCGCGCACCGTCGCTTCGAAGCAGGCCTTCGAGAACGCCATGGCGCTCGATATCGCCATGGGCGGCTCCACCAACACGGTTCTGCATATTCTCGCGGCTGCGCATGAAGGCGAAGTCGATTTCACCATGGCCGACATCGATGCTCTGTCTCGACGCGTGCCTTGTCTGTCGAAGGTTGCGCCGGCCAAGAGCGACGTTCACATGGAAGATGTGCACCGAGCCGGCGGCATCATGTCGATCCTCGGCGAACTCGACAAGGGCGGCCTCATCAACCGCGATTGCCCGACCGTTCACGCCGAAACTCTCGGGGACGCCATCGACCGCTGGGACATCACCCGCACCAACAGCGAAAGCGTGCGTGAATTCTTCCGCGCCGCACCGGGCGGCATTCCGACCCAGGTTGCCTTCAGCCAAAACGCCCGTTGGGAAGAACTCGACACCGATCGTCAGAACGGTGTTATCCGCTCCGTTGAGCATCCCTTCTCCAAGGATGGCGGTCTCGCCGTTCTCAAGGGCAATCTGGCGCTGGACGGCTGCATCGTGAAGACGGCCGGCGTCGATGAATCGATCTTGAAATTCTCCGGTCCGGCCAGGGTCTTCGAAAGCCAGGACGCATCCGTCAAGGCCATCCTCAGCAACGAGATCAAGGCCGGCGACGTTGTCGTCATCCGCTATGAAGGCCCGAAGGGCGGCCCCGGCATGCAGGAAATGCTCTATCCGACGAGCTATCTGAAGTCGAAGGGCCTGGGCAAAGCCTGCGCGTTGATCACCGACGGCCGCTTCTCCGGCGGCACCTCTGGCCTCTCCATCGGCCACGTTTCGCCTGAAGCGGCAAACGGCGGCATGATCGGCCTGGTGCGCGAAGGCGACATGATCGATATCGACATCCCGAGCCGTACCATCAGCCTGCGCGTCGACGACAAGGAACTTGCCGCTCGCCGCGAAGCTCAGAACGCCAGCGGTTGGCATCCGGTCGAAGCACGCAAGCGCAATGTCACCACGGCGCTGAAGGCCTATGCTGCTTTCGCAACGAGTGCTGACCGGGGTGCTGTTAGAGATCTCGGCGGGAAGTAATCAAACCCCGTCGCCCGGTCCTGAGCTTGTCGAAGGGATGGAGAGAAGGTGGTTGTAGCGCGGGATCTATCTCGCCCTTGGCGGGTAAGATAGATCCCGCATCGCCACGCTCATCGGCATATGCTTTATAGCGGCCGATTGATCCGCTTATACGTCTCATCCAGCGCTTTCAGCCGCTCGTCATAAGCGCCCTTGATGCAGGCGGCATCCGCGCCACAGGCCTGCCGCTTCTTCAGCCAGGCTGTCTGCTCGTCCTGCAATGTGCCGCGCGAGCCCATGGCCAGCAGGCCGGAGAGCAGGTCGAAGGTCGTCACCATCTTCACGTCGGCATCGTTGAGCGCCCTGTTATCGCAGATCGTCTTCTCGTCCGGCTGAAGGTTCTGCGACTCGCAATTGAAGCTCGCGGTCTGGGATGTGTTGGCCGCGGTGAGAGAGGTAACGAGAAAGATTGCCGCAAGGCTGGTTGATCGCATGCTTTTGCTCCATCTGCCGGTTTCCGAAACGAAATGCGCGATCACGCGTTTTTGTTCACAACGCCTGTTCTTCATGCGCGCAAGCGACCAATTATACTTCATGCTTCCGCCCTCTTTCCTTTCTAGCGTCGGACGCTACAACGTTGTTTCAAGAGCATTAAAGAAGGAAAATTCCATGCAGGTCCTGCTGAAGCGCACCGCCGTTTCGATGATCGCCCTCATCATGACGATGCCGCTTTCCGCCCAGGCGCAGACTGCGAAGTCTGTGCCGCAGAGCCAGATGCAAATGCAGCTTTCGTTTGCGCCGCTTGTCAAGCAGACGGCCGGCGCCGTGGTCAATGTCTATGCCGAGCGGATGGTGCAGCGGCAGTCGCCCTTTGCCGGCGATCCCTTCTTCGAACAGTTCTTCGGCCAGCGCATGCCGAATCGCACCGAGAAGCAGTCTTCGCTCGGGTCCGGCGTGATCGTCGAGGCGAATGGCACGGTCATCACCAACAATCACGTCGTCGACGGCGCTGACGATATCAAGATCGCGCTGTCGGACGGCCGCGAATTTCCCTGCGACGTCGTGCTGAAGGATGATCGGGTCGATCTCGCCGTTCTGAAGATCAAATCCAAGAACCAGAACTTCCCCGTCCTGCCGATCGGCAATTCCGATGCCGTCGAAGTGGGCGATCTCGTGCTGGCGATCGGCAATCCCTTCGGCGTTGGCCAGACGGTGACGAGCGGCATCGTGTCGGCGCTCGCCCGCAATCAGGTAAAGAACGAAGTCGGGTTCTTTATCCAGACTGATGCCTCGATCAATCCCGGCAATTCCGGCGGCGCTTTGACGAACATGACGGGCGAGCTGATCGGCCTCAACACGGCCATCTTTTCCCAGGGCGGCGGCTCGAATGGCATCGGCTTTGCCATCCCCGCCAACCTGGTCAAGGTTTTCCTCGCAGCCGCCGATCGTGGCGACAAGACCTTCGATCGCCCCTATATCGGCGCTTCCTTCGAACCGGTGACGTCAGACGTTGCCGAAGCGCTCGGGCTGGACAAGGTGCGCGGTGCGCTGGTGACCAAGGTGGTCGATGGTGGGCCTGCAGCGAAGGCTGGCCTGAAGGCCGGCGAGGTCGTCACGGCCATCAACAATATCCCGGTCGAGCATCCGGACGCGCTTGGCTATCGCCTGACGACGGCCGGCCTCGGCGCCACCGTTGCTTTGACCGTTCTCGACAATGGCAAAGAGCATCAGGAGAGCATGACGCTTGCCGCGGCACCGGAATCCACGCCGCGGAACGAGAAGCTGATCCAGGGCAACAATCCCTTCTCGGGTGCGACCGTCGCCAACCTCTCGCCGCGCGTCGCCGATGAACTGCACCTGCCGGCGGATACGAACGGTGTCGTCGTCGAGAACCTGAAGGCGGATTCGCCGGCCGAGCGCCTTGGCTTTGCGCCGAAGGATATCGTCGTTTCCGTCAATGGCGTCGCGATCACCTCGACGGACGTGCTGCAGCAGGCCGTTACTGGCAGTCCGAGCTTCTGGCGCGTCGAAATCGAGCGTGACGGCCAACGCATCCGGCAGTTCTTCCGATGAGTGACGATCTGTTTGCACCAAGGATACCGGAGGAGGTCGCCAAGAGGCGGCCTCTTGCCGATCGTCTGCGGCCGCAAACCTTGGCCGATGTCACCGGCCAGCCACATCTGACGGGCGAGGACGGCGCGCTGCGGCGGATGATCGACTCCGGCTCGCTCGGCTCGATGATCTTCTGGGGGCCGCCCGGCACCGGCAAGACGACGGTGGCGCGGCTGCTATCGGGCGAGGCGGGCCTTGCCTTCGAGCAGATATCGGCAATCTTCTCCGGCGTTGCCGATCTGAAGAAGGTGTTCGAAACCGCGCGTCTGCGCCGCATGGATGGCCGCCAGACGCTGCTCTTCGTCGACGAGATCCATCGCTTCAACCGCGCCCAGCAGGATAGCTTCCTGCCCGTCATGGAGGACGGTACCGTCATTCTGGTCGGCGCGACCACCGAGAACCCGTCTTTCGAGCTGAATGCCGCTCTCCTGTCCCGCGCGCGCGTCCTGACATTTCGCCCGCATGACGAGGAAAGCCTGGAGGAGTTGCTGCGCCGCGCCGAGACGGCGGAGGGCCGGCCGCTGCCCTTGACCGAGGATGCTCGCGCCAGCCTCATCCGCATGGCCGATGGCGATGGCCGCTCCGTGCTGACGCTCGCCGAAGAAGTCTGGCGCGCCGCGCGCAAGGACGAGCTCTTCGATCCCGATGCGCTGGTCAAAATCGTGCAGCGCCGTGCGCCGGTCTACGACAAGGCGCAGGACGGCCACTACAATCTGATTTCGGCTCTGCATAAGTCGGTGCGCGGCTCTGACCCCGACGCGGCGCTCTACTATCTCGCTCGCATGTTCGATGCCGGCGAAGACCCGCTATATCTTGGAAGGCGGCTGGTGCGCATGGCGGTGGAGGATATCGGCCTTGCCGATCCGCAGGCGCTGGTCATCTGCAACGCTGCCAAGGACGCCTATGACTATCTGGGGTCGCCGGAAGGTGAATTGGCGCTGGCGGAAGCCTGCGTCTATCTCGCCACCGCCCCGAAGTCGAACGCCGTCTATACCGCCTTCAAGGCTGCCACACAGGCTGCCAAGCAGAACGGCTCGCTGCTGCCGCCCAAGCATATCCTCAATGCGCCGACGAAGCTGATGCGCACGGAGGGTTACGGCGACGGTTATCGCTATGATCACGACGAGCCCGATGCTTTTTCAGGCCAGAATTATTTTCCGGAGAAAATGGGCCGTCAGACCTTCTATGATCCGCCCGAGCGTGGTTTCGAGCGCGAAATCCGCAAGCGGCTGGATTGGTGGGCAAAGCTGCGCAAGGAGCGTGGTGAAGAGTAGATCCGATATCACCGAGCGGTGATGTTTTCCGAGGCGGCCTTCTGTATGCGCGGCGCGGGGGCCTTGTCGATCATCTTGACGCTCGATTCCGCCATGCCGTTATGGCCTTCCATATCGACCACCAGATGCCAATGGCCCGACTCGGGAATGGACAGCCGGATGGGCGATTTCTTGGCGACGCCGCCAAGGAACTGGTGCTTCAGAGTTTCCGTAAAGCGCTCGAAATTCGAGCTGTTCATCAACCGGACATTGGCGATGGCCGACAGCGTGATTTCGATCACGGTTCCGGCGCGCTGCTCGTTGAGATCATAGTGGCTGTAACGGAAGGCAGGCTTCGACATTGCTCTTTTACTCTGGTGACACCCGGCCGATATTCTACCCAAGCGTGGGTTAAGGAAGCGTTGGGCCGGGTGCATCTGGGACGGTCGAAGGCTGTTCGAATTGCTACGCCTTAATGCAGGTTTGGAAATGGCGTTGCGAAGCCGTCGAGATCGAGCACCGAGCCTTCGGGTGCGAGGCAGATATCGGCGGGATTATGATTGCACTCTTCGGCGGCAAAGTGCACTGCGGCCGCTTCGTTGGTGAAGAGCCCGCCGACGAGACCTTGCCGGTCCTGGACGATCCAGGCGCCGCGCCGGTCGCGGCCGACTGTGAAGCGGGCGGGGGCCGGCGAGGCTGCGATGTGAGCCGAGCGGCGTTGAATATGCTGTGTGTCTGCCATGTGTTTTCCCTCGTAGATGGCTTCGTGTGCTCAATTGCCGGCCCAGTGCACCAGCATCTGGATGATGGCAGCGGCGAAGAAGACGAACGCCAGGCGCGGCGCGATGGCGCGCAGGCCGTTTAGCAGCGCATGCGAAGGGGTCGGACGCTTGGCGCCTCCGAGGGCAGCGGTACGAGGGCGTTGGAGCGGGTCGGCAGCAGTGCCGTATTGCATGTAGCGTGACATCATAGTTCCTTTCCAAGTGTCACTGGCGCTACGGTCGATTTTGAACGACGCAAGCGCCATGCAAATAAACTATGAGTGATCGGGTATGATTTCCATTTGGCAGGAAAGGCTAAAATATAAAAATCTCATAGGGATAGAGCGTTTTTATAATCCCAGGCGGAAAGTCAGCGGCGAGGGCGCGTGTCTATGGCAGCCAGCTTGAAGTAACGCCATCGTCGCCTGGATCACCGTATCCGTCTCGGTCTCGACGCCGGTTAGCGGCAGGCGCACGTCCGGGCTCATGTGCCGCATCAGAGAAAGGGCATGCTTTACCGTCGCCGGTTCGGGTTCGCGCGCAAGCGCCTTGAACAACAACCGAAGCCGATCGTCGATCAGCCGTGCCGCCGCCATATGGTCGCATCCGGCCGATAGCTGCATGGAATGGAAAAGCCGCGGCGCGATGTTGGCGGCGCTTGAAAACGAACCGCGTCCGCCGGCCATGGTGAAGGCGAGGGCGCTCGCATCATGGGCCGAATAGAGCGCGATCCTTTCCGGCAGCAAAGCACGCCATGCGCCGACGCGGGCGACGTCGCCGCTGCCGTCGGCAATGCCGATGATGGTCGGGATTTCCGCCAGCCGCGCGATTGTCGCCGGCATCAGGTCGATGGCGGTATGGGCAGGCAGGTTATGGATGATCAGCGGCAGATCGGTGCTGCCCGCCAACTGCTCGAAGTGATGGACTACGCCCTTCTGGCTTGGCTTGGAATAATAGGGAAGAGTGACGAAAGCGGCGTCGGCGCCGAGTTTCTGGGCTTGCCGCGTCTCCTTGATCGTCGCCGCCGTGTCATTGGTACCGGTGGCGACGATGACGGGGACCTTGCCCTCCGCCAGCTCGACGCAGATCTCGATGATCCGCACCCGCTCTGCTTCGGTTAGCGCAGGTCCTTCACCGGTCAAAGAGCAGGCAAGCAAACCGTCGATGCCGCTTAGCAATTGCCATTCCACATGCGCCATCAGGCCGACGGTATCGATCGCACCGCCGCGAAATGGCGTGACGAGTGCCGTGATCGCGCCGCCGATGCGCCTTTGCAAGGCCGGTCTCATCATCTCTTTGGCCGCTCAGAGAGCATGCAGCACGATGAAAAGCTCGAGGCCGCTTAGCAATAGCCCGAAGGCGAACATCGCATAGAAAGTGCGCCTTTCGCGAACCTGCCGGTTGCGAAGCCGCCGCTTCGGTTGGGCTTTGCCGACGGGGGCAGAAGCAGTGATGGGATGGCGTCTTTCGCGGCTGTCGCGCACAAGAGAACGGATGGCCTCGGTGAGATTGGGGGAATGTGTATCGAGCATAGCGTCTACCTCTGCATTCGATCCCGAGGGTAGCGCCGAGCGGCATAGGAAATCCATTCGAGGCAGAAGGCGAAGATATAGGCGAGATATAAAGACGCTGACGTGGTGCGAACCGCGCCACCGTTCTAAATGGCGGGAGCAATGCACCGAACCGCGCGGAGGGAGTGGCAGGCTTATCCCGCCGCCCGCAAGTTCTGCCGCTCCAACTCCGTCACCAGCGCCAGGATTGTCGCCGAGGTCGGCGTCGCGACACCGGTGAGCTTGCCAAGCGAGACGACCATGCCGACCAGCGGCGTGATTTCCAGCGCCTTGCCGGCCAGTAGATCCTGCAACATAGACGTGCGTACCGGGCCGATCTGGCGGGAGCGTTCGAGACGTTCTTCGACGGAAATCGCCAGACGCGCACCCAGGGCTTCCGCAACCGCCTGCACCTCGTTCATCACCTGGCCGACCATGACCGACAGAGCCGGATTGCCCATGATGTCGGACATCAGCGCCCGTGTCAGGGCGCTGATCGGATTGAAGGCGGCATTGCCCATCAGCTTGCTCCAGATCTCGTCGCGAATGCGCGGCGAGACCGAGGCATTGATCCCGCCTTGCTTCAAGAGAGCTGCGATCGCTTCGATGTCGCCAGTCGCCTCGCCAGAGGGCTCTCCGAGAACGAAATGGCCGTTGTTGCTGAGCTTGATCTCGCCGGGATTGATGACCTCGGCGCCTTGATAGGCGACGCAGCCGATAACGCGCTCAGGCCCGATCAACCGCCAGAGATCGCCATTCGGATCGAGCTCCTCCATCTGCCGCTCGGCATGACCGCTTAGCCGATCCCGATGAAAATACCACCAGGGTATGCCGTTCAGGACCATTACGACGCGCGTCCCGGCATGCAGGAGCCTGGCAAGTCCAGGGGCTGCCGCGCCGAGCTGGTGGCCCTTCAGCCCCGTTATCACCAGGTCCTGTGGCGGCAGTTCCGCCGGATCGTCGGTTGCGGTCACCTGTGCCACGAGCGGGCTCTCTGCCTGGGCCTCCCAGACCCGCAAGCCATCCGCACGAATGCCTTCCAAATGCCCGCCGCGCGCCACGACAGAAACAGTTGCCTGCCCCCTCAATCCCAAAGCCAGTTTCGCCGCAATTGCACCGCCGAGCGCACCTGCGCCATAGACGCAGATAGTTTTGAGGGAAGGGGATGCCATGGCCTTGATCTCCGGGGCTATACCGATCGGAGCAAGTTAGGTCACCGCCATGATTTGGCGAGCTGTTTATTGAGGTAATCGCAATTCTGCGGCCTTGAACCGCAGCTCAGCCGGCAAAGAGCCAACCTGGATCAGCCCAATACCATATCCTGATGAAACCAATATCGTCTTCAAGCCCGGCATTGTCTGTTCGGGCTATTCTTTACCACAATCGCATTTTAACGTCGGCGGGAATGCTGGACCAGAAACAACCAGTGCGGTATCGGTTTGTCGGTGGTCCTTTTAAAGTTGATCATGTCGCCGAGGAAGATCATTGCGTTTCGAAGCCTTAAACCGCATCTGGGAGACTGCTCGGGAGACCAGCCATGATTTTCGGGCCTCTACCGATGTGTTTCCCGTTGTCGATGTCGAGAAGCTGGGCACGACGCTTAGCCTGAAGGAGCAGGGCGCGGCCAACGGCAGTCTCAACCGGCCGGGGCAAAGCGCTCAGTCCCTCGATGAAACCGAGCAGCGTATCATCGCTTGGGTCGAGGCGGAGAAGAAAAGCTCTTATCAGGTCCTCGAAGATCAGTTCCAGACCTTCGACAGCCGCTTGCGCAATCTCGATTTCGAAGGCCAATTCGGACTGATCCGGCAGGCGAATGCGTCCAGCGTTTCAGATTTCAAGGCGGAGGTCGCAAGCGGCGTCGACGAGCTGCATGGCCTGCGCCGCAATTTGAAGACTGCCGAGGACGAGATGGTGGACTTCAAGTCCCGGCACAGGCTGCAGCGCGCGGCGAAGGTCTCCAGCAAGGCGGCCTGGGGCTTCAAGGTCGCGCTGATCGTCTTCCTCGTCCTCATCGAGATGGTGATGAACGGCAGCTTCCTCGCCAAGGGAAGCGAGCAGGGGATTGTCGGCGGCGTCACGGAAGCGGCCGCCTTCGCCTTTGTGAACATCGGCTCGGCACTGATGTTTTCCTTCTTCTGCGTTCGCTTCCTCGTGCATCGTTCGTTTTTCCTGAAGCTGCTCGGTCTGTTTGGCCTAGTCGCCTATGTCGCCGTAGCGCTCGCGATCAACATCGCACTGGCGCATTACCGCGAAGTGTCGGCAACCATTCTGACCGGTGCCGGAGCCGAGGTAATGCAACGGCTGAAGGCCGCGCCGCTGGGTCTGCAGGAGCTGAATTCCTGGATGCTGTTTGCCGTCGGCCTGATGTTCTCGCTCTTCGCCTTCATAGACGGCTGTTACCTGACAGATCCCTATCCAGGCTTTGCCGGCGTGCAGAAACGCCTCGATGCGGCGAGAAGTAACTACATCGACCGCAAGCTCGATCTGATCGACGATCTTCGGGATATCCGCGATGAACACAATGGCAAGATCGAAGAGATCATCCGCGATCTCAGCATGCGCCGGCAGGAGACCGCCGCCATCATCGCCCATCGCGCCCGAACGGCCGGCCTCTTCATCGAACATCAAAATCATCTCGAGCGCACCGCCAACACGCTTCTGACCGTCTATCGCGAGGCCAACCGAGGCACGCGCACGGAGCCGGAGCCGGCCTATTTCTCATCCGGCTATCAGCTTGAGCGCCTGATGCCCGTTCTGCAGACCGGAGAGGAATGGGACGACAAAGTGCTTGGCGAGCGCATTCAGAGCGCGCAGGCCGAGCTGACCCAGCAGATCAAGCGAATCGGCGACGAATTCGAAAGCGCCATCGAGAAATACCACAAGCTCGATAATCTTTTCCCGGAGAGCATCATTGGCACGACGCAAGCGGCGTAGCCGAGGTGGCAGCTCGGCCGGTCTTATCATGGCGACGGTTTGCCTCGCCGTTCTGTCCCTCGGTATTGTCGGCGCCTATGGCTGGCTGCGCTACAAGGCGAGCGGCAATGTCGCGGTCGACCAGGCTTCGCTCTGCCCGGTGGATGGACCGAAGGCGGAAACGGCGATCCTGCTCGACGTCACCGATCCGATCTCGGACACGACGGCGCTCGACCTGCGCAATCAGTTCCAGAAGATCGTGGCCGATGTGCCCGTCGGCGGCGCAATCGACATTTATGCGCTGACGGAGAAGGAGGGCGAGCTTATCCAGACCTTCCATGGCTGCAACCCTGGAAGCGGCGCCAATGTCGACGAGTGGACCAGCAATCCGCGCCTGGCGCAGGCGCGTTGGGAAAAAGGCTTCGCAAAGCCGCTTGCCGATATCGCCGGCAAGCTGAGCGTCGGCGAGGCCGGCAAGCAATCGCCGATCATGGCCGGCATCCAGAAGATCAATCTGGAGGTCTTTGCGAGCGCTGCCGGCGGCATTCCGAAACATCTCTACATCGCCTCCGACATGATCGAGCATACCGACGCCTTCTCGAACTATCGCGACGGCGCCTCCTACCAGAAATTCCAGCAGAGCCCCGCGCGGAATAAATTCCGGACGTCACTGGATGGTGTCATGATCAAGATCCTCGCCTTTCAAAGGCCGAACATGAAGTTCAGTATGGAGGATCTGGCAAATTTCTGGGCGCAGTGGATCAAGGGCAATAATGGCGATTTCGACGGCTTCATCCGATTGGAGGGGATACGCTGATGGCCGATGTTGAGGCGAGGCTAGCCATGCGCGACTACGGGCCGATGGTCCTCTTCGCGCTGGTCACCGTCGGCGGCATGATCTTCATCTGGACGTCCAAGCTTCTGGGCTGGCCGCTGCCGATCGTCACCGGCGTGCCGCTGCTGTTGATGGCGGTCTATTTCGTGGTCTCGCTGGCTTTCGCCGGATTTCGCCTGCACAACGAGCAGGCGGGCGACAATCTCTACTACATGGGATTTCTGTTCACCCTGTCGAGCCTCGGCGTATCGCTCTACCTCTTTGCCGGCGAGACCTCGATCGAGACGATCGTCCGCAATTTCGGTATCGCCGTCACCTCGACCATCGCCGGCGTGACGCTGCGTATTCTCTTCAACCAAATGCGGCGCGATCCGATCGACATAGAGCGCAGCGTCCGCCACGAACTGGCCGAAATGACGCGGCGCGTGCGCACGGAGCTGGATTCGTCGTCGCGTGAATTTTCTCACTACCGGCGTGTCAGCAATCAGATGCTGTCGGAAGGTTTCGAAGAGATCGCGCGCCAGGCGGAACGCAACGGCGAGGAAATTCAGAAGATCCTGGAGGTCCTGGCGAAGCAGGCGGTCAAACCCATCAACGAGGCGGCGGCGCAACTGACGGAAACGACGTCGCAACTCTCCGAGATCATCGACAAATTCGGCACGGCGGTCGAAACCGTCGGCAAGAAACTTGAGGAAATCCACTCGCCTGAGGATGTCGTCCGCGCCCAGTTGGCGCCGGCGATCGCTGCCATCAAGGAGATGGCCGAGGCGCAACTGCAGCCACTGAAGAATATCGAACAGACGCTGAGCCGCATGGCGGATATGCCGGGCCGATCGCTGCCGCCTGAGCCCGAACCGCTCGATCTGCAGGCGGAAAAACCGTCAGATCACCCGGTTGCATCCGTGGGCCATGAAGTGCTCTCCGAGCCTGTCACGGTCCTCTCGGCCAATGAAAACGAACCGCCGGCCGATAAGGTGCGACGCAAACGCCGGTGGTATCTATGGTGATGCGCGTCTCGGACACCACGCCGAAGCTGGAACATAAGGGCTATAATCGTGGCCTCATCCTCGGCCTGACCATGGCCGAATCCATGCTGCTGCTGGTCTTCTGCCTGCTTCTGGTGGCAGCGGCGATGATTTCGGCGGAGAGGAATCATCGCTACGAGACCGAGCGGAAACTGAAAGACGCCGAGCAACGGCTTGTACTCCTGGAAAAGAAGCAATCCGAGCAGGCAGCGCGCATCGTGCAACTGCAATCGAAGCTGATTTCCGGCGACCTCTCGGCGGCGGACCGCGCAACGCTGGAAAAGGAATGGCGCGAACTGGTGGTGGCGCGCGACACGCTGGACCGCATGGGCGCTGATGGCACGAAGCCGGAGGATTTGCAGGAGCTTGCCAAACTCGCGGAAGTGCTGAAGCAGCATGGCGTCGATCTTTCCAAGGCGCCCGACGAGGTAGCCAAGCTTTTGGCAGGCGAGCGTGCCGGAAAGGGCGCCCATGATTGGCCGCCGATCATCAATCTCGACGACGCCAAGAAGAACTATTTCCAGTCGGGCAGCGCCGAATTGACCAAGACTTTTGAACGGATGCTCGACACCACGATCTCGAATGAGATTGCCAGCAACTTGAGCCTCTATGACGCCGACATTGTCGAGGTGATCGGCCACACGGACGAGCAGCGGGTATCGCGGGGAAGCTCGAATCTCGACGATACGCTGATCGGGGCGATGGATGGCAAATTGCCGATATCGGCGGTCGAGCCGGCGGACAATGCCGGGCTGGGACTTGCGCGCGCCATCGCTGTGGCCAATGTCCTCAAGGCCAATCCGAAGCTGAAGAACGTCACCATCCTGCCGATGTCGGCCGCGCAACTGATCCTGCCCGGCGATACGATCACGGCAGGGCAGGCGGGTTCCGTGGAATCCCGCCGGCGCATCGAAATCCGGGTACGTGGCAGGACCACGCCCGTTGCTGTGATCAATGACGCAACGGCGGTCCCCATCAGCATACGCTAGCTACGTTTCCCAGCCAGACGCGGCTTAACTCCGCAGGCCCGGAGCCTCATGGCCCGTGCGCGCCACATATTCGGTGTAGCCGCCGCCATATTGGTGAATGCCCTCGGGCGTCAATTCCAGCACGCGGTTGGACAAAGCGGCCAGGAAATGCCGGTCGTGCGAGACGAACAGCATGGTGCCTTCATATTGCGACAGGGCCTGGATCAGCATTTCCTTCGTATCGAGGTCCAGATGGTTCGTGGGCTCGTCCAGCACGAGGAAATTCGGCGGGTCGAAGAGCATCATGGCCATGACAAGCCGCGCCTTTTCGCCGCCCGACAATACTCGGCACTTCTTCTCGACATCATCGCCGGAGAAACCGAAGCATCCCGCCAGCGCGCGCAAGGAGCCCTGTCCCGCCTGCGGGAACTCGTGTTCGAGCTGTTGGAAGACGGTGCGTTCGCCGTCCAGCAAGTCCATGGCATGCTGGGCGAAATATCCCATCTTCACACTGGCACCCCGCGCGACGCTGCCTTCGTCCGGCTGCGTCGAGCCGGCCACCAGCTTCAGTAGGGTAGATTTACCCGCGCCGTTGATGCCCATGATGCACCAGCGCTCCCTGCGCCGCACCATGAAGTCCAGTCCTTCATAGATGACGCGACTGCCGTACTTCTTGTTAACGCTCTTCAGGTTGACCACGTCTTCGCCAGAGCGCGGTGCCGGCTGGAATTCGAAGGCGACGGTCTGACGCCGTTTCGGCGGTTCCACCCGATCGATCTTCTCCAGCTTCTTGACGCGGCTCTGCACCTGCGAGGCATGCGAGGCGCGCGCCTTGAAGCGTTCGATGAATTTGATTTCCTTGGCAAGCATCGCCTGCTGGCGCTCGAACTGGGCCTGCTGCTGCTTTTCGTTCTGCGCCCGCTGCTGTTCGTAGAATGCGTAGTCGCCCGAATAGCTGCTCAGTGAGCCGGCGTCGATCTCGATGATCTTGGTGACGATGCGGTTCATGAACTCGCGATCGTGCGAGGTCATCAGCAAAGCGCCCTCGTAGCCCTTCAGGAATTCTTCCAGCCAGATGAGGCTTTCCAGATCCAGATGGTTGCTCGGCTCGTCGAGAAGCATGACATCGGGGCGCATCAGGAGAATGCGGGCGAGCGCCACGCGCATCTTCCAGCCACCCGACAGCGCGCCGACGTCGCCGTCCATCATTTCCTGGCTGAAGCTCAGGCCCGCCAGGACTTCGCGGGCGCGTCCTTCGAGCGCATAGCCGTCCAGCTCCTCGTAGCGTGCCTGCACTTCGCCATAGCGCTCGATGATCTCGTCCATCTTGTCGGCCTGGTCCGGATCGACCATGGCGGCTTCCAGCTCGCGCAGCTCGGCGGCAACCGCACTGACGGGGCCTGCGCCTTCCATCACTTCGGAGACGGCACTGCGGCCCGCCATTTCGCCAACGTCCTGATTGAAGTAGCCGATGGTGACGCCCTTATCGACGGAAACCTGCCCCTCATCGGGCAGCTCCTGTCCCGTGATCATCCGGAAAAGCGTCGTCTTGCCGGCCCCATTGGGACCGACGAGCCCGACGCTTTCACCCCTGTTGAGCGCCGCGGACGCCTCGATGAAGAGGATGCGATGGCTGTTCTGCTTGCTGATATTCTCGATACGAATCATGTCTACGCGAGGCCCGAAGAAAGTTTTGGCGCCTTATGCCACGGGTCGTGCGCTCTGTCGCAGCTTTTTGGGAAGGAGAATGATATCCGTTGCAGATCGGTGTTCATGGCTGGCGATTTCTGAGGTCCGGAGCAGCCATTCACAGGTGCTTGATCGAAGGGCCGGCCGTCTTCAGGCCGACGAAAAGTCGAGATAGTCGATCGTGCAATTTCCTCAGCCGAGTTTTTGCAAATGGACATTCTGGGAAGCACCCGCGCTAGGGCCTGTATCCTACTGTCAATGGCAGCATTGTTTGCAACCGGCATATCGAGTGAGGCATTGGCCTGCCAACGCAGCCTCTCAACATGCGCGGCTCCATGAACCGGTCAAGCAGGTCGCGGATCAACGCCTGCTGATCGATACAGCGGAGGGGAAAGGGGAAATGCCCCTCTACGCGGATCATGCGATTGATGCGGCAGCACCCGACGTGACGAAAGTGCTGATCGTGATCCACGGCACGCTTCGAAACGCCGATGCCTACTATGCCGCCGGCCAGAGGCTGCTCGCAAAAGCAGGTGATTTGGCGAAGGGAACCATGGTTGTCGCACCTCAGTTCCTGATAAGATCCGATGCCAAAGCTTTCTCGCTGTCCGCCCAGACCCTGGCCTGGACGCAGAGCGGCTGGAAGAGCGGTGAGCCGGCACGCCAAGCCGCGCCGATTAGCTCCTTTGCTGCGCTCGACGGCCTGCTTCAGCATTTTGCGGATCGCCGCCTGTACCCTTCACTGAAGACTGTCGTCGTGATGGGGCATTCGGCCGGAGCTCAACTGGTACAGCGCTATGCGGTGGTCGGACGGGAGGCGGAAACCTTGGCGAGCGACGGCGTCTCCGTTCGCTACCTGGTCGCCAATCCATCGAGCTATTTGTATTTCGACAACGAGCGGCCGGCCGCATCGGATCAATCCGGCGGTTTGGCTTCATGCCCGAAGGCGACGCAATGGCGATATGGGCTGACATCCGCACCGTCTTATGTGTCCTCGCAAAATCCCAGGGATATGGAGGCCGCATATGCCGCGCGGAACGTTATCTACCTGCTGGGTGAGGCCGACACCAACCCGTACAGCCATTTCATCGACCGCTCCTGCGCCGCGATGGCGCAAGGCCCTTACCGGCTTGCACGCGGGCTGACCTATTTCGACTATATGGAAAAGCGGCATCCGTCCGACCTCAACCAGAAGGTCGTAGAGGTGCCCGGCGTCGGACATGACGAGGAAGCGATGTTCACATCGGATTGCGGCATCGCGGTATTGTTCGATCGACCGATGCCGCCATCTTGCCCGGTCATCGACGGGACGGCAAAAGGATCGGGAGCGTTACCGTAACTCCTCTTCTTGGATTATCGATTTCCCCTCGGAATGGATCTAATTCAGTCGAATTAAAAGCCCCGAAAGCGAGAGCTTCGGGGCTTTCCAATGTCTACAGTTTCAATCGCGGTCAGGCGAATGCTTAGCTGCACCCGCTCGTCGCGCCGCACGTGTCGCACTTCTCGCAAGTTCCATTCCGAACCATCGTGAAGTTCTGGCATTCCGTGCACATGTTGCCGGTGTAGCCCTGCATGATGGAGCGGGCGCGGCGTTCGGATTCCAGTTTCTTGGCGTCCGACTTCGCCGTTGCCGCCTCATCCGCTGCCTTGTCGGTGAAGAGGGCAGTGGAGGCTTCTTCGTTTGCCAGTTCCTCTACGATCTCTTCAGCCAGTTCCTTGGCGCGTTCCTCGTAATCGCGCTTGAAGGCGACGACTTCCGAGGTGGAGACGGCGCTGGTCGGTTCGAGCTTGCGCGCGGTATTGCCAGCGATGGAGGTGATCGTCGCGCCAGAGGAGGCGCGGGCAGGGGCTGCCGTCGACGAACCCTTGACCTCGGCTGCCTGGCGCTCACCCGATGTCGGCACCAGCGTCGGCTTGTAGCCGCGGGTCAGGCCCTTGGAGACGACATCGGCCTTGCCTTCCGACACGCCGCGTCCGAGCGCCGTGTTGTTGAAGTCCGACGTATCGACGTGGGCGAGATCGTGACGGCCGAGATAGGAGATGGCGAGTTCACGGAACACGTAGTCGAGGATCGACGTGGCGTTCTTGATCGCGTCGTTGCCGGTGACGATGCCGGCCGGCTCGAACTTGGTGAAGGTGAAGGCATCGACATACTCCTCGAGCGGCACGCCATATTGCAGGCCGAGCGAGACGGAGATGGCGAAGTTGTTGATGAAGGCGCGCAGCGCCGAACCTTCCTTGTTCATGTCAAGGAAGATTTCGCCGAGACGACCGTCGTCATATTCGCCGGTGCGCAGGAAGATGGTGTGTCCGCCGATCTTGGCCTTCTGGGTGTAGCCCTTGCGGCGACCGGGAAGCTTTTCCTGGCTGCGGACAACCTTTTCGATGACGCGTTCGATGATCTTTTCGGTGACGGTGACGGCCTGGGCGGCAGCCGGGGCCTGCAGCAGTTCTTCCACTGCATCCTCATCGCCCTCGTCGTCGATCAGCGAGGCGTTCAGCGGTTGGCTGAGCTTGGAGCCGTCGCGATAAAGAGCATTCGCCTTCAGGCCGAGCTTCCAGGAGAGCATGTAGGCGTTCTTGCAATCCTCGACGGTTGCTTCGTTCGCCATGTTGATCGTCTTGGAAATGGCGCCCGAGATGAAGGGCTGGGCGGCGGCCATCATGCGGATGTGGCTTTCGACCGAAAGGTAACGCTTACCGATCTTGCCGCAGGGATTGGCGCAATCGAAGACGGCGAGGTGCTCGTTCTTCAGGAACGGCGCGCCTTCCAGCGTCATCGCGCCGCAGACATGGATGTTGGCTGCCTCGATGTCCTTCTTGGAGAAGCCGAGATGGTCGAGCAGGTTGAAGCTGATGTCGGTCAGTTGCTCGTCGGAAACCTTCAGCGTGCCCTTCAGGAAGTCGGCGCCGAGCGTCCACTGGTTGAAGACGAACTTGATATCGAAGGCGCTCTTAAGCGCGGCGTTGACGGCCTCCACCTTCTCATTGGTGAAGCCCTTGGCCTTCAGCGTCGAAGGATTGATGGCCGGCGCCTGGTTCAGGTTGCCGTGGCCGACGGCATAGGCCTCGATCTCGGCGATCTGGCTTTCGGAGTAGCCGAGCGCACGCAGCGCTTCCGGAACGGCGCGGTTGATGATCTTGAAGTAGCCGCCGCCGGCGAGCTTCTTGAACTTCACCAGCGCGAAATCAGGCTCGATGCCGGTCGTGTCGCAATCCATGACGAGGCCGATCGTGCCGGTCGGCGCGATGACGGTGGCCTGGGCATTACGGTAGCCATGCTGTTCACCGAGGCTCAGGGCCTTGTCCCAGGCAGCCTTCGCATGGGCAACGAGATCCTGGTCCGGATTTTCGGCGTGGATCAGCGCCACCGGATTGACCGACAGGCCCTCATAGCCCGAGGTCTCGCCATAAGCGGCGCGGCGGTGGTTGCGGATGACGCGCAGCATATGCTCGCGGTTCGGCTTGAACATCGGGAAGGTCCCGAGTTCGGAAGCCATTTCGGCCGAGGTCGCATAGGCGATACCGGTCATGATCGCGGTCAGCGAGCCGGCGATTGCGCGGGCTTCATCCGAGTCATAGGGAATGCCGGACGACATCAGCAGGCCGCCGATATTGGCATAGCCGAGGCCGAGGGTACGGTATTCGTAGGAGAGTTCGGCAATGCGGCGCGACGGGAACTGCGCCATCATGACCGAGATTTCGAGGACGACGGTCCAGAGGCGTACGGCATGCTCATAGTCGCCGATGTTGATGCGCTTCGTCGCCGCATCCTTGAAGGTCATCAGGTTCAGCGAAGCGAGGTTGCAGGCCGTGTCGTCGAGGAACATGTACTCCGAGCACGGATTGGACGCACGGATCGGGCCAGCGGCCGGGCTGGTGTGCCAGTCGTTCATCGTCGTGTTGAAGTGCAGGCCCGGATCGGCCGATGCCCAGGCGGCATAGGAGATGGATTCCCACAGCTCGCGCGCCTTTACCGTCTTGACGACCTTGCCGTCCTTGCGGGCGGTCAGATGCCAATCGGCGTCGTTCTCGACGGCGCGCAGGAAGTCGTCCTTGATCGAGACCGAATTGTTGGAGTTCTGGCCGGAAACGGTGAGATAGGCTTCCGAATCCCAGTCCGTGTCATAGGTCTTGAACTCAAGGTCCTTGTAGCCCTGGCGAGCGAACTGGATGACGCGCTGGACGTAGTTTTCCGGAACCTGATCCTTCTTGGCGGCGCGGATTTCGCGCTTCAGGGCAGGGTTTTTGGCCGGATCGAAGCAATCGTCATTGTCGCCTTCGCAATTGACGGCAGCCTTCATGATCGCCTTCAGGTGCTTGGCGACGATCTTCGAACCGGTGACGAGGGCAGCAACCTTCTGCTCTTCCTTGACCTTCCAGTTGATGTATTCCTCGATATCCGGATGGTCGATGTCGACGACGACCATCTTGGCGGCGCGGCGGGTCGTGCCGCCCGACTTGATGGCGCCGGCAGCACGGTCGCCGATCTTCAGGAAGCTCATCAGGCCGGAGGAGCGACCACCGCCGGAGAGCTTTTCGCCTTCGCCGCGCAGCAGCGAGAAGTTGGAGCCGGTGCCGGAGCCATACTTGAAGAGACGCGCTTCACGAACCCAGAGGTCCATGATGCCGCCTTCGTTGACGAGATCGTCCTCGACCGACTGGATGAAGCAGGCATGCGGCTGCGGATGTTCGTAGGCCGACTTGGACTTGGTGATCTTGCCGGTGAAAGGGTCGACATAGAAATGGCCCTGGCCGGGGCCGTCGATGCCATAGGCCCAGTGCATGCCCGTGTTGAACCATTGCGGCGAATTCGGTGCGACGCGCTGGGTGGCGAGCATATAGGCGAGTTCGTCGCGGAATGCCGATGCATCCTCTTCGGAGGAGAAATAGCCGCCCTTCCAGCCCCAATAGGTCCAGGTGCCGGCGAGGCGGTCGAAGACCTGGCGCGCATCGGTTTCGGAGCCGGTCTGGCTTTCCTTCGGCAGATCCTTCAGCGCCGCATCATCGGCCACGGAGCGCCACAGGAAGGAAGGAACGTCGTTTTCCTCGACCTTCTTCAGTTTGGCGGGCACGCCGGCCTTGCGGAAATATTTCTGCGCCAGAATGTCGGCGGCGACCTGCGAGAACTGCGCCGGCACGTCGATGTTTTCGAGGCGGAACACGATCGAACCGTCAGGGTTCTTGATCTCGCTCGTCGCCTTGCGGAATTCGATCTCCGCATAAGGTGACTGGCCGGCCTTCGTAAATCGACGTTCGATGCGCATGATCCCTTACCTCAATTCGTTGGCGCCCGTCCTCGAAACGAAGGCGCAAAATTCCTGATCCGGCTTCGCGGTTTCAGCGCGCAGCCAGTGTTCAATCCGCTTCCTGACAGGAGGTGTCATCCGGAGATGTCTTTCCCGTATCTTGTGGTGATGGTGGCTGCAAACACTAAATATAGTATTAACAGCTTATTGCCGCCAGTCCCCGCATGTCTTTTTTTGGCAGCACCGATCTCGGCACAAAAGGCCTCCCTGGCGCCATCGATCATGATGATCGCCGTGAATCCAAATCCGATTTCGAGTTAAGGACCAGCCCCCGTTATTCCGTCCGGTCCAGTCGCCGCCGCAACGTCATTCATTAACTTTGAAAGACCCGATTCCGTCAAGGGGTGGTTTGCGACGGATTTTTAACCACAATATCTTGTGGGCTTGCCTGTGGAAATTGGGGAAACGCCAGGAGTCCCAAAGATTCAAGCGCTTGGCGGAAATTGTTCGTTCTCCGCGCGACCGCTTATGAGCCGAATACCACCGACGGCGGAATTAAAAGCGACAATATTGTGACCGTGGCCTTGAAACCATTGGCAGAGGGGCAAAAGCATGCAGCAACCCCTTATGATTCGCGCCGAAGCCCTTGAATCCCACGTAATCCTGGTATCTCGATAACCACTAAATATAGTGGGCGCTAACGCGCCCACATCTATTGCTGATGCCTATGTCCGATTTTGGCACACCGCACAGAATCACAACTGATTCGGGTGAGTCTCGTAACGGTCAGCCGCGATGACCCTTGGCGATCGGCTCCTGATAGGTGAAACCCATATCCCAGGGGAAATAGATCCAGGTGTCCTGGCTAACTTCGGTGATGAAGGTGTCGATGGTCGGCACGCCCTTCGGCTTGGCATAGACACAGGCGAAATGCGCATTTGGCAGCATGGTGCGCACTTCCACAGCCGTTTTGCCGGTGTCGGTCAGGTCGTCGATCACCAGCACGCCTTCGCCGCCATTGGTGGTGAGTTCCGGCGCGATACCCTTGAGCAGGTTCATTTCGCCCTGGCTGGAATAATCATGGTAGGAGGCGATACAGACGGTCTCGATCAGGCGGATATTCAGTTCGCGCGAGATGATGGCAGCGGGAACGAGGCCGCCGCGGGTGATGCAGACGATCGCCTTGAACTCGCGATTGAGTCCGGCAAGTCGCCAGGCAAGGGCGCGGGCATCGCGATGGAACTGATCCCAGGATACGGGAAAGGCTTTATCGGGCAGGGACATGGCTCTAAGGCTCCGGGAGGCAGAGGATAACAACGCACCGGCGCTGCCGGCGACCCTGAGCAGACCCCGCGACGGGCGCGGACCAAGGACCAAATCCTGAAACGCGATTCGCTGGCTCTCCGATCGAAGATGATCCCACCCAAACCATTTTGGACTTTAGGGATCACGCTCCGTGGACCGCGCGAATGGGTTCCCTGGCGGGAATTCTCTCATCGGTCGCTGCTTTCTGCTGGATTTGCGCTCAAAAGGCAAGAGCGCCGCTGCACCGCACATCCGGCAGGCTTATGGGCATCAGCGCGCAAGCAGCGTCATCGCCGTCATCGATTGCAGCAGCGTCCGCGTCGTGCCGCCGAAAATCAACTGCCAGAGCCAGGAATGTGTATAGGCACCCATGACGAGCAGATCGATGCTATCGTCGGCGAGGCGATTTTCGATGACCTGCGATGGCGTCTTGCCGCCGCAAGTCGCTGTTTCCAATCTGGCGCGAATGCCATGGCGGACAAGCGTGGCCGTAATCTCCACGCCGGTCTCCTTCGGCGAATGCGTCGAGCTGTCAGAGGTGTCGACGGAAAAAACCTCGACGGAATCGGCAGTCCGCAGGAACGGCAGGGCGTCGAAGGTCGCACGGGCGGCTTCCTTCGATCCGTTCCAGGCAATCAGCACGCGATGGATCGGCTTCGGCTCGGTAAAGATGTAGGGAATGAGCAGCACGGGACGGCCGCTTTCGAACAGGAAGCTTTCGACATCGACATGCGAGTCCGAAGATTTGGCCGGATCGGGCTGCACGGCGATCAGCAGATCGGCGCTACGCGCACTTTCCATCAGCGGCTCCGAACCATAGCCGACGGTGCTTGCAAAGTTGCGCCATTCATAGGCAAGTCCTTCGCGCTCCATTTTCGCGCGGAACAGCCGCTCGATCTCCACGGCTTGGCTGTGCGCCATGTCCTGCAGAGCCTGCACGGCGACCGGATCGGGGATCTCCATCGGCGCCACCAGCGGCACGGCCGAGACGATTTCCGCATGCAGACCCACGATATGCGCGCCATGCTCCTGAGCGAACGCGGCGGCGAAATCGACCGCCACCCGCGTATTGTCGGGGGTATCGAGTATGACCAGGATGGTTTTATAGGGCATGACGTGATCTCCCATGAGGAAAGGTCCTTATCGCTCCATTATATCAGTGTTCCGTCCGATAATAATGCGCTGATATGACCGCGGTTCCCCAACGGGTTAAAAGCATTTGCTGAATGTCATGCCTCAGCAGACTGATTTTCCTTTGCTTTTGCCTGTCTGATCATTTCGATCATGGCGCGCACCTCGGCCGCGACAGTTTCAACCAATTCGGCCGAGCGGCCCCGCACGACGATCTCAGTCGAGAAGGATTGGCCGACATAGCGCGGGTAGGATCCGATGCTGGTATCAGGATGAGCTTTCTGGATGGCGCCGAGCGGCGTGCCGATCTCGCCTTCGCCGTAAGGGCAAGAAATCGCCGTCGAAAGCATGCGGGTGCCGGTGCGCAGCGTCGGGACGACGTTGTCGAGCATCGCCTGAAAGACCTGCGGCACGCCGGCCATGACGTAGACATTGCCGATGTTGAAGCCCGGCGCGGTCGAAACCGGATTGGCAATATGTTTGGAGCCGACCGGCATGCGCGCCATCCGCTGGCGGGCCTCGGTGAATTCCATCTCGCGCCGCGCATACATCTCCGCCATCAGCCGCATCGCTTCGGCCTCATGTTCGCAGGCCACGCCGAAAGCCTTTGCAATGGCATCGGCGGTGATGTCGTCATGCGTCGGGCCGATCCCGCCGGAGGTGAAGACGTAATCATATTGCCCGCGCAACGCGTTCAGTGCGGAGACGATGGCGTCTTCGTCGTCGGCGACAATACGGACTTCCTTCAGATCGATGCCGGACAGCAGCATGACATCGGCGAGATGGCCGATATTCTTGTCTTTCGTCCGGCCCGAGAGCAGTTCGTCGCCGATAGCCAGCATGGCGGCGGTGACAATGGTTTCATTGGTCATGGAAATATCCGTGGAATTGCGCAGTAACGCGTTCGAAAAAACGTTTGAAATAGGTAGCGCCGTTTGCGGCGAATGCAAACTGACGTTTTCGTTTGCTTGGCGACGGTCGAAAAAGCAACCGCAAGTGAAATTTCGTCTTCATCGGGTGAACAGTGCGTTCCAGTTGCTGGGGCTGCGCCTTCGTTTTAGCGCTGATAGAAATCAGCCCGAAAATCAACGCGTCCAACAACTAGGAGACGTTCATGGCTAAGGTTCTGGTTCTCTATTATTCCTCCTATGGTCACATCGAGAAGATGGCCTATGCCGTCGCCGAAGGCGCAAAGTCCGCCGGCGCCGACGTAACCGTCAAGCGCGTACCGGAACTGGTGCCGGAAGAGGTGGCCAGGGCTTCCTACTTCAAGCTCAATCAGGAAGCTCCCATCGCATCGCCGGAAGAACTGGCCAACTACGACGCCATCATCGTCGGCTCCGGCACCCGCTTCGGCACGGTGACGTCGCAAATGCGCAATTTCTGGGACCAGACCGGCAGCCTGTGGTTCGGCGGCAAGCTCGTCGGAAAGGTCGGCTCGGTGTTCACCTCTTCGGCGACCCAGCACGGCGGCCAGGAATCCACCATCCTCGGCTTCATCCCGACCCTGCTGCACCACGGCATGGCCGTCGTCGGCCTTCCCTATGCTTTTCAGGGCCAGATGGGCACGGAAGAAGTCAAGGGCGGCTCGCCCTACGGCGCTTCCACGATCACCAATGGCGACGGCTCCCGCCAGCCTTCGGAAATCGAACTGGAAGCCGCAAAGTACCAGGGCGCCCACGTCGCCAAGATCGCGGCCAAACTCGTCGCCTGATTTGATTTTCGACATTGCATGGAAACGAGGCGCGGCGAGAGCTGCGCCTTTTTTCGTCGGGGCCTATTGGAATTTGGCCTTTGGTGCGGACGACGGGGGTCGAACCCGTATAGCCTAAGGCCGAGGGATTTTAAGTCCCTTGCGTCTACCAATTTCGCCACGTCCGCGTGCTCTTCCCCTTCAAGCACTTGAGCGATTCAGTCAAGGGAATGTTTTCAACGGACTGACACGACCTGTTTTGGCTTGGGAGGACCGAAAAGACTGATGAGGAACAACGTGAGGTTCGCGGAGTATTCACCGGACCTCAGCAGTCCCAGACGTGGATCAGTATTCGGTAGATCCAAGGTTGGAGAAGAAGGCAAACCTTCTTTTCCAACCACAGAGGATTTTTGACCGGGCGGGGGTAAGTTGCTAAAGAATACACCTAAACTACCTCTGCGGGGAAAGTGATGGCCGTTGTACACATTAGCATGGATACTAAGAAATCAGCGGCGGGGGCGTTGCTCCCTCAAGATATTGAGCTGAATATTCTGGCGTTAGAGCTTTTTTATTACGCCTGCGAGGCGAGCCATAACCTTCAAATTTCATATATGGACGATATCGGGACTTCAGTCGTCATTGATCAGATAACGTACTCCAATCCTTACGGTTTTTGGGCTTTCCTTAAGAGCATCCCAGTAGATGTTGCAAGGAAAGTGCTTGATCGCACGTTGTATTTCCGGCCGGAATTCGCAAAGCGCGCCGCAGAAGCCGGTAAAGCCAGACAAACTGAGATTTCAGCAAAGCTAGACAACATCCGAAAGGCGAATAAGCTTCGGGATGAACTACTTAAATCTGGCGGTGATGCAGACGCAATCACCAAACTGCTTGCAAAAATACTCTTTGATCAAGACGCTGAGCTTGAAGTGCATGACGCAAGCCGAAGGAAAGAGCCACCCAACCTTCCATATCTCTAGGTTCGCATGGCCCTGACTCGGCTCGGCGCCCTCTGAGAAGGCCCATGAGCGCATGTCGATTTGTGCGAACGAAGGCTGGTCCCACAAGCGAAGCCCGCCGGCACCGGGGAAACCGGATTGGAGCGGGCCTCTGACCATCATCATGATGGCTGGCTTGCATTGGAGGCGGGCCTTTGCTTCCTGTCAATTCGAAGATTTTGCGTTGCGACCGGATGTAACACGGTGGCGCGAAATGTAGCAGTTGCGCGTTGGATGGTCGTAGCCGTCGATTTGTGGTGTCGCAATGTCGCTTGGGCAGGTCGGAAAGGGCAACAAAGAGGCTTTCTTTACTCATCTTTCCTGTGTCATAGCGAAGGTGGATTGAACAGGAACGGACCAAGACCGTGGACAAGCAGGATGTTCTCGACGCCACCGAGGCCATGCGTGGCCTTTTTTCCGCAACGCCGCTGCAACTGAACGAGCATCTTTCCGCTCGCTACGGTGCGGAGATCTGGCTAAAGCGCGAGGATCTGACGCCGGTGCGCTCCTACAAGATCCGCGGCGCCTTCAATTTCTTCCGTAAGGTGATTGCCGAAGGTGGTACCGGCAAGACATTCGTCTGCGCTTCGGCCGGCAATCATGCGCAGGGTTTTGCCTTCGTTTGCCGCCATTTCGGAGTGCCGGGCGTGGTCTACATGCCGGTGACGACGCCGCAGCAGAAGATCGACAAGACCCGTATGTTCGGCGGTGAATTCATCACCATCAAGCTGTTCGGCGATTTCTTCGACCAGTGCTACCAGGCGGCGCGCGAGCATGTGCAGCAAATTGACGGCGTCATGGTGCCGCCGTTCGATCATGCCGATATCATCGAGGGGCAGGCGACGGTTGGTGCCGAAATCGCCGAGCAATTGCCGGAGGGCGTCTTGCCCGACCGCATCGTGCTGCCCGTCGGCGGCGGTGGATTGGCGGCTGGTATCACCGGCTTTTTTGCCGATCGCCTCGCCAAGGACGCATTCGTCTTTGCCGAGCCGGCGGGAGCACCGAGCCTCAGGCGCAGCATGGAGGCGGGGCAGGTGGTGACGCTGGCGAAGGTCGACAATTTCGTCGACGGCGCAGCGGTCGGTCGCATCGGTGATCTCAATTTCGCGGCCCTGAGAAGTTTTGCGCCGGAGCAGGTCATGCTGATTGCGGAAAATGCCATCTGCGTGACGATCACCGATATGCTGAATGTCGAAGGCGTCGTGCTGGAGCCGGCTGGCGCGCTGGCGATCACCGCGCTTGAGCAAATGGACCGTGAGAGCATCCGCGGCAAGACGATCGTTGCGGTCGTCTCCGGCGGCAATTTCGATTTCGAGCGCCTGCCCGATGTCAAGGAGCGCGCCATGCGCCATGCCGGGCTGAAGAAATACTTCATCTTGCGGCTGGCTCAGCGCCCCGGCGCGCTGCGCGATTTCCTCAATTTGCTCGGTCCGGACGACGATATCGCCCGCTTCGAATATCTGAAGAAGAGCGCCCGCAATTTCGGCTCCATCCTGATCGGCATCGAGACCAAGCATCCCGACAATTTCAAGCAACTGGTCGAGAATTTCGAGCGTGCCGGCATGGGCTATCAGGACATCACCGAGAACGACATTCTGGCGAACCTGATTATTTAACTTTGCCACCCCACGTCCTTCATGCTAAAGGCGATTCATGGCTTCGATCTTGTCGAATATTTTCTCGATCTTCACCGGCGGCGCTTCGACGACGAACGCCGAAAAGACCGGCGGTCCCTCCGTCACCGCGGAGCCGCAGGAGCACAACGGCTGCACGATCTATGCGACGCCGCAGCGCGAAGGCAATCAGTTCCGCCTGATGGGCCGGATTGAGAAGGAAGTGAACGGCGAGGTGCTGGTGCGCAATTTCATCCGCGCCGATGTTTTCACCTCGTCGGACGATGCGCTTGAATCGACCTTCCGCAAGGCGCAGCAGATCATCGACCAAAACGGCCCCTCTCTGTTCGGCGACGGCGAAAAGGTTCGTCAGGTCTGAGTTCAGGAACTGGCTCGAACGACATAGGCCGGATGGCCTAGCCTATCGGAAATGCGGAACTAAAGCAGATATTGATGTCGAACCGCTTGCAGCACAGACACTGCGGGCGGTTTTTCCATTCGACTGACGGCATTCTCAAGCGTTCGAGTGGCGACGGACTGATTTTCTCGACAAGCCCCCCCGCGACCGCCATTCGTCTTCGACACCGGCACCATGAAACCTTTCGATTTTTAAGCCGTTGTTGCGCTATGACCGACGCTAAAATCAATCCGAAATCGGTCGACGGCACTCAACCGCACGGTGCCGAGAAGTCGCGCCAAGGGGAGGGATCGACCGTCGAGGTCGCGCCGCCGCCAGATGTGATCGAACCAGATCCAGAGCTCACGCCTGAGGAGGCCGAGCAGGCGCGCAAGCGGTATTTGCTGAGGCGCTTCTGGATCAGCGCGCGTGGCTACTGGGGTCGCGGCGGCGACCGGCTCTCTTGGCCGTGCACGATCGTGCTATTGGCCCTGATCGGCATGAATGTCGGCTTCCAGTATGGAATTAATATCTGGAATCGCGCAATTTTCGACGCCATAGAGCAACGCAATGCCAGCACCGTCTATTTTTTGAGCGCCGTATTCCTGCCACTCGCGTTGGGAAGCATGACCCTCGTCGTTACGCAAGTCTTCCTTCGGATGGCGATTCAGCGCCGCTGGCGTTCCTGGCTGACGACCGCAGTCATCGCGCGCTGGCTCGCAAACGGCCGCTACTATCAGCTGAACCTCATCGGCGGCGACCACAAGAACCCCGAAGCGCGCATTTCGGAGGACTTGCGGATTGCTACCGAATCCCCCGTCGATTTCATTGCCGGCGTCATTTCCGCATTTCTGTCGGCCTCGACCTTCATTGTGGTGCTTTGGACGATCGGCGGTGCCCTGACCCTGACGATCGCCGCTACGACGGTCACTATTCCCGGCTTTCTCGTCGTCACCGCGGTCCTCTACGCCGCGATCACGTCCAGCTCTATGGCGATCATCGGCCGCCATTTCGTCCACGTTTCCGAGGTCAAAAATCAGGCGGAAGCCGAATTTCGCTACACGCTGACACATGTGCGGGAAAACGGCGAGAGCATCGCATTACTCGGCGGTGAGGAGGAGGAGCGTAGCGACCTCGACAAGACCTTCGCCAATGTGCTCGGGCAATGGGCGCTCCTTGCCCGCCAGCACATGCGTACGACGCTTGTGTCGCAGGGGTCGAGCCTGTTTGCGCCCGTCGTGCCGATTTTGCTTTGCGCTCCAAAGTTTCTTGAAGGCAGCATGACCCTTGGGCAGGTCATGCAGGCTGCCTCTGCCTTCGCCATTGTTCAGAGCGCGTTCGGATGGCTGGTCGACAACTACCCCCGTCTCGCCGATTGGAACGCCTGCGCACGGCGCGTCGCTTCGCTGATGGTGTCGCTTGACGGGCTCGAGCGCGCGGAGCAGAGCGACGCTTTGGGACGCATCAAGCACGGCGAAACTGAGGGCGATGCGATGGTCAGCCTGAACGATCTCTCCGTGTCGCTTGACGACGGCACCGCCGTGGTCAAGGAAACACAGGTCGTGATCGAACCGGGCGAGCGGGTGCTGGTGGCCGGAGAATCCGGCTCAGGCAAGAGCACGCTGGTGCGGGCCATCGCAGGTCTCTGGCCGTGGGGTGACGGCAGCGTCGATTTCCACGCCGACAGGCGGCTGTTCATGTTGCCGCAGCGGCCTTACATCCCTTCCGGGACACTTCGCCGCGCCGTTGCCTATCCCAGCGCCGCCGATAGCTGGACGCTGGATGAGATCAAGGCGGCCCTCGACAAGGTGGGACTCGATTATCTGAACGAGAAGATCGAGGAAGAAGCGCCATGGGACCAGACGTTGTCGGGCGGCGAAAAGCAGCGGCTCGCCTTTGCGCGTCTCCTGCTGCACAATCCCGATATCATCGTGCTGGATGAAGCAACGTCAGCACTCGATGAGAAGAGTCAGGACAAGATGATGGAGACGGTGATCAAGGAATTGCCGAAGGTCACCATCATCAGCGTGGCGCACCGCGCCGAGCTGGAAGTCTTCCATAGCCGCAAGATCACGTTGGAGCGGCGCGAGGGCGGCGCAAAGCTTGTGAGTGATATCGATCTTGTCCAGCGGGCAAGAAGACCGAATGTGCTTTTGCGCCTTTTGGAGAACCCGCGCTCCCTCCCGAAAGGCAAAGCGACTTCAAGCAAAACGGCGCCGTCTTCGAATAAAAATTGAAGTCCGCCCGGTTGGGGGTTCCAAAGGCTTGGGCGAGGCTCAGTTGGAGGAAGTGCCTGTCGCACGCTCGAAGCACGGAAGGGCTTTTGTCAAAAAAGTCGGTCGCATAACTTTGAGTTCCGCGACCGATTTTCTGCGACAGCAATTACCAGTGGCCGAATATAGGCCTTGCTTTCTCCGATCCGTTTACGCCGTGCGGAAAAGCTTGGCACCCGAGGGAGCGCTGGTCGCGCCGCCGTCGACGGTGATTTCGATCGCCGTGACGTTCCGGGAATCGTCCGATGCGAAATAGAGGGCAGCGTTGGCGATCTCGTCGGCTTCGCTCATGCGGCCAAGCGGGCTCAGGCTACCGAAACGGGCTTCGAGGGCATCCTTGGCATCTTCCGTCATCGCCCGTGTGTTCCAGATCGGCGTCTTGGTGGCGCCGGGCGTGACCTGGTTGACGCGGATGCCGCGCGGGGCGAGTTCGGATGCCAGGTTGCGGGTCATGGCGCGGACGGCACCCTTGGTGCCGGCATAGGCGGAGTAGCCGGGGATGCCGAGAACAGCGTGCACGGAACCGTTCAGGATCACCGAGGCGCCGTCGTTCAGATGCGGCAACGCAGCCTGCACCGTAAAGAAGACGGCGGTGAAGTTGGTGCGCACCACCGTCTCGAACTGCTCAAGCGTGGTCCTTCCAACGGCGGTTTCGCCGGCAATCCCCGCATTGGCGAAGACGATGTCGAAATTGCCGAGCTTCTGAGCCGCGTCGGCGAAAGCTTTCTCGGTGGCTGCAACGTCGGTGACATCGACCTGCAGTGCCAGCACATCGCCGCCAAGCTCTTCAACGGCGGCGGCAAGGGTCTGTGGATTGCGGCCGGTGATGGCGACCTTGGCGCCTTCGGCGAGGAAGAGGCGGGCGGTGGCCAGCCCGATGCCGCTGTTCCCACCTGTGATGATGGCAACCTTGTTCTTGAGACGCATGTTCGTAGCTCCTATTGGCTTTGATCACGATCTGGATTATGATCGTTCTCTATAAGGATTATGATCATAATCTACATTCGTCAAGGTAGATCGAGGAGATTTTTCGATGGGTCATTCTCAGTTGGAGAAGCAGAAGACGCATGAGCGCATCGTGACACTTGCCGCCAAGCGCCTGCGGGAGGAGGGGCTGGAGGGTATTGGCGTTGCCGATCTGATGAAGGAAGCCGGCCTGACGGTCGGCGGATTCTACAAGCATTTCGCCTCCCGTGACGAACTCGTCGCTGAAGCCGTCCAGGTGGCGGTGGAATCGTGGCGGCGGCAATTGGAGGGGAAGGGGATCGATCCGGCGGATATTTCTCTGGAGGACTATGCCGACGATTATCTCAGCACGCTACATCGCGACCACCGCGGCGAAGGCTGTGCCTATGCAGCGTTGACGGCCGATATCGCGCGCAGCGGCGATGCCGTGCGAACCATTGCAACGGAAGGGATACGGAAAAACTTCGAAACGATGGCCGCGCGCCTGCCGCACCAGGATGCCACGGAGATGCGGCGCAATGCCATTGTCGCCTCATGCTTGATGAGCGGCGCGGTCGGCCTTGCGCGCATCGCAAACGACGAAGAGCTCTCCCGTGAAATTCTGGAGGCTGCGAAGAGCTTCTTGAAGGAACTGGCGACAGACGGCCGGAAATAAAAAATGCGGCCGGTGGGGGACCGGCCGCTCGCAGGGAATTGCGATTGTTTTGAAAGCTTAGGCGGCAAGTGCCAGTTCGGTTGCGCGGGCTTGGGCAGCGCCGATCGCCTTTTCAGCGGCTTCCGGACCGAAGGCAAGGCCTTCGACATAGACGGTCTCGACTTCGGTGATGCCGATGAAGCCGAGAACCGACTTCAGATAGGGAACGGCATGATTGAGCGGGGCAGCCGGACCTTCGGAATAGACGCCGCCGGAAGCGAGCACAATATAAGCCTTCTTGCCGGTCACCAGACCCTTGGGGCCGGTTTCCGTGTAGGTGAAGGTGCGGCCGGCGCGGGCGATGTTGTCGATCCAGGCCTTCAGCGACGAATAGATGTTGAAGTTGATGAGACCGGTGCCGATGACGACGGTGTCGGCAGCAAGCAGCTCGTCCACGAGTTGGTCGGAAACCTTGACGGCTTCGGCCTGCTCGGGCGTGCGAGCCTCGACCGGGGTGCGGATGGCGGCGGTGAAGAGTTCATCGATATGCGGCAGCGGCGCAGCGGCCAGATTGCGATGGACGATCGTCTTGCCCGGGTTCTGGGCCTTGATCTTGTCGGCAAGCTCGCTGGCGATCTTGGTGGAAAGCGAGTCGCTGCGCGGGCTGGACGTCAAAAGCAGAATAGAGGACATGGTCGTGTTCCTTTTCAATGAGTTGCGAGAGCCAGGCAGGGAGGCCAGCCATCGTTCGAGAAAAGAAATAAGTCTGCAGTGCCATCGAAAAAACTGTGATAATATGGATTGGAATTATCGATAGAATGGATGGCCCATGCTTCCCAATCCGACCCTCGACCAGTTGCAGGTCTTTCTCACCGTTGCCGAATCCGGCAGCTTTTCCGCCGCATCGCGAACCTTAAACCGTGCGCAATCGGTCATCAGCTACACGATTGCCAATCTCGAGGCCCAGCTCGAGGTACCGCTATTCGAGCGTTCCGGCTCCCGTCAGCCAACATTGACGGACGCGGGCAAAGCTATGCTGGAAGATGCGCGTCGTATTCTCGGCGATCTCGAAGTGATGCGTGCGCGCGTCAAAGGTTTGAAGGCGGGACTTGAATCGGAAGTGGCGGTGGCCATCAGCGTCATGGTGCCGATACATGCCACCGTCGACGTGTTGAGCGAGTTTCGCGAGCGCTTCCCGCTCGTCTCGCTTCGGCTCGACACCGGCGAACTCGGCACGATGATGGAACTCGTCGCCAGCGGTAAGTCTACGATCGGTATTGGTGGCGCGGTGTTCAAGAAGGATGATTCGCTGGTCGTCGAGCGTATCGGGCACTCCTTCATGCTTCCGGTCGCGTCGCCCCATCATCCACTCGCTCAGATTGGGAGGCCGTTGACGCTTGCCGATGTGCGGGAGGAGGTGCAATTGGTCGTTACCGATGCCTCCGGTCTCACGAGTGGCAAAGATTTCAACGTCCTCTCCTACAAGATCTGGCATGTCAGCGATATCGCGACCAAGCATCAATTGATGCGCGGCGGCCTCGGCTGGGGCGGGCTGCCGGCTTCGCTCATCATGGAAGACCTACAGAAGGGACGGTTGGTGCCTCTGGCCCTCGATGCGTACGACCAGAGCGAATATCCGATCTACGCCGTCCACAAGCTTGCCAGTCCTCCCGGTCCCGCCGCTGCCTGGATGATCGAAGCCTTCAGCTCGCGCCTTTCGCGATGCCCGAACCAGGCGGATTTCAAGGCGGCCGTCGAAATGTTTCATCCGAACGAGAAGCCGTTGGCGGCGGAGTGAAAACCCTCCCCCGCGCGGGGGGAGGGTCAACGGAATCAGAGTACCAGCCGGTAATTGCGGAAGCCGTCGACACCTTCGCCGGCGTCCTCGATCTTCACGCTCTTCACATCAGCGAGGAAATCCTTAGCCTTCGGTGAGCTCTGGAACAGAACGGTCGTGCCCGGCAGCGGCTTGAAGGTCCAGTTGCCGTCAGCGGTCGGATTGATCGTGCCCTGGTCATGGACATAGCGGACGATAACGTCGCGGTTAGTATCCGGAGCCTGATAGACGACCTTATCCGAAGCGATTTCCGGGAAGTTGCCACCACCGCCGGCGCGGTAGTTGTTGCTGACGACCAGGAATTTCTGAGCCGGATCGATCGGTTTTCCGTCGAACTGCAGGTTCCGGATGCGATTTGCGTCGGCATTCAAGACCTTGCCGTCATCGCCGAAGCGGCGCGGCTGCGAGAGGTCGATCTGGTAGGTGACACCGTCGATGACGTCGAAGTTATAGGACGGGAAACTATTGTTGATCAGATCCGCATCCTTGGCGCCCGGTTGGACCTGATTGAACATCGCTGCGGACATTTCCAGCCAGTTCTTGACCTGCGCGCCGTTGATGACGACCGCCTGCACCGTATTTGGATAGAGGTAGAGGTCGGCGACGTTTTTGATGGCGATATTGCCGGCGGGAACGTCGGTATAATAGTCGGCGCCGTTGCGGCCGCCGCATTTGAAGGGCGCAGCCGCCGAAAGCACAGGCAGATCCTTATACTGCGTCTCCTTCAGCATGTTCTTGATGTACCAGACCTGCGCCTGGCTCACGATCTGCACCGACGGATCGTCGGCAACGAGAGCAAAATACGAATAGAGCGGCGCAGAGGTCTTGCCGACGGGCGTGCGGACATAGGTCAGCGTCGCCTCATGCTCGGCCTTTGCCGCTTCCACCACTTCCTTCTTGTCGGCGACATCGGCGATGACCTTCTTCTTGTCGTCGCGGTGATAGATCGGCCGTGCTTCGGAGGTGAAGTCGACGATCTTCCAGCTCTTGCCGTCCTTTTCGAGCAGCAGGTCGATCAGACCGAGATGCGAGCCCCAGAAACCGGCCATGACGGCGGGCTTGCCGTGCAGCGTGCCCTTCACCGGATCGGCGCCCTTGATACCGTCCCAGGTCTTCGGGCCAGGGAAGACGAGATGCTGGTGGCCGGTGAAGACGGCATCGATGCCGTCAACTGCCGCAACGTAGAGCGAGGCGTTTTCCATCTTGTCGCTCGGGCCGCTGCCGTCGATGCCGGAATGCGAGAGGGCGATGATGATGTCGGCGCCTTCTTCCTTCATGACGGGTACCCAGGCCTTGGCAGCCTCGACGATGTCGCGCGTCTGTGCCTTGCCTTCAAGGTTCTTGATGTCCCAGAGCATGATCTGCGGCGGCACGAAGCCGATGAAGCCGATCTTGATCGTGTTCTCATTGCCGGCGCCATCTTTGATCTTCTTGTCGAGGATCAGATAGGGCTTGAAGAACAGGTCGTCCTTCTTCGGGTCGGAGGCAAGCTGGCCCTTGGTCAGATTGGCGCAGACGAAGGGGAAATTCGCTCCGCCCAGAACCTTGAACATGAAGTCGAGGCCATAGTTGAACTCGTGATTTCCGAGCGTGCCGACCTCATAGCCGAGCGTGTTCATTGCCTTGATGACGGGATGGACGTCGCCGTCCTTCATGCCGTGCTGATAGGCCATGTAGTCGCCCATCGGATTGCCCTGAAGCACGTCACCATTGTCGATCAGCAGCGAATTGGTGGCCTCGGCACGGATGTTGTCGATGATCGTTGCCGTGCGCGACAGACCCATCGTGTCGTTCGGCTTGTCGGCGTAATAGTCGTAGGGGAAGACGTTGACGTGAATGTCCGTCGTTTCCATGAGACGCAGATGCGCCTGATTGCCGGCGGCGCGGGCGGCAAATGGATGCAGCACGATCAGCGCGGCGGTGGCGCTGAGGCCCTGCAGCAAAGAACGGCGCGACATGCTGGGCAATTCCAGAATGGAAGACATGAAACACTCCTTCAACAATGAATCCATGATCCCTCGATCACCTTTCGGGGCGAGGGAGATTAAGACGATTTTTGAAGGTGTGCACTAGTAATATGACAGACTTATTGTGGCTTCGGCGCCAAGGAGCGAAGAAGCCGTCAGCGTTTCAGAACCGGCTGTATGTCCTTGTGGAAAAAGCGGAAATAGGAAGCAACCTGCGCCGACGCATTGGAGGAGGGGTCGAACTCGATACCGATCCGGCCGCTATGGGTCCAGCGCACGATGCCATCCAATACGCCGATGTCGTCGCATTCGACCCGGACCTTGCTGCCGGCGGCGGCATGGATCGGCGATTGCAGGTCGAGCGCGATGCCGCCGGTGGAAATATTGACCACACGGCCGGTAACCGCCTTGGCGAAATATCGGACCCGACCCATCAGACGGGCATACTTGCGCGGCGAACGCCTCGCTTTGATTTTCAGATTGTTTTCAGTAAGCGGTTTTGAAATCGGCTGCATAACTGACCTCGATGCCTGTGTCTGACAATTCCGGATAGCAGGTAGGCGTTGAAAGGTGCTTAGGACGATCGGTAAAATTGACAGGATCCGTTCCGAATCGGGACCTGTTGCTTTTAATGTTTCAACTCCGGACTTTCTTATGGAGGTCGAGCGGGAGTTTTGGAGAAAGAAGAAATGGCGTTGCGCATCGTTTCGCTGAATGTGTGGGGTGGCCTATTGCATGAACCGCTCATGCAGTACCTAGTCGATGTCGACGCGGATGTTCTGTGCCTGCAGGAGGTCACGCGCACCAAGGATGCACCCTCCGAATGGCTGGTCTATCGCGACCACGGCGTCGAACTTCCGCAACGAGCCAATCTTTTTGAGGAGATCGCCGCTGCCCTGCCCATGCACGACGCCTTCTTCTGTCCGACAGCGCGAGGCGATGTCTTTGACGGTGATCGGCGGATAGCCTCCGAATTCGGCCTAGCAACCTTTGTCCGTAAGTCCTATCCGGTCATCGGCCAGGCGTCGGGCTTCGTACATGGGGAATTTTCGGCCGACGGCTGGGGTCCGCACCCGCGGTCGCGCAACGCCCATTGCATCCGCATCTTCGATTACGAGGGCGGTTTCCCCGTCACCATCGCCCATATGCATGGCCTGCGCGATATCGATGGCAAGGGCGACACACCGGCTCGCCGTCATCAGGCGGACGCGTTGGTGGAGCTCATCCGGCATGTTCACAAGGGCAATGAGAGGCTGGTCGTCTGCGGCGACTTCAATGTCCTGCCGGGGAGCGTAACCTTCGATTCCCTCGGAGCATTGGGGCTTTCCGACCTCGTCACCTCGCGCGGTCATCGCGATACACGGACTTCCTATTACCGCAAGGAGCCGCGTTTCGCCGACTATATGCTGGTGACGTCCGCGGTGGAGGTGATCGAATTCGACCCCGTCGCCGAGCCGGAAGTCTCCGATCACCGCGCCTTGCTTCTGGGTATGCGATAGCTCGACCAGCCGCAGCTCAGAGCCCGACATTCGGCCGGTCGATAATCTCGCGCAGCGCGAAGCTGGAATTGATCTTCACCACATGCGGCAAAGCGGAGAGCCAGTCGCGGTGGATGCGTTCGTAATCTTCGAGATCGCGCGCCGCGACGCGCAGGATATAGTCGTATTCGCCGGACATAAGGTAGCAGACGAGCACGTTCGGGCAGCGTTTCACCGCCGTTTCGAACTCCGACAGCGTCTTGGCGAACTGGCCGGAGAGCGAGATATGGACGATGGCGATCATCTTGTAGTCCAGCGCCTTGTGCGACAGCCGGGCATGATAACCGCCGATAACGCCATTTTTCTCCAGAATGTCGAGCCGGCGCGAGCAGGCTGAAGGCGACAGGCCGACCTTTTCCGCAAGCTCGGCATTGGTGATCCTGGCGTTCTGTTGCAGTACTCCCAAAATCGCACGATCGATGGTGTCTATATCCGGCATTCGAAGATCTTTCGAAAAAATTGGCTTAAACGCAATAATCCACGAAAAATGCTTGTTCGGCAAATTGTCTTTGCAAGGACATTTCAGGGCGAAAGTGGTCTCATCCGTACCGGAACAGTTGCAAACCGGAAAAGCATTCAGGAGGAGCAAATGCGCGTAGGTTGTCCGAAAGAGATCAAGAATCATGAATATCGCGTCGGTCTGACGCCTGCATCCGTTCGCGAATATGTGGCCCATGGTCATGAGGTCTGGGTCGAGACCAAGGCGGGCGCAGGTATCGGGGCCGATGACCACGCCTATATCGCCGCCGGCGCCAAGATCGCCGCCACCGCGAAGGATATTTTCGAAAAGTGCGACATGATCGTGAAGGTGAAGGAGCCGCAGCCTTCCGAATGGTCGCAACTGCGCGATGGCCAGCTTCTCTATACCTATCTGCATCTCGCGCCCGATCCGGAGCAGACCAAGGGCTTGATCGCCTCCGGCGTCACCGCCATCGCTTATGAAACCGTCACTGATGAGCGTGGCGGTCTGCCGCTGCTCGCGCCGATGTCGGAAGTTGCCGGCCGTCTGTCGATCCAGGCGGGCGCCACCGCGCTGCAGAAGGCCAATGGTGGTCTTGGCATCCTGCTTGGCGGTGTGCCCGGCGTTCTGCCGGCCAAGGTTGCCATCATCGGCGGCGGCGTCGTCGGCCTGCATGCGGCCAAGATGGCGGCCGGCCTCGGTGCCGATGTCAGCATTCTCGATCGTTCGCTGCCGCGTCTGCGCCAGTTGGACGATATCTTCAACGGCCGTGTTCACACGCGCTATTCCAGCATCCAGGCGCTGGAGGAAGAGGTCTTCGCCGCCGATCTCGTGATTGGCGCCGTATTGATCCCCGGCGCGGCGGCGCCGAAGCTTGTCACCCGCGAAATGCTGTCCGGCATGAAGAAGGGCGCCGTTATCGTCGATGTCGCCATCGACCAGGGCGGTTGCTTCGAAACCTCCCATGCAACCACCCATTCCGAACCGACCTATGAGGTCGACGGAATCGTGCACTATTGCGTCGCCAATATGCCGGGGGCGGTTCCGGTCACCTCGGCGCAAGCGTTGAACAATGCCACCATCTATCACGGCCTCGCGCTCGCAGATCGCGGCCTGCGCGCCATTGCCGAGGACAAGCACCTGCGCAACGGCCTCAACATCCACAAGGGCCGTGTCGCCAACAGACCCGTCGCCGAAGCGCTCGGCTACGAGGCCTTCGCCCCGGAAAGCGTCTTGAACGTGGCGTAAATCCCATCGCGCTCACGTCAGACGGAAGCGCCGGCGTCACCGTATGCCGGCGCTTCTTTTTTATTGATCCGGCACTGATAGCAATTATTGCGCGCCGAGCGGACATGCACATAGGCGATGCCTTCGCGGCTCAGGAGTTCGCCAGCATAGGCCTCGATGTCGCCGATCGGTGTCACGGCACCGGTGCCGTAGACGATGCGGTTGTTTTCGCCATAGCCGCGCACGATGAAATCCGGACTGGTGGTCAGCACGGGCGGCAGGACTTCCTCGGCTTCGTAACGCCGGCAAGGCACCTTATGCAGGAAAACCGGCCCGGTCTCGGCGTAGGGCTGCAGATCCGGAAACGGCCGATAGGCGAAGACATAGAGCTCTTCGCCCGCATCGATATTTTGCAGGCAGTGGCGACAGGGATGGCCGGGACCATCCGAGATCATTGTCTCCGGCCGGTGACTATAGGCGTCCACGCCGCCGTTCCAGAGAGCTTCGGCATCGGACGTGGGCATGGCGGCAAAAGCAATCGCAGACATGGCAAATCTCCTTTTTAGGGTTTGTCATGTGATGCGCCCCGATAGAGGGAGAAGCCACCCGATTCCTGCGGCTAGCTTTTCTTTGCCAGCTCCAGCAGTTCCTTGTCGCTCAGCGGCCTGACGATGCCTTCGCCGGTTGAAACGGGGGAGAAGCCGAACATCTGGTAGAGCTGAAGCGCCCGCGGATGGTCGAGATTGTTGGTGGTCGTGGTGATGCGTTGCGGGCTCAGCGTCCACATGGCGTAGAGCGCCTGCAACAGGAACCATTTGCCGATGCCGAGCCCGAGAGCGTGCTCGATCAGGCCGAAATGGCTTAGCTCGATCGTCTCCTCATCCTCGCGGAAATATTCGAAGAAGCCGGCCGGCGCGCCGTTGACATAGAGCACGCTGATGTCGTTGCGCTGGTCGTGCAGGACGGCCGTCAGTTCCTCGTCACGCAAGCGAAGCCGGTCGACCCAATGCCAGCGGGCACCGACCTGGCGATAGAGATAGCGGTAAAACGGCAGGGGAATGCCGGGCGAGCGCATGATTGCCGTCTGGATATTGACAGGCACGGGCAGGCTCGCCTTGGGAGGCGCGGTCATTTCCAACCGGGTGATATGGACTTTGAGAGACGATGGCGTTTTCACGGGGTCTGCGCCGCTCAATCTTTACCGGTGACGATGCGCGTATCCGGCCGGCTGCCCCATTCCGACCAGGAGCCGTCATAGAGACGATTAGCGCCATGGCCGAGCGATTCCAGCGCCAGCGTGATAATGGCGGCAGTGATCCCGGAGCCGCAGGTGGTCACCACAGGCTTTTCAAGATCGATGCCGGCCTTCTCGATCGTTTCGCGCAGTTCCGGCAGGGACTTGAACTTGCCGTTCACCGCGAAGCTGCCGGACGGAAGGCTTTTTGCGCCCGGCATATGGCCGGAGCGCATGCCTTCGCGCGGCTCCGGTTCGGTGGCGGCGAAACGACCGGCACTGCGGGCATCGGCGATCTGCAGCGAGCCGCTGTCGACGATCTCGCGCATCTCTTCGAAGGGGACAACACGGGCTGCGTTGAAATTCGGCTTGAAGGTGGCCGGTGCAAATGCGGGCAGGGCGGTTTCCAGCGGCCGTCCTTCGGCCTTCCAGCCATCCAGGCCGCCGTCGAGCACGAAGACATTCGCGGCGCCCATGACGACATGAAACAGCCACCAGACCCGCGGCGATGCGAAGACGCCGGGACCATCATAGACCACGATGCGATCGGTCTCGCTGATCCCGAGCTTGCCGACCTCGGCCGCGAAGAATTCCGGCGAAGGCACCATATGCGGCAAGTCGGTGGAGTGATCGGCGATCTTGTCCTGATCGAAGCGGATGGCGCCGGGAATGTGGCCGCTGGCATATTCGGCATCAGCATCGCGCTTCTGCGCCGGCAGGTAGAAGGATGCGTCGAGGATACGCAGGTCCTTGGCGCCCAATTCGTTCTGCAGCCAGTCGGCGGATACGACGAAACGGCTCTTCTCCGCTGTCATGATGATCTCTCCCTGATTTATATCGGGCCTTGTTTAATCCAGGAACCGCCGGGTCAAACTTCGTCGGCGGGCGTGCCGAAACGGATGCGGAAGCGGCGGTTCTCCTTGCCCTTCTTCTCGATCTTGGCGATGTAGATTGCCCCGACTTCCTGCGTTTCCGACACATGTGTGCCGCCGCAGGGCTGGCTGTCAATGGCGGAGTTTTCGCCGATGCAGACAAGGCTGACGCGGCCGAGTCCGATCGGCGGACGCACGTTCTTCGATTTGACGATACCCGGATTGGCTGCAAGCTCCTCATCCGTAATCCACTGGACGAAAACGGGATGGTTCTCATTGACGAGCGCCATCATTTTCGCCGTCACCTCGTCCTTGTCGATCGTCTCGCCCATGTCGAAATCGACGCGGCTTTCATCCTCGCCGACCGCCGCACCCGTGATCGGATATTGGCAGACGACCGAGAGCAGATGACAGGCCGTGTGCATGCGCATCAGCCTATAGCGGCGCGGCCAGTCGACATGCAGCACCAGTTTTTCACCGACGGCAGGCTTTGCTTCTGCCTCAAGCGGCACATGGACGATGATGTCCTTCGTCGCTCCATGCTTCGTCTGGCCGAGCGTGATTTTCGAACCATCCGCGCGCTCGAAGAAACCGGTATCCCCCGGCTGCCCGCCGGAGGTCGCGTAGAAGCAGGTTTGATTGAGCTCGATGCCCCCATCCTCGTGAATTGCGGTTACGACAGCCTCGGCGGTCGAGAGATAGAAATCGTCACGATAAAGGGCATTCACCGACATAAGATCACGCGAGGTTTTCGTAAGGAATAGGAATATCGGAATTCGTCGTCAGATATGCCGGCAGCGGCAGACCCTTCGAATTCAGGAAATCCGGATTGAAAAGCTTGGATTGATAGCGGTTGCCATAGTCGGCGAGGATGGTCACGATCGTATGGCCGGGGCCGAGATCCCTAGCAAGGCGTACGGCGCCGGCAATGTTGATGGCCGTCGAGCCGCCGAGGCAGAGACCTTCGTGTTCGACCAGATCGAAGACATAGGGCAGGGCTTCGGCATCACTGATCTGATAGGCGAAATCGGGCGTAAAACCTTCCAGATTTGCCGTCACGCGGCCCTGGCCGATACCTTCGGTGATCGAAGAGCCAGAGGATTTCAGTTCGCCGTTCTTGTAGAATTCGTAAAGTGCCGCCCCTTCCGGATCAGCGATGCCGATCTTGATGTCCTTGTTGAAGGCATGCAGGCCCATGGCGACACCCGCCAGCGTGCCTCCGGAACCAACGGAGCAGATAAAACCGTCGATCTTGCCGTTGGTATCGGCCCAGATTTCCTTGGCGGTGGTTTCAATATGCGCCTGACGGTTGGCGACGTTGTCGAACTGGTTGGCCCAGATCGCTCCGTTCGGATCGGTCTTTGCCAACTCCGCAGCAAGCCGGCCGGAAACCTTCACGTAGTTGTTGGGATTTTTGTAGGGGACGGCCGGCACTTCCACGAGCTCGGCGCCGAGCAGCCTCAGGGCATCCTTCTTTTCCTGGCTCTGCGTTTCGGGAATGACGATGACGGTGCGGTAGCCGAGCGCTTTGGCGACCACCGTCAGGCCGATGCCGGTATTGCCCGCAGTCCCCTCGACGATGACGCCGCCGGGCTTCAGCAGGCCTTTCTTTTCGGCATCGCGGATGATGTAGAGCGCGGCGCGATCCTTGACCGACTGGCCGGGGTTCAGGAACTCCGCCTTGCCGAGGATGGTCGAGCCCGTCGCCTCGGAGGCACCCTTGAGTTTGATCAGTGGCGTGTTGCCGATCGCTTCTAGGACGGAGGGATGGACGGTCATGGAATCTCTGCCTTCTGTTCAGGACTACTGTAAGAACGGTCTTTTCCCTTCACAAGGCGGCATAGGCAAGAAATTCTGTTCCTTGCTGCTTGTTCAAGCCGCAAAATTCGACTTGGCAGCATTCGTTTGCCTAAGTCTTTCATGGGGTGCCTAGTCTCCAATTGGTGACATTGTTTTCCGCGCGGAGCCGCTAAACCGGCCGAAAGCGGCCACAATGATACGCTATTGCTAAAATGCCACGGTCGGTCGCGGCTAAGCGTTTGATGTAGACGACCGCCAGCCAAGGAGAAGAACCATGAGCCCGTTCATCGCACGTCCTGAACATGGAGTCGTCTGGATCACCGGCGCCAGTTCCGGCGTCGGCCGCGCTCTCGCGCTGAAACTGGCGGAAGAAGGATACAAGGTGGCCGTTACGGCGCGCAGCCACGAAAAACTCTTGGCTCTACAGGCCGAGGCAGGCGCTCTTGCCGGCAGCATCGTGGTGCTGGACGGCGACGTGACCGATGCCGAGGATATGGAGCACACGGTTGCTGCAATCGAATATCAACACGGCCCCGTCGCCTTGGCGGTTCTGAACGCCGGCATCTATTTGCCGGCGCGAGGCGAAGATCTCAATCATGAGGTGTTCGAGCGCAGTTTTGCCGTCAATCTCCATGGCGTCGTCAACTGCCTCGTGCCGGCGGTCCGGCATATGCGCGCCCGGGGATATGGCCAGGTTGCCTTCGTGTCGTCCGTTGCTGGCTATGGCGGCCTGCCTGGTGGCGCCGCATATGGCGCGAGCAAGGCTGCCCTTATCAACATGGCCGAAAGCCTGAACTTCGAGCTCGAGCGCATGGGAATTCACATCCAGCTCGTCACCCCCGGTTATGTCGATACGCCAATGACTGCGCAAAACAAATTCGAGATGCCGGATATGGTGTCGGCACAGCAGGCGGCTGACGCGATATCAGCCGGATTGAAATCATCGGCTTTCGAGATCAGCTTCCCGAAGCGCCTGGTCTTCCGGGCAAAGCTTTTGAAGTTTTTGCCCTACAGCCTCTATTTCCGCGTTCTCAGATATTTTCTCGGAAGCGGCCGCAACGGCCGGTCGATGGGGACGCGTGCGACTCCGCACCCTGCCGAATAAGGTCTTATCCATCATTTTTCAGCGATGCGTGCGCGTCGAGCGCGCGTTGCCGCGCGGCGGCATGATCGACGATCGGGAGAGGATAGTCCTTGCCGAGTTGTATGCCTGCACGTTTTAGCACGTCGGCCGGCGCTTCGAATGGGCGATGGGTATATTGGCTGTCGAGATCGGCCAGCTCGGGTACGAACGCCCTGATATAGCCGCCATCCGGATCGAATTTCTCGCCCTGTAACACCGGGTTGAAGATGCGGAAGAAAGGTGAGGCATCGGCGCCGGAGCCCGCGACCCATTGCCAGTTCGCAGCATTGGCCGCTGGATCGGCGTCGACGAGCGTATCGCGAAACCAGGCTTCGCCCTCCCGCCAGTCGATCAACAGATCCTTGATCAGGAACGAGGCCGTGATCATGCGGACGCGATTGTGCATCCAGCCGTGACGCCAAAGCTGCCGCATACCGGCATCGACGATCGGATATCCTGTTTGGCCGCGACGCCAGCTATCGAAAAGCTTGACATCCGCATGCCAGGGAAAATCGTCGTAACGCTCGTTCCAGTTGACTGAGTTCAGCTTCGGAAAGTGGAAGAGCTGGTGATAGCAGAATTCTCGCCAGACAAGCTCCTTTCGAAAGCGAACGATGTCGTCCGTGCGCACCTTACCGGCCAGCGCTCGCGTCGCATGCCAAATGCGGGCAGGCGAGATTTCTCCGAGTGCCAGATGTGGCGAAAGCAGGGAAGTTGCCGGCTTGTCCGGGAAATCGCGATCGACCGCGTAGCCGTCGAGCGCGGTCTCCACGAAATTCTCCAGCTTCTCATGCGCGGCAGCTTCGCCCGGTGTCCATATGTCGGGAAAATCCGACGCCCAGTTCGGCTTGCTGGGAAGTAGCGACCAGGAGTCGAGCGAATTCGAATGAGGCCAATGGCCGGGAGCCGGGAGCTGTTCGGGAGCCACGATAGGAAACGGCTGCTCGCCGGACTGCTCCAGTGCGCGCCAGAACGGCGTATAGCTCTTGTAGTGATTGCCGGTGCCCGAGCGCAGGCGCGTTGGCTCATGGAGCAACTGGCCCGCAAAACTATTGGCCTCGATGCCGTTGTCTCGCAGCGCCCGTTTAACTTGCGTGTCGACCGCTATGCCGGCGGGATCATACCGCCGGTTCCAGACGACGGCTTCAGCCCCGGTCTCCGCAAGAAGTTTTTCAAGTACTGTCTGCGCATCGCCTTGTCGGAGGATGAGCTTGCTGCCAAGGGCATGCAGAGCTTTCTGTAGTGCGACCAGCGAATGATGCAGCCACCACTCCTGCGCTGCGCCCAGCGGCCCGCTAGCCTTTTCTCCGCGCTCACGAATGTAGACCGGAATGACCGGACGGTCGGATGTTGCGGCGGCTTGCAGGGCGTGATTGTCGTCGAGGCGGAGATCCTTGCGAAACCACAGCAGCACGGGATTGGGCTCATTTTTCGTGGTCGTCATCGTCCTTGCCTTTGACCAGGCTTCCTCTTCCTTACATGCTTCTTCGCTGCCGGAACCAATATACGAAGCCGTCAGCACAATAGTTCCGCCACCCGCACATTTCATGGTGAATAGCGCACATAACTCTTGTGAGGGAATCTCGATGCCGCCTGTGATATAACGGGGCCCTTGTCACCTTTTTGTAATGCAAGTTCGCTAGCAGTCCAGCGAACTTAAGGCCCCAGAATTGACAGGCAGGAAAGCGCAAGATGGCAGAGATCCGGATCGAGCAAGTTCGCAAGGCCTATGGACGCAATCAGGTCGTGCATGGCGTCGATCTGAACTTCCGCTCCGGCGAATTCGTCGTCATTCTCGGCCCTTCCGGCTGCGGCAAATCCACCCTGCTGCGCATGATCGCCGGCCTTGAGGATATCACCTCGGGCGAAATCATCATCGACGGCAAGGTCGTCAATCAGCTCGAGCCCCGCGAGCGCGGCTGCGCCATGGTCTTCCAGAACTACGCGCTTTATCCGCACATGGATGTCGCCGCCAACATGGGCTACGCGCTCAAGGTGGCCGGTGTACCGCGCGAGGAACGTGACCGTCGCATCAAGGAAACGGCCCGCATCGTCGGTCTCGAAGATTTCCTCGCCCGCAAACCATCAGAGCTTTCAGGCGGCCAGCGCCAGCGCGTCGCCATGGGCCGCGCCATCATCCGCGAACCGAAAGTCTTCCTCTTCGACGAACCGCTCTCCAATCTCGATGCCAAGCTGCGCGTGCAGATGCGTGTCGAAATTCGCCGCCTGCACAAGCGCCTGGCGGCCACCTCGGTTTTCGTCACCCACGATCAGGTTGAGGCCATGACGCTCGCTGACAAGCTGGTGGTCATGTACAAGGGCAATGTCGAGCAGGTCGGCACGCCGCTCGAGGTCTACAATACGCCGCGCACCCGTTTCGTCGGTTCCTTCATCGGTTCGCCGGCAATGAATTTCCTTGAGGGCTCCTTCGCGGCAAATGGCGAGCAATTTATCTTTGATGGCCTGCCGATCGCTGTCGACGCCAATATAGGCAAGCGTCATGCCGGCCAGCCGGTCACGCTCGGCATCCGCCCGGAACATGCGCGTCTCGTGCCGGCCGGCACGCCGGGTGCCGTTCCCGCCACGGTGGATTTCGTCGAAGAACTCGGCGCCGGCCGCGTCATCCATTGCGACATCAACGGCTCCAACTTCGCCGTTGCCGTTGCGGACCATACCACGGGACAGACGGGCGACAGCGTCGGCCTGGAGCTTCCTCAGCAGCATACGCATCTCTTCGCCCAGGACACCGGCCTGCGGCTCGATACCATTGCCTCCGTCACACCCCTCAAGGTTGCCGCAAACTAATTTTCAGACATCAATTTTCAGCAAGAGTGCCCGGAAATCCCTACCGATTTCCGGGCTTTTTATTGCCTGGGCCAAAGGCAGTTGCTGTGGCCCGAAGCTGGCTCTGTCCTGATCGGCGGGAGCACATTCCATCGACGTCGCAATATCGCGACGACGTCCGGTTCTGTCACGCGCCACTATCGCCGCAATGATCCGGCCTCGAAAGTCTGCCGCATTCCCCGGGGAAGCGCGGCAGGCAATCCAATCACTTCTCGGTGGCGATCACTCCGCGAACGACCCAGCGCTGCATCAGCACGACGACGGCGAGAGGCGGCACCATGACGATCAGCGTGCCGGCCATGGCGATGTGCCACTCGGGAAGACCGCCTACGTTCGGGATGAGCTGCTTGAGCTCGGTCACGGCGGTTGCATGCGACGGATCCGTGGTGACGAGCAGCGGCCACAGGTATTGGTTCCAGGCCCAGAGGAACATGATGGTGCCGAGCGCGGCCATGTTGGTGCGCGACAGCGGCAGCAGGATGTCGATGAAGAAGCGCAGCGATCCGGCGCCGTCCATGCGCGCGGCCTCGGTCAGCTCATCGGGTATCGTCAGGAAGAACTGACGGTAGAGGAAAGTACCGGTCGCCGTCGCGACCAGCGGCAGGATCAAGCCGGGGTAGGAATTGAGCAGCCCCAGATCCAGCGAGACCTGAATGCCAGAAATCCTTTCGATGAGCCAGGTGATGCCGGTAACGTCGAGGATCGCCTGGTAGGGCGACAATACGTTGGCGGCGACCGCATAGGTCGGTACGATACGCACTTCGAGCGGCAGCATCAGCGTGACGAAAATCAGCCAGAAGATGAAGCCGCGGCCAGGATACCGGAAATAGACAAGCGAAAAAGCTGTCAGCGCCGAAACGATCACCTTGCCCGCCGCGACGCCGCCCGCGAAGATCAGGCTGTTCAGCAGCTTGGGGCCGAGATTGGCCGTGGTCCACGCCGTCTTGATATTGATCCAGAAATCGGTGCCGGGGACCAACGACATCGGCACCTGGTTAACCTCGGAAAGGTTGTGAGATGCGGCAATCGCGACGATGGCCAGCGGTCCTACCGCCACTATGAAGCCGAGGAACAGGATCACATGGGTGAAGAAATTGAGAATTGGGGTGCGCTCGACCATGTCAGCCTCAACGGTAATGCACGCGCCGCTCGATGAAGCGGAATTGGAAGATGGTGAGCACGATGATCAGCAGCATCAGGATGATGCTCTGCGCCGCCGCGCCGGAATAGTCGAGACCTCTGAAGCCGTCGAAGACGATTTTGTAGACCATGAGGTTCGTGGAATTGTGCGGGCCGCCGGATGTCATGATGTCGACGATGCCGTAGGAGTCCTGGAAACTTTCGGTGATGTTGATCACCAGCAGGAAGAAGATCGTCGGCGTGATCATGGGGAACTGAATGTCCCAGAAGCGCCGGATCACGCCCGAGCCGTCCATTGCCGCTGCTTCGATCAATGAGCGCGGAATGGCCTGGAAGGCGGCAAGGAAGAAGATGAAGCTGTAGCCGGTATATTTCCACGAGAAGGCGGCAATGATGGAGGCCATGGCGGCAGTGCCGTCGAGGCCCGGGTCCCAAAAGCCCGGCCAATAATGGTTGACAACGGACATGAAGCCGGCTTCGGGCGCCAAGATGAAGCGAAAGGCCATCGCCGAAGCGGGAGCCGCGATGCCATAGGGCCAGATAAGTACGACGCGGTAGAATTTCGAACCTTTGAGCTGCCGGTCCGTGAGAGCGGCCAGTATCAGCGCGACCCCCATGGAAATGCTGGTGCTGATCGCCGCGAAGATGATGCTGATCGTCACCGAATTCCAGTAATCGGCATTGGCGAGAATGGATTTGAAGTTGTCGAGTCCGACCCAGATATTGCCGCCGCCCCAGGGTTGCTGCAGCGTCAGCGACCAGAAGATCGCCTGGCCGGCGGGCCAATAGAAGAAGGTGAAGATGAGGAGGAGTTGCGGCACTGCGAACAGGATGCCGACGCTCCACTTGCTGAAAGTCGTACGCTTTTCCATTGCTTCTTCCGGCTTGGACCCCCGAGCGCCGTGCGGTCGTCTGAACGCACACAGGACGCTCTACCGTTTGAATCGAGAATACCTCGTCCGTTTCAGATGATTCCAACTGAAAGCGGGATATTCTAATGCCATTCGCGGTCATAACGAACGTCCGCCGGGAAAGCCCGGCGGACGTCGTCTATTCACGGGCGAACTGCTTACGGCAGTTGCTTGCCCTTGTAGGTGGCTTCGAAGCGATCGAGAACAGCATTGCCGTTCTTGACGAGGTTGTCGATGCCTTCCTGGACGCTGACCTTGTTGGCGAAGATGGCCTGCATCTGGTTGCCGAATTCAGCACGGATCTGCGTGAAGTTGCCGAGGCGGACGCCGCGGGTGATCGGGGTTGGCTCGGAAGCGGTCAAGCTGGCGATGGCGACTTCGCGGCCCTTATAGGGAGCCTTGTCGTAGAAGCCGGAGGACTTCATGAAGTCGAAGCCAGACTTCTTGACCGGGATGTAGCCGGTGTTGGTGGACCAGAACAGAGCGGTTTCGGGCTTGCCGATGAAGTCGAGGAACGCTGCAGCGCCCTTGTATTCGTCAGACGACTTGCCGGAGAGAACCCAGAGCGAAGCGCCGCCGACGAGCGAATTCTTGCGCTCAGTACCGGCGTAAACCGGAAGCTCGGCAACATCCCAGTTCATGCCGGCCTTCTGCGTCTTGCCGACCGTGCCATGGTCGCCGACCGAGGTCATGATCATCTGGCAATCGCCCGCTGCAAAGGCCTGGACCATATCCTGGCCGAGATCCTTCGACTTGATCTTGATGAGGCCGGCGTCGTACCAGCTCTTGAGGTCGGTGACGTACTTGACGAACTTTGTCTTGTTGACGGTCAGGCGGGCGTCGAGGCCGTCATAGCCGTTGTTCTGGGTAGCGACCGGCTCGTTGTGGATGGCCGAGAACTGTTCCATCAACTGCCAGCTCTCGTTGCCGGAGATGTTGATGGCCATCGGGCAATCATAGCCAGCGCCCTTCAGCGCCTTCACGTCGTCGGCGGCTTCTTCCCAGGTCTTCGGAGCGGCGGTCTTGCCGATCTTTGCGAAGGCGTCCTTGTTCCAGTAGAGCAGGGCGGTCGAAGAGTTGAACGGGAAGGAAAGCAGCTCGCCCTTCGAGGTGGCGTAGTAGCGAGCGATGCCGGGGAAATAGTCGTCCCACTTAACCTTGTAGCCGTTTTCCGACATCAGCTTGCCGACCGGATAATAGGCGCCGGAAAGCATCATGGTTGCGGTGCCGACGTCATAAACCTGCACGATGGCCGGCTGCTTGCCAGCACGGAAGGCGGCAATGGTGTTTTGCAGAGCGGCGTCGTAGTTGCCCTGGCCGGTGCAGACGACCTGATAATCGGTCTGCGAATTGTTGAAGTTCGTGCACAGGGTCTGAACAACACGCTCCAGGTCGCCGGACAGGCCGAACCAGAAATCGAACTTGATCGGAGCAGCAGCAGCCGGCAGGGCCAGCGCTAAGCTCATGACGCCGGCGGCAGCCGCCGAAATGCAGTTATAAAATTTGGACATATCCCTATTTCCTTTTGAAAGCGCGGAACCGGTGGGCCTTGCGCAAGTTCGCGGCAGTGGCGTTATAGACAAGCTGTGTGACAGTTTGTTGTGGGCGGAAACCTCTCGTCCGCCGGCAGTTTTGCGCCTTTGCGAACGCTTTTAAAGGGCTATCGCGGATTAATCCTTTAGGAGGGGAAGACGGCGTCTTATGTATCGCATAAGGTGCATCTAATATTTTGATATGGAGAGGAGTCGCGCATGGGTCGCAGATCCCCGCGCCTCATCAGAATGGAACGATATATAATGAGGGAGCTGCTTCTGATCATGGCGGCGCTCACCTTAATGGCGCTCGGCCCTTTGACGCTGCTGATTGCAGGATATTGAGGGGCGCAGACTGAGCCGTGAGCTCCCCTTGCCGCCCGCCTGGATCGTGTGCATGATCACCCCGATATGGTGACGGAGGCGTCGGGGGAGCGGATCAATGGGCAGAAGCGAGCGACAGAAGATGGCGGCGGGAGAATGGTATCGCTGCCTCGATCCGGAACTTGATGCCCTGCGCGCACTTGCCCGGGAGGCTGTGCATCAGCATAACACCATGCCGCCGGGTGAGCGCGGCGGTATTGGTCCCGCGCTGTCCATGCTGTTTGCCGATGTGGGCGAGGGCGTGTTCATCGAAGCGCCGTTTCATTGCTCCTATGGCATGAACATCTCGCTCGGCCCGCGCGTCTATTTCAATGCCGGATGCACTATTCTCGATAACGCCCCGGTGCGCATCGGCGGCGGCAGTATGCTGGGGCCGGGTGTTCACATATATTGTGCCGAGCACCACAAGGATCCGGTGCAGCGGCGCGCAGGGTTGGAAATCACGCGGCCGGTTGAGATCGGCCGGGATGTCTGGATCGGCGGCGGCGCCATCATCCTCGGCGGGGTAACCATCGGCGATGGAGCGATCGTCGGAGCAGGCGCCGTCGTTACCAAGGATGTCGCGGCAGGTACGACCGTGATAGGCAATCCTGCGAGGGCTTTGCACGCCAAATAGGCGACGGACATCAATCCGTCGGGCGCCGCCGTTTTGTCCACCACACGGCAAGGCGTCGTCGCCACCGCCTTACGAGCGGCAGATCATGTGACAACAGGATGAAGCCAAGCGGCAGCATCCAAAAGCCGAGGATGGGTAGGAAGCCGAGAAGGCCGCCGAGGATCAACGCAAGGCCGATGCCAAGCCGGGCAAGCCTCGATTGCGGAAGCGGAATACGAATTGAGCCAAGGACGAGCTCATGTGTGGTATGATCTATTCCGAAACGCCGCGCCTTTCCGTTGCCGTTGCGATCGGTCTTTTCTTTGGTTCTGGCTTGATCGGTCATCCACAGGAAATGGTAAGGCGACGAAATAATACAAGGGAAATGGATTTTTTTGAAAAAACCGCTTGGCAAATCGGGAAAGCATTTGTATTACCCCGCTCACACCGCGCCAAGCGGTATTCCCTGGTAGCTCAGCGGTAGAGCATTCGACTGTTAATCGACAGGTCGCCGGTTCGAATCCGGCCCGGGGAGCCAGTTTATTCAGCTTAGTAGCTGACTTTATTGTAGGAGCCGGTTCTTGATTGAACCGGCTCCTAATTTTATTCTAATGGTTCTTTCGCTAAGCGATTGTTTTTCCTCGAAAGATTAAGTGCTTCCTCGTCATCAGCTTCCGCGCTGCCCCGAGACGGGCGGAGCGAGGTCCGGCCTGGTTTAGCTGAATCGCTATCGAGCTAGGCGTATTAGCCGAGCGCTCGGACGGTTGTCCTACTCCGATTTACCTATTGCAGAATTTTGCAGCCGCGCCATATTCTAGTTCATGGACCATTTCGATCGCTGACCGCGGAGGTACCGGCAGTGTCGAACTGGAGCATGAAAGGCCGGCGCGAGGCATCGCTCGGCCTTTCTGTTTTAATGGAGCGCGGCCTTTCCGCTCGGGTCGCCCAATCTGTCGCCAAACCGCTCGATCACGAGCGTAGCGAAGCCATGAAGCAGGCGACGGAACAGGATCATCGATCAGAAGAAATCATGCGGCGCGTGGCCGGTGATAGCCTGGGCTGAAACGGGCTGTCGCGGCTTTCTCTTCGCGCCCAGCGTGGCGTTCTCACGCACTCTTCCCGCAGGTTCGGCTGCTCTCGAAAATGTGAGGATACATTCATGTAGCGTTAATCTGAACGGGCGCAAAAACGTCGTGCGCCTATCGCGCAGCATATTCCCCCAAATGCTTTAGAGGTTCGAAATGAAAAACCTGATTCTTGCTTCCGCCGTTGCCCTAGCTTCCTTCGTCGGCATCAGCACGCAGTCTGAGGCGGCCACGATCGTGCATGTCGACGATCATCATCACCATCATTGCGTTGTGAAGACCGTACGGCACCATGTTCATGGCCATTGGGTTGTCCGCAAGGAACGCGTCTGCCGTTGATCCTGTCGCTGCTTCGAACTGCCGGCCGTTAGCGCCAGAAAAATAGGCCCGGCCGTTGCCGCATATATCGTCGGCAACGGCCGGAATGTTTTTGGGATATGGGCACAAGCATCCGCTCTTTGCGGCAATCGCATCCGCCGCTTTGACGCGTAACGAATTCGGCACTTGTCGCTATGGATTACCGGAATTCGAAGTAGATGCCTCCGTGGTGCCGGTGATGGTAGCGGCGATATCGCCAGTCATCATCATCATAGTAACGGCGGCGATCCCAGCGGCTATCGCGCCAGTAGCGGTGGTGGTAGTGGCGATCACGCCAATATCGCCCATCGTACCAATCCTGGTTTCGTCGGGATCCGCGCTCCTGAACCAGAATGACGCTGGAAAGGCTAGGCGAGGGCGAGCTTGTCAACGGCATTGCCGTTGCCGGAACCGCGGCGGCCAGCACTGTTCCCATAGCAAGTGAGGCTGCCAGGGCTATCGAAGCGAAGTGTCTCAAAGCATCGACTCCTTGTTTGGACCAACGTCCCTTCAGGACTTAACGCTGCGATGGCCGCAAAGTTCCCCTTTAAGTTACCTGAGTGTCAATTGCAACGTGTGGTATAGTGGTGGCAATAAGAATGCCGCCTGCCGAAAGTAGTGTCTTCCGCTGTCCCGGTGGGGGATCAGGTGGGGCCGAGGTTATATATTCGGGAGGCGATCGGCATAGAAAAGGGGCCTAGCAGGGAAAGCTAGGCCCCTCTCTTCTCTGATCGGAGGTCAATTCAGATCAGGTCAGAAGTTGCGCTCGAAGCGGAGGATGCCGGAGACGGTATCGTCCTTGGCATAATCATAGTGAACGTAAGTCACTTCCGGCTCGATCAGCAGATCCTTGACCGGATTGAACTTGAGGTTCGAGGTCGCTTCGAAGATCTTCGAGTCAGTGTAGGCAAGCTGCACGTTCCACTTCAGCTTGTCGTTGATCGGAACGCCAACGCCACCCCAAACAGCCCAATCACCCCAACCGCATTTGGATTCGTTCACAGTGCCGTTCGGCGCCGTGCAAGCGGAGATATCCTGGTTGGTACCGGCATACTTGTTGAGCTTGTCGCCGTCGGTGTTCCAGCCGCCCATCAAGAAAGCCGAAAATGCACCGAAGTCCGCATCGACGCGGGCCTTGACAGCACCTTCTTCGACGATCGAGTCATAACCGCCGACAACCTTGAAGGACCATGCACCGGCTTTGTAACCAGCACCGGCCACGACGTCCGGCGCGTAGTGATCGGCCTTGTCATCCGTCCACCAGCTTGCGCCGTAAGAAGCGCCCGAGCCGCTGGAATTGGAATCTTCGAGCGAGATGACCGCCGTGAAGCCGTTGCCGGCGTCATAGTTGTAGGTCAACTGGTTCAGTTCGTACGGACCGTCATAGATCACATCGTCGTTGATGACGTCGCCGGCGTAACCGATGTAGAGGTTGTAGGCCGAGTCCTTCTTACCGACGGTGAAGCCACCGAGGCTGATGTAGGACCACAGCAGGTTGGTGCTGGTGGAGTTGCCGTCGTTCCAGTCCCAGCGAACGATGGTTTCTGTCTTCAATGGACCGTATTCGGTGTCGGTCGCGGTATCGACGTTCAGCTCGGCGCGGGTGTGCCAGAGCGTGCCCTGGTGGCTGTCACGGTTGTAAGCGTTGTACCACTCACCTTCCGTACGAACCTTGCCGCCAACCTTGAGGCAGGTTTCGGTGCCCGGAATGAAGAAGTAGCCTGCACCGTATGCGTCGCAGATGCGAACGTATTCGAGGGGCTCCGGCTCGGCGGCGACAATGGCGTCGGCCGCGTGAGCGCCGGATGCTGCTGCAAGCGCGGCAGCGGAGCCGAGAAGAAGGCTCTTGATGTTCATAATAACTCCAATCTTTTCCTGATTGGGCATGAGATATCGCGCCGAAAAGACGACGTGCCCAACCCCATCCCGTTCATGTTCCCTATCAGTAGGTGCGAAGTAATAAGCCTCGCGAACTATTTCCTGAACCCGTCTCAATGATTTGACAAGATACTAAGACTGACGAACTATTCGCACGCTACTCGAAAAAGAATCTTGTTGCAAAAATGACGCAATCCGCCAATTGGCGGCCTTCGGAGGTTTAGTTGGTGCTTAATAAATCGTTAAGCTTTGCCGCGCCTTGCCGAGTTCATAGGCTGGAAATCAAGTTATTTGATCATCAGCCGCGATAGGTCTTGCGCTCCAATAAGATTCGTTCTAAACGCCCGCCATCACTCGCCTTTACAAATCGGATGGCCTCGTGGCGGAGTGGTTACGCAGAGGACTGCAAATCCTTGAATCCCGGTTCGATTCCGGGCGAGGCCTCCATCCTTCTCCTATCTCATCTCTAATTGGTTGATTTCGGCCCGCCTTTTGGAAGATGTGGCAGTTTGTTCCTGCTTTAGCGTCCATTGGCTTCGGGTTGAGGCATCGATTTGACTGGCACAATAGGGAACGCCTGTTGTTGCGCCGCGACGCCATGCCATGAATCTCTGCGCCCGACGCTGCGATGCCTTGAAAGCGTAGCCGCACGCGATTAAGACACGCTGAGCATACAGCAACCCCGGCTTTGCCTTTGGGCGCGAGAGGATATGATGGATTTCGAAGCAGCACGCGTGAAAATGGTCGAGAACCAGATCCGCACGACGGATGTCACCTCCCATTCCGTGTTGAACGCGTTTTTGACGGTACCGCGCGAGAATTTCGTGCCGGAGAAGTCGAAGCTCCTGGCCTACATCGACAATGACATTGAGGTCAGCCCCGCAGCTTCCGGCAAGCCGGCGCGTTTCCTGATGGAAGCCTCGCCGCTGGCAAAGCTGCTGCAGCTCGGTGAAATCACCAAGGAAGACAAGGTTATCGATGTCGGCTGCGGCACGGGTTACGTCTCGGCACTCCTGTCGATCCTTGCAGGCACCGTTGTCGCACTTGAATCCGATGAGGCGCTGGCTGCAGAAGCCAAGGCCAATCTCGCCGCGCTCGGTCAGGCAAACGTGACCGTCGTTACCGGCGAGTTGGAAAAGGGCCATGCCGGCAGCGGTCCCTATGACGTGATTTTCGTCGATGGTTCGGTCGAAGAAGTGCCGCAGGTGCTTCTTGACCAGCTTGGCGAAGGTGGCCGGTTGATCGTCGTCCTCGGCTATGGCCACGCCGCGCGCGCCACCGTCTTCATACGCGAGCGTGGCGCCCTTTCCGAAAACGTCTTCTTCAACGCTTCGGTCAAACCGCTGCCGGGCTTTGCCAAGGCCAAGGCATTCGTATTCTGACCGCTTAAGCGGTTGAACCATCCTTTTGAGACGGGCGCTTCGGGCGCCCGTTTTTCGTTGGGCATTTGGAGAGAGAAGTCCACAATATCAGGTGATTCGCAGCCACCGTAACAAAACTGTGCATCAGGTGGCTTAGTGCTATCGCGGTGATTTTTTTCCCAAGGGTAGTATTCTACGCTGGCGCTGATTCGGGCGCTGCTTTGGCGGGAATCCGGTCGTTGTCTGGGAAAACGGGGATGAATATGGCTCAGCCAAGTGTAGTGCGTGAACCGTCCATGGAAGAGATTCTGGCGTCGATCCGCCGGATCATCGAGAACAACGAGCCCGGCGCCGGCAAATCCATTTCGCCGTCTCTGCCTGCTGTTTATACCCTTGCCGATGATGAGCAGGATGACGATATCCACCTGACGGTCGATGATCAATTTGCTGCTGCCGAAATGGATGACGTGCCGTCGGCCGCAGCCGCTGTCCCCGAGCCGCGTTTTGTCGCCGCCAATTCGCAGATTCCGATGCGCGAGCCGGAAGCGCCCGCCCGCACCATGTCGCTCGCCGATGTCGCCGCGCGCGTTCGTGCCGCTTCCGAGCGCAATGCCGCACAACTGAATTCGGCGCGCGAAACGCCGCAACCGCGCGAATTGCCGCCGGCCATGGCCGCGCGTCTTGCCGAGCCGCGTGTCGATCCGGTCGCCGACGTGCCCTTGCGTAGCGCGATCGCCGAAGCGCCTGCACCGGCAGTGACCTCGCCGGTCGTGGCCCCGCCCGCCGCTGCCCTTCTCGCCGAAGCTGTGGTTGCACCAGCCAAGATCGAACCACAGCCTGAGTCGATCGAAGAGCGCAAGGCTGCTGCCATTGCTCCTACTGCGGCCGCTTCAGTTGAGATGCCGGTTTTCAATCAGCCGCCATCTACGACAGCCGCGGATCGCTACCTGCCGCAAGTGCAGGCTGAGCTTACATCCTCGTTGATGTCGGAAGCGGCCGGTGCGCAGGTTGCCCGTTCCTTCGGCGAGCTCGCGGCTGCCATCGACGGCAGCGAGCGCCGGTCGCTTGACGAAATCGCCCAGGAGATGCTGCGGCCGATGCTGCAGGAATGGCTGGACGATAATCTGCCGACTCTGGTCGAGCGTCTCGTGCGCGAGGAAATCGAACGAGTGGCCCGCGGCCCGCGTCGCTGACAGCCTGAGCCCCGGGTAGACGATCCGCCGCTCCGGCTTCCGGGGCGGCTTTTTTATTGACTTGCCCGCGACCATCCTATTTACAACCCGCATCACCGAACCCTCCAGATCCGGTCCCCAAATGCTCGACAAGACCTATGATTCCGCCGCCGTCGAACCGAAGATCGCCCAGAAATGGGATGAGGCCGACGCCTTTCGCGCTGGTGCGAACGCCAAGCCCGGCGCGGAAAGCTTCACCATCGTCATCCCGCCGCCGAATGTCACCGGTTCGCTGCACATGGGCCATGCGCTGAACAACACGCTGCAGGACATTATGGTGCGGTTCGAGCGCATGCGCGGCAAGGATGTGCTCTGGCAGCCGGGCATGGACCATGCCGGCATTGCCACGCAGATGGTTGTCGAACGCCAGTTGATGGAGAGGCAGCAGCCCGGCCGCCGCGACATGGGTCGTGACGCCTTCATCGAAAAAGTCTGGGAATGGAAGGCGGAATCGGGCGGCCTGATCTTCAACCAGTTGAAGCGCCTGGGCGCTTCCTGCGATTGGTCGCGCGAACGCTTCACAATGGACGAGGGCCTGTCCAAGGCTGTTCTCGAAGTCTTCGTCACGCTCTACAAGGAAGGACTGATCTATCGCGACAAGCGGCTGGTCAACTGGGATCCAAAAATGCTGACGGCGATTTCGGATATCGAAGTCGAGCAGCATGAGGTCAACGGCCATCTCTGGCATCTGCGCTATCCGCTCGAAGAAGGCGTCACCTATCAACATCCGATCGCTTTCGATGAAAGTGGCAAGCCGACGGAATGGGAAACGCGCGACTATCTCGTTGTCGCCACCACCCGCCCGGAGACCATGCTCGGCGATACCGGCGTCGCCGTTCATCCGAGTGACGAGCGCTACAAGGCGATCGTCGGCAAGCATGTTATCCTGCCGATCGTCGGCCGGCGCATTCCGATCGTTGCCGACGAATATCCGGATCCGACCGCGGGTACCGGCGCCGTCAAGATGACGCCGGCGCATGATTTTAACGACTTCGACGTCGGCCGGCGTCGCGGCCTGCGCGTCGTCAATATCCTGACAGCCGATGCCCATATCACCATCAAGGATAACGAGGATTTCCTCGAAGGTGTCGACAATCCGGCGGCGTTGCATGGCGCCTGGGATGAGCTTGAGGGTAAGGATCGTTTCGAAGCCCGCAAGATCATCGTCCGCATCTTCGAAGAGGCTGGTCTGCTCGATAAGATCGAGCCGCACAAGCATACCATCCCGCATGGTGACCGTGGTGGTGTGCCGATCGAACCGCGCTTGACCGAACAATGGTATGTCGATGCCAAGACGCTTGCCGAACCGGCAATCGCCTCCGTTCGCGAAGGCCGCACCAAGCTCGTTCCGAAGAGCTGGGACAAGACCTATTACGACTGGATGGAGAACATCCAGCCCTGGTGCATTTCCCGACAGCTCTGGTGGGGCCACCAGATCCCGGCATGGTATGGTCCGGACGGTCAGGTCTTCGTCGAGAAGACGGAAGAAGAGGCGCTGCAGGCCGCCATCCAGCATTATCTTTCGCATGAAGGGCCGATGAAGGCCTATGTCGAGGACTTGCTGGAAAACTTCAGGCCGGGCGAAATCCTGACGCGTGACGAAGACGTGCTCGATACCTGGTTCTCCTCGGCGCTCTGGCCGTTCTCGACGCTCGGCTGGCCGGATGAGACGCCGGAACTGGAGCGCTACTATCCGACCAATGTGCTGGTCACCGGCTTCGACATCATCTTCTTCTGGGTTGCCCGCATGATGATGATGGGCCTGCATTTCATGCAGGACGAAAACGGCGAGCCCGTCGAGCCTTTCCACACGGTCTATGTTCACGCCCTAGTGCGCGATAAGAACGGGCAGAAGATGTCGAAGTCCAAGGGCAACGTCATCGATCCGCTCGAACTGATCGACCAGTACGGCGCCGATTCCCTGCGCTTTACGCTGGCGATCATGGCGGCGCAGGGTCGCGACGTGAAGCTCGATCCGGCCCGCATCGCCGGCTACCGTAATTTCGGCACCAAGCTTTGGAACGCTACGCGCTTTGCCGAGATGAACGGCGCGAAGAGTGATCCGCATTTTGTCCCGGAAGCAGCCGAACTCACTGTCAACCGCTGGATCCTGACGGAGCTTGCCCGCACTGAGCGTGATGTTACCGAAGCGTTGGAGGCCTATCGTTTCAATGATGCCGCCGGCTCGCTCTATCGCTTCATCTGGAACCAGTTCTGCGACTGGTATCTCGAACTCTTGAAGCCCGTGTTCAGCGGTGACGACGAGAACGCCAAGGCGGAGGCGCAATCCTGCGCCGCCTACGTTCTGGAAGAGACCTATAAGCTGCTGCATCCCTTCATGCCCTTCATGACCGAAGAGCTGTGGGCGCATACGGCAGGCGAGGGCAGGGAACGCCATGGCCTGATCTGCCATGCGGACTGGCCGGCGCCCTCCTATGCCGACGATGTCGCTGCCGATGAGATCAACTGGTTGATCGATCTCGTCTCAGGTTTGCGCTCCGTACGCTCGGAAATGAACGTGCCGCCGGCCGCCACCGCGCCGCTGGTGCTCGTCGGCGCCAACAGCCTGACGCGCGAACGCCTGTTCCGCCATGACGCGGCGATCAAGCGGCTGGCGCGTGTCGAGAAGATTTCGCTCTCCGACACCGCGCCGAAGGGTGCGGCGCAGATCATCGTCGGCGAAGCGACAGCCTGCCTGCCGCTCGGTAACCTCATCGACCTCGCTGCCGAAAAGGCGCGTCTCGAAAAGGGGATCGCCAAAAACGAACAGGAAATGGCCCGCATCGTCGGCAAGCTCTCGAACGAGAAGTTCGTCGCCAATGCTAACCCGGATGTCGTCGCCGCCGAGCGCGAGCGCTTGGGCGAACTCGAAGGCCAACTTTCGAGCCTCAAGGTTGCGCTTGACCGGGTCAGCGAAGCCGGCTGAAGAAGCTGTAACAATCTGAATGTAAGGGTACGCAGCGAAGGCAGCGTGCCCTTTTTCTTTGCGCGGCTGATTCGATGGCAAGCGTCAGAAAAATGTGTCGCTTTTCAAGACGCTCCAGCTTCGCACAGGCAAGAAAGGTTACCCCTAAATTGGTAGGGTTTATTGAAAAGCCGGACTGTTGTCAGATTGTAACAGAATTGTTGCAGTGTGGAATGAAAATCTAACCGGGGCCCATTATAGAGATTAGAGAAGCAAAAAATGCCTAAACTTGGCTATGATTGGGCGTGCAGATCACTTTCTTACGTAAGTCAATCAATATCTCACAACATTGTGGATTGCCGGCGCCGCATTGCCAATTCGGGTGATCGTCGCAACAATCGGATTAATGAATACGAAATCGGGGGAGACACAATGGCATTTCGTATTGCGCTGAGGGGCGCATTTGCATTCATTATCGGCTCGTCATTCGCCAGCGCCGCTTTTGCGGGCGGGCTTGATCGCGCCGGCTACGATATTGACTTACTTTTCGATAAGGGACGTTACGTTTTCGAGTCCGGCGTGACCTATGTGATGCCCGACCGTAAGCTGAAGAATGCAAAGGACATCGATCCGACCGATGGCAACCTCAATGGCCGTCCGCATTCGGTCGATGCCGGCGAGAATTTTGCGGTGCCTTATATCGGCTTCAAGATCGGCATTACCGATGACATCGACTGCATGGCCGATTACTCCGAGCCGTTCGGCGCACACACCAATCCGGGTCTGAACTGGGCCGGCGCCAACAATGAAATCGAGACCAAGGTGCGTACGCACAATTATGCGGCGACCTGCTCTTACAAGTTCGATGCGGGTCCGGGTCAGCTACGCCTGATCGGCGGCGGTTTCTATCAGGAAGTCAGCGGCTACAAGTCCCGTCTGGTCTCCGTCGTTCCCGCTCCGTTTTCCGCCGTCTATGACGGTGTCGGCTCGCTGGATGTCGACGGTCATGGCTGGGGCTGGCGCGCCGGTCTTGCCTATGAGATCCCCGAATATGCCCTCCGTACCAGCCTCGTTTACAACAGCCGGGTCAAATACGATAACCTCAAGGGCACCGTCGATCTGACGGAACTGCCGCCGGTCCGCGCGTTCTTCGGCAAAGCCACGTCCGTCTTCGGTTCGGCCGATGCACCGGACTCCTTGGAATGGAAGGTGCAGAGCGGCATCGCGCCGGACTGGCTGGCCTTCGGTTCGGTCAAGTGGACCAACTGGAGCGTTCTGCAGAGCATCGCGCTTTGCCCGACCTCCACGCGTGGCATATCCTGCCATACGGGCGGCGCGACCGAGCTCACCTCGCTCGATCTGCTTTACCAGGATGGCTGGACGGTCACCGGCGGCATTGGTCATAAGTTCAATGACCAATGGAGCGGCGCGCTCAGCTTGAGCTGGGATCGCGGCACAAGCCAGGGTTATGGCTTGAGCTCGGATACTTGGACGCTCGGTGCTGGTCTTTCCTACAAGCCGACCGAACATGTCGAGTTCACCTTCGCCGGCGCGCTGGGCCTGCTGACCAGCGGCAAATCCGGCACCATCACCTCCAACGGCATCACCTACGGCAATGACGCGACCTACAGCTACGGCAATGATCTCGTCGCGGCATTGTCGACGTCGATGAAGGTTAGATTCTAAGCATAAATCATTGAACTGAAGCAGCTTTCGAGGTCTCGTCCTCGCCGCTTCAAGCGATTCCCGCGCCGCGAGCCCTTTTTGGTCTCGCGGCGTTTTAATTCCAAGTTTGGCGCCAAGCCGTTTTCAGATCCGACCGGCAAAACCGTCTCACCTAGCGTTTCGTGGTTAACGAAACCTCAAGATCGGCAAACTCTTTGTGACGAATCAGCAACACTTTATTTCAACAGATTACGGGCGTGTATCCGGCGCCCAATTTGTCCATTTCCCGCCACAAATGGGGAGCAGCGATTATACGGGCACAGGGGAAGGCCTTAGTAGAAAGTGCGTAAACGGTTGATGGGTCAGTTTACACTTCGGAAAAAAGAGCAATTCGGGATCGGAACGGTGACGTTCACGACGCAGCCGGAAACGCATTATTTCCCGAAGGAATCATACACCCGTTCGATCGTAAATCTCTCTCTTTGGACAGCGAAGCGGCGGGCTGTTTCAAGGGCGACATGTGACCGCGTCAGCGTGGATGCTCGTTTGGACATAATTTCAGACTACGCTCGGAAATGTGGCGAACGGCGTTGGGCTGGTGTCCTGCAGACCTCCTCAAAAGGGGATCTCGCTGGTTTGCGCGCCGGTAGGGAATACATTCGCAGGCCTTACGGTGCAGATGGGATCACCGCAGCGGATGCGAATGGAGCGAAAGAAATCGACTGTTATGTTTAAGTCCGAGTTCATATCAGCGAGAATGATGATGCTCAGCCTGTCGCTTGCCACCTCTGTGGCACTCGCAGGCCAGGCCCTGGCATTCGATATCAATGCGGGTGTCACAAAGGAATCGGGGCCCTTCGATCTCTTCAAATTCGGCTTCCGGGCCTACAAGAATGGCCAGAAGGAAGAGGCGGTCGAAGCCTATCGTTACGCCGCCGAGAAGGGGCACACTGGCTCGCGTTGGGCGCTGGCCAATATGTATGCCGACGGCGATGGCGTGACCCAGGACGATTTCGAAGCCTTCAAGATCTATAGCGAGATCGCCCAGCAGGGTGTAGAGCCCGGCTCCGAAGATACCGGCTTCTTCATCAACGCACTGCTTGCGCTCGCCAATTACTACAAGACCGGCATTGCAAACAGCCCGGTCAAGGTCGACCTCAATCAGGCGCGCCAGCTCTATTTCCAGGTCGCATCGACCTTCGGCGTTCCCGAGGCGCAGTTTCAGCTCGCGCAGATGATGCTGGCAGGTGAGGGCGGCTCGGCCAATGTGCAGCAGGCCAAGAAGTGGCTGAACCAGGCCCGTAAGAGCGGCCATCCCGGCGCAATGTCCGTCTTTGGCAATATTCTCTTCCAGGAAGGCCAGTCAGTGCGCGGCCTCGCCTTCATGACGGCGGCGCTCGAAAAGTGCAAGCCGAAGGATTGTCCATGGATGCAAGACCTGCAGGAGCAGGCCTTCTCGATAGCCAGCGAAGACGACCGTCGCGTCGCCGTTTCCATGGCGCATCAACTGGACGTCGCCGGCGCCGAATAATCCCCGATCTCAGCCTTGAAAATCGAAATGCGCAATGACGGGAACGTGGTCCGACGGCTTTTCCCAGGCACGCACGTGCTTTTCGATTGCAGCCGACGTCAGGCGATCGGCCGCTTCCGGCGAAAGCATTAGGTGATCGATGCGAATGCCGTTGTTCTTCGGCCAGGCGCCCGCCTGGTAATCCCAGAAGGAATAAAGCTTGGTCGCGTCCGTCGTGGCGCGCACCGCATCGGTGAAGCCGAGATGCTCGAGCTGGCGGAAAGCCTGGCGGGTTTGCGGCAGGAACAGCGCATCGTTTTCCCAGACTTTCGGATCGAAACAATCATGCGGTTCCGGGATGACGTTGTAGTCGCCGGCGAGGATGATCGGCTCCTCAAGCTCCAGCCGACCGACGGCGAATTTCCGCAGGCGTTCCATCCACGCGAGCTTGTAGGGATATTTTTCCGTATCGATGGGATTGCCGTTCGGTAGATACAGGCAGCAGACACGAAGCGCGCCATGCCCCGGCACAGAGAACACCGCTTCGATGAAGCGGGACTGCTCATCGGCGTCATCGCCAGGCAGGCCGCGCGTCACTTCGTCGGGCTTCATCTTGGACAGGATCGCCACGCCGTTGAAACCCTTCTGCCCATGCGTCTCGGCGTGATAGCCCAGCGCTTCAATCTCAAAGCGCGGAAAGCCTTCGTCGACCGTCTTGATCTCCTGCAGGCAAACGATATCGGGATCGGAGTCCTTCAGCCACTGGCACAGGTTCTCGATACGCGCCTTGACGCCGTTGATGTTCCAGGTGGCGATCTTCATGAAGGGACGGCTCCTCTGCTTCGGTTTTTCTTTTATCCGCAGCAAACGACCTTGGCCACCCGTCCAAATGAAAACCGGCCGTAAGCAACAGCTTCCGACCGGCAATCAATCTGTGGAAAAATCAGCAGAGTCAGATCGAAAAACTCGTGCCGCAGCCGCAGCTTGCGACCGCATTCGGATTCTTGATCTGAAAGGACTGACCGAGCAGATTATCGACGAAATCGATCTCGGAGCCGGCCATATAGACCAGCGACAATTGGTCGATCAGTACCGTAGCGTTGCCCTTTTCGACAACGATATCATCTTCTTGCGGTCCGTCGGCAAGATCGAATTTGTAGGAGAAGCCGGAGCAGCCGCCGCCTTCGACGGCGACGCGAAGCGCTCGCTTGCCGGTTTCGGCGCTGACGATGGCGGCGATTCGCTTTGCCGCTGCATCCGATAGGGTTACACTCGTCTCAGTCATGCCTTCCTCCTGCCGGGGTCAAGATCCGGAGAGAACCAATGAGCCGTCCGCCTTTCAAACGGCTGATATCCATAGCCTTTATCATGAAAGTGCGGCCGTTGACAGCTATGGTTTCATGGTTGAGCCATGTGCCATTTTGCTGTTTTTCTTTGGTATAGGTATGAAGGCCGTGAAGCGGCGTCAATGGGCCAGAGCATCCCGCGTTTGAATGGCATCATCAAAATGCGGAGAAGATGCTCTGGATTGGAAGGAATGGGGCGACTTTCACGCGTTCAATCGAAAGCGCGGGCGCTCTAACGCCGGAATGGATGGATAATGACGATCGACAGGCATGCATTGGGTTTCGGTTATGGTGAGCGGGCTATCTATGCGACCGATCCCCGGGAATCGCGTGGACGGCTTTATGAAGAGGGATCGAGCCCGACGCGCTCCGATTTCCAACGCGACCGCGATCGCATCGTGCATACCACCGCTTTCCGACGGCTGAAGCACAAGACGCAGGTTTTTATCGCGCAGGATGGCGATCACTATCGTACGCGCCTGACGCACACGATCGAGGTGGCGCAGATCGCCCGCGCCTTGGCGCGCGCCCTGAAGCTCGACGAGGATCTTGCCGAAGGCGTGGCGCTCGTCCACGATTTCGGCCACACCCCCTTCGGCCACACCGGTGAAGACGCGCTGCATGAGGTGCTGCTGCCCTATGGCGGCTTCGATCACAACGCGCAATCGCTGCGCATTGTGACGAAGCTCGAGCGGCGTTATGCCGAATTCGATGGTTTGAATCTCACCTGGGAAACGTTGGAGGGGCTGGTCAAGCACAACGGTCCGCTGCTGACATCAGATGGCAAGGGCACGCGCGGCCCCGTGCCGCAGCCGATCCTCGACTATTGCGAAATCCACGATCTGGAGATTGCGACCTTTGCGAGCCTTGAGGCGCAGGTGGCGGCAATCGCTGACGACATCGCTTACAATACCCATGACATCGATGACGGCCTGCGCTCCGGCTATCTGAATTTCGAGATGCTGGAGGAGATTCCATTTCTTTCGGCGCTGATGGCCGAGGTGAGGGCGCTTTATCCGCATCTGGAGCCGAGTCGCTTCACGCATGAGATCATGCGCCGGCAGATCACCCGCATGGTGGAGGATGTGATCTCCGTTGCGCAAAAAGCGCTGGGCGAGATCAGGCCGAGCAACGTTGCCGATATCCGCGCTGCTGGCCGCATCATCGCCACCTTCTCTCCGGAAATGGCCGAGACGGACAAGCAGATCAAGCAGATGCTCTTCAAACGTATCTACCGCCATCCGGATATTATGCGCATCCGCGCCGGCGCAGCACAGATCGTCACCGATCTGTTCCGCGCCTATATGGACAATCCCCAGGAGATGCAGAGCCATTATTGGGTCGACCATATCGCCGGCCTCGCCGTTGCCGCCAAGGCTCGCCATGTCGGCGACTATCTAGCGGGGATGACCGATACCTACGCCATCAGCGCCCACAGGCGTTTGTTTGACCAGACTCCCGATTTGCGATAGGCAGCGGCGGCGTCGGGCCGACAGGGCCCGCCCAAGCTATGCGTGGACACTATGATGAACCTTTTCACCGATTTCGAAGTCAGAATTAAGAGCGCTCTTGAACAAATTGATATTGTGAAGGAAAAGCGATCCGAACTCGACTTTGGACGCATCGGCGTGGAGCCGCCGCGAGATCCCAGCCACGGCGATGTCGCCACCAATGCGGCCATGGTGCTGTCGAAGCCGCTCGGCACCAATCCCCGCGCGCTCGCTGAGATCATCATCGGCAAGCTGAAGGAAGATGCCGATGTTGCCGAGGTTTCGGTGGCTGGCCCCGGCTTCATCAATATTCGCCTTTCGGTTGGCTATTGGCAGCGCCTGCTGGCGACGATGATCTCCGAAGGCCAAAAATTCGGACGCTCGACCCTTGGTGCAGGCCAGAAAGTCAACGTCGAATATGTCTCCGCCAATCCGACGGGGCCGATGCATGTCGGCCATTGCCGCGGCGCCGTCGTCGGCGATGCACTGGCGAATCTGCTCGGTTTTGCCGGCTATGACGTTACCAAGGAATATTACATCAACGACGCCGGCTCGCAGATCGATGTGCTGGCGCGGTCGGTCTTCCTCCGTTACCGCGAGGCGCTTGGCGAGCAGGTCGGCGACATCCCGGCCGGTCTCTATCCCGGCGACTATCTCGTTCCGGTCGGTGAGGCACTGGCGAAGGAATTCGGCACCAAGCTGCGTGGCATGCCGGAAGATCAATGGCTGCCGATTATCAAGGAACGCGCCATCGACGCGATGATGGCGATGATCCGTGCCGATCTGGAAGCGTTGAACGTCCATCATGACGTCTTCTTCTCCGAGCGGACGCTGCATGCCAATGGTGCCGCCCTGATCCGTACCGCGATCAACGACCTGACCTTCAAGGGATACGTCTACAAGGGCGCGCTGCCGCCGCCGAAGGGACAGTTGCCGGAAGATTGGGAAGATCGTGAGCAGACCCTGTTCCGTTCGACGGAAGTGGGTGACGACATCGACCGTCCGCTGATCAAGTCGGATGGCTCCTATACCTATTTCGCCGCCGACGTCGCCTACTTCAAGAACAAGTTCGACCGCGGCTTCAACGAGATGATCTATATTCTCGGCGCCGACCATGGCGGCTACGTCAAGCGGCTGGAAGCCGTGGCGCGTGGTGTTTCGGACGGTCAGGCGAAACTGACGGTGCTGCTGTGCCAGCTCGTCAAGTTGTTCCGTAATGGCGAGCCGGTGAAGATGTCGAAGCGCTCTGGCGACTTCGTCACGCTGCGCGACGTGGTCGAAGAAGTCGGCCGCGATTCTGTACGCTTCATGATGCTGTACCGGAAGAATTCCGAACCTCTGGACTTCGACTTCGCCAAGGTGACCGAGCAGTCCAAGGACAATCCTGTCTTCTACGTGCAATACGCGCATGCGCGCTGCATGTCGGTTTTCCGGCAGGCCAAGGAAGCCTTCCCCGATCTCGATATTGCCTCGCTCGATCTGGCAAAAGCCGTCAGCGGCGCGATCTCCGATCCGACCGAATTACAGCTCATCGCAAAGATTGCGGAATTCCCGCGAATCATTGAGGCTGCAGCCCAGTCGCAGGAGCCTCACCGCATCGCTTTTTATCTTTACGATCTGGCAAGTTCCTTCCATGGACATTGGAATAAAGGTAAAGATTTACCTGAATTACGATTTGTTAACGATAAGAACCGAGAATTAAGCATTGCCAGACTTGGGCTGGTGCACGCTGTCGCGTCGGTTTTGAAGTCAGGTCTTGGTATAACCGGGACCGCAGCGCCGGATGAAATGCGATAAACGTCACCATTTACCCACATTGCGCTGGCATTTATCTGTAGCGTTTGCGAGTGGATTGGGTGATGGCAGAAAAACAGTTGGCGTATCGCGCAAGCGGAAACGACGAGTTCTTTGCGGATGATGATCCGCTTGCCGAACTCGCCCGCATCGTCGGTTTCGAGCCGCGGCCTGCCGCCCAGGCGGCGCCCGCTGCCCAGCGGCAAGAGCCGGCCTTCGATCTCGAAGATGAGCTCTTGCGGGAGTTCGAGCGTTATGATGCGCCTCGTTTGAGTCCTGCTGATGACATTCCGGTCTCGCCGGAAGATCAGCCTTTTGCCGGCGAAGCCCAGCTCTCGCATCCGGTCGAGCCGGTGCGCAGCGAACCTCAGTTTGCCGAGTTGCCGCAGCCCGTGGCTCCGGCCAAGCCAACCGTCGGCGCACGCGATCTGATCGACGAACTGGAAATGTCGATCGCGCCGGCCTTGCAGCCAGCTCCTGCTCCGCAACCCGTTCCGGCGCCACAGGCAGTAGCTCCGGCTCCGAAGCCTGCGCCGCTGCCGCAGTCCGCTGCCGCCACCGTGCGGCTGCCGCTTGCTAATTTCACCGTTGCGGCTCCGACGCAAGCAAAGCCTGTGGCTCAAGCTCCGGTCGCGCCGGTAGTTCAGGCGCAGCCGCCTATCGAAACGGCGCTCGATTTCGATCTGCCGATGATGCAGGACACGCCTCAGCCACCGCCTGTCGTGGCTCAACCGGATGCGTCGGTCGCCAGGGCACCGGAGCCCGTCCAGATGGACGCCGCGGCTCTTTCCGCTGAAATCGACGATCTGCTGGCCGATGTCGACCGCTATCCGGTTCCCTCCAGAAGTGCCGCACCGGCGGCGAAGGTTGAGCCGAGTTTCGATATTTTCGGCTCGGAGCCCAAGGCACCGGCAGCGCCTGTTGACGCCCTCGTCGCTGTTGTGACTGCGCCCGTTGCTGCGGCTCCGCAGCGCGAAGAGCCGAAGCCGATCGCTCTGGAAGCCGAAGATCCCTTCGCCGGCCAGGACTTCGAGTTCGATCTCGCAGATATCGAGATGGAATTGGCTGAGCTCGATTTCGCCGAAACGAACAAGGCTGCTCCGATCCCGCAGCCTGCGTCCGCTCCGGTGGTCGCACCGCAGCCTGCTCCGATTGTCTCTCGGGCAACCCCGGTAGCGCCGCCTCCGGCTGCTCCCGTCGTCACTGTGGCAGCGATGACTGCCGCAGCTGCTGCGCCCAGCGTCATGCAGCCTCCGCGTCAGGAGCCGGCTCCGCAGCGCCCGGCTGAGCCCGTCGCTGTTGCTACAGCTCCGATGGCCCGCAAGGCTGCGCCTGTTCTTGATGCCGATCAGGCTCTGCCATTCGATCCGTCCGAAATCTCCGATACTGAAGATCGTGTCGAGAACTTCGAAGGCTCGCATGTTCCAAACCTGCCGCCGGTCGAGCCGGAAGAGCCGATCGTGGTGCCGCCGGAATATGATTTCGACATCGACTCGGAGATGGCGAGCCTGTTCGGTACGCCCGCCAAGGAAGCGGCCCCCGAGCCGATCAAGCCGGCTGCCGCAGCCGCCCTCGGCGGCGCCGCGATGGCCGCATCCTGGTCCAAGAATGCGGCAGCAAAGCCTGCTGCTGTGGCCAAACAGCCTGCAGAGGAATTCGACGAGTTCGAACGGGCGTTGGAAGAGGATTTCCGCCGCAGCTACCGTGAAGCGTCCAATCCGGTCGAGAACGTCGCCCGCATGACGCTGAACCCGGCCGCTGTGGCCGGCCGTCGTCCGGCGCGCTCGTTCCGTGGCATGGCGACCGCCGCTGCCGTCATCGCAGTTCTGGGTCTTGGCGCCTATGGTATCTACGGCTGGGTTCGTCACGGTTCGCCGATTTCGACCTTCTCCGGCGAGCCGCGCGTCATCACTGCCGATGCCGATCCGGTCAAGGTCGCTCCGGAAAATCCAGGCGGCACGGTTGTTCCCAATCAGGACAAGGCTGTCTACGACCGCGTGGCCGGCGACAGCACTGCGGCGCCGAAGCAGAAGGAACTGGTTTCCTCCAATGAGCAGCCGGTGGATGTCGTCCAGAAGACGCTGATCCCCGAATCTGTATCGCCTGACGACGGCAGCGACGATCAGGTCACTCCGACTCCGGTCGGCGAAACTGAGGATCCGCGGCTGTTGCCGAACCAGAACGGCAACAATGCCAATACGGCCGCCAACGATGATTCGCAGGTTCCGTCGGTATCGCCGCGCAAGGTGCGCACGATGATCGTCAAGCCAGATGGCTCGCTGGTTGCCCGCGAGGAGCCGGCTGTCGACAACACCACGACGGCCGCCTCTCCGGCTTCGACACCGAAGACGCCGGCTGCAAAACCGCCGGTCGGCAATCAAGTCGCCTCCGCCGATCTTCGCCCCTCGACGGCAGAGACGCAGGCCTCGCAACCGGCTGCGGACCAGGCCGACGACGGCGACTCAGCCAGCGCCGAAAGCACGCCGATCCGTGTCGTGAAGACGACTCCGGTTCCGACCTCGCGTCCGGCACAGCAGCCGGCCAAGGCCGCCCCCGCCGTCCCTGCCGCTGCCACAAATAACGCCGCCGCCGCGCACCCGGCTCCGGCTCAGCCGAAACCGCAACAGGTCGCGTCGGCGAGCCCGGCTGCGGCCCAGGCTGCTCCGGCCGCGTCGGCAAGTGCAAGCGGTGCTTACGGCGTTCAGATCGCTTCGCTGCCTTCCGAGGCGGAAGCGCAGAAGTCGCAGGCCAATCTGAAGGTCAAGTTCGCCAGCGTCATCGGTGGTCATCCGCTCGAAATTCGCAAGGCCGATATCGCTGGCAAGGGCACCTACTATCGCGTCCGCGTCGTCGCCGGCTCCAAGGATGAAGCTGCCGACATCTGCCAGCGTTACCGCGCCGCAGGCGGCACCTGCCTGATCTCTAAATAGGAGATCGAGGCCCCAAGATTGTTGAAAGCGGCGGGCCGAGGCTCGCCGTTTTCTTTTGTGTATCTCGGTTTGAGGTTATTCGCATTTCGCGAGGTGGCCTTTATGATTCGAACATGACCGAATCAAAATCCATGATCCTCGGCTGTAGCGGCCATTCCATCACGCCCGAAGAGCGTTCCTTCTATCAGTCGGAACAGCCATGGGGCTTTATCCTGTTTGGACGCAACATTTCCGAGCCCGCGCAGATAGCCGATCTCGTCGCTTCGTTACGCGATAGCGTCGGCCGTGATGCACCGGTATTGATCGATCAGGAGGGGGGCAGGGTGCAGCGCATCCGTCCGCCGATTCTGCCGCATTATCCGTCCGGCCAAGCACTGGGCGATATCTATCGCAAAGATCGCGAACAGGGCCTGCGCGCCGCCTGGCTGATGTCGCGGCTGCATGCCTTCGATCTCCTGAAGTTCGGCATCAACGTCGATTGCCTGCCGGTGCTCGACGTGCCCGTCGAAGGTTCGAGCAATGTTATCGGCAACCGCGCCTATGGCGGCGATCCCGCGACGGTGACGGAGATGGGGCGCGCGGCCGCCGAAGGTCTGAAGGCTGGCGGCGTGCTGCCGGTGATGAAGCACATGCCCGGGCATGGCCGCGGCTTTGCCGATTCGCATCATGAATTGCCGGTCGTCACGGTTCCGCGTGCGGAGCTGGAGGCGCATGATTTTCCGCCCTTCGTGGCGCTCAAGGACGAGTTGATGGCAATGACCTGCCACGTCGTCTTTACCGACATCGACCCCACCAATCCGGCGACGACGTCGCGCAAGGTCATCGACGAGATCATTCGCGGCCATATTGGCTTCCAGGGGCTGCTGCTTTCCGACGATACCTCGATGAACGCTCTAGCCGGCACAATCGGCGAGCGGGCGGCGAATATTGTTGCGGGCGGATGCGATATCGTGCTGCACTGCAATGGCGTCATGGATGAGATGCAGCAGGTGGTGCGTAATGTTCCGGTGCTGGCCGGAGCTTCTCTGGCGCGTGCGAAAGCGGTCGAGGCAGCCTTCGGCCGCAACGACGGTGCCGACGAGGCTTCGATCCGCGCTGAATTCGACGCGATATTTGCGGTGGCGTAAGACCGAACTCTACAGCGCCGCGCGTCTTTTAAGACGCGCTAAGGACGCTGTAGCGCTTTGAAATGCTGCATAATTCCTTAAATCGGTACCGATTTAAGGAATTATGCAGTAGGGATCTGAAAGGTGAACAAGGTGGACGGCACGGAAAACAGCCTGCAGGCGGCGGCGCCGATGGACAAGCTGTGGCAGGACAATAGTGCCGAGCGCGGCATGCATGAGCCTGCCCTGGTCGTCGATATCGCCGGTTTCGAAGGCCCGCTCGACCTTCTGCTGCATCTTGCCCGCAACCAGAAGGTCGATCTGTCGCGTATCTCCGTGCTGGCGCTCGCCGAGCAATATCTGTTGTTCATCGAGCGTGCCCGCCGGATCCGTATCGAGCTTGCCGCCGATTACCTAGTCATGGCCGCCTGGCTCGCCTATCTCAAGTCGAAGCTGCTCATTCCGCAGCAGAGCAAGGAAGACGGTCCGACCGGCGAGGAAATGGCCGCAACGCTTGCCTTCCGGCTGAAGCGTCTGGAGGCGATGCGGGATGCGGCAACCGGCCTCGTCAACCGCAATCGTCTCGGCCGCGACGTCTTCGTCCGCGGCGCGCCCGAACATATTCCCGACCGGCGCCAATCGGCCTATGACGCAAGCCTCTATGATCTCTTGACTGCCTATGCCGGCCTGCGTCAGCGCCAGGCGATCACGCAGGTAACGATCGAGCGTCGCCGCGTTTGGTCGCTGGTCGACGCCCGGACGATCCTCAACCGCATGATCGGCGAGATCACCGACTGGACTGCCTTGGAACACTATCTGCTGCGCTATATGACCAGCGCGAGCGAGCGTGTCACCGCCATCGCCAGCGCCTTTGCCGCCTCGCTGGAACTCGTGCGCGAGGGCAAGCTGGAAATCCGCCAGGAGGGCGCGTTTCAGCCGCTCTATATGCGTCGCGGGCCGAACCATATAGAACTCGAAGCGGCGGAATAGAGCAGGAGCGAGCGTGACCGGCCCGGACGACGACCACCATATGGACGATGAAGCGGCTGCGCCGACAGAGCCGGCCGTCGACGAACACCTCATCCGCGAGGCCGAACGCATCGCCGAGGCCTTGGTCTTCGCCTCCGCTCAGCCGGTGTCCGAAGGTTTTATCGCCGATCGCGTTCCCCGCGGCATCGATGTGCGCTCCATCATGCAGCGTCTGAAGGCCGATTATGCGACGCGTGGCGTCAATCTGATACAGGTCGACGGCGCCTGGGCTTTTCGCACGGCCGCCGATCTTTCCTTCGTAATTCGCCGCGATGACAACGAGGTGCGCAAACTGTCGCGCGCAGCACTCGAAGTCCTGGCCATCATTGCCTATCACCAGCCGGTGACGCGCGCCGAGATTGAAGATATCAGAGGCGTGCAGACCTCCAAGGGGACGTTGGACGTCCTGATGGAATCCGGCTGGGTTCGGTTTCGCGGTCGCCGGCGCACGCCCGGCCGTCCGGTGACGCTGGGTACGACGCGGGATTTTCTCGATCATTTCGGGCTGGAAGAGCTGCGAGACCTTCCCGGTCTCGAGGAATTGAAGGGGGCAGGGCTGCTTTCGGGCCGTATTCCCGCCAACTTCAACATTCCGTCGCCACTGATGAGCGACGAATTGACCGAGGACGAAGATCCGATCACGCAACTGGATCTGGAGGAACTCGGCCTTCTGGCGCCAGGCGGCGCTTCGGACGAATAAGCGGGTCGTTGCAGGCCGCTTGGCCGCGACAAAGCTTTTTTCCAGACAGTGACAGCAAGTCTCGGTTTTGCCATTAGCGGCTTCTAATATGTAGGCCGTTCTCCTCATTTGGAGATGTTCGACTGCGGCTTTGGCGCTCACTATCCCCATGTGCGCTGACGCAGCACATTTTGGTGTTTGAAAAACATCCGTAAACGTCTTACATCGGGAAGACGTTGAAATTGGGAGTTATCGCAATGGGTTCTCTAAGCATATGGCACTGGCTTATCGTCCTGGCCATCGCGCTGTTGTTGTTCGGCCGTGGAAAGATTCCGGAGCTGATGGGTGACGTTGCCAAGGGCATCAAGAGCTTCAAAAAAGGCATGAGCGACGAGGATGAGACGCCGTCTCAGACGACAGCGTCCCGCACGGTTGAACACAAGGCCGACGAATCGAAATAATCATGTCGGGTGCGCAGGGAGTTGAGACGCTCGCTGTCGGCCCAGGAGCCTTTTCATGTTCGATGTTGGCTGGTCTGAGCTGCTGGTTATCGCCGTCGTGGCGCTTGTGGTCATTGGCCCTAAGGAACTGCCGGCAACGTTGCGGACAATCGGCAAAATGACGGCGCGGGCCCGAAAAGTGGCGGGCGAGTTCCGCGCGCAATTCGATGAGGCCATGCGTGAGGCGGAGCTGGACGATGTGCGCCAAACGATCTCCGATGCGCAAAAACTCAATCCGGTCAATTCATTGCGAGAAGCAATGAACCCGCTGCGGCAGATGGGCAACGAGATCAAGGCCGACTTGCAGCGTTCGACGACCGCTGATCAGCCTGTCGCGGCAACATCGACGCCGGCCGAACCAGTGTCCGAGCCGTCCATGGGGCTGCCGGAAATGTCTCCAATCGTTCCGGCAGCTAGCGAGGCCGCACCGGCCGTATCGTCAGCGCCGCTTACGCCGCAGCCGGCCGCCGTTGCTGCGGAAGCGCCTGCTAAGCCGAAAGCTGTTCGCAAGCCTCGGGCAAAAGCACCGGGCAAGACGGACGAGGTCGCTGCTGCGCTGGTCGACACATCGGTTGTCGCGGAAAAGCCGAAGCGGGCGCCTCGCAAGGTTGCAGCGGCCACGGCCGATGCTCCAGCCGCCGCGGCCTCTCCCAGGAAGCGCCCTGCAGCGAGCAAAATAACGCCTAAGAAGAAGGACGAGGCATGACGGGTGACATCGACGATAAGCCGCAGCCGCTTATCGAACACCTCATGGAATTGCGCACGCGGCTGATCTGGTCGCTGGTGGCGTTTTTCATTGCCTTCATCGGATGTTTCGCCTTTGCCAAGCACCTCTTCAACTATCTGGTCTATCCCTACAAATGGGCCGTGGTCTGGGCGCACCTCGATGTTACCAAGGCCGAGCTGATCTATACCGCGCCGCAGGAGTTTTTCTTTACGCAGGTGAAGGTCGCCATGTTTGGTGCGCTGGTGATCTCTTTCCCGATCATCGCTGCACAGATCTATAAATTCGTCGCGCCCGGGCTCTACAAGAACGAGCGTTCTGCCTTCCTGCCGTTCCTAATCGCATCGCCGATTCTGTTTCTGATGGGCGCCGCACTCGTCTACTTCTTCTTCACGCCCATGGTGATGTGGTTTTTCCTGAAGATGCAGCAGGCACCGGCCGAGGGTCAGGTGGGCATCGCGCTGCTGCCGAAGGTCTCGGAATATCTCAGCCTCATCATGACGCTGGTCTTCTCCTTCGGTCTCGTCTTCCAGCTTCCGGTCATCACTACGCTGCTGGCGCGCGTCGGCCTGCTGACATCGGCTTGGCTGGCGCAAAAGCGCAAGTTCGCGATCGTCTTCGCCTTCATCGTCGCCGCCGTGCTGACGCCGCCGGATCCGATGTCCCAGATCGGCCTTGCACTGCCGACGATCCTTCTCTACGAGATTTCCATCTACGCGGCGCGACTCGTGGAACGCCAGCGTGCCCGGCAAGCGCTCGAGGAGAGTGACGAGACGTCCGATGTCGCCAAGACGGATAGCGTCTGAGCGGCAGGTCCGCATCGTCTTTCCATAAGGTTCTGCCGGTTTAATCTCCGTCCGAAATCTCGGGCGGAGTCATCATCTTGTGCAACGACCTGGAACGACGATGCTTGATATCAGATGGATTCGTGAGAATGCCGAGGCTTTGGATGCAGCGCTTGCTAAGCGCGGAGCCGAGCCTTTGTCGCAAAGCCTCATTGCGCTCGACGAGAAGCGCCGCTCCGTCATCCAATCCGTCCAGGATATGCAGTCTCGCCGCAACGCCGCTTCGAAGGAAATCGGCGCGGCCATGGCGCAGAAGAACACCGAGCTTGCCGAGAAGCTGAAGGCGGAGGTCGCCGAGATCAAAACGTCGCTGCCGGCCGCGGAAGAAGAGGAGCGCGTGCTGACGGCCGAGCTCAACGACGCCCTGTCGCGCATTCCCAATATTCCGCTCGACGACGTGCCGGTTGGCAAGGATGAGCACGATAATGTCGTCAAGCATGCCTGGGGCGCCAAGCCGACCTGGAACCATCCGCCGAAGGAACATTACGAGATCGGCGAAGCGCTCGGCTACATGGATTTCGAGCGCGCTGCCAAGCTCTCCGGCTCGCGTTTCACCGTGCTGACCTCGCAGCTTGCGCGCCTGGAACGGGCGCTCGGCCAATTCATGCTGGACCTTCATACAGGTGAACACGGCTATACCGAAGTCAGCTCTCCGTTGATGGTGCGCGACGAGGCCATGTTCGGCACCGGCCAATTGCCGAAATTCGCCGAGGACCTGTTCAAGACCACGGATGGCCGTTGGCTGATCCCGACTGCCGAAGTAACGCTGACCAACCTCGTCTCCGGTGAAATCCTCGATCAGGAGAAGCTGCCGCTGCGCTTCACGGCGCTGACGCCGTCTTTCCGGTCGGAAGCAGGTTCGGCCGGTCGCGATACGCGCGGCATGCTGCGCCAGCACCAGTTCTGGAAATGCGAACTCGTTTCCATCACCGACGCAGAAAGCTCGATTGTCGAGCACGAGCGGATGACCGCCTGCGCCGAGGAAGTGCTGAAGCGTCTTGGCCTGCATTATCGTGTCATGACGCTGTCGACCGGCGACATGGGCTTCGGCGCCCGCAAGACCTACGACCTGGAAGTATGGCTGCCGGGGCAGGACACCTATCGCGAAATCTCCTCCTGCTCGGTCTGTGGCGATTTCCAGGCGCGGCGCATGAATGCCCGCTATCGCGGCAAGGACGACAAGGCTACGAAATTCGTCCACACGCTGAACGGCTCCGGCACTGCCGTTGGCCGCTGCCTGATCGCCGTTGTCGAGAATTATCTGAATGACGACGGCTCAGTCACTGTTCCGGACGCACTGCTGCCATATATGGGTGGTCTGAAGAGAATCGAGCGGGCAGCCTGATTTGACGGGACATGATTTTGTCCGAAAACCGCTTCGCGCTATTCGGGATCATGTTTTTGAGCGGTGGGGGCAATGCGGATACTTCTGACCAATGACGACGGCATTCATGCCGAAGGACTGGCCGTGTTGGAGCGCATCGCCCGCACCATGTCCGATGACGTCTGGATCGTGGCGCCGGAGACGGATCAAAGCGGCCTTGCCCATTCGCTGAGCCTTTCCGAACCGTTGCGTCTGCGCAAGGTCTCCGACAAGCATTATGCGCTGCGCGGTACGCCGACGGATTGCGTCATCATGGGCATCCGCCAGGTCATGGACATCAAGCCGGACTTGGTGCTCTCAGGCGTCAATTCCGGCTCCAACGTTGCCGACGATGTCACCTATTCGGGCACGATTGCCGGCGCGATCGAGGGTACGCTGCAGGGCGTGCGCTCCATCGCGCTGAGCCAAGCCTATGTGCATGAGAACGGGACACGGGTCGTTCCCTGGGAGGTGGTGGAGGCGCATGCGCCCGCGCTTCTCAGCAAGCTTATCGATGTCGACATGCCCGACGGCACCTTTCTCAACTTGAACTTCCCGAACTGCCAACCGGACGAAGTTTCGGGCACAGAAGTCACCGCGCAGGGCAATCTCGCCTTCAATCTCCAGGTCGAGGAACGGGCCGATGGCCGTGGTTTCCCGTATTACTGGTTGCGCTTCGGCGAACGCAGCGGCATCTTTCGCCCCGGCACCGATATCCATGCCTTGAAACAAAATCGTATTTCGGTAACTCCTTTGAAACTCGATTTAACGGATTATTCGGCGCAAGACCGCGTGGCGCGGGCGCTCGGGTACGGAGTAGCGGATTGACATCTCGTCTGGTCGAGAAGGAAGGCTTTGCAGCCGTCGTGCTGCGGCTGCGGGCCGAAGGCATATTGGACATCGATCTGATGACGGCCGTCGAACAGACGCCGCGCCTACCCTTCGTGCCGCTGCAATTTGCCGATGATGCCTATTCCAGCCGAACGATCCCGATCGAATGCGGTGCCTTCATGGAAGGCATCGATCTCGTCGTCCGCATTCTGCATAGCCTGAAGATCAAGCCAGGCCATCGCGTTCTCGAAATCGGAACCGGCAGCGGCTTCACTGCTGCCGTCATGGGCCGCATTGTCGAGCGGGTGCTGACGGTCGATCGCTACAAGACGCTGACGACGGCAGCGCAGCAGCGCATGGATACGCTCGGCCTGCGCAATGTCATCATCCGCCAGGCTGACGGCAGCGTCGGTTTGCCGGGCGAGGGGACTTTCGATCGCATCCTGGTGACCTCCGCCTTCACCACCATGCCGCGCTTCTTTGCCGAGCAATTGGTTTCCGGCGGGTCGATGATTGCGCCGTTGATACTTTCAGACAATGTCTGCCGCATGGTGCGTCTCACCAAGACCGGCAGTCGCTTCGAGCGCGAGGAACTCTTCGATGTTCCTTATCAGCCGATCGTGCCGATGCTCGCCTCTTATCTTTGAGGCCTAATTTAGATTGAAATCCTTGGAAGTATCCCGCGAACGCGGGGTTTCATCTTCTATGGTTAGCAATTCCTCAAAAAAACACATGTGACGCCAGTGCTTTAACCGCATGGTAAGATTAACGCGCTTTAATCGACCCATAATCGGTTGCGTCTCAAGTGGGTCGAGTCATGGGTTTCAGTCTTTCGTCAAACTTCGGTAAATCGGCAGGGAAAGTCTTGGTGGCCGTTCTCCTGGCGAGTACCGCGACAGCTTGTAGTTCGGACACGACGCGCTTCGGCGGGCTCTTTGCGGGCTCTCCGGATCAGACGACGACCGGCTCGATCAATCGTCGCGGCTTGAATGGGGCAGATGGCGATCCCGTGCCGCGTGCCGATCTCGCCCAGGGCGGCGGTTATCAGCAGCAGGATTATTCGCAGCAGAACGCACCGGTGACGAGGCCATATCCGAATTCTCCGGCCCGTTATAATCCATCCTATTCGAGTGCTCGCGTATCAAGCGCTCCCGTCGCGATCCAGCGGACCGAGCTTGCAGCGCCGACTGCTTCCGCAGCGCCGGTTCGCTCGCATGTCGCCTCCAAGGGAGAAAGCGAAGCGCTTGCCCAGCCGTTCCCCGCATCGCGTGGCAAAGCTGCGGTATCCCGCGCAGAACCGGCTCTGGCTCCGGATACGATGTCGACCGGCACGATCAAGGCGCCGACTGCCGCAGCACCTTCATCCGGCTGGACGGCAGTCAACGCGCCAAGCGTCACGCTGCGTCCCGGCGAAAACATAAGCCTGCTGTCGCGCCGCTACGGCGTTCCGGAAAAAGAAATCCTGCGCGCCAACGGCTTGAAGAACAGCGCCAGCGCTCAGCCCGGCCAGCAGATCATCATCCCGACCATGAACGGTGCCGGTGCTCCGAGCCCGGCCAAAGTGGCCTCGGAAGCGACCGACCTTTCCAAGGGTGGCAAGATGCCCGCGCCGGTCAAGGCTCCGGAGCAGGATGCCGTGGTGCTGCCATCCAACGGTCAGATGCGTGGCAAGTCGCAGGCCGGCCTCGCCGATCCCAGCAAGCTCGCTGCCGGTAACGGCAAGGGTCCGCAGCCGAAGGGCGATGGCACCTATGTCGTCAAGCCGGGTGACTCGCTTGCCAGGATCGCGAAAAACGCCGGCGTCAGCGTCGATGCGCTCAAGCAGGCAAACCACATACAGTCGGGCGGCGGCGTCCGTATCGGCCAGACGCTGAAGCTGCCGCACGGTGCAGTTGCCGAGGCCGAACCGGTGAAACCCGATCCGGTAAAAACCGCCTCGATCGAGCCGCAAAAGTCCGCCGTGAAGTCTGTTGCAGTGCCGGCCATGGAGCCGAAGCAGGCGGCTGCTGAGCCGACCGTAAAACCGGCTGCGAAAGCCGCCGCGACTAAGACTGCCGCCGCAGAGCCGGCAGCAAAGGCAGCGCCCAAGGCCGTCGCCGCAGCGCCGGCCGCCGATGCCGCCAAGCCCCAGGCGGTCGCGGCCGCAGCGCCGACCCAGTCCGTCGGCGACGCCGCCGCCAAGGCCGACGTGCAGGCGGATGCTCCGGAAGCGACGGGGATCGGCAAATACCGCTGGCCAGTCCGCGGCGCGGTCATTGCCGGCTATGGCTCCAACGTCAACGGCAGCCGCAACGACGGTATCGACATCTCGGTTCCGGAAGGCACCCCGATCAAGGCCGCTGAAAACGGTGTCGTCATCTATGCCGGCAACGGCCTGAAGGAACTCGGAAACACCGTCCTCGTCCGTCACGACGACGGCACGGTCACGGTCTACGGCCATGCCGATGCACTTAGCGTCGCCCGTGGCCAGAAGGTTCAGCGCGGCCAGACGCTGGCCACGTCCGGCATGAGCGGTGACGTCAAGCAGCCGCAGCTTCACTTCGAAGTCCGCAAGAATTCGGCCCCGGTCAACCCAATGACGTTCCTTGAATAGGTAGTGCGTCTCAAGGAGTCTGCAAAAAGCCCGGCTACCACCGGGCTTTTTGTCGTTCTAAAGCGCATCGCGATCTCTGGGATCCGCTCTTTGCGCATTAGGTTCTTAATTTTGCGCATGTCGTTGTCGCACGGCCGCTGCGCGACATGATTTGGAAGGCGATGGTCAATCCCGCTCCAGCACGATCCGCTGCCGACCGGCAAGATCCTGGATATATTGCCACGCCACGCGCCCGGAGCGGGCGCCGCGTGTCGTTGCCCATTCCAGCGCCTCGTGATGCATCTGGGCGCGATCAAGCGTGAGCTTGAAATAATCGGCATAGCCGTCGATCATCTGCAGATAATCTTCCTGACTGCACTTGTGGAAGCCGAGCCAGAGACCGAAACGGTCGGAGAGCGATACCTTTTCCTCCACCGCTTCCGAAGGGTTGATGGCCGTCGATTGCTCGTTTTCCGTCATATGCCGCGGCAGCAGGTGGCGGCGGTTCGATGTGGCGTAGAACAGCACATTGTCCGGCCGGCCTTCGACACCGCCGTCCAGCGCCGCCTTCAGCGATTTGTAGGCGGTGTCGTCGTGATCGAAGGAAAGGTCGTCGCAGAAGACGATGACCCGATGCGGCGTGGCTTTCAGGATATCGAGCAGTACCGGCAAGGAGGAAATATCCTCTCGATGCACTTCGACCAGCTTCAGCGAGACGCCGGTGGCGCGGCGCACATCCTCATGCACGGCCTTGACGAGCGACGACTTGCCCATGCCGCGCGCACCCCAGAGCAAGACATTGTTGGCGGCGAAGCCTTCGGTGAAGCGCAGCGTATTTTCGTGTAAAATGTCGCGCACATGGTCGACGCCCCGGATGAGGGTCAGCGCCACGCGGTTCGGCCGGGCAACGGGCTGCAGATAGAGCCGGGTAGGGGCCCAGACGAAGCAATCGGCAGCGTCCCAATCGTTGACGGCCGGTGCCGGGCCGGCGAGGCGTTCAAGCGCGTCGGCGAGGCGGCGGACTTCCGCAAGGATCAGCGTGTTTTGATCTTCGGTCACCGTTTTTCCTCCAGAACGTTAGTCGGGAAAGGAGTAAAATGCTCCCTGTCTTGGCGGGTACCATGCTCCTTTCGGGCCCGAAAGGCTAAGAGGCCTGGAAAACAGTACGGTCCGCGGCTGTTTTTGTTGCATTCGCGATGATCACAACTATATTCCGGCCACCTGACGCGGGGCCCGTTCCCGCAAGGAGTTCAAGGGAGTTCTCGATGTTTATCACCAACGCATATGCGCAGAGCGCGACAGATTCAGCCGCAAGCGCCTTTGGCGGTTCCGGCTTTGAAATGATCATCCTGTTTGTGCCGCTGATGGTGGTTTGGTATTTCCTTCTTATCCGCCCGCAACGCGCACAGGCGAAGAAGCGTGAGGAAGTCCTGAAGAATATCCGCCGCGGCGACCAGATCGTCACGAGCGGCATCGTCGGCAAGGTCACCAAGGTCGTCGACGACAAGGAACTGGAAGTCGAAATCGCCGAAGGCGTCCGCATCCGCGTTGTGCGCAGCGCCATCACGGAAGTCCGCGTCAAGGGCGAGCCGGTCAAGGCTGACGCTGCGTAAGGTTTGACGGGCAGGTGGGGCCGAGCAGCTTGCCACGCCAGCGTGCAGTTTCGAAAATCGGATTCGACTTTCGAAGAGAACTGTGCGCAAATTCAAAGTGTTACTGCGCCTTTGTGTGTCCCGGTGATTGTGGGGGCGCAGTGAGAAGCCAAAACTCGAGAGAGCGATGCTGCACGTCTCCTGGTGGAAGACCGTCCTGATCTGGTTCGCCGTTCTCTTGAGCGTTCTCCTTGCCGTGCCCAATCTGCTCAGCGATCAGCAGCTCTCCTCTTTTCCGGCCTGGTTTGCGCGAAGCAAAGTCGGACTCGGGCTCGATCTTGAGGGCGGTTCACATATCATGCTCAAAATCGAGCGTGGCGATGTCGTCCGGGATCGGCTGGAGACTGTTGTTGGCGATATCAGCGCCAGGCTGCGCACGGTCAATATCAGCTATTCCGGTCTTACCGGCACTGGCCAGAAGATCCAGCTCCGCATCAACGATCCCGCGCAGGTGCAGGCTGCTGTAACTGCCTTGAAGCCGATCACCAGCGGCAAGACGGGAGTGGTCTTATCGCAGGGCGACAATGGTGCCCTGACCGTCGATATTACCGATGCCGGCATCGATGAGCGTGTCTCTGCATCGATGACGCGCTCGCTGAAAGTCATCCGCAATCGTATCGCTCAGTTGGACGTCGGTGAGCCACTGATCCGCCGGCAAGGCGCGGATCGTGTCGTCATTCAGGTGCCGGGCCTTGCCGATCCGCAGCGCCTGAAGAACCTCCTGAACCAGCCAGCCCAGCTCAGCTTCCGTCTGATCGATCAATCCATGTCGGTGCAGGATGCCATCAATGGCCGCCCGCCCGCCGGTTCGGAAGTGCTGTTTTCCGAAGATGACCCTCCAGTTGGCTATCTCGTCCAGAAGCAGCCTCTCCTCTCGAATATCGACTTTGCCGATGCTGTGGCGGTGTCCAACACCCAGAACAATAACGGCAATATCTCCGTCAAACTGACGGCCGAAGCGACCACCCGTTTTGCACAGACGACGGCTGCCAATCTCGGCAAGAATGTCGTGGTCGTGCTTGACGACCAGGTCATCTCGGCGGCCGCCTTGAAGACCGCAATCACCACCGGCGATATCGATATACCCGGTGATTTCACGGCGCAGGGCGCGCAGGATCTCGCCGTCATGCTGAAGTCCGGGCCATTGCCCGCGACGCTGACGACGGTCGAAGAGCGAACCATCAAGCCCGGTTTGGGCAATGAAACGATGCGCTCCGGCATAACCGCTTGCATTGTTGCCGCCATTTTCGTTGCCGCGCTGATGATCGGCTTCTACGGACTGCTCGGCGTCGCCGCGACGATTGCACTTGTCATCAACATCATCATGGTTCTGGCAATCATGGGGCTGTTCGGCATCACGCTGACCTTGCCCGGGATTGCCGCCATCGTTCTCATCATTGGTATCGCGCTCGATGCCAATGTGTTGATCTACGAACGCGTCCGGGAAGAAGAAAAGAAGACCCATCTTCTCGTCGACGCGTTGCGCCACGGCTTCAACCGAGCCGCTGCCACCGTAGCCGATGCCAACCTCACGCTGCTCATCGTCGCGGCCATCCTCTTTTATGTCAGCAGCGGCGCGGTGCGCGGCTTTGCCGCGACCTTGATAGCAGGCGTTTTCACCACCTTCTTTACCGCTTGCTTCGTGACGCGTTCGCTCGTCGACGCCTGGATTTCGCATCGCAAGCCGCGCGTGCTGCTGGCGGGTGTGCGAAGCGGCATCTTCGACGGCGCCAATATTCGCTTCATGGGTATCCGCCGCTATTCGTTTACGGTGTCGGCGGCGCTGTCGGTCGCAACCCTGCTTGCCTTCGCAACGATCGGCATGCATCTCGGTATCGATTTTACCGGCGGGTCGATCATCGAAGTTCGCGCCAAGCAGGGCGTTGTCGATCCGGCCAATATTCAATCGCGTCTGCAGGACGTCGTTCCGGGCGATGTACAGGTCGAGCGGCTCGACGATCGGCTAAGTGCGGTGATCCGAGTGCATGCGCAGCAGGGCGGCGAGAACGCCGAACAATCCGCCGTGACCCTCGTGCGCGACGAACTAGGCAGGGAATACGACTTCTCCCGTGTCGAGGTCGTCGGCCCTGCCGTTTCCGGCGAAATCAGCGCGACGGCGTCGCTTGCGGTTCTCGCGGCGCTGGCTGCGATCCTCATCTATATCTGGCTGCGTTTCGAGTGGCAGTTTGCCGTTGGCGCGATTGTCGCCACGCTGCATGACGTCATCCTGACGCTGGGCCTCTTCGTGCTGACCGGCATGGAATTCAACATGACGGGCATTGCGGCACTTTTGACCATCGTCGGCTATTCGCTGAACGATACCGTCGTCGTCTATGACCGGATGCGCGAGAATCTCAGACGCTATTCGCAGATGCCGTTGCCGATTCTGATTGATGCCTCCATCAATCAGACGCTGTCGCGCACGGTTCTGACCTCGGCGACGACTTTGCTGGCGCTGCTCGCGCTCTGTATATTCGGCGGCGAGGTGATCCGCTCCTTCACCTTCGTCTTGCTCTTCGGCGTCGCGGTCGGCACCTTCTCTTCGATCTATATTGCGGCCCCGGTCCTGATCGTCTTCAAGCTACGCCCGGATAGATTCCAGGCTGGCGGCGAAAACAAGGGACAGGCAGGCGGCGACGTTCAATCAGGCAAACCAGCGGTGTGACAAAGTGGCAAAAGGCATAGAAATACGGAACGCGCATTTTCCCGGCCGCGCACCGATCGACGCTTATGGCAATGGCGGTTTTCGATTTGCCGACATGTCGCATCGCGGCTCGCTGCTCTGCCTGCCCTCCGGCATTTACGGCTGGGACATGACGCTGGAGGATGCGTTGACGCCGGCGCATTTCCAGAAAGTGCTCGATGAGGCTGCCGAGATCGAGGTGTTGTTGGTCGGCACCGGCCTGGAACTGCGGCCTTTGCCATCGGAGCTGAGGGCGGCTTTCCGCGCCAGGCAGATTTCTTCCGATTCGATGAATACGGGAGCGGCGGTGCGCACATTCAACATCATGCTGGCCGAGTCGCGCGCCGTTGCCGCGGCGCTGATCGCCGTTTGACGAGGATCAGGCAGGGCATGACGACATTAGCTGCGCCCCGTAGCAACCAGGATCTTTGCCTGGCGACGCTTCGCGACACCGATCGCGACCGCTATCTTGCCTGTCTGCTGGCGCCGGAGGATAAGCGCGGCGCTCTCGCCGCACTCTACGCCTTCAATGCGGAGCTGGCGCGCATCCGCGATTTGGTCCACGAGCCATTGCCGGGCGAAGTGCGCATGCAATATTGGCGCGATCTGCTCGAGGGACAGGCGCATGGGTCGAGCGCGGCCAATCCCGTGGCTGCCGAGCTGCTCGCCGCGATCGAGCTGCATCGCCTGCCGCGTCAAACGCTGATCGATATGATCGATGCGCGCATCTTCGATCTCTACGACGACCCGATGGAAACGCGCGGTACGCTGGAAGGCTATGCCGGCGAGACGGCGTCGGCGCTGATCCAGCTTGCGAGCCTCGTGCTGTCGCCGGAGGATGCCCGCCGCTCGGCCGACGCTGCCGGCCATGCCGGCGTGGCACAGGCGATTGCCGGGCTGCTGTTGCTGATGCCGATGCACCGCCATCGCGGACAGCTCTATCTACCGTTGGAAATCTTGACGGCAACCGGTCTCGATCGAGATGCTTTTCTCGCTGGCGAGGACAAGGCACGCATTTCTGCCGCCATCGAAGCTTTCGCCGGCCTCGGCCGTGAGCATCTCGCGAAGGCGAGAGCTGCCGGCAATATTTCGCCGGCGGTATTTCCGGCTTTCCTGCCGGTGGTTCTGGCAGAGCCGGTGCTGAAACGCGCGCAGGCGCTGGGCGCCGACCTGTTCGATCGATCGTTCCTGCAGCCACAATGGCGCCGGCAGATGCGCATGGCTCTGGCCTCGGTGACCAGGAAAATCTGAAACTGACCACGTTCGCGCAAGTCTCAGAGCTTATAGAGATTGCCGAATATTTGCCCGCATCCCAGGAGAGCCGCTATGGGCATCATCGTCTGGTGCATACTCTTTGCGATCGTCGTTTTCTTTGCCTTCTTCGCAACGCGCATGGCGTCGCAGAACAAGGAAGATGGTCTGCACGATACCGGTCTTGCCATTCTGGAGTTCGGCCGCGCTTTTCCGACGGAAGCCATCCGGCAATTGCAGACCACGGCCAATGGCCAAGCGGTTTTCGTGCGCTTGCATGATGACAAGGCCGGCTTCATGCGGAGCCTGCGCAATCACTTTGCCGTTCATCTGATCGAGCCGGGCAGGGCACATGCCAAGGATTCGGGAAGCGGTCGCGGCTTGACCATCGATTTCCTGGACGCCCCGCACCATAACGGCACATTCGAATTCGCGACGCCCGCGGAGGCAGCAGAGGTCTCACTCTGGCTGCTCGGCAATTATGTTGCGAGCGATGATTCCAAGTCCTCGGCTACCAAGCCAGCGGCAAAGGCCTAAAGAGGCTCAGGCGCTTTTGATGATCGCGGGTGCCTGAACCCCCAGCCACGCAGCGCAATCCGCCAGTGCCCGCTTGGCGATCAGTTGCCGTTTCATGATCGTCTTGTCCTTGCCGCGGAAGCGCTTGACGCCCTCCGGCTTGACGATCGAACCCGGTTCCAATTCCGGAAACAGCCCGAAATTGATGTTCATCGGCTGGAAGGAGCGCTTGCCCGGCTCTTCATCGGAAACGATATGGCCGCCGGTAATGTGGTTGAGCAGCGAGCCCAGCGCCGTCGTGTCTGGCGGCAGGGACGGCGACTCGCCCCTGTGCTCGGCTGCCGCGAAGCGACCGGCCAGCAGACCGATGCTGGCGCTTTCGACATAACCTTCACAACCGGTGATCTGGCCGGCAAAACGCAGGCCCCGCCGCGATTTCAGCGAGAGCGAGCGGTCGAGCAGCGTCGGCGAATTGATATAGGTGTTGCGATGCAGGCCGCCGAGCCGTGCGAATTCGGCATTCTCCAGGCCTGGGATCAGCCGGAAAATCTCGGCCTGCGCGCCATATTTCAGTTTCGTCTGAAAGCCGACTATGTTGTAGAGCGTGCCGAGCGCATTGTCCTGGCGTAGCTGTACGACCGCATAGGCCTTGACGCCGGGGTTATGGGCATTTGTCAGGCCCATCGGCTTCATCGGCCCGTGGCGCAACGTCTCGCGCCCGCGCTCGGCCATGACCTCGATCGGCAGGCAGCCGTCGAAATAGGGCGTGCCTTCCCATTCCTTGAAACCAACGGCGTCGCCGGCGATCAGCGCGTCGACGAAGGCGTTATATTGGGCTTCGTCCATCGGGCAGTTGATGTAGTCCTTGCCCGTGCCGCCCGGTCCCACCTTGTCGTAGCGGGATTGGTGCCAGCAAATGTCCATGTTGATGCTGTCGCGGTAGACGATCGGCGCGATGGCGTCGAAAAAGGCAAGTGCGTCCGCGCCCGTCTCTGCCTGGATGGCACTGGCAAGCCCCGGCGCGGTCAGAGGCCCGGTGGCGATGATCGCCCGACCCCACTCCGTCGGGGGCAGGCCCTGGACTTCCTCGCGAACGACCGTGATCAGAGGGTGGTTTTCGATCGCCTGCGTTACCGCCTCCGAAAATCCGTCGCGATCTACCGCCAACGCGCCGCCGGCGGGAACCTGATGCTTATCGGCGCAAGCCATGATCAGCGAGCCGGCCAGGCGCATTTCCGCATGGATGACGCCGACCGCATTGCTGGTCGCATCGTCTGAGCGGAAGGAGTTGGAACAGACGAGTTCGGCCAGACCGTCGGTCTTGTGCGCCTCGGTGCCACGCACGCCACGCATTTCATGCAGGATGACGGGCACGCCGGCGCTGGCGATCTGCCAAGCGGCTTCGGAGCCGGCAAGGCCGCCGCCGATGACATGGATGGGAGAAATGGAGTTGGTATTTGTCATGCGCGCGTCATTACCACGGGCAGGCCGGCGATCCAATTGCTTTACGCGGAAGCCGGAATCAAAAACGGCGCCGAAGAGCGCCGTTTTGAAGCAGTCCACTCAGTCCGTTGCGATTAACGGAAAGAGCGGGAAGCGATGTTGCGGATTTCGTAGCGGCTAACGCCGATATCCGACAGGGTCTGGCTGGAGAGGTTGCCGAGCTCGTTCAGGGTGCGGCGATAGCTAATCCAGTTCTTGGCAATACGAAGCGGGTTCATTTTCTTGTCCTCAGTCATCTAGTTGCGAGCGGCACGATTGCCGCCTCAGCGCTTGATATTCATATAGGCGCGAGGACGAATATTTTGCAGTGCAAATAAAAAGCGTCTGCTATGCATTTGTGCAATATGACGCCCAAAAAGCCATCACTGCCCAAATTTTATATGACATGTTAGAGCGTATGACTTGAAGCGTGGCAGTGATTGCTTGCGAGGGCAAACGGCGTGCACAAATGACGCGCAAAAAAGAACGCCCGCCGCGGTTGTCCGCAACGGGCGTTGTGTAGGCTGTCGCTATTTTAGCGAAGCCAATCCGGCAGTTAGCGGCCGGTGGCTTCGCGAGCTACGCGATGGATGTCCGAACGGTCGATGCCGAGGTCGTGCAGTTCGCGAGTGCTCATGCGGCCGAGTTCGGTAACGGTCTGACGGTACTTGCGCCAGTTGTTGAAAGAGCGGGTCAGGTTCATTTTATATCCCTTTCGAGGATTTGGAGATCTCGTCGGTTCCGCGATTGGTTCCGTCCTCGATCTGATGAATGCGAATATATGCTGCACTGCGAAAATCAAAAAGAGCGATTGCTACATGCCACCTATGCGCAAGATGCAATCCAATAGGGGGGGTTGGTTAACGCGGTGACCGCTTTTTGTGCATAACGGAGTTGCGCGAAAGCAGCCATTTGGCATGCAATTGGTTGAATTTGCGAACTTTAGCTCAAATCATGAGCAATTGATCGGGCGCCGCCCATCCGCGGTCGGATCCATATCATCCTGCGAGCCCGTAACGGATTGTAGATCGCTAGAGATTGAGCGCACGAGAAAATTCCCGTTGCCGCATGCTTTGCGCTCTTCCAAATCCTTGAGCCGCCTAAAAGGGGCGCGCAAACGATCTCCGCCGATTCGTAGGGCAATAACCGATTTAATGGGAGATAAAAAATAACGCCCACCGCGGGAGGAGGATGCGGTGGGCGTCATTTGTGGTGATTGACGACTGGGAGGAGGAGTGTCGTCAATCCATCGGAGCGCACTGGGAGGAGGAGTGTGCGGCTCCGAATTCTATATGAGGAATTCATCCTCAGGCTCTTTCCGGCTTTCGCCGAAGCGGCGCGCCACGCCGTCCTTCGATGCTCATAAAATAGTATGACTTTTGATTTTTGTGCAGCGCAATAATTTCATAGGAGGTATGCTTCATATGCATACGTTGACGCGCATCAATACCGCAAACGACCATTATGCGAAGTAAGCCTTAACTCTGCATTAACACGGTGCGGCCTTGCGCGAAGCTCGGCCTGTTTTGAAACGCGAAAGAGCGACCTCGATCGCACCCATTTTGTGATAAGACACTCAGGGATGTTGGAATCGCTGTCAGGGGCGCGATGTACCGGGCTAGGCTGGAGCGTGATCTTAAGGTCTGGGTGAATAAGGGGTTGGTCGATGGGCCGGCAGCGGCAGCGATTCTCAATGAATATGACAGCCGCCCGGCAAGCTTCAGCCTTGGCCGCGTGCTCGCCGTCATGGCGGCGCTGTTAGTCGGCGCCGCGATCCTGTTGTTCGTCGCCTCGAATTGGGAGGCGATTCCAAGGATCGTCAGGCTCTTAGGGCTTATAGCGCTGATCTGGGCCTTTTATCTTGGCGGCGCCTATTCATTCGCGCGCGGCCACCCGGTTCTCGGCTCGGCGGTGCTGATTCTCGGTACGATGAGTTTCGGCGGCGCCATGTCGCTTGTCGGCCAGATGTATAATCTATCCGGCGACGAGCTGACGATGATGATCGTCTGGTTCGCGGTTGCCGCCGTCGCTGCCGTATTGTTTCGCTCGAGCGGGCAGGTGGCACTTGCCGGCTTCCTCGCTTGGGGCTTTTGCGGCTTCTATCTTTGGGATCATTTCGACGTTTGGTACGGCATCATGCCCTGGGCGCCGCCGGTTATGGCGGCCGTGCTGATCGCCCTTGTCCGATACGTCGATGCGCCAAGATCCCGGCATCTTGCCTATCTGATGCTTGTTGGCTGGCTGACTTGGATTTTCGCACAGTATGAGAGCCTGCATGCGGCTATCCTGCTTGCTACTGCCGGCATGATTGCCTTCCTGGCCGCCAGCCTCCAGATCTCGCCATTGACGCGGATCGCACGCACTGCCGGGGCAGCGCCGGCCTTCTACAGCTTCCTCATCGCTGCCATCGGTCTCTTCGCAATTCATGGAGAGATCAGCGACGGCGTTTTTGAGAATAATATATGGGTTGCAAACAAGCTGCCTCTCATCGTGATCGCTTTCGCGACGCTCGCAAGTGCGATCGTTGCCATCATTCTGAGCGGCCGCGATAACGGTGCTGTGCGCTATCTCGCTTATGTCGTCTTTGCCGGTGAAATCCTCTATCTCGCCGGCGAGACGGTCGGTTCGATCATAGGCACATCGGGATTCTTCCTGATCTGCGGTGTATTGGTCGCGATCGCCGCCTGGCTGGTCATCCGGTTGGAGCGGCGATTTTCCCATCATGACGGCGCTGAGAGTGACAGGCAGGGGGCGCGGGCATGACGATGACAGCCGAGCCGGGCACCGTTGTACGCAATGTCAGCCGCCGCATGTGGATTGCCGCTATGATCGTCGCAGCGCTGCAGACGGCCATCCTCGGCTATATGGTTGGCGAGCGGGCTTGGGGCCTGCGGAGCGGCGTCGAGGTTCTGTTGAAAACCGCCCCGATCGATCCGCGCGATTTGCTGCGCGGCGACTATGTGACGCTGAACTACGATATTTCGCGAGTGCCGGTGTCGACCGTGATCGGCGGAGTGCCGACGGAAAATCGGAAAAACCAGATTTTGTCCGTCCGCCTGAAGAAGCAGGATGACGACTATTGGGGCATCATCGAATCGTCCTTCGGGGCACTGGAGCCGAAACCGGACACGGTCGTTCTCAAAAGCCTGCCTTTCGACTATTTTTCTTACAGCGATAGCGCGCCGTCGCACGCGACGATCTGGGTCACCTACGGTATCGAACGCTATTATGTGCCTGAAGGCGACGGTCGTACCATCGAGGATGCGCGCAATCACGACCGCGTCGCGATTGCCGCCCGCGTTTCGTCCGATGGCGCGGCGCATATCAGAAGCCTGCTTCTCGATGGCAAAGCCGTCTACGAAGAGCCGCTTTACTGACAGCGTTTCCCTATAAAACCAAACAAGGTTCATGGACGGTCGTAGAACCGTCATTTTTCCTTTGCGTGGTTGAAAACGGGTGATATAGAGACGCCGCGCTCCGGAAGGCCCCATGGGCAGGCATTGCCGTGCGGTTTTGGGAACGCGGGTATGGTGAAATTGGTAGACACGCCAGATTTAGGTTCTGGTGCCGCAAGGCGTGGGAGTTCAAGTCTCTCTACCCGCACCAAGGCTGCCTTGTGGACGGGAGAGGCTTAACGGTCTGTCTCCTGACCCGCGGTGGACGCGCCATTTTGCCTAGAGCATCCCGCTTTCTGATGGAAAGTGGACAAGATGCCCTAGATTCCGAGAGGAAGAGCGACCTTTGCGCATTCGTTCGAACGCGCGGCGCTCTAGCAAAATGATGAGGAATTGCATCCAAGCCACGCTCGGGATTTTCCGGCGTCGTGCTCATCGAAACGAACGGCTGTCTGGGCACGGCCGCCATGAATGAAGGTAGGACAATGCAGGTTATCGAAACGCTCGCTGAAGGGCTGAAGCGCGAAATCAAGGTGGTCATCCCGGCCAAGGACATGGAAGTTCGCATGAACGAGCGCCTGGCCGAGGTCAAGGACAAGGTCCGTATCAACGGTTTCCGTCCGGGCAAAGTGCCGGTTGCGCATCTGAAGAAGGTCTATGGCAAGTCGATCATGGCCGACCTCGTCAACGAGATCGTTCGTGACCAGCCGCCGGCAATCCTGACCGAGCGCGGCGAAAAGTCGGCAACCCAGCCGGAAATCGCCATGACCGAGGACAAGGACGAGGCTGAAAAGATCCTCGCCGCTCAGGCCGATTTCGAATTCACGCTCTCTTATGAAGTCATCCCGGCAATCGAGCTGAAGTCGGTCAAGGGCATCAAGGTTACCCGCGAAGTTGCCGAAATCGGCGAGGACGAAGTCACCGAGCAGATCCTCAAGATCGCTGAAAGCGCCCGCAGCTACGAGACGAAGAAGGGCAAGGCCGCCAACGGCGACCGCGTCACCATAGACTACCTCGGCAAGGTTGACGGCGAAGCCTTCGACGGCGGCAAGGACGAAGACGCTCAGCTCGTCCTCGGCTCCAACCGCTTCATCCCGGGCTTCGAAGAGCAGCTCGTCGGCGTCAAGGCGGACGATGAAAAGACCATTACCGTGACGTTCCCGGCCGACTACCCGGCCAAGAACCTTGCCGGCAAGGAAGCCACCTTCGACATCAAGGTGAAGGAAGTCGCAGCTCCCGGCGATATCGAAATCAACGACGAACTCGCCTCCAAGCTCGGCATCGAATCCGCCGACCGCCTGAAGGAAATCGTCCGCGGCCAGATCGAAAGCCAGTACGGCTCCGTCACCCGCCAGAAGGTCAAGCGTCAGCTCCTCGACCAGCTCGACGAGATGTACCAGTTCGACACCCCTCAGAAGCTGGTTGAAGCAGAATTCGCCAGCATCTGGCGTCAGATCCAGACCGATCTCGATGAATCGGGCAAGACCTTCGAAGACGAAGACACGACCGAAGAAAAGGCACGCGAAGAATATCGCAAGCTTGCCGAGCGCCGTGTCCGCCTTGGCCTCGTTCTCTCCGAAATCGGCGAAAAGGCCGGCGTCGAAGTGAGCGAAGACGAAATGCAGCGTGCGCTCTATGCGCAGCTCCAGCAGTTCCCGGGCCAGGAAAAGGAAATCCTGAACTTCTTCCGCAACACCCCCGGCGCTTCCGCCAACCTGCGCGCGCCGATCTTCGAAGAAAAGGTCATCGACCACCTGCTGACCGAAGTCGACGTCACCGACAAGACCGTTTCCAAGGAAGCGCTGCTGGCTGACGACGAAGCTGAAACGGAAGACAAGCCGGCCGCCAAGAAGGCTGCTCCGAAGAAGAAGGCTGCTGCCAAGGCTGAAGCAATCGAAGTCGCCACCGAAGGCGAAGAAGCTGCCGCCGCTCCGAAGAAGAAGGCCGCTCCGAAGAAGAAGGCTGCTGAAGACAGCGCCGAATAATTCGGATTTGCTCCGGAACTGATCAGAGCCCTGCCGTTCGCGGCGGGGCTTTTTTTTGTGCAGATCAGGGAAAAACTCCCTCTCCCCGTCAAAACGGGAGAGGGGCTGGGGTGCGGGGCAACAAACTATCCGCGAAGACTGAAATCTAGGATTTGGGAGCAGGCGCGAAGCGCAGGTCAGACGCTTCAGCGTCATTGTCCGATTGGCGCAGAACACGGGCACGTTGGGTTATCTCAGATTTCGGGCCACGCAATTGACGGTCCCCGCGGAAAGCCTCTCACCCTAACCCTCTCCTCGCAGGCGGGGAGAGGGACTCCCCCTCGATCCGTCGCGCTTGCACAGCCTCTACTCAAAGCTCCGACTTGATATCGCCCATGCGGTTCCATGCATCCAGGCCGGCGATTTTGTAGGCTTCGGCGAGCGTCGGGTAGTTGAAGGTGTTTTCGACGAAATATTCCACCGTGCCTTTGAGGTTCAATACCGCCTGGCCGATATGGACGAGTTCGGTCGCGCCTTCGCCGACGATGTGGACGCCGAGAAGGCGGCGGGTCTTCAGCGAGAAGATCATCTTCAGGAGGCCGGTGTCGAGGCCCATGATATGGCCGCGCGACGTCTCGCGGAAACGGGCGATGCCGCACTCGTAGGGAATGTGGCGTTCCTTGACCTCTTCTTCGGAAAGACCGCAGGTGGAGATTTCCGGCACGGCATAGATGCCGTAGGGGAAGTATTTCGGTGGCTCCTTGGCGATGGCACCGACGGCGACGCGGGCGGCGATGCGGCCTTGTTCCATCGAGGTTGAAGCAAGGCTCGGAAAGCCGACGACGTCGCCAGCCGCAAAGATATGCGGGACGTTGGTGGCAAAGGTTTCGGGATTGACGCTGAGGCGGCCGCGATTGTCCGCCTCGAGGCCGGCAGCAGCCAGATTGAGCGTGTCGGTGGCACCCATGCGGCCGGCGGCAAACAGCACCATGTCGGTGATGATGCGGCGACCATTGTCCAGCAACAGTTCCACCTTGCCGTCCTGGCGGGTGACCTTTTCGGCCTTTTGCCCCAGCAGCAGCTTCATGTTGCGGTCGCGTAGCTGATAGATGAAATCCTCGACGATTTCCTTGTCGATGAAGTCGAGCATCGTCGATTTCGGATCGATCAGCGTCACCTGCGTGTCGAGCGCGCTGAAGATCGTCGCATATTCGATTCCGATGACGCCGGCGCCGATGACGACCATCGAACGCGGCAAATCCTCGATCTCCAGCAATTCGTCGCTGTCGAGAACGGTCTTGCCATCGAAGGGCATATAGTCGGGACGGAAGGGCTTGGTGCCGACCGCGAGCAGAATGCTGGCGCCCGTGACATGGACGACTTCGCCGTCGTCCTTGACCACCTGCATGGTCTGCGGATCGACGAAGCTCGCCTTGCCGCGTATATGCTGTACCCGGTTGCGAGCGAATTGATGCTCCAGAACTTCGACTTCATGGTCGAGAGTGATCAACAGGCGGCGACGCAGGTCCGCGGCGCTGATTTCCTGCTTCACGCGATAGGCGCGGCCGTAGAAGCCGCGTTCGCGCCAGCCGGAGAGATTGAGCGCGGTCTCGCGCAGCGTCTTCGACGGAATGGTGCCGGTATGGACGGAGACACCCCCGACACGCTTGCCCTGTTCGATCACCAGCACCCTCTTGCCGAGCTTGGCGGCCTGAATGGCGCCTCTGCGGCCTGCGGGGCCGCTGCCCACGACTATGAGATCGAATTGGTCCATCGGAAGCCTCGGGTGATTGGATTTATGGAATCAATGTCGCAACGCAACATGCTGTCCGTCAACCGGTAGCGGCTCAATGTTACAGATTATCTAACAGGAAATGATCAGGAGCTGGAAAGGCCGAGCCAAGGCTCCAGCTTTTCGAAAGTCCGGTCCATGGCATAGGCATGGGTGAAGGAAAGCGGCAGATGTCCGTAGATGATCGACATCTGATCTTCCGCGGCCGCTTCGCCGGCTTTGGCGATAGCAGCGAGATAGAGGGCCGAGGCAAGCCCCGTGCGATCTGCGCCGGCCTGGCAATGGATCAACAACGGCTTCGGCGCATCGCGCATGATCTCAACAAGCCGCGCTGCCTGCTCCTGGGTCAGCTCGTGGCCGGAGGACATGCGAAAATCAATATGATTGATATTGAGTTCCTTCGCCTGGGCGACTTCGTTGTCGTACCAGGTGCGGCCGCTATTGTCGCCGCGCAAGTTGATGATGGTCTTGATACCATATTGCTTCTGCAGTTCCGCGATCGTCGCCGGCGATGGCTGAGAAGAGCGGTAGACCTCGCCTGCGATGACGGGATGGAAATTCGTCGTCCACAGCATATGGGCGTAGAAGCCGCCGGCAATCAGCGCAAAAGGAGAAAATGCAAGAAGGACACCACGACCGATGCGGCGCAGACGACCAGAAAGCAGCAATGACGTCTTCGGCATGTAGTCTCCGGGGTACGCCGCAGCTCGAGCGGATAAGGCGCAAACAAAACAATCGCTTCCGTGTGCAAACGCACCGATCTGGAGGCGTTATCCTTGTGTCAGAACATCCTGACAAATACCTGAAAAGCGCAAGGGGAGGTGCTGAGGCAGGAAACTATCGATAGGTCAGAATTCAACGGTATTGCTTATGTCGTAAAGTATAATAAAAACAAATTATTATGCGGGTATTCTGATGTTGCAATCTATCCAGAGGTGTCGATTCAGACTAGCCGCAACGCCCTGAAGCTGACATGGCCGTTCTTGCCGATGATAATATGATCGTGAACGGTGATACCCAAAGGGCCGGCCGTGTCGATGATCGTCTTTGTCATGTCGATATCGGCGCGCGAGGGTGTAGGGTCGCCGGAAGGATGGTTGTGCACGAGAATCACGGCCGTGGCCGAGAGTTCGAGCGCACGTCTGACCACCTCGCGCGGATAGACCGGCGTATGGTCGATCGTTCCCAAACCCTGCACCTCATCCGCGATCAGGGCATTGCGCTTGTCGAGAAACAGGATTCGAAATTGTTCGCGCGTCTCATGCGCCATTGCGGTGTGGCAATAGTCGATCAGAGCCTTCCAGGAGGAGAGCACCGGCTTGCCCGTCAGCTCGCTTTTCAGCATGCGCTGCGCCACGCTTGCCACCAGCTTCAGATCGAGCGCCACGGCTTCGCCGACGCCGCTGATTTCCTGCAGCAGATTGGCCGGCGCGCCGAAGACGCCGCCGAGCGTGCCGAAGCGAGCAAGCAGCGCCTTGGCGATCGGCTTGGTGTCGCGGCGCGGAATCAGCCGAAACAGCAGGAGTTCGAGGATTTCGTAATCGGCAAGCGCCGCATTGCCCCCATCGCGATAGCGATTGCGCAGGCGTTCCCGGTGACCGTGATAATGAGCCTCGGCATTGGCCGGCACGCTCGGCGGCTTCGCCGGTTTGTCGCGCAGCGCGGTTTTGGTGGATTGATGGGCGAAAAACAGCCGCTCGTCGAAAAGCGGAGCTTCTTCAAGGCTATCCGTCGCGCCGCCGCTATCGATGGGCATGTCGCCATGTCCGGAGGAAGAAGCGGGGCGCTTCGCCATGCATTACCCCTGCAGCGGTGGCAGGCCGGGACGGTCGAGGCCGCCGGGCGACAGGGTGAAGATCTCGCAGCCGGTGGCAGTGACACCGACGGTGTGCTCATACTGCGCAGATAGCGAGCGATCTCGGGTGACTGCCGTCCAGCCGTCGCCAAGCACTTTCACATGCGGTCGTCCGAGATTGATCATCGGCTCGATGGTGAAAATCATGCCTTCACGCAGTTCCGGGCCCTCGCTGGCGCGGCCGTAATGCAGGATGTTCGGGGAATCATGGAAGAGGCTGCCGACGCCGTGGCCGCAGAAATCGCGCACGACGGAGCAGCGCTCCGCTTCGGCATAGGCCTGGATCGCTTCGCCGATTGCGCCGGTGCGAGCACCGGGACGCACGGCGGCGATGCCGCGCATTAGCGATTCGTAGGTCACTTCCAGCAGCCGCTCCGCCGAGCGCTTGATCTCGCCGACGGGATACATGCGGCTGGAATCGCCGTGCCAGCCGTCGAGCACGTAGGTCACGTCGATATTGACGATATCGCCGTCGCGCAGCGGCTTGTCGTTGGGAATGCCGTGGCAGACGACGTGATTGATCGACGTGCAGGAGGATTTCATATAACCGCGATAATTCAATGTCGCCGGGTAGGCGCCATGATCCATGCCGAATTCGAAGACGAAGCGATCGATGACATCAGTCGGTACGCCAGGCCCGACGATGGCGGCCAGTTCGTCGAGGCAACGAGCGGTCAACTGGCATGCCTTGCGCATTCCTGCGAAAGCGTCGGGGCCGTAGAGGCGGATGGCGCCTGTGTTTTTCGACGGCGCCGTTGCCGCTTCGATGTAATTCACCATGATCAGCCTTCAGCAGAAATCTTTATACTGGTATTTAATGCAGCTATGCCGGGTTCGTCTATCGGGATCAACCCTGCGGGCGTTATTTCCGTCGGCGAGACCTTGCATTTGACAGCATAGACTTCGACGCCGCGCTTCAAAGCTCGCTCAAACGCCGCGGCGTAGACGGTATCGAGATCGCCACAGACGCGAAAGCGCCGGCAGTCGTGCCGCTGGATCACGAATAGCATGACGGCGCGGTATCCCGCTTGCGCCATATCGCCGAGTTCTTCGAGATGCTTGGCGCCACGGGCTGTCACCGTATCGGGAAATTCGGCAAGGCCCGGCTGGCGCATGAAATGCACATTCTTGACTTCGACATAGGTGGTTGTCCTCAAGGGATCGGTCAAGAGCAGGTCGATGCGGGAATTGCGGCCGTAATTTTGCTCACGCCGAACGGTCGTGTAGTCGCCGAGATCGGAAATCTGCCTGAGCGCGATTGCCTCCGCCGCCAACCGGTTCGGCATGGCGGTGTTGACGCCGACCGTGGTGCCATCTGCTTCGATCAATTCGAAAACGTGCCGATATTTACGCTTCGGACTGTCGTGTTCTGAAAGCCAGATGCGCGAACCGGGTGTTGTCAGGCCCTGCATCGAGCCGGTGTTTGGGCAGGAGCCGGTGATGATCTCGCCGCTCTCCAGTTCGGCATCGAAAAGGAAGCGTTTATAGCGGGCGATCAGCCGTGCGGGGACGAGGGGCGGGTCGAACAGCATGAATGGTCGCCGCTTAGGCGCGTTCCATGACGAAGCTGCCGGGTGCTTCCTCAATGGCGTTCAGCGCCGCGCCACCTGGCTTGCGGGCGGGAACCATGCGGCTGTCGTTGCCTTTGATCCATTCAAGCCAATGCGGCCACCAGGAGCCCGGCGTCTCCTTGGCTTCGCCCAGCCAATGATCGTAATCGCCCTTGACCGGGCCGCCGGTCCAGAACTGATATTTGTGCTTGTCCGGCGGATTGACGACGCCGGCGATATGACCGGAGCCAGTCACCACGAATTCCACTGGCCCGCCGAAGAACTGACTGCCGATGAAGACGGATTTCGCCGGTGCGATGTGATCCTCACGTGTTGCCAGATTATAGACGGGTATCTTGACGTCCTTCAGCGACAGCTTTTTGCCGTCGAGCACCATCTTGCCCTGGCTCAAAGCATTGTCGAGATAGCAATTGCGCAGATAAAATGAATGGTTGGCGGCCGCCATTCGCGTGGAATCGGCGTTCCAGAACAGAAGATCGAAGGGTAGGGGTTCCTGGCCCTTCAGATAGCTGTTGACGAAATAGGGCCAGATCAGCTCCGAGGCGCGCAGCATGTTGAAGGCTGTCGCCATTTTCGAGCCCTCGAGATAGCCGACCGCCTTCATCTGCTCTTCCAGCGCCGAGATCTGCTCTTCATCGACGAAAACCTTGAGATCGCCGGCAAAGGTGAAATCGACCTGCGTGGTCAGGAAGGTGACGGTGCGGATGCGTTTGTTCTTTTCCTTGGCATGCAAAGCAAGCGTTGCCGCCAGCAGCGTACCGCCGACGCAATAACCGACGGCATTGACCTCTTTCTCGCCGGTTGCCTTCTCAATCTTATCGAGCGCGAAATCGATGCCTTCGCGCGCATAGGACGTCCAGTCCTTCGCCGCGTGGCGCTTATCCGGGTTCACCCAGGAGATGACGAAGACCGTGTGCCCCTGTTCGACACACCATTTGATGAAGGATTTCTGCGGGTTGAGATCGAGAATGTAGAATTTGTTGATCCAGGGCGGGCAGATCAGCAGCGGCCGCTTCAACACTTTATCCGTTGCCGCTTCATATTGAATGACCTGGCAGACATCGCTCTGCGCAATCACCTTGCCGGGCGTCAATGCCATGTCTCGGCCAACAGCGAATTTCGTCATGTCGGTCTGGCGCAACCGCAATTCGCCGCGACCGGCGCTGATATCCTCGGCAAACATTTTCATGCCGCGCACGAGGTTTTCAGCGTTGGAAGCGACAGTCTCGCGATAAAGCTGCGGATTGGTGGCGACGAAATTGGCCGGCGATAGCGCCGCGGTGATCTGCTTGGTGTAGAAGGAGGCCTTGTGGCGTGTGTGTTCGTCCAGCCCTTCGGCGTCGGTGACCATCTTGTCCGCCCAACCGGCGGTCAACAGATAGGTTTGACGCAGGAAATCGAAGAAGGGATTTTTCTGCCAATCCTCGTCGGCGAAGCGCCTGTCTTTGACCGGTTCAGGCTCGGGTGCCGAATCACCGGTGAGGCGCTGCATGGTTTTCGTCCATAGGCCGAAATAGCCGGATAGCAGATAGGTCTGTGCCTCCAATGTCCGGCGCGGATCGGAAAGCCAGTATTCGCTGACCTTGGAAAGCGTCTTGACGATATCGGTCATCGGATCGGCGACGGTGTCGACCTTCTCGCCGCGCTCGCGCGGCGCAAGCCATGCGGAAGCGGCCTTGCCGAGATTTTCCAACGCGCGGGCAAAGTTGACGGCCATCGCCTCGGGATCCCTAACGATGTAAGGCTCGACTGACTTAGGGTCGAAGCCGGCAAAGGCGCCGTTGCCTTCACTATGGTCCCGCTTGCTGTCGGTCACGCATCATCCTCCCGGCGGCAGCTCTCTTTGTTTTCCATTTGTACATCTTGCGGGAAAAGGAATACAAGTCGAATGAAACGCAACCCTGCTCTTGCTTTGCTGCTGCGACAAATTTAACAGTCGCAACCCACGGCAAGGCAATAGGGCAGGACGGACAATATGGGCGGCGGCATGGTGGCAAGACTCAACCGGTATTCCGTACTCTGCGGTGCTTTGTGCGCCTGTCTCGCGCTGGCGCTTGCCGGCTGCTCGACGCCTGCGGAAAAGGCAGCCTTTGCCAAGAGCAAGCAGGCGCCGCAAGCTGTGGTCGTCAAGTCCGCTGAAGGCAAGCCGGTCGATGAAGGCAACACGCAGCAGCACTACAAGGACGGTTACCCCTCCTTCAACGCTCCTCCGACGGCGGCGAATGTGCAGATCAACGACCAGCAGGCGGCCGATATCGGCAAGCAATTGACGGCGCTCGGTGCGCAGCGCAAGGCCGGCACGATTTCGGAAGCGGAATATCAGAAACGTGTCGCCGAGATGCGCAAGCTCGCGGCCGAACACGGCCAGGATACGCTGTCGCAAATCCAGCAGCAGAGCGCCGAGCCCAGCCAGACGCCCGCGCCGACGCAGAATTAGCCTTGCGTTTCAGGCGATTTGGACGCAAAGCGTTCAGCTAGGCTGAATTTCGATGTTTCTTCCTGGGTTGATAGTGCATTGCGTCTATAACCGCCAAAGATTCACCGTATCCTTCGCGTCAGTATAGTTGCGGCGCCGCGATTCCGGAGTTCGTATCGCGGCTCACCGGGAGATTGACGAACTTCATTGCGGTTGTGAGGGCCGCTGTCCCATGGGGAAAGAAATGGAAGAGTTTCATAAAGTCCGGCGCTTGCCGCCCTACGTCTTCGAACAGGTCAACCGTTTGAAGGCCAGCGCGCGAGCGGGCGGGGCCGACATCATCGACCTCGGCATGGGCAATCCGGACCTTCCGACCCCCAAGGCCATCGTCGATAAGCTGTGCGAAGTGGTCCAGGACCCGCGCACGCATCGCTATTCCTCGTCCAAGGGCATTCCGGGACTGCGCCGTGCGCAGGCCGCCTATTATGCCCGTCGCTTCGGCGTCAAGCTCAATCCGGATACGCAGGTGGTCGCCACCCTCGGCTCCAAGGAAGGCTTCGCCAACATGGCGCAGGCGATTACGGCGCCGGGTGATGTAATCCTTTGCCCGAACCCGACCTATCCGATCCATGCCTTCGGCTTCCTGATGGCAGGCGGCGTCATCCGCTCGATGCAGGTCGAGCCGGACGACAGCTTCTTCCCGCCGCTGGAACGGGCCGTGCGCCACTCTATCCCGAAGCCGCTGGCCTTGATCCTCAACTATCCGTCGAACCCGACGGCCTATGTCGCGACGCTCGATTTCTACAAGGAAGTCATCGCTTTCGCCAAGAAGCACGACATCATCGTGCTCTCGGATCTGGCCTATTCGGAAATCTATTTCAACGACGATCCGCCGCCGTCCGTTCTGGAAGTTCCGGGCGCGATGGATGTCACCGTCGAGTTCACCTCGATGTCGAAGACCTTCTCCATGCCTGGCTGGCGCATGGGCTTTGCAGTCGGCAACGAGCGCCTGATCGCGGCGCTGACACGCGTGAAGTCCTACCTCGATTACGGTGCCTTCACGCCGATCCAGGTGGCGGCAACGCATGCGCTGAACGGTGACGGCTCCGATATTGCGGAAGTTCGCAACATCTACAAGCGCCGCCGTGACGTGCTGGTCGACAGCTTCGGCAAGGCCGGCTTCGACGTGCCGCCGCCGGCAGCGACGATGTTTGCCTGGGCGAAAGTCCCGGAAAAATTCCGTCATCTCGGCTCGCTGGAGTTCTCGAAGCTTCTCGTCGAGAAGGCCGACATCGCGGTGGCGCCCGGCATCGGCTTCGGCGAGCAGGGCGACGACTACGTCCGCATCGCGCTGGTCGAGAACGAGCATCGCATCCGCCAGGCAGCGCGCAATCTGAAGCGCTTCCTCTCCACAGCGGATGAGACCATGCATAACGTGATTTCACTGAACGCTCACCGCTCTTAATTTCTCACGGCAGCCGTTCCCGCGGCTGCCGTGTCCCAAGACATTGATCAGGAATTGTTCATGGCAGATGCCCTCAAAATCGGCATTGCGGGCTTGGGCACCGTTGGTGCCTCGCTCGTCCGTATCATTCAGAGCCGCGCCAACGAGCTTGCCGTCACCTGCGGCCGCCCCGTCAAGATCGTCGCCGTAACCGCCCGCGATCGCACCAAGGATCGTGGCATCGACCTCACCGGCATCGAATGGTTCGGCGGCCCGGTCGACCTGGCGCAGAAGGCCGACATCGACGTCTTTGTCGAGCTGATCGGCGGTGCCGAAGGCGCGGCCAACGCCGCCGTGCGTGCGGCTCTTGCCCGTGGTCTGCATGTCGTCACCGCCAATAAGGCGCTGCTCGCCTATCACGGCGTCGAACTTGCCGAGATTGCCGAGGAGAAAGGCGCACTGCTCAACTTCGAAGCGGCCGTCGCCGGTGGCATTCCCGTCATCAAGGCATTGCGTGAATCCCTGACCGGCAACACGATCTCGCGCGTCTACGGCATCATGAACGGCACCTGCAACTACATCCTGACCCGGATGGAGAAGGAGGGCCTGTCCTTTACCGATTGCCTGAAGGAAGCCCAGCGTCTCGGCTATGCCGAAGCTGATCCGGCCTTCGACATCGAGGGCAACGACACGGCACACAAGCTCGCCATCCTGACGACGCTTGCCTTCGGCAACCGCATCGCGGCCGATGATATCTATCTCGAGGGGATCACCAATATCTCCATCGAGGACATCCGCGCCGCAGCCGACCTTGGCTACCGCATCAAGCTGCTCGGCGTCGCCCAGCGCACCGAAACAGGCATCGAACAGCGCGTTCACCCGACCATGGTGCCGCTCGAATCGGTCATCGCCCAGGTCGATGGCGTCACCAATGCCGTCGCGATCGAATCGGACATTCTCGGCGAACTGCTGATGGTCGGCCCCGGCGCCGGCGGCAACGCGACGGCTTCCTCCGTACTCGGCGATATTGCCGACATCGCCAAGAGCCAGCCGGGTGCGCAGCGCGTGCCGGTGCTCGGTCACCCTGCCAAGGCGCTGGAACCCTATCGCAAGGCGCAGATGCAGAGCCACGAAGGCGGCTATTTCATCCGCCTGACCGTTCTCGACCGCACCGGCGTTTTCGCCAGCGTCGCGACCCGCATGGCGGAAAACCACATTTCGCTGGAATCGATCGTGCAGCGCGCGACGCAGCATCTGGCGCCGGCCCATCATCAGACGATCATCCTCGTCACCCATGCGACGACGGAGGATTCGGTGCGCAAGGCTGTCGCCGCGATCAAGACCGAGGGCTATCTTGTCGGCGAGCCGCAGGTCATCCGCATCGAGCGGCCGAAGGAATAATTCCGACGACTAAGGCCCGCTCCGGTAAATCGGAACGGGTCTTCCAATTCTGGGAGAGATGGTGGAACAGCCGGCAGATCCTGTGCAGCGGGCATTTCTGGGCGTCGAACGCTCCGTCTCCGGCAATCGCTGGATTTCCCGGCTCGACCAGGCCGGCCAGAATCGGGCGCTGGCCATCGCGCAAACGCACGGGCTGCCGGATCTGATTGCCCGCGTTCTCGCCGGCCGCGGCGTCGGCCTCGAAGAGGCCATGGCCTTCCTCGACCCCACGATCCGCAGCCTGATGCCAGACCCCCATCTGCTGACCGACTGCGAGAAGGCAGCACAACGTCTCCTGCGCGCCGTTAAGGCGGGCGAGACGGTTGCGATCTTTGGTGACTACGACGTCGACGGCGCGGCATCCTCGGCGCTGCTCTACCGCTTTCTCACCCATTTCGGCGTGCCGGCCAGCATCTATATCCCAGACCGCATCTTCGAAGGCTACGGCCCGAATCCCACTGCCATCAACCAGCTCATCGATAATGGCGCAACGCTGATCGTTACCGTCGATTGCGGTTCCACCAGCTTCGAATCGCTGGAAGCGGCGAAGGCCCGCAATATCGACGTCGTCGTCATCGATCATCACCAGGTTGCGCATGAGCTGCCGCCTTGCCATGCGCTGGTCAATCCGAATCGAGAGGACGATCTATCGGGGCAGGGACATCTCTGTGCTGCCGGCGTTGTCTTTATGGTTCTGGTCGCGGCCCTGCGGCAGTTGCGCGAGGCTGGCGATGCCCGTGTGCGCTCCATCGACCTGCTTGCCTGGCTCGATATCGTCGCGCTGGCAACTGTCTGCGATGTCGTGCCGCTGAAAGGGCTGAATCGTGCTTACGTCGTCAAGGGCCTGATCGCCGCGCGCCATCAGGGCAATCCCGGCCTGGCCGCCCTATTTCGAAAAGCTGGGCTCGGCGGCCCTGTGAGCCCGTATCACTTTGGTTTCATGATCGGCCCGCGCATCAACGCCGGCGGGCGTATCGGTGATGCCGCGCTTGGCGCCCGGCTGCTGACGCTCGACGTTGCCTCCGAGGCCGAGACGATCGCGGAGAGGCTGGACGAGCTCAACCGCGAACGCCAGGCGATGGAAGCCGCCATGTTGCAGGAGGCTGAAGCTGAAGCGCTGGCCGAATACGGCAACGGCGACGGAGCCTCCGTTATCGTCACGGCACGGGAAAGCTGGCATCCCGGCATCGTTGGCCTGATTGCCTCTCGGCTGAAGGATAAGTTCCGCCGCCCCGCCTTTGCCATTGCCTTTGATTCGATGGGGCGAGGCACTGGCTCCGGTCGCTCGATCAACGGTTTCGACATGGGCCGCATGGTGCGCGCTGCCGTCGATGCTGGCCTGCTCGTCAAGGGCGGCGGTCATGCCATGGCGGCGGGTCTGACGGTCGAGCGCGCCAATCTCGGCAAACTCCGGGCCTTCTTCACGGAGAAGGCGGAGAGACAAGTCGCCGGCCTCGTCGCCAACGAAACGCTGAAGATAGACGGTGCTCTCGGTGCTGGCGGCGCGACGGTGGAGCTGGTCGATCAGCTTGAAACTGCCGGCCCCTACGGTTCCGGCCATCCGCAGCCGATCTTCGCTCTTCCGAGCCACCGCCTGCGCGATTCGCGCTTGGTCGGCCAATCCCATATCAAGATCACCCTGGAGGCCCAGGACGGTGGCCGCCTCGACGGCATCGCCTTCCGCGCCGTTGAAACGCCCCTTGGCGAGCTGCTGCTCTCCTCCCGCGGATCCCAGATCCACATCGCCGGCACCCTCGGCGCCGACCATTGGCAGGGCGCAAGGCGTGTCCAGTTGCGTGTCATGGATGCCGCCAAGGCGCCATGAGCTGCGCACGGAAACTGTCGCGTTAATGATGAAGAATCAGAGCTTTAGGGAAGGGAAACAGTGGCACGCCCTAGGGGAGTCGAACCCCTCTTTACAGAATGAAAATCTGTCGTCCTAACCGATAGACGAAGGGCGCGTGCTGTGGCGCCCTTATAGTCAGCACCTTTTGTTCCCGCAAGCGGAAAATCGAGAAAAATCTACGGGTAAGGGCGAATTTTTCGAGGTACTTGTGGAAAAGTTCGTGGTGGGTCCGATTGGTACGCCCTAGGGGAGTCGAACCCCTCTTTACAGAATGAGAATCTGTCGTCCTAACCGATAGACGAAGGGCGCAGGCTGCGCTTGCGACCATATAGGAATAGCGCAAAGCCACCGCAAGCGGAAGGTAGCTCATTGTTGTAGGAGAGGAAGAACAGTGGCACGCCCTAGGGGAGTCGAACCCCTCTTTACAGAATGAAAATCTGTCGTCCTAACCGATAGACGAAGGGCGCGTGCTGTTGTGTGGCGCGCTTATAGCGGGGTGATTTCATTCCCGCAAGCGTCTATTTCGCTTTTTCTTGGAAAAAATGACAGAAGCGTAACGGCGCATCGAAGCTTGAATAAGCTCGCCTTAACAGCATGTTGCGGGAGTTTGCAGATGGGACCGGTTTAGAACCCCGATCCGCTCTGCGGCTGGGTTATCAGCGGCTTGCCATCCTGGCCCTGGCCCTTCGACGCAACGATATGCGCCAGCATCAGTGCTTCCTTGCTGTCGATTCTGCGGGCACTGGAGCCGCGGGCGGGCAAAATTTTCGAGGGCGTGGCGTCCGCTGTCGGCCTCATCGGGCTTCCCGACGCGTTGGCGGCGTTGCGGATGACGGGCGGAGGGATGACCGCCTCGGATGTCTGGTCGACGGGCATGCCGCCATTGCCCTGTTGTGGCGTGACATTCTGCGTCGCACTGGGCGGCATACTGTAGACGCTGCGCATGATCGGACTAGGTCCCTGCGGCTGTCCGCCACCCGGCTGGGTGGCCAGCGTTCCATCCGGATTGACGGCAATCGGCGCGGGCGTCGAATAGATGCTGCTTCTATTGGCATTGACCGCGGTCGGCTGCGTCACCAGGCCGGCCATGCCGGCCGGCGCGTCTGTTGCCACAGGCGCTGCCCCGGCGGGTGCCGGCGGGAAAAAGGATTGATTGCCCGTGGCTTCAGCTACCATCTGCGGATGCGCGCCGTGAACGCTGTGTACCAGCGGATCGCGATAGGCGTCGCCCTTTTGCCGTTTCGCGTCGGCTTTGGTGTTGAGAGCGTCGGCGAGCTCTTCGGCAGCATTGGGCTTCGGCTCGACCTCGGCTGCCTGTTTCGGCTTGCTGCCTGTCGTCGCGCAGCCGGCGAGCATCAAAAATGACATGGCGATGGCAATAGTGCTTGCGAGCTTTTTATTGCCGGATAGAATCTGCCGATCGCACAAAGGACGTTCCCCGCTTAAAAGTTGGCACCGGAACGGCCTCTTGCGAGGGACGATGATGTCGAGCGGCTTCCTACTGGGAACGATGACCGCGCGAAATCCGATGCATGATGCTTCGAGTCGTCCAAGCATGCCGGAGAGCGGGTGCGGCCGGCAAGCGCGAAACCGGTGGCTCCGCGCGCGCCGTAAGCCTCGCGAAAGCTAGCGCCTCACCAGGCGCCGGTATTGGGCATCGAAGCCCAGGGCTCGGCCGAAGCAAGGTCGGCACCCTTCTGCAGGATCTCGATGGAAATGCCGTCCGGAGACCGCACGAAAGCCATGTGACCATCGCGGGGCGGCCGGTTGATAGTAATGCCATTGTCCATAAGTTTCTGGCAGATTGCGTAGATGTCATCGACCTCATAGGCGAGGTGACCGAAGTTCCGTCCTCCGGTATACTCTTCAGGGTCCCAGTTGTAGGTGAGTTCCAGACTGGGCGCGCCGCTGCTTCGGGATGCGTCTACATCCTCGCTGGCAGCAAGGAAAACGAGAGTGAAACGGCCTTTCTCGTTTTCGTAGCGACGGGTTTCGGTGAGGCCGAAGAGAGTGCTATAAAAGTGTAGTGAGGCGTCGAGATCGGTAACGCGGACCATGGTGTGAAGATAACGCATTCTGTTTCCTCTCTAATGTTTGTGCTGAGACGATCTGAAACGAGACACCAGCTTCAGGCAAGACTCGGCGCGCTAATCTACGGATGGGAATAAACGAAAACTAGGACTTGCGCTTTTCCGTTACCAAGATGTTAATCTTGATTTCAAGGAATCAGTTAACTGTAACAGTGTGACGCGTAATCGAGGGTTGGCTAAGATGGGTGACAGAATTTCATCGAAGGGTATCGTCGACTTCGGAGAGATGTCGGGCGAAGCCGTCGAGCTCATCGAAATCTCCGGCGTCGTCAAATGGTTCGATGTCGCCAAGGGTTTTGGCTTCATCGTTCCGGATAACGGCATGCAGGACGTTTTGTTGCATGTGACATGCCTGCGCCGCGACGGTTATCAGACCATTCTCGAGGGCACGCGCATCGTCGCGCTGATTCAGCGCCGTGAACGTGGCTATCAGGCTTTCAAAATCCTCTCGATGGACCAGTCGACCGCCGTGCACCCGTCGCAGATGCCGCCGGTGCGCACCCATGTCCAGGTCACTGCGACAAGCGGCCTCGAGCGCGCCTTGGTCAAGTGGTTCAACCGCACCAAGGGCTTTGGTTTCCTGACGCGCGGTGAGGGCACAGAGGACATCTTCGTGCACATGGAAACGCTGCGTCGTTTCGGTCTGGCGGAGTTGCGGCCGGGACAGGTAGTCCTTGTCCGTTTCGGGCCGGGTGAGAAGGGCCTGATGGCGGCAGAGATCCATCCGGATGCGCCAAGCCCGGTGACGCGGCCGCATTGATATGACCACCAGAGTTATGTTTTCTGCTGTTTTGAAGAGCGCCATCGTGGCGCTTTTTCTTGTCGGGGCATCCGCTCCCGCCTTTGCCGCGCAAGCGGCCAGCGAAAAATCGATGGCGTTCGATTCGGAGCCGCTATCGATCAAAACGGCCAAGGGCGTAACGCACAAGTTCACCGTGGAATTGGCATTGACCGAGCCGCAGCTCGAGTTCGGCCTGATGTATCGCAAGAGCATGCCGGACGATCACGGCATGCTTTTCGATTTCGGTGCGCCGCGCCCGGTCATGATGTGGATGAAGAATACCGTGCTACCGCTCGATATGCTTTTCCTGGACAGGAGTGGCGTCGTCACGCACATTCAGGAAAACGCCGTACCCTATTCTGAAACGATCATCAGCTCCGGCGGGTCAGTGCTTTACGTCATCGAGCTGAACGGCGGCATCGCAAGAAAACTCGGCCTTGCCGTCGGCGACAAGGTGACGAGCGCTACGATTTCCGCAAAACTCGGCAAGTAGATTTTCCCCGGGGATCGGAGCTTCAACGCCATTTTAGCTGTTGCAGCACGAGGATGAACCGTGTATCTCCGCACTCGTTCTGCAAAGCGGGACGACGCGGTCTCCTCAAAGAGATTATGCGTGAGGGTACGGAGTGTAGCGCAGTCTGGTAGCGCATCTGGTTTGGGACCAGAGGGTCGGGAGTTCGAATCTCTCCACTCCGACCATGTTTTCCCTGTGAAATACCTGTGCCTCTTTGTTTGGCGAGCCGCAGCGGTTCGAATTCGATTCCGTTGTGATGCAAGATCTCATGCCTGTTGCGGATGAGAGTACAAGGACGAAATGCGCACTTTCTACGCGACATTCTTTGTATGTCGACCCGTGTGCATCGGCGCGCCGTCCAGATTTGCGTCCCTTCTTAATGAGCGCTGACGCGAATCCTTGAAAATCATTTTCCTGCATTTCTTGTAGGTAAATGCCAAATGATAACAGCTTTCCACATAGCGTGCTCGAATGAGTTATCTTCGCAGAAGATATGATGCCAACCGAGAAAATTAAAAACTCTGGGTTGTCAAATAGCTAATTAGTATTATGTTGTATTCGCATTGCTAATGAATAGTGCTTATCAGGCGTGTTTTTGAATGCTCGGCCTCGGTCGAGATGATGATTCCAACCATTCAATCAGGAGAGAGAAGGAAGCGCTCAGTCGCCAGGGATGGCGCGTGAGTGCGGCCAAAATTGAACGCGTTGGTGCATTCCTCACTCGCGCATCTAAAGGAGGATATTTCGATGAACGCAGTGACTGTTCCAGTCGCGGGTCAGATCGCGGCTCCCAATGGTGAGATACCTGCCGGCACCACCATGCAATTGAACCAATGGGCGATAAGCCCAAATAATCTGTACGTGTTGATAATGCAGACCGACGGCAATCTGGTGCTTTACCAGGTCGATGGCGCGCCGCCGAAGCCAAATTCAACTTTCCAGGGCTACGCGATATGGTCGTCGAATACAGACGATGACATCCCATTTGTCTTCGCTATTCAGACCGACGGCAATCTCGTGATCTACAACGAATCCGTTAATCCGCGCCAAGTGATGTGGAGTCCAAACACGCAGAGCTCCTCACCAGCGTACCTTGCGGTGCAGGCCGACGCTAACCTCGTTTACTATGACACGTCCAAGGGCGTGATCTGGACGTCAAACACCCAAGTCTACATGCCGCCGATGGTGCCGACGTTAGCGAACGGCGCTACCGGCCGGTTCGACTGGAGGGACGTTGCCTGGCACAGTCTCAACAACGAAGGTGACAATGGATCGATCCCAACAGTTTCGCTAAGCAGCGATACCTTGACATTCTCGGGCGGCTTTCAGTGGGAAGCCCCCGTTATCGGGTCTGGAACGGGCGACATTTACATCCAGATCTCGTTAACGCCAGTAACTTGCTCGGTCACGATAAAGATGACCGGGTATCCACTTGACGGCAATAACATGTCTCAGTCGGGAACTTGGCAACTGACCCCGGGGGACGAACCCGTCTTGACGTGCAATCTCGATAATGGGGGAACTCTAATCATAAGCACCTTTGACGGCGGTGGAATCTGGTGGCCTGGGGTCGAGATCGAATACATGTATGGTTTTGATCTCTGCTTCGAGAACATGTCCGGCGCTTCGGCTTCCGCAATCGCTACACAGCAGACGCGTGAATCTCCGCTGAGAAACGCGGTTTGATCAGATCTGTAGAGACTGGGATCGGCATGCTGATATCAGCATGCCGATCCATCTCCGATTCCAAGCAGGATTGTCCGCGGTCACAAGTCGAACGCGACGGTGTCGCCTAAGTGAAGCTTGGGCAGCCCGCCTTTTTGCTTGAAAACAAAGGGATTCGCGGCTAAGCAAATCCCACAATGCTCAGCCTTCATGGGGCCGGGCGAAGACGAGAGAAGCAAAGGCGGGACTGTCCCGCTTATCCGGAGGCGCTGCAGCGATGCCTGCCAAGATTTACCGTCCCGCAAAAACCGCCATGCAATCCGGCAAGGCCAAGACCCATCTGTGGGTTCTGGAATTCGACCAGGAAATCCCGCGCAAGATCGATCCGATCATGGGCTATACATCGTCGGCCGATACGCGCCAGCAGCTCAAGCTGACTTTCGAGACGCAGGAGCAGGCCGAGGCCTATGCCCAGCGCAACAGCATCGAATACCGCGTTCTCGCTCCCAAGGACGCCAACCGCCAGGTGGTTTCCTATACCGATAACTTCCGTTTCAATCGCATCCAGCCCTGGACCCATTGATCCGGCACACGTCGAATTCGCTGCCTATTGAGTTTGACGGAAGTTTCAGGCATGTGTTGCCAGCCGCGGGCAGTTCGCGGCGGCTTGGCTTTCAGGCCCCTTAGCTCAGCTGGATAGAGCACCTGCCTTCTAAGCAGGTGGTCGCAGGTTCGAATCCTGCAGGGGTCGCCAAAAACCTTCTTGTCCATACCGAAGAGATAGGTAACAGTTTGTCCCTAAGAGATGGGTGACAACCTCGTGCCGAACGGGTTGTCGATGGTTTGCAAGGTCCTCTGTTCCAGGTCGATATATCCCAGATCATAATGCATGAAGCTGACGAGCCAAATGCCGTCGTCGACTTCTTTGATGCCGAGTTTTTGTCCTGCCATAACGGTCGAGATATTGATCTTCTTGCGGTGCATGCAGATGCGGCCGCAGTTGGTGACGAGCGCATCCCTGTCGTGGAAGGGGTAATTGATCTCCGGCAGGCCCTCATAGGATCTCGATGATGAGACATAGAGGCTGCCCGGCGTTCTCATGTTCAGTGCCTCGTGCGGCCGTTCGGTATTGAATTCGCTGACGAATGCATCGAAGCGGGCCTGCTGCTGCAGGATGTTTCTGCCGGGCGGACGGGTAGCCTCTTTCTTCAGCGTCAGGTGCATACGCTCGTGCCGGCCGTTGTCTTGCGGATGGCCTGGCCTGATGCGTTCGAGCACGATGCCGAGTCTCAGCCACCAAACGGACAGCTTGGACAGATTGTAGAGGCCGTTGGGCGAGGCAAACGGCAAGCCGTTGTCGCTGCGGATGGCGAGCGGCAGGCCGCGCTCGGCAAACAGCCGGCAGAAGGCCTCGAACACGCCCTGCTCGCGCGTTGATTCAAAGGCTTCGCAGGCAAGAAGGAAACGCGAGGCCTGGTCGGTCACCGTCAGCGGGTAACAGTATCCGCCATTGCCAAGTTTGAACTCGCCCTTGAAGTCGGCGCACCACAGATCGTTCGGCATGAGCGCCTGGGATAAGGCCGTTCCCTCGGCTCGATGGCGTTGCCGCTTGCGGGCATGAGCGACCAGCCCGTGCCGGTCGAGAATGGCATGCACCGTGCTTTTGGCGGGCACACGTATATCGCCGGCAAGCTTCCTGACCAATAACTCGCGGATCTTACGCGCACCCCAATGCGGCTTGTCCTTCTTGAGCCGCACGATCATCGCCTCGACCGGCTCGGGCAACTGATTGGCATAGCGCACCGGCCGACGTGACCGATCCGTCAGTGCCTCCAACCCCTCGTCCTTGTAACGGTTGAAGATCTTGTAACCGGTCTTGCGCGAGATGCCGAACGCACGGCACACATCGCTCATGCCTTCGCCCTCAAGCAGACGGGCGACAAATCGAAGACGTTCCTCCATAACCGAAGTCTCTCTCCACGGCATCAACACCTCCCGCCAAAGCGAAAAGTGTCACCCATGTCTCCGGTACAAAACGTCACCTATCTCTCAGGTCGGGCATTCATTAAACAATGCGTTATGTGATTTTTGGTGGGTTTCAACCTATTTTACGACGCTGTGTGCGACGATATGGCACGGCTACTGAATGGCTAATCCCGCGCGAAATGCACCATTTCTGATTGCTGCAAGCGCCGGAGGATTGGTGACCGGATATCCCTCTATGAATATCTCGGCAGAAAAGCCGGGAGCGCTGTCATGCAGACAGGCGGAAAACCTTGCCGATTCAGATTTCTGCTCTAACATCGCGAAGGCCATAGACAAAAACAGGAGTGTGGCAGGCGCTTGTGGTGGAGCGTGATGGAGTGCCGCCACACTCTCTCTGTAGAATCCGGCGATAAAGCAGCAGCGGCCGAGCATACCGTAATACCAGGGAATGTGGGGGTTCAAGCGGATGGCTCTCCGCGAGAGTTCGCAGGCCTGCTCCGGACTACCGGCCACTAGGGCTAAGTTTCCGGCCAGCAGCGCAAGGGTGTCGGCATCATTTGGGTATGCCTGTAAGACGAGGCTATGCTCGTCCAACGCGGCTTCGAAGTTCCCTTGCAAAGCTCGGAAGCTGGCGCGGCAAAGCCGAGCCGCGGTGTCATCCGGATCGAGCGCCAAGGCTTGTTCGATGCAGCTTTCAAAGCGTTGTATCCAGGCTGAATTATCTCTAGCAAAACCGTTATAGACCCCTGAGGAATATGCGAGCCCCAAGATGGTCCAGGCTCTTGCGAGTGTTGGATCGAGTTCGACTGCGCGGGACAGAAAACGGATTGCTTCAGCGTTAGACGCGCGCGTGAACAGGTCGTGTTGTTCGTGGCCGAGGAGGTAGCAATCATATGCTTGCAGGCTGGCTGGTTTCTTACGCCGGACAACATCCCGTCGAAATCCCAGAAGTTTACCGCAACAGGTACCAAGAACGTTGACCACGTTCTCGGTGACCATGTCCTGCATCGTAAACAGGTCATCGGCCGATTGATCGTATCGAGCCGTCCAGAGGCTAGCTCCACTGCAGGCATCGACAAGCTGTACTGAAATCCGGACGTGCTGTCCGGCTGCTTGCAGGTTTCCCTCAAGAACGTAGTCAGCTTTCAGGTCGCACCTGATTGATCGGAAGTCGTTCTGTCCCCCTTTGTACAAAGCCATGGTTTGACGGGAAATCACCGCAAGGTCGGGATATCGCGCGAGGTCGGCAATGATGTCAGCGGATATTCCGGCGGCAAGCCGTTCCCATCGGTCGTCTGCACTCAGATTGTCGAACGGGAGCACGGCGATAATCGGTGGCCCAGAGATATCTTTGGCGACCGACGACCGAGACGGAATGCCACTCCTTGCCAACCCCGCCGTATCCCAATTCACCTGAAAAACGGGAATGGCCTTGGGAAGGTTCTTCAAAGCATACTTGCCGAGGCTAGTCAGCCTAAACGGCACCTTGCCGTCAATATGCTCTCGGACTGATCCGGAAATGTATATCCCTGACGCGACTGCGATCCCTTGCAATCGCGCAGCCACATTGACGCCGTCACCCAGCAGATCGTCTCCCGCTACCACGACATCGCCGAGATTGATGCCAATACGGAATTCCAGCGGGCGGTCATCTACAACATCGTTAGTTCGATCTGCGAGGTTGCGTTGAATTTCCACCGAACAGCGAACCGCCTGAACGGCACTTGGAAACTCGGCCATGATACCGTCACCGGCCAAGCCGAAAATGCGGCCGCCGTGTTCTTTCACAAGGCTGTCGATCTTTTCGCGACACTTGTCCAGCGCCCGTATCGTCCCCTCTTCGTCAAACGCCATCATACGGCTGAAGCCGACAACGTCAGCCGAAAGGATGGCTGCAAGCTTTCTATCCACAGTACGCCCCCGCGACAGATCACTTTCATGACCAATATGCGCCAATCCGTAATCAAACGACAGGGTTGCTATTGGAGTGAATGCTAAAATATGTCGGGCGGCGAGCTAAGACGAGTAACAATCTGTTCTGTAAGGCACACGATAGATAAAGATTAACAGTGGTCTGCCAGGTCGTGATTAGAAACGCGTCTCCATTGGCCAACCGCCAGCATCCGCCGGTCTGGTTGCATTCACTGCCATGTCGATGAGGTCATAACCGGCCACTGCACCGATCACTCTTACGACGATGATTGCCGCGCCGAGAAACGCCAGCGCAGCGATTATCCTGTCGCTTTTCTTCACGTCCCGTCTCGTCCCCCCAATGACTACAAACTGCATCCCCACGCAGCCGGCGGCAGTATATCGGGTTTATAGTGGGGCGCTACGGCTATATTCAGGTCGCCGACCTTTGCGTTAAGCGCGCTTGAGACAGGACGCCTTCGGGACGATGATTCGGTCAGGCGGCGTTCAGGTCGGCGATCTCGCCGTGCCGTGCCAGGAGGCGAGGGGACGTCATGTCGCCGGTCTCTTCGTCGACCATGACCGCATAGGCGGCAACGCCGACGAAACGCGCGGCCATGGAAAGGGCGATCTTTTCGGCACTGGCGGCGCTTGACGCCTGCCGCATTTCTCCCGGCACCAGATTTCCGCGGTTCTTCTTATAGGGAAGGATAATAAACTTTTCGCCGGATGCCATTGTGCTCGCCCTGATTTGTTCACACAATGTTCTGGTTTGCGTGGAGTGTCAATATGGTTAATCGTAACCGCCGTCGCAATTCCGACCTACATATTGAAAAACCCGCCGGCTGCGTCACAGCCGACGGGTTTTTGATCATCGCATGGTCCGCTTAGTGCAGGATCTGGCTCAGGAACAGCTTGGTACGTTCGTGCTGCGGGTTTTCGAAGAATTCCTTCGGTGAGTTCTGTTCGACGATCTGGCCCTGGTCCATGAAGATCACGCGGTTCGCAACCTGACGGGCGAAGCCCATTTCGTGGGTGACACAGAGCATGGTCATGCCTTCTTCGGCCAGACCCACCATGGTATCCAGCACTTCCTTGATCATTTCCGGGTCGAGCGCCGAGGTCGGCTCGTCAAACAGCATGATCTTCGGGTTCATGCAGAGCGAACGGGCGATCGCCACACGCTGCTGCTGACCGCCGGAAAGCTGGCCAGGATATTTCTTTGCCTGTTCCGGAATCTTGACGCGGGTGAGGAAGTGCATGGCGATTTCTTCCGCCTGCTTCTTCGGCATCTTGCGCACCCAGATCGGCGCCAGCGTGCAGTTTTCCAGGATCGTTAGATGCGGAAAGAGGTTGAAGTGCTGGAACACCATGCCGACTTCGCGGCGCACTTCGTCGATCTTCTTCAGATCGTTGGTGAGTTCCACGCCATCGACGATGATCTGGCCCTTCTGATGCTCCTCAAGGCGGTTGATGCAGCGGATCATCGTCGACTTGCCCGAGCCGGAAGGCCCGGCAATAACGATGCGCTCGCCGCGCATGACCTTCAGGTTGATGTCGCGCAGTACGTGGAAATCGCCGTACCACTTGTTCATGTTGATCATTTCAACCGCGACTTCCGTGTCGGAAATGGTCAGTTTTTTTGGTTGGGCGTCAGCCATATTTTTTCCCTCGGTTTTTATCGTTTGTGGCCAGTATCGAGATGGCGTTCCATGAAGCCTGAATAGCGCGACATGCTGAAGCAGAACAGCCAAAATATGAAACCGGCAAACACCAGTCCCGTAATCGGCGTCACGGCGCTTGCCCAGTTCGGGTCGGAAAAGTTCTGACGAACGATACCGAGCAGATCGAACATGCTGATGATCGACACCAGCGACGTGTCCTTGAACATGCCGATGTAGGTGTTGACGATCCCGGGTATCACCAGCTTGATCGCCTGCGGCAGAACAATCAAGCGCATCTTCTGCCAGTAGCCGAGACCAAGCGAATCGGCACCTTCGAATTGGCCCTTCGGCACAGCCTGAAGACCGCCGCGGATAACTTCGGCGATGTAGGCCGAGGTAAACATCGAGACACCGACCACGGCGCGCAGCAATTTGTCCACCGTCCAGCCCTGCGGAAGGAAGAGCGGCAGCATGACGCTGGCCATGAACAATACCGTGATCAGCGGAATGCCACGGATGATTTCGATGTAGAGCACTGACAGCATTCGGATGACGGGCATCTTCGAACGCCGTCCGAGTGCAAGCATAATGCCGAGCGGAAAGGAGACTACGATCGCAACAAAGGAAAGGACCAGCGTCACCATGAGGCCGCCCCATTTCTGCGTTTCCACGACCTCCAGACCAAAGCCACCGTAAAGCAGGAAAAATGCGACGATCGGCAGCACGATGAATGCCAGGATGGCATTCAATCCTTTTCTCGGCACCGACGGTATCAGCATCGGCACAAACAGGATGATGGTGATAATCGCAACGAGAGCCGGCCGCCAACGTTCTTCCGGCGGGTAAAGACCGACCATGAAGATGGTGAACTTCGCCCGGACGAACGCCCAGCAAGCGCCGCTCCAGCCATCCGGTTGTGTTCCGCCTTGCACGGTGGTCGCACAGAAGGTGCGATCGGCACCGCTCCAGGCGGCTTGGATGAACAGCCAGTTGACAATATGCGGAACGGCCCAAGCGAGGAAGGCTATCGCAAGGATGGTCAGAACCACGTCTTTCGGCGTCGCCAGCAGATTTTTTCTGAGCCAGTGTACGACGCCTTTTTCGCTCGATGGAGCCGGCAGTTGCGGAAGGATTGTTTTGCTTACAAAGCTTTGGCTTCCGTTGGACATCTTATCTCTCCACCAAAGCCATCTTGGCGTTGAACCAATTCATGAACAGGGAGGTCGCTATGCTCAGCGCAAGGTAGATGACCATCCAGATCACAAAGACTTCGATCGCGCGGCCGGACTGGTTGAGAATGACGCCACCGACGGCGACCAGATCGGCATAGCCGATCGCAATCGCGAGCGAGGAGTTCTTCGTCAGGTTGAGATACTGGCTCGTCAACGGCGGAATGATGATGCGCATTGCCTGGGGAATGACGATGAGCCGGGTGATGGCTGGGGCGCGAAGCCCTAGCGCGCCGGCCGCTTCCGATTGCCCCTTGGCCACGGCGCGAATGCCGCCGCGAACGATTTCGGCGATGTAGGAGGCGGTGTAGAAGGAAAGCGCGAGGAACAGCGAGATGAATTCCGGCCCAATGACAGAGCCGCCGGTCAGATTGAACTTGCCAGCGACCGGATAGTCAAAGGACAGCGGCATGCCGGCTGCGAAGAAGGTCAGGAGCGGCAAGGCGATGAATATGGCCACAGACACCCAGATGGTGTGAAACTGTTGACCAGTCGCCGCCTGGCGCTTGTGCGCCCAGCGGGCCATGAAGAATATGGCCACGATGGCGACCACAATCGCGATGCCGACAGCCCACATGCCGCTAGCGAAAATCGGGCTCGGAAAGGCAAGGCCGCGATTGCTGAGATAGCTCGAGAACGGTAGATGCACAGCCTCGCGCGCCTGTGGCAGCAGCACCAGAACGCCGCTATACCAGAAGAAGATGACGAGCAGCGGCGGGATATTGCGGAACAGCTCGACATAGGCCTGGCAAAGCTTCGCGATCAGCCAGTTGTGCGAAAGCCGGCCGATGCCGACGATGAAGCCGATGATTGTCGCCGCAATGATACCTGATACTGCGATGAGAACGGTATTGAGCAGGCCGACGATGAGCGCTTGGATGTTGGTGGAATCGCTCGAAAATGGAATCAGCGCTTGGCCGAGATTGAAACCGGCGCGTCCGCCGAGAAAAGCAAATCCAAAAGGCTGGTTCGACGCACGCAGATTTTCGACGGTGTTGTGAATGATGAACCCGACGAGTGCCAACAGAATTATGACGGTAAGAACCTGGTAAACCAGGCCTCGGACTTTGGGATTATTGATCGCTGATCCGGACGAGCGTTCGCCTTCGGGCGAATTTATTGTAATTGCCATGCAGACTTTTTCCCCTCTATGCCCGTTTCGGGCTTGTTTTCTTAAGGGAGGAAAGGCGGCGAGCCGCCTTTCCCAATGTCATACGATCACGGTTCAGCGAATCGGCGGTGCGTACTGAATGCCACCTTTGTTCCAGAGGGCGTTCAGGCCACGCTGAATCTTCAGCGGGCTGCCGGCGCCGATGTTGCGGTCGAAGACTTCGCCATAGTTGCCGACGCCCTTGATGACGTTGTAGGCCCAGTCGTTGGTCAGGCCGAGGTCGGTGCCGATGGTCGAGCCCTGCTCGACGCCGAGGAAGCGCTTGATGTCCGGATTGGCCGAGCTCTTCATCTCGTCGACGTTCTTCTGCGTAATGCCGAATTCCTCGGCATTGATCAGAGCATAAGCGGTCCAGCTTACGATATCGAACCACTGGTCGTCGCCCTGGCGAACGGCCGGTCCAAGCGGCTCCTTGGAAATGATTTCCGGCAGAACGACGTTGTCGTCAGGGTTCTTCAGGGTCAGGCGCAGGGCATAGAGGCCGGACTGGTCGGTGGTGTAAACGTCGCAACGGCCGGAGTCGTAAGCGGCGTTGACTTCTTCGAGCTTGTCGAAGACCACCGGATTGTACTGAAGATTGTTGGTCTTGAAGTAGTCGGCGAGGTTGAGCTCGGTCGTCGTACCGGATTGAACGCAAACGGCCGCGCCGGAGAGTTCCAGAGCCGACTTCACGTTAAGTTCCTTACGAACCATGAAGCCCTGGCCGTCATAGTAGGTAACCGGACGGAAGTTGAGGCCGAGCGCGGTATCGCGGTTGATCGTCCAGGTGGTGTTGCGAGAAAGCAGGTCGATTTCACCGGACTGCAGTGCAGTGAAGCGGTCTTTCGCGCTAAGAGGGGTGTATTTTACCTTGGTTACGTCGCCAAAGACAGCCGCAGCGACGGCCTTGCAAAGATCGACGTCGAAACCGGCATAGTTGCCAGAGGCATCGGGCTGCGAGAAGCCAAGAAGGGCGCTATTCACGCCGCATTGAACAAAGCCCTTGGCCTTCACATCGCTGAGCGTCGAAGCCGACGCGCCAGAAGCGGTGTATGCCAAGGCTGCCGCTCCGAGGAATACGGACAGAGCAATCTTTTTCATCTTTCCCAACCTTTGTCTATTATAGTTAAAGCGTATCGCTCCCGAAGCAGGCTCTCGGAGAACCGTGTTCCTCACTCTCCCGGTGCGAGTGGTTCTATCACAGTCGCAAATGCATTTCCGGTCAAGACGCCGCCTAAATTATTGAGAAATAATTCGGAGTTTTCATCTGTTTCGGCTCGAAAGCGAGCGGTTGGCTTCTATTTGGGCAGCATTTTGCCAAAAAACTGCGCGGAAATGACGTATTTATTCCGCCATTCCGGTATTTTAGCTAATACCTAATATTAGGATTCGCTGGATCGCTCGGGGTTGACCCCGCCGGGCTTGGCAGCCACTAATCGAAGTCCCCACAGCGCCAAAGGCATACCCAGACATGAAAGACAAAGACACATTGCTGCAAAACGCCGGCATCAACACGCGTTTGTCCCACATCGGCAATTCGCCCTCCGATTTCCATGGTTTCGTCAATCCGCCGGTCGTGCATGCCTCGACGGTACTGTTTCCGAATGCGCGAACCATGGAGACGCGCGATCAGAAATATACCTATGGCACGCGCGGCACGCCGACGACCGATGCGCTTTGCGACGCTATCGATGCGCTGGAGGGATCAGCGGGAACGATCCTGGTGCCCTCCGGGCTTGCGGCGATCACCGTGCCTTTCCTTGGCTTTCTCTCCGCAGGCGACCACGCCCTGATCGTCGATTCGGTTTATGGGCCGACGCGTATCTTCTGCGATACCATGCTGAAGCGTCTCGGCGTCGAGGTCCAATATTACGACCCGTTGGTCGGCGCCGGCATCGAGCAACTGATCAAGCCGAACACCAGGCTGGTGCACACCGAAGCGCCGGGCTCCAATACCTTTGAAATGCAGGATATTCCCGCGATCTCGGCCGTCGCTCATCGCCATGGCTGCGTCGTCACCATGGACAATACCTGGGCAACGCCCCTTTATTTCAAGCCGCTGGATCATGGGGTCGATATCTCCATTCATGCGGCAACGAAATATCCGGCTGGGCACTCCGATATTCTGCTGGGAACGGTATCCGCCAATGCGGCCCATTGGGACCAGTTGAGGGAAGCCAATATCCAGCTCGGCATCTGCGGCGCGCCGGACGATGCCTATCAAGTGCTGCGGGGCCTGCGCACCATGGGCGTGCGCCTGGAACGGCATCAGGAAAGCGCGCTCGCCATAGCGCAGTGGCTCGAGAGCCGCGAGGACATCGCGCGCGTGCTGCATCCGGCATTGCCAAGCTTCCCAAGTCATGAACTTTGGAAGCGCGACTTCAAGGGATCGAGCGGCATCTTCTCCTTTGTGTTGGCCGTCGACCGTCCGGAGAAATTCAGGGCCAAGGCGCACGCCTTCCTCGACGCGCTGCGGATTTTCGGTCTGGGTTATTCCTGGGGCGGCTTCGAGAGCCTCGCACTGCACGTCAATCTCAACGACCGGCGCATTAGCAAGGCGCCGCCGGAAGGGCCGGTCCTGCGCCTGCAGATCGGTCTTGAGGATGTCGCCGATATCAAGGCCGATATCGAAAAGGGTCTCGCTGCAGCGAAAGAGGCCTGATCAGCCGATAGCGCGATAGCCGTAGATCCAATCCAGGTCCGCCGCGAGACTTTGCGGCGGACGCATGGAGAGAACAAAATCACGGGCTAGTCGCACCGGTCCGCGAGCATGATAGGCAAATTGGTTGAAGGCGGCGCGCTGGCGCAGGCGCGCAATGCGCGGCATACGGTGCTTTTCGAAAAGATCGAGCGCTTCGGCGAGGGGGCGTGAGGCCACCATGCCGGCAAGTTCGAAGGCATCCTCGATTGCCATGGCGGCACCTTGGGCCGCAAAGGGCATCATCGCATGCGCCGCATCGCCGATTAATATGACATCCTTGCCATTGTGCCAGCGGCCGACGCTCGCTTCGTAGAGCGGCCAAAAGGTGGCTTGCTCCTGGCGTTCGAGCATTGCCGTGATGGCATCGTTCCAGCCTGAGAAGCGCTGCAGAAGATGCTCGCGTTGCGCCTTGGTGCCGGCGGCGCTCCAATCATGGCCCGAAGTGCTTCCGGAGATGTTCGCCACGATATTGAAGGCGGCATGTTCCTTGATCGGATAGCAGACGAGGTGTGCCGAAGGACCGAGAAACGCCGTCACGCTCGATCTGTCGAGTACGCTTGGGGCGGATGCCTCGGGGATGATGAAACGCCAGGCGATATTACCGGAGAAATGCGGCGAAGGGCCACCGGGCACCAATGCGCGCGTCTTCGACCAGACGCCATCGGCACCGACGATCAGATCCACGTCCATGCCACCGATCTCGTTCAATCCGTTTTCGTCTATCCTATCGATATCGTGGCCGAGATGCAGCGTGCAAAGCGGATTGGCTGTCACCGCATCGAGAAGCGCCTTTTGCAGCGTCGCGCGATGAACGGCGCCATAGGGAGAGCCCCAGCGCTTCCTGGCGAAGGTGCCGCAGGGTACGGATGCGATCAGCCGCAAGGATGAGCCGGAGACCAGCCGCACTTCCGTCGGTTCCAGCCAGACAGGCTGGAGAGTATCGAGCACGCCGAGCGTGTCGAGGATGCGGGATGCATTGGGAGAAATTTGCAGGCCGGCGCCGACCTCGGTCAGTGCTTCGGCCTGTTCGAAAATAGCGGCACGAATGCCGTGCCTCGCCAGCGCCAGCGCCGCGGTAAGGCCGGCTATTCCGGCACCGATGATCGCGGCGGTCTTGATCGGCATTCAGCTATGTCCGATCCGCTCTCGGGATATCAAGCGGCCTTGAAGTGGAAGACGCAGCCGGCCGGATTGGTTTCGTCCGCTTTCAGCGACGGATTGTAGCGATAGAGCGTCGAGCAGTAGGAGCAGACCTTCTCGCTTTCATCGCCCATGTCGATGAAGATATGCGGATGGTCGTAGGGGACCGAGGCGCCGGTGCACATGAATTCCTTCACGCCGATCTCGATAACGCGGTGTCCGCCGTCGTTCTGGAAGTGGGGAATATTGTGGCCGGCCATGATGATCTCCGAATGCGTCTTGCCTAGATGGCATGAATGTTGCGCCAGACTTGATTGCCCCTCTTTATAATCCTTCTCGCCGATTGTGTAGTGCGAAAGTCCGGCTCGGCGCACAGATTTTCGCAAGCGCGGGGTTCACCTGATATTGTCGATAAAATAAGGTCCGCAGCAAAGAGACGATGTTCACGAAGATCTTGCCATGAATTTGAATAGTCCTGCCTTTTCCTATTTCACCAATGACGGGCTCAAGCTGGCCTATTTCGACGAGGGCGATCCGAATGGCGCGCCGGTCTTGTTGATTCATGGTTTTGCCTCGACCGCGATTGCCAATTGGGTCAATCCGGGCTGGCTGAAATCGCTGGGCGAGGCTGGTTACCGCGTCATCGCCATCGACAACAGGGGCCACGGCTTGAGCGACAAAGCCTATGATGCCGAGGCCTATCGTCCTTGGGTCATGGCGGAAGACGCGGTTGCGCTGCTCGATCATCTCGGCATCCCGCAGGCCCATATCATGGGATATTCCATGGGCGCGCGCATCTCGGCTTTCCTGGCGATGGCCCATCCCGATCGTGTCCGCTCGCTCGTATTCGGCGGGTTGGGCATCGGCATGATCGATGGTGTCGGTGATTGGGATCCGATCGCCGATGCGCTATTGGCGCCATCGGTTGACGATGTCACGCATCTGCGCGGCCGCATGTTCCGCGCCTTCGCCGATCAGAACAAGAGCGACCGTGAGGCGCTTGCCGCCTGTATCAGAGGCTCGCGTGATCTGGTCGCCAAGGAAGATGCGGCAAAGATTAAGGCGCCGACCCTAATCGGCGTCGGCACCAAAGATGACATTGCCGGTTCGCCGCAGGAACTCGCGGCGCTGATGCCGCATGCCGAGGCGCTGGATATCCCGAACCGGGACCACATGCTCGCCGTCGGCGACAAGGTATTCAAACAGGCTGTCCTGGAATTCTACCAACGCCTGGCGAATTGATGGATTAAGTCACTTCCCGGTGAAATGCGGTTTTCGCCGCGCGGCAAAGGCTGCGCGGCCCTCGGCATAGTCGGCGCTGTCGAAGGTCTCGGCACCGATCACCTCCGCCTCGCGCAGCAGGTCGCTATCCTGTTCGAGCACGGCACGAACCGCGAGCTTCGAGGCATGCAGTGCGATCGGCGCATTGGCGGCAATCGCGCGGGCGAGAGCCGAAACTTCGCCGTCGAATGCGTCGACTGCGATCTCTTCCAACAGAAAGCCGGCCGCGACCATCTTGCCGGCCGACATCGGTGCGCCGGTGAAAAGCGTGACCTTGGCCATCTGCGGTCCGAGCGCGTTGACGATGTCTTGCACCGCGTCCGCAGGGTAGGCGATGCCGAGGCGCACGGCTGGCACCGAGAAACGCGCGCCTTCCTCGGCGACACGCAGATCGCAGGCGGCGGCAATGCCAAAGCCGCCGCCGTAACAGATGCCGCGGATCGCCGCGATCGTCGGTACTCGGCAATGGCGGATCGCGGTGAAGGCGGCGCTGTTCAGCGCCTCGTAGGCGACAGCAGTTTCGGCATCCTTGCGCAGGCTGTCGAATTCGCTGATATCGGCGCCGGTCGAAAAATCCTGCGCCGCGCCGCGGATGACGATCACATGCGCATGTGCCTTGTCGGTCAAAAGGCGAATGGCCTGGGGTATGGCGCGCCACATCGCCGCAGTGAGGGCGTTCTTGCGGTCGGGATTATCGATGGTGAGAGTGCCAATGGCGTCGCTGCACGTAGCGCGCAGGAAACCGCCAGCAAAATCATGCTCAAAACTCATGCGCGCCGAACCCATTTATGTTGCCGGAGTTTTACTCTATATAATGTTTCACCGACAGGAAATCAGGAGACCGTCAATGGTCGCAGCAACGGACATTCGCCAGGTTGAAGGCGTGGGGCCGGTAAAGGTCGTCGATCCCATCTGGGGCAGCGTGCGCGAGGAAGCACGCGCGGCCGCCGAGCGGGATCCGCTTCTGGCCGCCTTCCTCTATTCCACGATCATCAATCACCGGTCGCTTGAAGAATGCGTCATCTATCGCATCTGCGAACGTCTCGACCATCCGGACATGCAGGGCATCCTGCTGCGCCAGACCTTTGAGGAAATGCTGGCCGATTGGCCGGAATGGGGCTCGATCCTGCGCGTCGATATTCAGGCCGTCTACGACCGCGATCCGGCTTGCCTGCGCTTCATGGAGCCGGTCCTCTATTTCAAGGGCTTCCACGCCCTGCAGACGCATCGTCTGGCCCATTGGCTGCTCAATCGCGGTCGCCGGGATTTTGCGCTCTATCTGCAGAGCCGCTCCTCCAGCGTTTTCCAGACCGATATCAACCCGGCTGCGCGCATCGGCAAGGGCATCTTCCTTGATCATGCGACCGGCCTGGTGGTCGGCGAAACGGCCGTTATCGGCGATAACGTCTCGATCCTGCACGGCGTCACTCTCGGTGGCACCGGCAAGGAAGGCAGCGACCGTCATCCGAAGATCGCTCATGGAGTGCTGATCGGCGCCGGCGCCAAGATCCTCGGCAATATCCAGATCGGCCATTGCTCACGCATCGCTGCCGGCTCGGTGGTGCTGAAGGAAGTGCCGCCGAAGACGACGGTGGCCGGCGTGCCGGCCAAGGTGGTCGGTGAAGCCGGCTGTTCGGAGCCATCCCGCTCTATGGATCAACTCCTAGCCGAGCAGGTCGACCAAATCATGGGTGCCGGAATCTAACGGAAATCCCACCTGAATGTCAGGGTTTTGCGCTGCCGGCAAAGGCTGAAGGCGCGCTTCCGGTCTTTACACCGCCGCTTTTCCTATGCAAGAAGCGGCCAAGCTGAGAATCCTCACGGAGATGAATTGTGAAGCCTGACGAAATCAAGAAGCTCGACACCTACTTCAAACGCACGTTCAATCCGCAGATGGTGGTCAAAGCCCGCCCGCGCAAGAACGATTCCGCAGAAGTCTATCTTGGCGAAGAGTTCTTGGGCGTTGTCTACATCGACGACGAAGACGGCGACCGTTCCTACAATTTTTCCATGGCCATCCTGGACGTCGATCTCTAATCGACAGCGTGGCCGTTTGGCGCGCTCGACCTCTGGTCGATCCCGCGGTTTCCAACAAAGCTGGTATCAGAGAACCGCATTTCACTGAAATGCGGTTCTTTTTTTGAAAAATCACCCTGCAGTAGGCTAAACGCTACTCATTTGCGATCGAATTTAGTCGATTGCCTGCCGAAATTCTTTTTTTCATCGAAATCGAATATTTCTGCCTAAGCCTTAAGTTGTAGCTCGTTTGATATATATTAGCAAAAACAGAAGGATGCCTTCCACGCGCTCCTACGGTCATTGCTTTGTCATTGGAAATGCAATCTTGAGTCGATATTGCGCCGCACAAGACTACTTGACTATTTGTGCGTCGCATTTAGATTTTTTCCCGTAACCCGGCCGTCGGCCAAACCAACAAAGGGACGGAGAAGTATGTTCAATTTCGATGAAGCGAACAAGAAGGGCAAGGAAGCCATGGACACGGCGCTGAAGAGCTATTCCGATGTCACCAAGGGTTTCCAGGCGATTGCTGCTGAAGCCGCCGAATACTCCAAGAAGTCCTTCCAGGACGGCGTTGCGCATTTCGAAACGCTGGCCGGCGTCAAGAGCTTCGAGGCTGCTTTCGAACTGCAGACCGGCTTCGTAAAGTCTTCCTATGAAAACTTCGTTGCCGAAGCGACCAAGCTGGGCGAAATGTACGCCGATCTCGCCAAGACCGTGTACAAGCCGTACGAAGCTCCGGTTGCCGCCGCCACCAAGGCTGCCGGCAAAACCCCCGCTTCGGTTGCACCTGCTGCATAAGCACCTCGCTTAAGCACAGTGAATTTACGAAAGACCGGCTGCGCAACCCGCGGCCGGTCTTTTGCGTTGCCGATTTCCGATCTTGGCCCGATCGTCGCCGCGACTTTTTTGATCATGACCCACTTTGGCAACGAATTCTGATTGCAGTGTCCGGTAGGGGGCTTAAAATCGCACCAATATGAACTAAGTTAGGGGTTCGGATATCCGGCCCGACAGAGTCAGTTACCCAATCCAGTTTGCCAAGTCGGAATGCGATAGCTTCTGCCGGATGATTTGAGGAATGAATGAAATGATCGCTGAGCCGATCCGGATGCAAAACGACAGCGAAAGGAACGGGGACAACGGAAATCGCGGGACCTCGGTGATCACGCGCACCAAGCCCAAAACCAAGAAACCCAACCTGTACCGCGTGCTGCTTCTGAACGACGACTACACGCCCATGGAATTTGTGATCCATATCCTGGAGCGTTTCTTCCAAAAGGATCGAGAGAGTGCCACCCGCATCATGCTTCATGTCCACAATCACGGCGTCGGCGAATGCGGGATATATACATATGAAGTAGCTGAAACGAAGGTGAGCCAGGTGATGGATTTTGCCCGGCAGCACCAGCATCCGCTGCAATGTGTTATGGAAAAGAAGTGAGGATCTGAACGTGCCAACATTTTCGCCTAGTCTTGAGAAGGCGCTGCATCAGGCACTGACCTACGCGAACGAGCGGCATCACGAATATGCCACGCTGGAACATCTGCTTTTGGCTTTGGTGGACGACGCCGATGCCGCGGCTGTCATGGGCGCGTGCAATGTTGATCTCGACGCGCTCCGTAAGACGCTGACTGAATACGTCGATAATGAACTTTCAAATTTGATCACCGGTTATGACGAGGATTCGAAGCCGACGTCCGGTTTCCAGCGCGTCATCCAGCGCGCCGTCATCCATGTTCAATCCTCGGGCCGCGAGGAAGTAACGGGTGCCAACGTTCTCGTCGCGATCTTTGCGGAACGGGAAAGCCATGCGGCCTTCTTCCTGCAGGAGCAGGAAATGACCCGCTACGATGCGGTCAACTACATCTCCCACGGCATCGGCAAGCGGCCGGGGTCCTCCCAGACCCGGACACCGCGCGGCGCCGAGGATACCGAATCCGAAAGCAAGCCGACCTCCCGCGGCGAGCAGGAGGAAGGTAACAACAAGAAGCAGCAGGATGCTCTGAAGGCCTATTGCGTCAATCTCAACGAGAAGGCGAAAAGCGGCAAGATCGACCCGCTGATCGGCCGCAACTCCGAAGTCAGCCGCACCATCCAGGTGCTGTGCCGCCGTTCGAAGAACAACCCGCTCTACGTCGGCGACCCCGGCGTCGGCAAGACCGCCATCGCCGAAGGTCTTGCCAAGCGGATTGTCGAGGGCAAGGTGCCCGAAGCTTTGGCCGACGCCACCATCTTCTCGCTCGACATGGGCACGTTGCTTGCCGGTACCCGCTATCGCGGTGACTTCGAAGAGCGCCTGAAGCAGGTGGTCAAGGAGCTGGAAGAATATCCGGGCGCCGTGCTGTTCATCGATGAGATCCATACCGTCATCGGCGCCGGTGCTACCTCCGGCGGCGCTATGGATGCATCGAACCTGCTGAAGCCGGCCCTGTCTTCCGGTGCGATCCGCTGCATCGGTTCGACCACCTATAAGGAATACCGTCAGTTCTTCGAAAAGGACCGGGCACTCGTCCGCCGCTTCCAGAAGATCGACGTCAACGAGCCGACCATTGAGGATGCTATCGAAATCATGAAGGGCCTGAAGCCCTATTTCGAAGAGTATCATCACCTTCGCTACTCGAACGACGCCATCAAGACGGCGGTCGAGCTGTCGGCTCGCTATATCTCCGACCGCAAGCTGCCGGACAAGGCGATCGACGTGATCGACGAAACGGGTGCTGCGCAAATGCTGCTGCCGCCGTCGAAGCGCCGCAAGCTGATCACCGAAAAGGAGATCGAAGCGACGATCGCGACCATGGCCCGCATTCCGCCGAAGACGGTTTCAAAGGATGACGAGATGGTTCTCGCCAACCTCGAGCAGGAACTGCGTTCGGTCGTCTACGGTCAGGATACGGCAATCGAAGCGCTTTCGACCTCGATCAAGCTCGCCCGTGCCGGCTTGCGCGAACCGAACAAGCCGATCGGCTGCTACGTCTTCTCTGGCCCCACCGGTGTCGGCAAGACGGAAGTCGCCAAGCAGCTTGCTTCCTCGCTCGGCGTCGAGCTGCTGCGCTTCGACATGTCGGAATATATGGAGCGTCACACGGTTTCCCGTCTGCTCGGCGCACCTCCCGGCTATGTCGGCTTTGATCAGGGTGGTCTGCTGACCGACGGCGTCGACCAGCATCCTCACAGCGTCGTCCTGCTCGACGAAATCGAGAAGGCGCATCCGGATATTTTCAATATCCTGCTGCAGGTCATGGACCATGGCGCGCTGACCGACCACAATGGCAAGAAGATCGACTTCCGCAACGTCATCCTGATCATGACGACCAATGCGGGCGCATCGGAAATGGCCAAGTCCGCCATCGGTTTCGGTTCGTCCAAGCGTACGGGCGAGGATGAAGAGGCTCTCAACCGGCTCTTCACCCCGGAATTCCGCAACCGTCTGGATGCGACCATTCCGTTTGCAGCGCTGCCGACCACGGTCATCCACAAGGTCGTGCAGAAGTTCATCATGCAGCTCGAGGCTCAGCTTTCCGAACGGAACGTTACCTTCGATCTGCACGAGGACGCGATCGCCTGGCTGTCCGAGAAGGGTTACGACGACAAGATGGGTGCCCGCCCGCTGGCACGCGTCATCCAGGAACACATCAAGAAGCCGCTGGCGAACGAAATCCTCTTCGGCAAGCTGAAGAAGGGCGGCGTCGTCAAGGTCACCGTCGGTAAGAAGGAAGACGGTACGACCGGCATCCTGCTCGACTCCATCGCAGATACCGCGCCGATCCGGCCGAAGCCGGAAGCCGAAGTGGTCGACTCCGTGGTCGATGTGGAAGAGGATGACGGAGACACCGTCAAGACCAGAAGCCGCGTCGGCAAGGCTGGCAGCGCTTCCGACGCTCGCCGCTCGCCGAAGACGCCGTCCTCTGCCAGCGATGGCGAGTCGGATAACAAGTCGTTGCGCAAGGGCAGCACGGTGCCGAAGGTGCCGCGCAAGTAACCGGCGATTGGTCGACCGAAAAAATAGAATGGCTGCATTGGCGACAATGCAGCCATTTTCATATGTTTATAAACTATATCTCATAAAAAGATTTAAGAAGATCGGCGCCTTTCGATCAGTGCAGGAGTTCGATGATCTTCTTGGCATTCTCCGCTAGAACCGCACCATCTTCCATTTTGCCCGAATGCGGCTTCAGGGCGATGCCCTCATGGCGCGGGATGATGTGGAAATGCAGGTGGAACACCGTCTGACCGGCGGCCGGCTCGTTGAACTGGGCGATATAGACGCCATCCGCATCGAAAGCCTCCTGAATCGCGATGGCGACTTTCTGGACCGTGGTTATCAGATGAGGCAGGGTGCTCGGATCGGCGTCGAGAAGATTGCGCGAAGGGGACTTCGGCAGCACCAGCGTATGGCCGGGCGCCTGTGGCATGACATCCATAAAGGCGACCGTGTGTTCATCCTCGTAGACACGATAGGACGGGATCTCGTCTTTCAGGATCTTCGCGAAAATATTGTTGGCGTCATAGGCGGGGCTGGTCATCCAGGGTCTCCTCGTCTTCCGATTACAATTGTCCAGAGCAGCTAGATATCTTGCCGCTCGCCTTTGCGGAAGGGGCTGTGCTCGGCCAGAATTTCACTCATCTCCTCCACTTGCTCGCGCTCGTGCTTGAGATAGTCGGCAACCGCGCGGCGCAAGCCCTGATGGCCGATATAATGCGCCGAATGCGTAATGACCGGCAGATAGCCGCGGGCGAGCTTGTGTTCGCCCTGTGCGCCGGCTTCGACGCGCTTCAGCCCCTTAGCCAGCGCGAAATCGATCGCCTGATGATAGCAGACTTCAAAGTGCAGGAAGGGATGATCTTCGATGCAGCCCCAATGCCGCCCATAGAGCGTTTCGCCGCCGATGAAATTGATCGCCCCGGCGATATAGCGGCCCTCGCGTTTGGCCATCACCAGCAGGATATCGTCGGCCATCCGCTCGCCGATCAGCGAGTAGAACTTGCGGGTGAGATAGGGCCGGCCCCATTTGCGGCTGCCGGTATCCATATAGAAAGTGAAGAACTGGTCCCAGATCCGCTCGGTGAGATCGCTGCCGGTCAGCCACTCGATGCTGATGCCGCCTTCAAGGGCGGTGCGACGCTCCTTTTTCAGCGCCTTGCGCTTGCGCGACGCCAGCGTTTCCAGGAAGGCGTCGTGATCGGCATAGCCATCGTTGATGAAGTGGAACTGCTGGTCGGTACGATGCAGATAGCCATCGCCTTCGAAGACGGAAATCTCTTCTTCCGGCAGGAAGGTAATGTGGGCGGAGGAAACGCCAAGCTGCCGGGTTACCTCCTTCAGGCTTTCGGCGAGTGCCGGCTGGATCACAGTGCGATCCTGCCCCTCGGCAACAAGCAGGCGCGGACCGGTTGCCGGCGTGAAGGGAATGGAGCACTGCAGCTTCGGGTAATAACGACCGCCCGCGCGCTCAAAGGCATCAGCCCAGCCGTGATCGAAGACATATTCACCCTGGCTGTGATTCTTGAGGTAGCCGGGCACGGCGCCGATCAACTCGCCGCTATCGGTTTCGAGCAGCAGGTGATTGCCGAGCCAGCCGGTTTTATCAGTGGCGGAGCCTGACTCCTCCAGTGAGGACAGAAAAGCATGCGAGACAAACGGATTATACGGCAGCACCGTACCCGCTCTCGATGCCCCGGCGAGCTTGGACCAGCCCTCCGGAGCAATGTTTTTGAAGGAACGCTCGACTCGAATGGATAATTCGTCTGTCATCAAATTCGTCTGTTACGAAGAAAGGGCAGGGCTCTCCCTTGGGTCGAACCCTTCGAAGGTCATTTGGTCTGCGTTGGCGAATGTGTGTTTACGGGCCGCTTCGTCGCGCACGGTCCAGGTGATGACCGGGATGCCGCGCTGGCGCTGCGCCGTGATGAAGGGGTTCGGCAGGTGGCCATAGAAATATGAGATGAAGTCTAGCCCAAGCTGCATGGCTTCGTCATGCTTAAAAAATGTCTCGGGCTCGTTTCCATCCGCCGTCAGGCCGACAGGGTAGGGTGCGTTGAGCGCCTTCAGATCCTTGAGCAGCCAATGGTCGAAGCTCATCAGCGCGACAGGGCCTTTATAGCCTTCAAGCACTTCCAGCACGGATTCCGCAAAGCCCTCATCGTCGCCTTCGCGGCCCTTAAGCTCCAGCACCAAAGGCACCTTGCCGTCGCAGAGCCTGAGGAGCTGTTTCAGCGTCGGGATCTTGTCGTTGGTGCCGCCGACCGAAAGCAGGCCGAGTTCGGCAGAGGTACGGTCGCGAAGCTGGCCGGGGAGATTGCAGACGCGCTGCAGGTCGTCGTCATGAAAGACGACAGGAACGCCGTCGGCTGCATAGTGCAGATCGCATTCAATGGAAAAAACCGCCTCGATTGCCCGGCCAAAGGCCGACAGCGTGTTTTCCCAAACCTGCTTGTTCATGTCGTGATAGCCGCGATGGGCGACAGGACGTTCGGTAAGCCAGGCAATCTTGTTCATTATGCAATTTCCATGATGGCATCGATTTCGACGGCGGCATTCAGCGGCAGTGCTGCCATGCCGACCGCAGCGCGCGCATGCTTGCCAGCATCGCCAAGTACATTTGCCAGAAGATTGGAGGCGCCGTTGATCACAAGATGTTGTTCGACGAATTCGGGTACTGAAGCGACGAAACCGTTCAGCTTGATGATGCGCTTGATGCGGCCGAGATCGCCATCCAAGGCCGCCTTCGCCTGGGCGAGGATATTGATGGCGCAAAGCTCGGCGGCGCGTTGGCCGCCGGCAACGTCGACATCCTTGCCGAGAAGGCCGGTGACGCCGAGCTTGCCGTTTTCCATCGGCAACTGCCCGGACAAATAAAGAAGATTGCCGCTGATGACATAGGGTACATAGTTTGCGGCCGGCGCAGCGGCCTGAGGCAGGACGATGCCAAGCTCCTTCAGACGGCTCTCGATAGCGTCGGACATTTTCATCTCCCGTTTTGTTGTAAAATCTTCAAAAATCCGGCATCAAGCTTAGATTCCCTTTGCCGGGCGCGAGGCGATCTTGGACGAGATAACGCCAAATCAAAAGGCAGAGCGAGATGACGAATTGATGACGGGCCGCCTCACTCTAGCCGAAGCGTTCTTATAGCATCGCGTGCGAGTCCAACAGGAGATAATGAATGTTCCGCTCGAGTCTTGCCGCTGTTATCGTTTCGAGTTTAGGCGTCGCGTCTCTGGGCGCCTCCGCCGCTGCGGCGGGTCCGACTGGGTTGATCGCGCATCGCGCCGTCTACGATCTCGAACTGAAGGACGCCTCAGACCGATCGGGCATCGCCGGCATGTTCGGCCGTATGGTCTATGAGTTCGACGGCTCCGATTGCACCGGTTTCACTACCAATTTCCGTTTCGTCACACAGATCGACACAGGTGATTCAACGCGCGTCAGCGACCAGCAGACGACCACATTCGAGGATCTCGTCAAGCGCACTTTCCGCTTCGAGACCAAATCCTATACGGACGATCAACTCGACAAGGACGTGCGCGGCGCGGCGGCCGACGATCAGAAGGGGATTAAGGTCGATCTGACCCAGCCAAAAGCGAAGCAGATCGAACTCATCCAGAGCCGCTTTCCGACAGAGCATATGCTCGACATCATCCATAATGCCAAGCTGGGCAGGAATTTCTTCGAGGCCGAGGTTTTCGACGGCTCCGATGATGGGGATAAGTCGTTGATCGCAACAACCGTCGTCGGTAAGCAGGCGACTCCTGCAACCGATGACCCCGATGCCGAAAAGGCCGGCGCCTTCGCCAAGACACCGTTCTGGCCGGTTACCGTCGCCTATTTCAACGACAAATCCAAGGGCGACGCCATTCCGGTCTATCGCATGTCGTTCAAGCTCTATGAAAACGGCATCACCCGCGACCTCACCATGGACTATGGTGATTTCGTTCTGACCGGCAAGCTCTCCAAGCTTGAAGTGCTCGACACCAAGGCCTGCCAATAGGCTTTGCGAGGCGCAGGCCACAAGGCAAATCTTCGTCATAAAACTGTGTCCGAAGCTTCACTATTCTGGGAAGCATTCGGCACGCCCTTGAGTGAGTCTCAGTTCCGCAGTGCCGATCTGAAATTGTAGCGGGCCATGCGGGCCGAGCCGGTTATTGAAGAATGATCGGCAGATGTTCCGTAGTCCAGGTCCGTGTTGATAGACGAGAAAGCACGAGCTATGGCCAATACTGATCTCGCCCCGACCGCAAGTACCACTTTGCCGGTCGTTGCCGCCGATCCGGCGGAAATCGCCCGCATCGGCGACACCATCGATCTGACCGACCGCGCCGGAATTTCTGTTTATGGCGACCGCGCCCAGCAGTCTGTCTCCGACTATTCTGACCGGATTCTCCGCGAGGTCCGCAATCGGGATCTCGGCGAAGTCGGCAAGTTGCTGACCGATATCATCATCAAGTCGAAGAAGCTCGACCCGGCATCGCTGAAGGATGAGGGCTTTCTTTCCAAAATATTCTCGTCGTTCAAGGCCCGCCTGGAGCGCTTCAAGGAGGAATTCGAGGATGTGGCCGGCCAGATCGACCGCATTGGCCTCGAGCTCGACCGGCATAAGGATACGCTGCGCCGCGACATCGCACTTCTCGACGATCTTCACGAGGAGACGAAGCAGTCCATCCTGCAGCTCGACGCCTATGTGCAGGCTGGCAAGACTTTCGCAGAGCGTTTTCGCAGTGTCGAACTGCCGAAGCTGAAAAGTGCCGCCGACGCTGCGGCCGCCAATCCCGGCGGCGGTATGCTGGAGGCTCAGACCTATCAGGACAGCTTGCAGGCCCTCGATCGGTTGGAGAAGCGGGTGTTCTACCTGCAGCAGGCGCGCCAGCTCGGCATTCAGCAATTGCCGCAAATCCGCATCGTGCAGGCCGGTGACGAGACGCTGATCGAGAACCTGCAGGCGACGTCGGCGCTGACGGTGCCGGCCTGGAAGCAGAAGATGGTGATCCTGCTCGGGCTGTCGAGGCAGAAATCAGCGCTTGAGCTGCAGAAGACCGTGACCGACGCCACCAACGATATGATCCGCCAGGCATCCGAGATGATGAAGGACCAGGCGATTGCCATCGAACAGCAGTCGCAGCGCGGTATCGTCGATATCGATACGCTCGCTGCCGCCAACCGTGACCTGATCGATACGATCAACGGTGTCCTGAAGGTGCAGGAAGAAGGCCGCAGGAAGCGCGCCGAAGCCGAGCAGCAGATGGAGAAAATGACCATCGATCTTAAGAAAGCGATGATCGAGGCGCGATGAGCGGCATGATGATCCGCACACTCCTCATCGGCATGGCCCTGACGGCAGCTCTAGCCCTGACGGGCTGCAATTCCGGCGCGGGACCGAAGTTTTCGATCGTCTCCGGCTCGGAAAACACCGTCATCCAGCCGATCGTCGAAGAATTCTGCAAGCAGAAGAGCGCGACCTGCAGCTTCACCTACGAAGGCACGCTGGATATCGGCCTTGCGCTGCAAAGCAATGAGGGTGTCGAGCAGGACGCGGTCTGGCCGGCATCGAGCGTCTGGGTTGACATGTTCGACACCAAACGCCGCGTGAAGTCACTGACCTCGGTTGCGCAGACACCGGTCATCCTCGGCGTGCGCAAATCCAAGGCACAGGCGCTCGGCTGGATCGGCAAGCCGGTCTTCATGAAGGACATATTGGCGGCAGTGAAGAGCGGCTCGCTGAAGTTTCTCATGACCTCGGCAACCCAGTCCAATTCAGGCGCGAGCGCCTATTTGGCTATGCTCTCCAGCGCGCTTGGCAATAAACCCGTCATCGAGCCGGGCGATCTCGACAAGCCCGACCTCCAAGGCACCGTCAGGGCGTTGCTTGCTGGGGTCGAACGCTCGTCCGGGTCCTCCGGCTGGCTCGCGGACCTCTACACGGACTCCGCTGGCAAGGGCGTGCTCTACGATGCCATGTGGAATTACGAGGCGGTGCTGAAGGAGACCAACGACAAGCTTGTCGGCATGGGCAAGGAGCCGCTCTATGCGATCTATCCGGCCGACGGTGTGGCGATTGCGGATTCACCGATCGGCTTTATCGATCATGGACGCGGTCCTGAGGTCGAGACCTTCTTCAACGAACTCGTTGCCTATCTGCGTTCCGCGCCTGTGCAGAAGCGTATTGCCGATACCGGCCGCCGCATTCCGTTGGGAGACGTCGCCGCCAAAGCGGACCCGAATTGGAATTTCGATCCGACCCGGCTCGTAACGGCGATCCGCATGCCGGAGCCGGCTGTGATTCGCCAGGCGCTCGATCTCTACCAGGGCGCTTTGCGTAAGCCTTCGCTGACGGCTCTTTGTCTCGACTTCTCCGGTTCGATGGGAGGCAAGGGCGAACAGCAATTGCAGGCGGCCATGCAGTTTCTGTTCAATCCAAATGAAACTGGCAAGGTGCTGGCGCAATGGACGCCGGCGGATCGCATCATGGTCATTCCTTTCGACAGCCGCGTGCGGACGACCCTTTTGGCGACGGGCGACCCGGCGCAACAGAAGAGCCTTGTCGAGAAGGTGTCGCTGCAGCATGCCGATGGCGGTACCGATATGTACGCCTGCGCAAGCCGAGCGCTTGATCGCATGAAGGATACCCCAAATCTGTCGTCCTATCTGCCGGCGATCGTCATCATGACCGATGGAAAGTCCGAGGATGCAAGCCGCGATTTTCTGAGCGAGTGGACGGCAACCAACCCGCATGTGCCGGTCTTCGGCATCACCTTTGGCGACGCCGACAAGTCGCAGCTTGATGCCTTGACCAAGGCGACATCGGGGCGTGTATTCGATGGCCGCGGCGATCTCGTCAGCGCGTTCCGCGCTGTGCGTGGTTACAACTAGGACAGCAATGCGTAACTGGTTCGGCAATGACTGGAATTGGATCGTGGCGGGGCTTGCCGCTGCGATCGTCGTTCCCGTCTTGAGCTTCTTTGCGAAGATGCCATTGTGGATCGCGGCCGTCATCGGTCTGCTCGTCTTTGCAGGTCTTGTCTTCACCCTGTCGCCGCGCCGGCTTTTCGAAGGTCTGGATGCCAAAGCCACCGGTAGGGGACGTCTCGATTTCGCGCGTGATCTCTTGAATGCGGCTGCACCGGCGGCGCAAAGGCTGGAAGCCTCGGCGGACCACATTACCAACAAGGTGACGGCAAAGCGCGTGCGGCATCTGGCCGAAATCGCCGCAGATGTCTTTGCCAAGGTGGAGGCGAGCCCGGAAAGCGCCGGCACCGTACGGCGGTTCCTCAGTTACTATCTGCCGCGCGCGGCTGAAGTCGCCGAGGGTTTCGCCACCCTCGAGGCCAAACGCGTGCCCGACCAGAAGCGATTGCAGGATGTGGAGCTGGTGCTCACCAAGCTTGAGGACGCCTTCGTGCACTATTCGGATAGCCTCGTCGACGACAGGCTCGACACGTTGGACACGGAACTGCGCCTCATACAGGCTTCGCTCAAAGAGGATATCGGACGCTGATGGCCATTTCTCGCCGCGCCTTTGGAGTGGGACTTCTTGCTGCCGGCGTCGCCGGCACCGGCGGCTATTTTGCCGCGAAGGACCGGCCGGAGTTCCAGGGGCTACTCGGCAACCGCACGAAACTCTTCGGCTTCATCGGCGGAGAGAAGGAAGCGTTTCTGGCTGACGAGGATGTCGTCGGCGCTCTGCGGGGCTACGGACTGGATATAGATACGCGTGTGGCCGGCTCCGTCGAGATGGTGCGCGAGCAGGCGCTTCTGCAGCAGAACCCCGCTTTCCTCTGGCCATCCTCCTCGATCATGGTCGATATGGCCCGGCAGAACGGCATCAAGATCCGCAACGACCGTGTCGTGCTGAATACGCCGGTGGTTGTCTACACCTGGCAGCCGGTGGTCGACGGATTGATGAAATCCGGGCTGGTTACCGTGACACCCGCGGGACAGCATCAGCTTGATCTGAAGGCATTGCTCGATGCCGTCCTTGCGGGAACGCACTGGTCCAAGCTCGGGGTCGCCTCGCTCTACGGGCAGGCGCGTATCGTTTCGACCGATCCGAATCGCTCCAATTCCGGCTTCATGTTTGCCGGATTGGTGCTGAGCCTATTTGCCGGCAACGTCGCGACTGCCGCCGATCTCACACAGTCCGGCGACAAGGCACAGACGATCTTTCGCAACATGGGCTTCAAGTCGCCGTCATCCGGCAAGCTTTTCGATCAATATCTGGCCGGCGGCCTTGGTGGCGAACCGATGATCGTCGGCTACGAGAATCAGTTGGTCGAATGGATCATCGCCGATCCCGAACGCTGGAAGCGCGTTCAAGCGAGCTCGACGGCAAAGCCCGTCGTCCTTTACCCGCATCCGACCGTCTATTCCTCGCATCCTCTGATCGTCGTCGACGAGACCGCCAACCGGCTGATGGATGCGCTGACAAGCCCGAAGCTGCAGGAACTTGCCTGGATCAAGCACGGTTTCCGTGGACCATTGGGCACGGCGACCGGAAATGCACATGAGGCCATTGCGGGCCTGCTGCCGGATGAAATCGACGCGGTCTTGCCCATGCCGGACGCCAACGTCATGCTGGCGCTGCTCAATAAGGTCGCGAGCTGAGGGCAGGGGTCTGTCGCATTTTTTCTGCGTAAGCCTTGCATTCTCGGTAAATCGAATGTATGGGCAGCCGCATTCCACACGTAAGGCATGGGATTGTCCGGGAGAAATCCGGATCGTTCCGCCCGGTGGCTTCCTCGAAGAGGAGGCTGTTCGCCTTGCGGAGGTTCAACCGGAAAAGGAGTCAAAGGCATGGCATTGCCTGATTTTTCTATGCGTCAGCTTCTGGAAGCTGGTGTTCACTTCGGCCACCAGACGCATCGCTGGAACCCGAAGATGAAGCCGTACATCTTCGGCGATCGTAACAACATCCACATCATCGACCTCGCCCAGACGGTTCCGTTGCTGAGCCGCGCTCTGCAGGTTGTCAGCGACACCGTTGCCCGTGGCGGCCGCGTCCTGTTCGTCGGCACCAAGCGCCAGGCGTCCGAACTGATCGCCGACAGCGCCAAGCGCTCGGCTCAGTACTACGTCAACGCCCGCTGGCTCGGCGGCATGATGACCAACTGGAAGACGATTTCGAATTCCATTCAGCGTCTGCGCAAGCTCGACGAAATCCTCAACGGCGAAGCCCAGGGCTTCACCAAGAAGGAACGTCTGAACCTTGAGCGCGAGCGCGAAAAGCTGGACAAGGCTCTCGGCGGTATCCGCGATATGGGCGGCACTCCGGACCTGATGTTCATCATCGACACCAACAAGGAAAAGATCGCGATCGACGAAGCCAAGCGCCTCGGCATTCCGGTCGTCGCCATCATCGACTCGAACTGCGATCCGGACCTGATCGACTATCCGATCCCGGGCAACGACGACGCTTCGCGCGCGATCGCTCTCTACTGCGACCTGATCTCGCGCGCTGCCATCGACGGCATCGCCCGCCAGCAGAGCGCATCCGGCCGCGACCTTGGCGCTTCCGTCGAAGCTCCGGTCGAGCCGACTCTGGTGGACGGCACCGAAGCCTGATCGCGTCTTGTGGCGGACAAAAGCTTGTCCGCCCGAGCGTATTGATATCCGGGATAAGGCCGTTTGCGACTTCAAGGAGTTCGAGCGGCCTTATCGCGTTTTTGGTAACGCCTCGCCTGGGCGGAAAATCCAGGCATGTTCCAAACAGAATTCCACAGTATGACGCTGCTTCATAACGCTGTCATACTTACGGGTACATTTCGTCCCTCAAATCGGTGCCGCTTCGGCTTAAAGCCGTTTGCCGCACCGTATGAACCGACAAGAGGAAGCTTATGACCGAGATTACGGCTGCACTGGTGAAAGAACTGCGCGAAAAGTCTGGCGCAGGCATGATGGACTGCAAGAAGGCGCTGACCGAGACGAACGGGGATATCGAAGCCGCGATCGACTGGCTGCGCGCCAAGGGCATCTCCAAGGCCGACAAGAAGTCCGGCCGCACCGCCGCTGAAGGCTTGGTCGCCATTGCCGGCGCCGGTCACAAGGCCGTCGTCGTCGAGCTCAACTCTGAAACTGACTTCGTTGCCCGTAACGATGCCTTCCAGGATCTTGCTCGCGGCATCGCCGAAGTTGCGCTGTCCACCAACGGCACTGTCGAAGCCGTTTCGGCTGCGACCTATCCCGCCTCCGGCAAGCCGGTCGCCGACACCATCAAGGACGCGATCGCAACCATCGGCGAAAACATGGCGCTTCGTCGTGCGGTCAAGTTGGAAGTTGAGCACGGCGTCGTGGCGACCTACATTCACAACGCTGCTGGCGACGGTATCGGCAAGCTGGGCGTTCTGGTTGCCCTGAAGTCGGTCGGTGACAAGGCCGTTCTGACGTCGATCGGCCGCCAGGTTGCCATGCACATTGCTGCTACGAACCCGCTCGCCATCCGTCCGGAAGAAGTTGACGCTGCCGTCGCCGAACGCGAACGTAACGTCTTCATCGAGCAGTCCCGCGCCTCCGGCAAGCCGGACAACATCATCGAAAAGATGGTCGAAGGCCGCATGCGCAAGTTCTTCGAAGAAGTCGCTCTTCTGTCGCAGGCTTTCGTCATTAATCCGGACCTGACCGTCGCCGCTGCCCTCAAGGAAGCTGAAAAGACCGCCGGCGCGCCGATCGAAATCACCGGCATGGCTCGTCTGCTTCTCGGCGAAGGCGTCGAGAAGGAAGAGACCGACTTCGCTGCCGAAGTCGCCGCTGCCGCCAAGGGCTGATCAACGAATTCATTTCGTCTGTTGACGAAACGAAACCATATCCCAGATAGGTGAAACCATATCAGGGGAAACCCGTGGGCATCGCGTGACAACGCGGTGCCCTTCGTGTATCCGGCATTCACAATTATTACCCCGCGATCACTTCAAGGAGCGACAATGTCCCAGCCGATCTACAAGCGCGTATTGCTCAAGGCCTCCGGCGAAGCTCTGATGGGCAGCCAGGGGTTCGGTATCGACGTTACCGTCGCTGACCGCATTGCATCCGATATTGCCGCAGCGCGCGAAATGGGTGTCGAGGTCGGCGTCGTCGTCGGCGGCGGCAATATCTTCCGTGGCGTTGCCGTGGCCTCCAAGGGCGGAGACCGCGTGACCGGCGACCACATGGGCATGCTCGGCACCGTCATCAATGCTCTGGCGCTGGCCACCTCGCTGCGCAAGCTGGATATCGATACAGTGGTGCTCTCAGCCATTTCCATGCCGGAGATCTGCGAGAGTTTCTCGCAGCGTGCGACGCTCTATCATCTGTCGCTCGGCCGCGTGGTGATCTTTGCTGGCGGCACCGGCAATCCCTTCTTCACCACCGATTCCGCCGCAGCGCTGCGTGCCGCCGAAATGGGTGCGGAAGCGATCTTCAAGGGAACGCAGGTCGATGGCATCTATTCCGCCGATCCGAAGAAGTTCCCGGACGCCGAGCGTTTCGAACGTTTGACCCACAGCCAAGTGCTGGAAAAGGGCCTCGCCGTCATGGATGTGGCCGCCGTGGCGCTTGCACGGGAAAATTCAATTCCGATCATCGTCTTTTCCATTCATGAAAAGGGCGGTTTCGCAGAAATCTTGACCGGCGGCGGTCGTAAGACCATCGTATCCGACAATTGACGTTCCTGTGGCACCGGGCCTTCCCGGCGCCGCCTATTACACGGGAGTATAAAAACATGAGTGAAGGCACCGACCTCAAGGAACTGAAGCGCCGCATGGACGGCGCCATCGCGGCATTCAAGAGCGATATCGCCTCGCTGCGCACCGGGCGCGCGTCCGCCAACATTCTCGATCCGGTCACAGTTGAAGCCTATGGTTCGCGCATGCCGCTGAACCAAGTTGCCAACATCACCGTGCCCGAGCCGCGCATGCTGACCGTCTCCGTTTGGGACAAGTCGATGGTCGGCGCCGTCGAGCGCTCGATCCGCGAATCCAATCTCGGCCTCAACCCGATCGTCGATGGCCAAAATCTGCGTATTCCGTTGCCGGAACTCAACGAGGAGCGCCGCCGTTCTCTGGTCAAGGTCGCCCATGAATATGCCGAGAAGGCGAAGGTGGCGATTCGCCATGTCCGCCGCGATGGCATGGACGGTCTCAAAAAGGCCGAAAAGGACGGTGTAATCGGTCAGGACGAAAGCCGTGCCCAGTCCGAGCGTGTACAGAAGATGACGGACGATACGATTTCCGACATCGACCGCTTGCTAGCCGACAAAGAAAAGGAAATCATGCAGGTCTGATTGCACGCTAGAGCATCCCGCTTTCAATGGGGAAATATTGAAAGCGGCGAGGGTGCGCTAGATTTGAAGCCCTAGAGCATTTTCCTGCCGAACGAAACCGGATCCATATGACAGTTCCCACGTTCTCTGCCATACCTGATCACGTGGCCATTATTATGGATGGCAACGGGCGTTGGGCCAACGCGCGCAGTCTGCCGCGCACCATGGGCCACCGCAAGGGCGTGGAGGCTGTGCGCGAAACCGTACGGGCGGCGGGCGATGTCGGTATAAAATATCTGACGCTCTTTGCCTTTTCCTCGGAGAATTGGCGTCGTCCGGAAACCGAGGTGAGCGATCTCCTCGGTCTGCTCAAGGCGTTCATTCGCCGGGATCTTGCAGAACTGCATCGCCAGAATGTTCGCATCCGCGTGATTGGCGACCGCTACAATCTGCGCAGCGATATCCTGCCGTTGTTGATCGAAGCTGAAGAGACCACCAAGGACAACACGGCGCTGACGCTGGTAATCGCCTTCAATTACGGCTCCCGCGATGAGATCACCCGTGCTTTCGTCAGCCTCGCCAAGGATGTCGAGACCGGGCGCCTGCGCCCGCAGGACATCCGTCCCGAATTGATCGATGCACGGCTGGATACCGCCGGAATTCCCGATCCCGATCTCATCATCCGCACCAGCGGCGAAGAACGGCTGTCGAATTTCCTGCTCTGGCAGGCCGCCTATTCGGAATTCATGTTCATGCCGGAATATTGGCCGGACTTCAGCCGCGACCTGTTCTTCTCCGCGCTGGAAAAATACGCTGCGCGTGATCGACGCTTTGGCGGTCTTTCCGCCAAACAAGCGGCGGCCGTGGGGTCCTGATGAGCCGCGAACTCAGGCTGCGCATCATTTCCGGCATCGTTCTTGCCGTAGTCGTTCTAGCTGCCACCTGGTATGGCGGTCTGAGCTTTCGTATTCTGGCGGCGGCGATCGGCCTGCTCGTCTATTACGAATGGTCGACGATAACGGACCTGCATGGCCGCGATCCGCAGGGCAATGCGCTTGGCTGGCTGGGCCTGGTGCTCATAGCCGGCGCGACGCTGATGGCGGAATCCGTCTATTCCCTCGAGGTTTTGGTCATCTTTGTGGCGGTGACGGCGATCATGGTTGCCGTGCGCCATAAAAGCTGGTGGTTGCCCGGTGGAATATTCTATGCGGGACTGACGGCGATCGCCCTTGCCGAGATTCGGGATGACGATCTGCGCGGCTTCGTGCTGATGCTGTTCATTTTCGCCACCGTTTGGGCAACGGATATCTTTGCCTATTTCGTCGGTCGCGCCATCGGCGGCGCCAAGCTTGCGCCGCGCATATCGCCTGGCAAGACCTGGTCGGGCGCCATCGGCGGCGCCATCGCCGCGGTGGTGGCCGGAACAGCGGTCGTCTGGAGCTTTTTCTCGGCAGATGGTTTATGGATTCCTGCGCTTACGCTGGTTTTGTCAATCTGCAGTCAAATTGGCGATTTATTCGAGTCTTTCATCAAGCGCCGCTTCGGCGTCAAGGACTCCAGCCATCTGATTCCCGGCCATGGCGGCGTCATGGACAGGGTCGATGGACTAATTTTTGCTTGTTTTGCGGCGTTTTTGTTGGCTATCGTAATATCACTGACAATGAGCGGCGAGACTATGTCATTGGGCGGCGTTCTGCTCGGTGTCTGAAATCAACGCGAACAGGATCGTTGCATGGGTAGCGTGGCAGGCATCATCGGCTTCTTGACGAACAACGTCATCACGTTTGTTTTCGTTCTGTCATTGCTCGTCTTCGTGCACGAAATGGGTCATTATCTGGTCGGGCGCTGGTCCGGCATCCGTATTATGGCCTTTTCGATTGGCTTCGGTCCGGAAGTCGCCGGCTTCACTGACCGCCACGGCACGCGCTGGAAGCTATCGGTCATTCCGCTCGGCGGCTATGTCCGCTTCTTCGGCGACGAGGATGCCTCCAGCAAGACCGATGTCGATCAGCTCTCGGCCATGACGGAAGAGGAGCGCGCCCGGTCTTTCGCCGGCGCCAAGCTGTGGAAGCGAGCCGCAACTGTCGCGGCAGGTCCGATCGCCAACTTCATTCTCGCCATCGCAATCTTCGCCGTTCTCTTCGGCGTCTATGGTCGTACCGTCGCCGATCCGGTCGTGGCCGTGGTCATGCGCGGCGGTGCCGCCGCTGAAGCGGGGATCGAACGCGGCGACCGTCTCGTCGCGATCGACGGCACCAAGGTGACGACGTTCGACGAGGTGCAGCGTTATGTCGGCCTGCGGCCCGGTCGCAATATCGTTCTGACCGTCGAACGCGACGGTCAGAAGCGCGACTTCCGCATCGTGCCGAAACTCGTGGAAGACACCGATCAGTTCGGCAACAAGATGGAAATGGGGCGCATCGGCATCGCGCTCGTCGATCCGCTGGTAACGGCGATCGAGCCGGGCGGACCGGCAGCGAAGGCGGGCGTGCAGGCGGGCGATCGCCTGATCGCCGTCGACGGCAATAATGTCGCGACCTATTATGATATCGCCCGCTATGTCACCGATCGCGCTGGAAAAAACCTCGTTTTGACGGTCGAACGCAACGGCCAGACGCGCGATTTTCCGATGGTGCCGGAAACATTGACCGCGACAGACGCTTCCGGAAAGAAGAAGGACGTCGGCAGCATCGGCATTTCGCCGATCGACCCGCTCGTCGCTTCAATCGCACCGGATAGCCCAGCGCAAGAGGCTGGCATCGCGCTTGGCGACCGTATCCTCTCCGTGGACGGGCGTGTGATCGATTCCATCGGCGAAGTGCAGCGTTATGTGGCGTCCCGTCAGGACAAGCCCGTGACGTTGTCCGTCAAGCGTAGCGGCGGGACACTTGACGTCCAGGTCACTCCGAAGAAGACCGAAGAGCCGGATGCCTTCGGCAACGAGATGGAGATCAACAGCATCGGGATTACCGACGGCCAGAAGCCCTTCAAGCTCCGTTATGAGGCATATGGCCCGTTTCAGGCGCTGGGCGAAGGCGTCAGGCAGACCGGCAGCATCGTGTCCGGCACCTTCGAATATCTCGGCAATGTCATCGGCGGTTACATGAAGGCGGATCAGCTCGGCGGCCCCATTCGGGTGGCTCAGCTTTCCGGCCAAATGGCAACCCTGGGCTTTTCGGCGGTGCTCCAATTCGCCGCCATACTTTCTGTTTCCATTGGGTTATTAAATTTGATGCCGGTGCCGGTACTTGATGGCGGGCACTTGATGTTCTATGCGATTGAAGCCGTGAGGGGAAAACCATTGGGTGCTCGGGCACAAGACATCGCTTTCCGAATTGGTTTTGCGATGGTGCTGTCACTCATGGTGTTTGCGACATGGAATGACATCAGCTCCAGGATAGGCTGATGGGGCATTTAGAGAGGAAATTACGATTTATTTACGATGTTTCAAAGCTGTAGTGGCGAATGAGCCACGGTTTGAAATGAAGTAAACAGAAATTAACTTGCTCCCTTGCTTGTATGTCAAAAGCGGGTAAAACGACACACGTGGCCGGAATCGGGTTCGCTCGGGGCTGGGGACGACTGATAAAAAGGTAAGAAGTGAAAATGAAGGCTGGTTCAAGATTATTGAACGCAGTGTCGGCGGTAGCGCTGTCTGCAGGTGTTGTTGCGTCGGGCGCTGGTGTTATCACCCTTGCTTCTGCCTCAGTCGCAGAAGCCGCTGTCATACAGCGGGTCGATGTCAGGGGAGCTGGACGCGTTGGTGCAGAGGCTGTTCGCGACAATATCACGATCAAGCCCGGCAAGAGCTTTTCGCCAGCCGACATCGACAATTCGGTAAAGCAACTTTATGCCACCGGATACTTCTCCGATGTAAACATGACTGTCTCTGGCAGCACGCTGGTCATTGCCGTCAAGGAAAACCAGTTGATCAATGCCGTGGTTTTCAACGGCAACCATAAGATCAAGGACGACAAGCTCCAGGGCATCGTTCAGACCCATGCCGCCGGTCCTTACAGCGAAACCCAGGTCCAGGCCGACATCAAGACCATCAAGGACGCTTACGCCGCAATTGGCCGTAATGAAGTCCAGGTGACGACGCAGACCGTTCCGGTCGCTGAGGGCCGCATCAACGTGGCCTTCGTCATCAACGAAGGTGACCGCACCAAGATCGACAAGATCAATTTCTCGGGCAACCAGGCTTACAGCAGCGGCCGTCTTGCTTCGGTGATCAGCACCAAGAAGTCGAACTTCCTGTCGTTCCTGACCCGCAAGGACGTTTATAGCGCCGAGCGCCAGCAGGCGGACCAGGATGCGCTGCGTCAGTTCTACTACAATCACGGTTATGCCGACTTCCGCATCGTCAGTGCCGATGCGACGCTGAACGAGCAGAACAACGAATACACGCTGAACTTCAACGTCGATGAAGGTCCGCGCTACACCTATGGCGACATCAACGTGGTGTCGACGGTCGAGGGCATCAATGCGGACGACCTGAAGAGCCTGGTCATCACCCACAAGGGCGATGTCTACAGCGCCAAGGATATCCAGACCTCGATCGAGAACATTTCCAAGCGCGTTGCTGCGGCCGGCTATCCGTTCGCCCGCATCACGCCGCGCGGCAATCGTGACCTCACCGGCCACACGATCGGTATTGAATATCTGGTCGATCAGGGCGAACGCGCCTATGTCGAGCGCATCGAAATCCGCGGCAACACCCGCACGCGCGATTACGTCATTCGCCGTGAGTTCGATCTCAATGAAGGCGATGCCTTCAACCAGGAAATGATCACCCGCGCCAAGCGTCGTCTCGACGCCCTCGGCTACTTCACCAAGGTTGACATTAGCACGGCCCAGGGCAGCGCTCCGGATCGCGTCGTCGTGATCGTCAACGTCGAAGACCAGCCGACCGGTTCGTTTGGTATCGGTGCTGGTTACGCCGTCGGCAACAACGGCGGTCTGCTGCTCGAAGCTTCGGTCGAAGAAAAGAACTTCCTCGGCCGTGGCCAGTACATCCGTATCGCCGCAGGTGCCGGCACGGAAGGCAACCGTACCTATAACATCTCGTTCACCGAGCCCTATTTCCTCGGCTATCGTCTGGCTGCCGGCTTTGACATCTTCAGGAACCAGACCTCGAGCGACGATTTCTACGATTATTCGGAAGAAGGCTTCTCGCTGCGCGTCACCGCGCCGATCACCGAGAACCTGGCGACGACCCTGCGCTACAACTACAAGCGTCTTCAGTATGATGGCACCGACGATTGGGAGAACAATCTGTCGGCTCCGTATCTGAATCTCGTGAACAACAGCCCGTGGGTGCAGTCGACGATTTCGCAGACCTTTACCTACAACACGCTCGACGATCAGAACCTGCCGCGCGAAGGTATCATCGCCAAATTCACGCATGAATATGCGGGTCTGGGCGGCGACTCCGACTTCTACAAGCTGAGCGGCAAGGCGCGTTACTACAAGATGATCAGCGACGAAGCGGACATCATCGGCTCGCTGACGGTTGGCGCCGGTTATGTCATGCCGACAGGCGATCACCTGAACGTCTTCGATCAGTTCACGCTCGGTGGCCGTGAAATCCGCGGCTTCGAGAATGCCGGTATCGGTCCGCGTTCGTCGCATGGCGATGCGCTGGGCGGCACGACCTACTTCACGGCTTCCGCTGAAGCAAGCATGCCTATGCCGGGCGTTCCGCAGGATATCGGTCTGCGCGTCGCAGCCTTTGCCGATGCGGGTACGCTCTACGGCAACAAGGCTGACCTCTTCGGTGACGTACTGCACAACGACAGCTCGATCCGTGCTTCGTTGGGTGCGGGCCTGATCTGGTCGTCGCCCTTCGGCGTCATCCGAGTTGACTATGCCGTGCCGGTTCTCAAGGAAGACTACGACAAGACTGAGAATTTCCGGTTTGGCATCGCCAACCAGTTCTGATATCGGCAGCCCAGAACTGCGGGCTTAACACCGTTCTGGAGCTGGTGCTTATGGAACATATCGATTTTTTCCCGCCCCATGATGGCGTCAGCCTCCGTGCGCTGGCCGAGCATCTTGGGGCGGAACTTGCTGACGAGGCCTTTGCCGGCGTCGTCATCAAGTCCATCGCTCCCGTCTACCGGGCGGGCGAAGGCGACGTTTGCTACATTCTCTCCCGGAAGAATCGTGCGGAACTGGAGACCTGTCGGGCTTCGGCGATCATTTGCTTGCCGGCGCTGAAGTCTTTCGTTCCCGCGCATATCCCGGTTCTCCTTTCCAGAAAGCCGCACACGGATTTCGCGCTGGCGGGCGCTCTGCTGCATCCGCAAGCCATGCGTCCGGTTGCACTGACCTCTGCGCCAACGCTGATTTCGCCGGCGGCCTTCATCGATCCGACCGCCAAGCTTGAGGCTGACGTCGGCGTTGAGCCGTGCGCGGTTATCGGACCGGGTGCTGAGATCGGGGAGGGTACGCGCATCGGAGCCGGCGCGATGATCGGGCCGGGTGTCAAGATCGGGCGCAATTGCACGATCGGCGGCGGCGCCAGCGTGCTTTGCTCCTACCTCGGTAATGGCGTCATCATTCACAATGGCGCGCGTATCGGCCAGGATGGTTTTGGATATGCGCCAAGCCCGCGTGGTATGGTGAAGATCGTGCAGATCGGCCGTGTCATCATTCAGGACAATGTCGAGATCGGCGCCAATACCACGATCGATCGCGGCACCATGGATGACACTGTCATCGGCGAGGGCACCAAGATCGACAATCAGGTGCAGATCGGACATAACGTCCGCATCGGCCGCCACTGCGCGATCGTCAGCCAGGTCGGCATTGCCGGCAGCACGGTGATCGGCGACGGTGTGCAGATCGGTGGTCAGGCGGGCTTGAACGGCCATATTCATATCGGCGACGGTGTTCAGATCGGTGCCAAAAGCGGCGTGATGAACAGCATTCCGGCGGGCGAGCGCTATGCGGGCCTTCCGGCACGGCCATTGTGGGATTTTCTAAGAGAGTCGGCGGAGATCGCAAAACGGTCAGGAGCCAGAGAAAAGAAGGACGGGAGTGCGGAGCATGACTGAAGAAGCCAAGACGTCGCTGTCGTCGGCAGACGTCATCGAGATCATGAAGCTTTTGCCGCATCGCTATCCCTTCCTGATGGTCGACAAGATCATCGAGATCGATAGCGATAATTCCGCGATCGGCATCAAGAACGTCACCGCAAACGAACCGCAGTTTACCGGCCACTTCCCGGGATCGCCAATCATGCCGGGCGTTCTGCTCATCGAAGGTATGGCGCAGACGGCAGGCGCGATCTGCGCCCGCAAGGACGGAATCGGCGGCAATCTCGTCTACTTCATGACGATCGACAATGCCCGCTTCCGCAAGCCGGTCGTACCTGGCGATCGTGTTGAATTCCACGTTGTCAAGCTGAAGCAGCGCGGTACGATCTGGAAGTTCCATTGCGACGCCAAGGTCGATGGCTCGCTGGTTGCCGAGGCCGATATCGGCGCGATGATCGTACGGAAGGACCAAGAGCAGGCATGAGCAGTATTGCAAAAAGCGCGCGCATTCATAAGCTCGCGGTCGTTGAGGATGGAGCGGTCATCGGCGAGAATGTCGTCGTCGGCCCGTTCTGCCATGTCGGCCCCAAGGTCGTGTTGCATGATGCTGTTCAGCTCTTGACGCATGTGGTTGTGACCGGCCGGACGACGATCGGCAAGGGCACGAAGATATTCCCGATGGCGGTCGTCGGTGGCGATCCGCAAAGCGTGCATCACGGCGGCGAAGAGACGACGCTGGACGTCGGCGAGAATTGCACGATCCGCGAAGGCGTGACGATCAATACCGGTACCGCCGACTACGGCGGCAAGACCATCATCGGCAACAACAACCTGTTCCTTGCCAATTCCCACGTCGCCCATGATTGCCGCGTCGGCAACAACGTCATCATGTCGAACAATGTCATGCTGGCCGGGCATGTCACCGTCGAAGACCGCGCCATCCTCGGCGGCGGCTGCGCGGTGCATCAATTCACCCGCATCGGCCGTCAAGCCTTCATCGGCGGTCTTTCGGCCGCCAGCTATGACGTCATTCCCTATGGCATGCTGAACGGAAATCCAGGCGTACTCTCGGGTCTCAATATTGTCGGCATGACGCGCGCCGGAATTGAGCGTTCGGTCATCCATACGGTTCGCCGCGCCTATAAGAGCATTTTCGAAGGCGAGGGCTCGATCCGCGACAATGCGGCGGCGATCCGCGAAGAATATGCCGATTGTAAGGAAGTGATCGAGATCCTCGATTTCATCGCCGCCGAAAGCGATCGCGCATTGTCGTCGCCCAATCGCGGTAAGGGCTGAGGTGGCCGCGAGCGGTCAAAACCATGCGGGCAGGCTGGCGATCATCGCAGGCAGCGGCTTTTTGCCGGCCTATGTTGCCGATGCCGCCCGGCAGGCAGGCGAAAATCCCGTTATCATTGCGCTGACGGATGAGGCGGATCGCGACTGGTCCGCTTTCGATCATGCCAATCTCGGCGTCGGCAATTTTGCCGGCCTGGAGGCCATGTTTCGCCGCTATGGAGTCGACCGGGTCGTCATGTCCGGCGCTGTCGCGCGTCGTCCGCCCTGGCGCGATGTGCGTCCGACTTGGCGCGTGATCAAGGAATTGCCGTCGACCATCCGCACCCTTCTTTCCGGCGGCGACAATGCTGTGCTGCAGATGGTTATCCGTTTGATCGAGGCCGGCGGTGTCCGCGTCGTCGGCGCGCATGAGATCGCGCCGGATCTGCTGGCGACCACCGGGCCGCTCGGCCGTTTCTCGCCATCGGAAGAGGATCTGCGCGATATCGCGCAGGGAGCGAAGGCAGCCATTGCCCTTGGATTGCTGGATGTCGGGCAGGGTGCCGTCAGCGTCGGCGGCCGTGTCGTGGCGCTGGAGGGCGCCGAGGGCACAGACAAGATGATCGAGCGCGTCGCCGGTTTGCGGGCCGAAGGGCGCATATCGGCGCGTCGCCGGGGCGTATTGGTGAAGCTCTGCAAGCCGCAGCAGGATGTGCGCGCCGACCTTCCGTCGATCGGGGTTTCGACCGTGTTCAACGCAAAGAAGGCCGGCCTTGCCGGCGTCGCCGTCGAGGCGGGCAGGGCGCTGGTGCTGGAGCGCGAAGCGGTCATTGCGGCTGCCGACGAAGCTGGGCTTTTCGTCTGCGGCATCGATCGCGGCCTTAGCGCGGAGGGTTTTATGTGAGCGATGCGCCGTTAAAGCTTGCTGTCGTAGCCGGCGAGGTCTCCGGCGATCTGCTCGGCGGCGATCTCGTCGCGGCATTGAAGCAACGTTACGATGGCGCCGTCGAACTGATCGGCGTTGGTGGCGATGCCCTGGAAGCGCAGGGTCTGCGTTCGCTTTTCGATTATTCCGAACTGTCGATTATGGGTTTTGCGCAGGTCATCAAGCGACTGCCGAAACTGCTTGCCCGCATCCGCCAGACGGCGGACGCCATCATCGCAGCCAAGCCGGACGTGCTCCTGATCATCGATAGCCCGGATTTCACCCATCGCGTTGCCAAGAAGGTGCGCGCGGCGCTGCCGGACTTGCCGGTCGTCGACTATGTCTGCCCGAGCGTGTGGGCGTGGAAAGAATATCGCGCGCAGAAAATGCTCGCCTATGTCGATCATGTCCTCGCCATCCTGCCGTTCGAGCCGGCAGCGATGCAGCGCTTGGCGGGGCCGGCCACGACCTATGTCGGCCATCGGCTGACGGTGGATTCGAGCTTGGTCGAAACCCGCCGCCGGCGTGCGCTTCGCCCTCTCGGCGCGCCTGACGGAGAGAAGACGATCCTGTTGCTTCCCGGTTCGCGTTCCTCGGAAATCCGCCAGCTTCTGCCGGTTTTCGAGCAGGCGGTGACGGAGCTTAGCCGGCGAAACGATCGCGTTCGTTACGTGTTGCCGACCGTTCCGCGACAAGAGGCATTGGTGCGCTCCCTCCTTGAAAACTGGCGCGTCAAGCCGGATGTCTTTGTCGGCCAGGATGCCAAATGGAACGCTTTCGCGGAAGCGGATGCGGCGATGGCGGCTTCCGGCACCGTGGTGCTGGAATTGGGCCTTGCGGGCGTTCCCGTCGTCTCGGCCTACAAGACGGAGTGGCTTGCCCGATTCGTACTCTCGCGCATCAAGACCTGGACAGCAGCTCTGCCGAACCTGATTGCCGATTATGCCGTCGTGCCCGAGCTGATTAATGACGTGCTGCGTCCCGGTCTGCTGGCGCGCTATATGGAGCGGCTATCGAGCGATACGCCCGAGCGTGCAGCCATGCTTCAGGGTTACGATCTGGTCTGGCAGCGGATGCAGACCGAGGAGCCGCCCGGCGAAAAGGCGGCGGCGATCGTTCTCGATGTCCTGTCCAAGAAAAAACCCGGCCATTTCTGACCGGGTTTTTTTGTTGTCTCGCTTCTTCGGCTTAACGCTTGGAAACCGGAACGTATTCGCGCTGCGGTTCGCCGGTATAGAGCTGGCGCGGGCGGCCGATACGCTGTTCCGGATCTTCGATCATCTCGTTCCACTGGGCGATCCAGCCGACGGTGCGGGCAAGCGCAAACAGCACCGTGAACATGGTCGTGGGGAAGCCGAGAGCCTTCAGCGTGATGCCGGAGTAGAAGTCGACATTCGGGTAAAGCTTCTTCTCGATGAAATAGTCATCGGTCAGCGCGATACGCTCCAGTTCGATCGCGATGTCGAGCAGCGGATCGTCCTTGATGCCGAGTTCGCCGAGAACCTCGTGCGCCGTCTTCTGCATGATCTTGGCGCGCGGATCGTAGTTCTTGTAGACGCGATGACCGAAGCCCATCAGCCGGAACGGATCGTTCTTGTCCTTGGCGCGGGCGATATATTCCGGAATGCGGTCAACCGTGCCGATTTCCGTCAGCATGTTGAGCGCCGCTTCGTTGGCGCCGCCGTGAGCGGGACCCCAGAGGCAGGCGATGCCGGCGGCGACGCAAGCAAAGGGGTTGGCACCGGAAGAGCCCGCGAGGCGAACCGTCGATGTCGACGCATTCTGCTCGTGATCGGCGTGCAGGATGAAGATGCGGTCCATGGCGCGGGCAAGCACCGGGTTGACCACATATTCTTCGCAGGGCACGGCAAAGCACATGCGCAGGAAGTTCGACGCATAATCGAGGTCGTTCTTCGGGTAAACGAAGGGCTGGCCGATATGGTACTTGTAAGCCATGGCGGCAAGCGTCGGCATCTTGGCGATCATGCGCAGGCTTGCGACCATGCGCTGGTGCGGATCGGTGATGTCGGTGGAGTCGTGATAGAAGGCCGACAGAGCGCCGACGCAGCCGCACATGACGGCCATCGGATGCGCATCGCGACGGAAGCCGGTGAAGAAGCGAGACATCTGTTCATGCACCATGGTGTGGTGCACGACCCGGTAATCGAAGTCCTTCTTCTGGGCTGCGGTCGGCAATTCGCCGTAGAGCAGCAGGTAACAGACTTCGAGGAAGTCGCCGTGTTCGGCAAGCTGTTCGATCGGATAACCGCGATGCAGCAGAACGCCTTCGTCGCCATCAATAAAGGTGATGCTGGATTCGCACGACGCAGTCGAAGTGAAGCCAGGATCGTAGGTGAAAGTGGAGGTGTTCTTATAAAGGGCACCAATATCAATGACACTTGGGCCGATGGTTCCGGACTTAACCGGCAAATCCACCGTCTTTTCACCCCAAGTTAGTTTCGCGCTTTGTTCCGTCATGCTGATCCTCCAAGATTTGGCGGGATTGGCGCCTTAAAAAGCGCCAAAGGGTTAAGCGACTAACGATTAGCTATATGATCCAGAGCCTAATGCCAAGTTATCCTTACGCCTATTTGTGCATTGCGGTATCAACTTTTGGGCACTGCGGTAGAAGGGACCATTTTGCGCAAGCGTGAATTAGCGTCATTTGTCGGCGATGACGCCGATTTCAGTTGAAATCACTGGCCGGTGACGGCAAAACTCTCGCTATAGCTGTAGTTTTGCGTGGGCGCTGGAGTATATGCCTAATTTAGAGGCACCGGATCCGCAGGTGGATAGTCGGGAATTGGCTGCGGTTGCCGTGCGCGAGGAGGGCGTGGGCGCCGTTATTTCTCGTGCCAAAGCGTCGCGGCCGGAGCGGACACAGGACCATGCCGCGCTTATTGCCCGCCTTCGCCTCGCGGCGGGCAGCATCCGACCCGGCATTTACCATTTAGCCGAAGAAGAGGCGGCGCACGGTCGCGCGATGCTATTTGCGCCGGTCTACATCGGCGCCGGCGCGATCGTCTGGTTCTCGGTCGGAGCCGATCCGCCGCCGCAAGCTGTTTTTGCGGCCCTCCTTATCTTCGCTGTCGCATTCTTCCGCCAGCAGCACGCGGGGCGAGTGCTACGGCACATATTGTTTGCCGGCATGCTGATGTGCTCCGGCATGGCTCTGGCGCAATGCGAAACCTGGCGCGCATCGACGGTGATGCTCGACTCTGCGGTGACGACCACCATCACCGGGCGGATCGAACGGCGTGAAGCCGACGACAAGGGCCATTGGCGCTATGTCGTCGCCCTGGAGGCAACGGAAAAACCGACCATTCGCAGGCCGCCGGCGCAGATCACCATTTTCGTGCGCAAACAGCTCCAGCCCTTCGAACTCGGCGACCGCATTCAGGGTAGAGCGCGGTTGACGCCGCCGGCCGGACCTGCCTTGCCCGGCCTCAACGATTTCGCCTTCAGCGCCTATTTCGATGGCACCGGCGCGAATGGCTTTGCCTATGGAACGCCGACACTATTGTCACCGACTAGTGATGTAGTTCAGGGATCGGTCCTCGACAAGGCGGATATCTGGCTTGCCGGTTTGCGCAGCCATATCGGCGATAGAATCAGGACGCTTTTGCCCGGAGACACCGGCGCCTTTGCGGCTTCGCTTGTCACCGATGAGAGACGAGCGATCTCAGACGACACGACCGAAGCGCTGCGGACCTCGGGTCTTGCGCATATCATCGCCATCTCCGGCCTAAACATGGCGCTCTCCGCGGGCATCTTTTATGTCGGTTTACGCTATGCCCTCAGTCTGTTTTTCGGCGTGGCACAGGCTTGGCCAACGAAGAAGATTGCGGCCTTCGGCGCGCTGGTCACAGTGACGGCTTATTACCTCATTTCCGGCTTCGGGGTATCCGCGGAGCGTGCCTTCATCATGATGGCGATCATGCTGATCGCCGTGCTCTTCGACCGGCCATCCATCAGCCTGCGCAACGTGGCGCTATCGGCGATAGTCATTCTCATACTGTCGCCTTCGCAGGCGCTCGGACCAAGTTTTCAGATGTCTTACGCCGCGACCCTGGCGTTGGTGTCCGGCTATTCGCTCTGGGCGAGGAGGCCGCATCGGGAGAGCGTTCTCTCCCGGTTCCGGGTCATGCGTCCGCTGCTCTTCGTTTCCCGTTTCTTCGGAAGCATATTGTCGACCTCTTTTATAGGCGGCGCATCGACGGCAATCTTCTCGATAGAACATTTTCACCGGTTGGCGACATATGGCCTCGTTGCCAATCTGGCGGCTATGCCGGTCGTCTCCTTTGTCGTCATGCCGTTTGGCATGGCGGCGACGCTACTGATGCCATTTGGCGTTGATGCCCCTTTCTGGCAGATAACCGGCTGGGGACTTGATGTCGTCATCGTCATTGCCAAAACGGTTGCCGCCTGGGGCGGTAATATTCCCTTCGGCCGGCTGCCGGTCTGGCTGTTCCCGACGGTCATAGCCGGCTTCTTGCTGATGACCTTGCTGAGAACATGGCTGCGACATGCAGGTGCGCTCTTGATCACCGGTTCGGTCGCAGTCGTGGCGCTCGGCCCCGGTGTCCTGAAGCCTGATCTCATGATCTCCGAGGACGGCACGCTGGTCGCCTTGTTGCGCAACGGTGCGCTGACGACAAACCGCGAAAAACCGCCGGATTTCATCTTCGAGCAGTGGCAAAGAGCATTGGCGATCACCGAGCAGCAACCGCCAACGATGCTTCCGCCGGATAGTCAGCTCCCCAAAATCAGCAAATCAGACAAGCATCGTCGCCTGAATTCCGAAGAACAGAGCACCGTTCGAAAGGCGATGGATGCGGCATTAGACGCGGCCGGGCCGGGCGGTTTCGCCTGCCAAAAAGGTGCATGGTGCGTGGCAATGCTGGATAATGGCGACATGCTTGTCACCATTGAAGATGCCGCCTATCTCGCTCCGGCCTGCGACACGGCCAATATCGTCATCACCTCCGTACGGCTGCGTCTTGATCGCTGCCGCTCTGGCGCCACGCTCTTCACAGGTGCAACATTGCGCCGCACAGGGTCCATCGAAATGAGCCTTAGCACCGATAAACCGATAATGACGGCAGCGTTTGAAAACCTTTCGCGGCCATGGAGCCTGCATCGCTCCTACGACTGGCGAACAGACACTTTTGGCGCGCCGCTCAAGCCGGCGTCACCGGTCAGTGATAGCGGCGAATGAGACCGACGAGCTTGCCTTGTACCTTCACTCGATCCGGCCCGAAGATGCGGGTTTCGTAAGCAGGGTTTGCCGCTTCAAGCGCGATCGAGGCTCCCTTGCGGCGGAAGCGCTTCAATGTCGCCTCTTCATCATCGACGAGAGCGACGACGATGTCGCCGGGATTGGCGGTCGTGGCGTTGCGGATGATGACGGTATCGCCATCAAAGATGCCGGCATCGATCATCGAGTCGCCCTTGACCTCCAGCGCATAATGCTCGCCGGAGCCGAGCATGTCGGCGGGAACGGTGATGTCGTGAGTATTGTTCTGGATGGCCGAGATCGGAACGCCGGCGGCAATGCGGCCCATGACGGGTACCGAAACCGAACTGTTGTTGTCCTCACTCACCGGCTTTGCGGGTGCGGGCGGCGGCACAAGTTGCGGCTTGCCAAGGCTACCCTCGATGACGCTTGGCGAAAAGCCGCGGCGAGGCTGCAGGCTCGGGCTATAGGCCTCCGGCAGCTTGATGACCTCCAGCGCTCGGGCTCGGTTCGGCAGGCGACGGATGAAGCCGCGCTCTTCCAAAGCCGTGATGAGACGGTGAATACCGGATTTGGACGCAAGGTCCAGCGCATCCTTCATCTCGTCGAAAGATGGCGGAACACCGGACTCCTTCATTCGTTCGTGAATGAAGAGAAGCAGTTCCTGCTGCTTGCGCGTCAACATCGTTTTGAACCTCGGGACTGAGAAGGTGTCGTGAAACAAATCCAGAACGGACACTATATGTTCCATATGTGTTCCGCAAGCCCTTAAATTTCGGTGAACATTTTGTAGGTGCATCAAATAAATGGGGAACATAACAGGTCCCGGGCAGATGATTTTTTCCCGGCACCTTCAAACTAAATAGCAGAAATATATGCGGAATCGGGCGAAGCAAAATTTCGGACGATCCCAAAACTGATTATCTCCAAGGCGGCGAAAAGCCATGTTCTTCGTTCTATAAGCTCTTTGGAGGACGACACTCTCCGAACCATGGAGAGCAAGCTATGGATCTGACTGGGAATCCGGATTTCTGAGGGGCCGGGATTGGTGCCATCCGTAGTAATATTCGACGGGATATCAATAGGTTGAACTTTTCCTCGAACTCCCGTGCCGGTGCTCGAGCAAGGTACGGTCGTTGGCGATCTGCCTTAGCATGCTGCGCCCGGCCAGAATCATCTCGACGAGAAAGGCCACAAAGGCGCCCATGAGTGCGAAGACGGCAAGCCCAAAGAGCCAGAGCAGCAATTGCTCGCGAAACTGCTGGCGAATCGCACCGCCCATGAGGCCGAGCGTCGCAAGGCATGTGAACACGCCCGATGTCGTGCCGAGCAGAACTGCGATCTCCAGCGCCAATGTTCGCCGCCGCAGATAGTAGAGCTGCAGCAACCGTGTTTCATCCGGGTCCTCAGAGGTCACCCGTTCGAAAAGGCTGTTGACCCGGTCGGAGACGCGGGCGAGCCTGGCCGAAAAGACATTGAGGCACCCGGCAGTGCCCGCCAGCAGAAAGACCGCTGTCAGCGCTATCTGAATAACGTGCGCGGCAATAGACGTCAGATGGTCGTTCAGCACATTGGATCTCCTTTCTGTCCAACGTCATCCGGTATCCGCCCCAGAGGTGTCGCCTTGCCAAAGAAGCGCGCGGAGATGAGGCTGGTTACTGATCTCGCGCGAACGTTCAGGTCGGCGGCGCTGCCGATTGCGTCATTTGCTCAGCGATCTTCTTTCTCTGCAGTGTCATGGCTGCGATCGCGGCATCGGATTTTTCCTCGCCACCCACCTGCACTGTCGGCTGAGCGAAGTCGATGCCGTTTTCCATGAATGCGTCGCGGATCATGGTATAGGCCTGGCGCCGTATGTAGGTTTGCCGACCGGGGAGGGCGGTAAAGGCAAAACTCAGTTCGATACCGAAGTCGCCAATTTGCTCCACCCCCTTCATTTTCAGGGTTTCAAGAATCTGCGGTCCGATTTCCGGATCTTCTTTCAACTGCTCTCCGATTTGCTTGACGATCCTTTTCGCCTTGGTGACGTCGGTATTGAACGGAACCCGTAGCAGGAATTTATCGATCGCCCAGTCGCGGCTCATGTTCTGAACGGCGCCGAGTTCGCCGAAGGGAACTGTGAACACCGGACCATGATGATGTCGAAGCCTGACGGAACGCAGGCTGAAAGATTCCACGGTTCCCTTGTAGCTGCCGCTTTGAACGTATTCGCCGACGCGGAAGGCATCGTCCATCAGGTAGAAAATGCCGCTGACGATATCCTTGACGAGCGTTTGCGAGCCGAAGCCGATCGCCACGCCGAATATGCCGGCCCCCGCAATCAACGGCCCGATCTGCACGCCCATTTCGGACAGCACGGTGAGGACGGCGGCTGCGATAACGATGGCTGCCAGCGCGTTGCGGAAGATCGGCAACAGGGTGCGAAGGCGGCCCGCGCGCGCGGCTTCCGCCGATGGCGAGGAGGCACTGCTGTCGGCGGCGCTCAATTTCTCGTCAATGAATGCCCTCGACAATTGCCAGCAGAGATCGGCCAAAATCAGAACGACGACGCTCTTCAGCGCACCGCGAACAGCGGCGTCGATCGCCGGATTTTCTCGTGCGAGGATGTTGGGATCATAGTGCCAGACGACGGTAATCCAGGCGACCGCGGCTACGATGACGAGCGCGCGCGCACCGCGGACGGCCAGCACCATGCGCGCACTGTTCTTGTTGTCACTAGGCCAGCGTCCCTTTGCGAATGCTTCGGCCGTCCGTCCGACGGCAGTCAATAGCCCCGGAAGAACAACGACATAGATGCCAAGCCAGAAAAGGCCGACGAAGTTGGCCACCCAAAGAAGCCAGAGGCAGGCAACGTAGAGTGAATAAAGGATGTTCATAAGCGTTAACTGTCGGGCAGCGGTTTCCTTGGCCGGTCGCCGCCACACGGCTTCGAGCGTGATCAGCAATAGGAGAATGGAGAACCCGTGGGAGACGACGGTGCCGACATCTCCGTCGATGGAGAGCGGTCTGGTCAGCGACGTCGTGGCGCCGGCTATCGCCAAAACGGCAATGAAGAGACAAGCCCTGCGATAGCCGAAGGCCGACAGAGAGCCCGCGTCCATCGATAGTCTGCAGACGGCAAATGCGAGGCGAGCGGCAATGAATGCCGTCAGATAAAACAGGATCACCACATGCAGTAGCGGCGGCCAGTCTATGGCTAGGAAAATGGCGGAGCTGACGAGGGTGAAAGTGATCCACGGTCCTAATTCTCCGATCGTATGTGCGACAAGAGGATTTGGAAACTGGGCTTTCAGGACGGTTTTCTTGAAAAACCATTCCGCAGCGAGACCGACGCAGACCAATGCGGCGAACATGACGACGGCAGGCGCAAAGCCGTTGTTCCTTGCCTGCTCACGCACCCTACTCGCTGCAGCGGCGAGCTGCCCCGGTACATTGGGAATCGCCGACCGCAGCGCCTTATATCGGGCGCGAGCGCGGGCCTCTCCGGTTTCGACCAGCGTCGCCGTCGCCGAAGGTGCCGGCTGTTGCTCGGCTGCTTGCCGCTTTTCCAGCCATTGGCGCAGCTCCGGATCATTCATCAGACGCAGCAATTCCGATAGCTTTGCAGGCGGTGCTGTGGGGGCCGTTTCGGGGGTCTGCGCGTGGCACAGTTGCGGCGCAATAGCCGTGAAAACAAGGATAAGTGCAACGGCGACCAAGCCGCTGGGCATAAGGGAAATCAAGCGGGCGACAGAATTCGTGAACCTTCGGACGTGCCCCACCAAGGCCAGACAAAGAGAAGCCGTCAAATGTAAGACCGGGCGTATGGGCGCCCCCTCGACGAGCATCAAGCGCATGTCTCCCCCAAGCACCCGACAATCAGATTGAGTACTGCTGCAAAGATAGAAGTAACGACAGGCCGCTCTTCTGCCTTTCCGAGATCGGATGGTGAATTGCGTTGCCGTTGGACAATCCGAACTGAAGAATGCGCGTCTTCGTCTTGCTGCCGGGAAACGGACCTTTCGGCGCTATCCTCACCCGTATCACTTACCTGTTGCCGCGCTACAGATCATTTATTGCAGTATGATGCGGATATTGCTCGAATTATTGCCCTCTCACAAGGGAGAGTTTGGTGCCAGCACATATATAATTCGGCTAGTTCGCGTGCGGATTTTTGCGGGAGCGCTCTTCTGTCGTCTGCTCCGACGCTTTGATCTTGAATTGAGCGGCAGATGGGCGCAAACCTGCCGACGAATGAAGGGGGAGACCATGACCTCATCGCCGCATCCGCTGGATCATCTCGTTCTGCCGACGGTCAATATCGCCTTGGCGCGGGAGCGGCTGGGCAAGCTTGGTTTCACCGTAGCGTCCGATGCCCGACATCCCTTCGGCACGGAGAATGCCTGCGTTTTCTTTGCTGACAGGACCTATCTGGAGCCCTTGGGTGTTGCATCGCAGGAGCAGTGCGAGGCGAGCGTGGGGGAGGGCAATGTTTTCGTCGCCCGCGACCAAGCCTACCGTTTTCGCATCGGCGATGAGGGGTTTTCGGCCGTCGTTTTCGGCACGGACGATGCGGTCGCCGATGACGAACGATTCCGGGTCAACACCATATCAGCCGGAAACATGCTGGATTTTGCCCGGCCGATGCGTATGCCGGATGGCTCGGAGGTGACGGCAGGTTTCCGTCTTGCTTTCGCAGCCGATTTGCGTTCGCCGGATTTCTTCACCTTCTGCTGCCAGCGCATCAATCCATTGCCGGCCGATCGCGGCGCCCTGGAGCGGCATGCCAATGGCGTGACCGGCATAGCAAGGGTTGCCGTCTCGGCGCCGAAGCCGGCTGCGTACCGTGGCTTTTTCGAGCAGGTCGTCGATAGGCCAAAGATATCGGATCATTCCTTCGGCCTGACGATCCACGCGGCCAATACCGGGATCGAGGTTCTGACCCCAGAAGGCATGGAAGCCTTCTACGATCTATCCTTGTCGGGGGACGATCCCGGCCTTCGCGCACGGGCAATCCTTTTCAAGACGCGCGATCTTTCCGTGACATCGTCGCATTTGGCTGCTAACGGCGTCACATATACGCGTAAGAACAATCGTATTTTGGCAAAGCCCGCCCCCGGACAGGGCGCGTTGTTCGCCTTCGAGGAGATAGCATGAGCACCAATTCCGAAGTGATCGTCGGCGAGGGCGCATCCAAGGTTCTGTTTTCCAATAGCGCCAAGCTGTCGCTGATCGCCGGCCCCTGCCAGATGGAAAGCCGCGATCATGCCTTCATGATCGCCGGCGTGTTGAAGGAACTCTGCGATAAGCTCGGTATCGGTCTTGTCTACAAGTCGTCCTTCGACAAGGCGAACCGCACGTCGCTCTCTGGCAAGCGCGGCATCGGGCTGGAAAAGGCATTGGAGGTCTTTGCCGATCTCAAGAAGGAATATGGCTTTCCAGTCTTGACCGACATCCATACGGAAGAACAGTGCGCCATTGTCGCCAAGACGGTCGATATTCTGCAAATCCCGGCCTTTCTGTCGCGCCAGACCGATCTTCTCGTCGCAGCCGCCAAGACCGGCCGCGTCGTCAACGTCAAGAAGGGTCAGTTCCTCGCGCCCTGGGACATGAAGAACGTGCTCGCCAAGCTGAATGAGAGCGGCAATCCCAATGTGCTTCTGTGCGAGCGCGGCGCGTCTTTCGGTTACAATACGCTCGTTTCCGACATGCGCTCGCTGCCGATCATGGCGGCGATGGGCGCGCCGGTGATTTTCGATGCGACGCATTCGGTGCAGCAGCCGGGCGGACAGGGTGGTTCGACGGGCGGCGACCGCCGATTCGTCGAAACCCTGGCGCGCGCAGCGGTCGCTGTCGGCGTCGCCGGCCTCTTCGTCGAGACGCATGAGGATCCGGACAATGCCCCTTCGGACGGTCCGAACATGGTGTATCTGAAGGACATGCCGCGGCTTCTGGAAAAGCTGCTTGCCTTCGACGCGATCGCCAAGGCCTGAAAAATGGGAGGCGTTCAACAGGCTGACATGAACTTGCGCTATGCGGCCTGTAGGCGCTTCAATCGAGGATGCGGGGCGGCATTGTAATTTCCGCATCTTCGACTTAGACAGATTTCAATCGATTTATAACCCAGCGAGCAGGAAGCTATCATGACCGCAATCACCGACATTATCGCCCGCGAGATTCTCGACAGCCGTGGCAATCCCACCGTCGAAGTCGATGTGTACCTGGAAGACGGCAGCATGGGCCGCGCTGCGGTTCCGTCGGGCGCTTCGACCGGCGCGCATGAAGCCGTCGAAGTTCGCGACGGAGGCAAGCGTTATCATGGCAAGGGTGTCGAGAAGGCCGTCGAAGCCGTCAACACCGAGATCTTCGACGCGATCGGCGGCATTGACGCGGAAAACCAGATCCAGATCGACAACATCATGATCGAGCTCGACGGCACGCCGAATAAGTCGCGCCTCGGTGCCAACGCCATCCTCGGCGTATCGCTCGCAACCGCCAAGGCTGCCGCCCAGAGCGCCAACCTGCCGCTCTACCGTTACGTCGGCGGCGCTCACGCCCGTCTGCTGCCGGTTCCGATGATGAACATCATCAACGGCGGCGCTCATGCCGATAACCCGATCGACTTCCAGGAATTCATGATCCTGCCGGTCGGCGCAGATACCCTTCGCGACGCCGTCCGCATGGGCTCGGAAATCTTCCACGTCCTCAAGAAGGAACTGGCATCGCAGGGCCACAACACCAATGTCGGCGACGAAGGCGGTTTCGCGCCCGGCCTTTCCAGCGCGCCGGCTGCCCTCGACTTCATCATGAAGTCCATCGAAAAGGCCGGCTACAAGCCCGGCGAAGAAATCGCTCTCGGCCTCGACTGCGCTTCGACGGAATTCTTCAAGGACGGCAAGTACGTTCTGGAAGGTGAAGGCCGCACGCTGGAATCCGGCGCCATGGCCGAGTACCTCGCCGAACTCGCCGCCAAATATCCGATCATCTCGATCGAAGACGGCATGGCCGAAGACGATTGGGAAGGCTGGAAGATCCTGACCGAACTGACCGGCAAGAAGACGCAGCTCGTCGGCGACGACCTGTTCGTCACCAACTCGGCTCGTCTGCGCGATGGTATCCGCATGGGTGTCGCCAACTCGATCCTCGTCAAGGTCAACCAGATTGGCTCGCTGACCGAGACCCTCGACGCCGTCGAAACCGCGCACAAGGCCAACTACACGGCCGTCATGTCGCACCGTTCCGGCGAAACCGAAGATTCGACCATTGCCGATCTCGCTGTTGCCACCAACTGCGGTCAGATCAAGACCGGCTCGCTGTCGCGTTCGGATCGTCTTGCCAAGTACAACCAGCTCATCCGCATCGAAGAAGCGCTCGGCCCGCAGGCACAATATGCCGGCCGTTCCATCCTTCGCGGCTGATAATGCATACCCCTGAAAATCCGAGGGATTTTCGCAAAGGCCTATTCTGCGTCGGGTAACAATCCGAGTCGCCTTATAAGCCAATAATTTCCAGCTCTTGAACCGCGCCTTAGGGCGCGGTTTTTTGTTGGAAAAATGGCAGAGTCAACGGATGGTTAATCTCTGGCGGCTAGTGTTGTCGTAGATGTTTGATTTAGCATGATCTTATCCGGAAACCCGTTGTGCGGACCTGAGGTCGGGATCATTCTCGGTAGAGCCTTTTGAGCAAGCGAGTATGTGGACAAAATATCATAAGAAGAGAAAGTTCGGCCGTTTCGTTCTCCCCGCTATCACGGTCGCCTTCGTGAGCTATTTCGGCTACCACTGCGTTCACGGCGACTACGGTCTGAAGGCAACCGAGGTTTTCGAGAAGCAGCGCATCGACCGCGGCAAGGAGCTTGCCGATCTCGTCGCCAGGCGCGAACACCTTGAAAAGGAAGTAGCTTTGCTCAGCGATGGCTCGCTGGACAAGGATATGCTCGACCAATATGCGCGCTATCAACTGACCTATTCCAAAGCCGACGAGATCGTTATTTTCAACAAATAGCCGCAATTAACCGAATTTCGATTAATTGCCTTTTTTGTAAGCATATCAATCGCTTGCAAAGAATATGAGCCATGCAATTATAGCATTGCTGTGGCGAGCAATCTTCCCTATGTTACGCGGCACTACAAAACGAGGCTACTCACATAGGGAGGGTTGAATGGCGCCGCGAAAAACCGCGTCCGTTTCCAGCCGTAAGACAACATCCAAGCCTGTCAAAGACACCAATGGTGGTGCGATCGCGGATTTCGACCGCGATGAGGAGCTCAAGGCCTATCGTGAGATGCTCCTGATCCGCCGCTTCGAAGAGAAGGCCGGCCAGCTCTACGGCATGGGCTTCATCGGCGGTTTCTGTCACCTTTACATTGGCCAGGAAGCTGTCGTCGTCGGCATGCAACTGGCGCTGAAGGAAGGCGATCAGGTCATCACCGGCTACCGCGACCACGGTCACATGCTGGCAACCGGCATGAGCGCCCGCGGCGTTATGGCCGAGCTTACCGGACGCCGGGGCGGCTATTCCCGAGGGAAGGGTGGCTCCATGCACATGTTCTCCAAGGAAAAGAACTTCTACGGCGGCCACGGCATCGTCGGCGCGCAGGTCGCGCTCGGCACGGGCCTCGGCTTCGCCAACTGGTACCGCGGCAATGACAATGTCAGCGTCGCCTATTTCGGCGATGGCGCCGCCAACCAGGGCCAGGTCTCCGAAAGCTTCAACATGGCGCAGCTCTGGAAGCTGCCGGTGATCTACGTGATCGAGAACAACCGTTACGCCATGGGCACGTCGACGGCGCGCGCCACCGCGCAGGCGGACTTCTCCAAGCGCGGCTCCTCCTTCGGCATTCCCGGCATTCAGGTCGACGGCATGGATGTCCGCGCCGTCAAGGCCGCTGCCGACGAAGCTGTCGAATATTGCCGGTCCGGCAAGGGCCCGATCATTCTGGAAATGCTGACCTATCGCTACCGCGGCCATTCCATGTCGGACCCGGCCAAGTATCGGTCCAAGGACGAAGTGCAGAAGATGCGCTCCGAGCATGACCCGATCGAGCAGGTTCGCGCCCGCCTTCTGGAAAAGGGCTGGGCGTCGGAAGACGATCTGAAGGCGATCGACAAGGATGTCCGCGATATCGTCGCCGACAGTGCCGATTTCGCCCAGAACGATCCGGAGCCGGATGCTTCCGAGCTCTACACCGACATTCTGCTCTAAATCGGGGAGGGACGATCCATGCCCATCGATATTCTCATGCCTGCCCTCTCTCCGACGATGGAAGAGGGCACCCTTTCCAAGTGGCTCAAGCAGGAAGGTGACAAGGTCACCTCCGGCGACGTCATTGCCGAAATCGAGACCGACAAGGCCACGATGGAAGTGGAAGCCGTCGACGAAGGCACGATCGGCAAGCTGCTGATCGAAGCCGGCACCGAAGGCGTCAAGGTCAACACCAAGATCGCGATCCTGTTGCAGGACGGCGAATCCGCTTCGGACATCTCGACGGCGAAGGCCGCTCCGGCCGCCGAACCGGTCAAGACCGAAGCGCCCGCCGCCGCTGCCCCGGCGCCCGTTCCGGCACAGCCGAAAGCCGCCCCTGCCGATCCGGAAATTCCGGCCGGCACGGAAATGGTGTCGATGACAGTGCGTGAAGCGCTGCGCGATGCCATGGCCGAAGAAATGCGCGCCGATCCGGACGTCTTCGTCATGGGCGAAGAAGTTGCCGAATACCAGGGCGCCTACAAGGTTACCCAGGGCCTGCTGCAGGAATTCGGCCCCCGCCGCGTTGTCGATACCCCGATCACCGAGCACGGCTTTGCCGGTGTCGGCGTCGGTGCTGCCATGGCCGGCCTTCGCCCGATCGTCGAGTTCATGACCTTCAACTTCGCCATGCAGGCGATTGACCACATCATCAATTCCGCTGCCAAGACGCTCTACATGTCCGGCGGCCAGATGGGCGCTCCGATCGTCTTCCGCGGCCCGAACGGCGCGGCAGCCCGCGTCGCCGCTCAGCACAGCCAGGACTATGCGGCCTGGTACAGCCAAATTCCGGGCCTCAAGGTCGTCATGCCCTATACGGCAGCCGACGCCAAGGGCCTGCTGAAGGCCGCGATCCGCGATCCGAACCCGGTCATCTTCCTTGAAAACGAAATTCTCTACGGTCAGCACTTCGATGTGCCGAAGCTCGACAATTTCGTTGTGCCGATCGGCAAGGCCCGCATCCATCGCTCCGGCAAGGACGCAACGGTCGTCTCCTTCGGCATCGGCATGACCTATGCCACCAAGGCGGTTGCCGAGCTCGAAGCCCAGGGCATCGATGTCGAGCTAATCGACCTTCGTACCATCCGCCCGATGGACCTGCCGACCGTCATCGAATCGGTCAAGAAGACCGGTCGCCTGGTGACCGTCGAGGAAGGCTATCCGCAGTCCTCCGTCGGCACGGAAATCGCAACCCGCGTCATGCAGCAGGCCTTCGACTATCTCGATGCGCCGATCCTGACGATCGCTGGCAAGGATGTGCCCATGCCCTACGCCGCCAATCTCGAGAAGCTGGCGCTTCCGAATGTCGGTGAAGTGGTCGATGCGGTGAAAGCCGTTTGCTACAAATAAGGGGAGGGCTCTTCGATGCCTATCAACATCACCATGCCTGCCCTCTCGCCGACCATGGAAGAGGGCAACCTCGCCAAATGGCTGGTCAAGGAAGGCGATAAGATCAAGTCCGGTGACGTCATCGCCGAGATCGAGACCGATAAGGCGACGATGGAAGTCGAGGCCGTCGATGAAGGCACCGTTGCCAAGATCGTCGTTCCCGCCGGCACCGAAGGCGTCAAGGTCAATGCGCTGATCGCGGTTCTGGCTGGCGAAGGCGAGGATGTCTCTGCCGCTGCCTCGGGCGCCGCTGCTCCGGCTGCTGCGGCACCTGCACCTGCGCCGAAGGCAGACACGGCTCCAGCCCAGTCCGCACCGGCCGCTCAGCCGGCGCCGGCCGCGCCTGCGGCTCTCTCGACGGATGGTCATCGCACCTTCGCATCGCCGCTCGCTCGGCGTCTTGCTAAGGAATCCGGCATCGATCTGACTGCGCTCGTCGGCTCCGGCCCGCATGGCCGTGTGGTCAAGAAGGACATCGAAGCCGCCGTCTCCGGCGGTGTTGGCAAAGCCGCTCCGGCGGCTGCTCCCGCCGCCCAGCCGGCCGCTGCTGCACAGGCTCCGGCCGCAGCCGCGCCGAAGGGCATGTCGGACGATGCCGTCCTCAAGCTGTTCGAGCCCGGTTCCTACGAGCTCGTGCCGCATGACGGCATGCGCAAGACGATCGCCAAGCGCCTGCAGGAATCCAAGCAGACGATCCCGCACTTCTACGTCTCGGTCGATTGCGAACTCGACGCGCTGCTGGCGCTGCGCACGCAGCTCAACGATTCGGCACCGAAGTCGAAGGACGGTGCGCCGGCCTACAAGCTCTCGGTCAACGACATGGTCATCAAGGCCCTGGCGCTGGCGCTGCGCGACGTTCCGGATGCCAATGTGTCGTGGACCGACAGCAGCATGGTCAAGCACAAGCATGCCGATGTCGGCGTTGCCGTTTCCATTCCGGGCGGCCTGATCACGCCGATCATCCGCAGCGCCGAACTGAAGACCCTCTCGGCCATCTCCAACGAGATGAAGGACTACGGCAAGCGCGCCAAGGAACGCAAGCTGAAGCCCGAGGAGTATCAGGGCGGTACGACGGCCGTGTCCAACATGGGCATGATGGGCGTCAAGAACTTCGCCGCCGTCGTCAACCCGCCGCATGCGACCATCTTGGCCGTTGGCGCGGGCGAGCAGCGTGTGATCGTCAAGAAGGGCGAGATGGCCATCGCCACCATGATGACCGTCACGCTGTCGACCGACCATCGCGCCGTCGACGGTGCGCTTGGTGCGGAACTGCTGGCGGCCTTCAAGGGCTACATCGAAAATCCGATGGGGATGCTCGTCTGAGCCTTGTCGTCAAACGGAGGCATGCATGACCAAGACCGTTCTGTGTTATGGCGACTCGCTGACATGGGGCTATAGCGCCGAAACGATCGGTCGTCATGCTTTCGAAGATCGGTGGCCGAGCGTGCTGCAAAAGGCGCTCGGCGATCAGGTCCGGATGATTCCGGAAGGGCTGAACGGCCGCACCACGGCTTTCGATGACCATCTCGCCGATTGCGACCGTAACGGCGCGAAGGTATTGCCGACGATCCTGCAGACGCATGCGCCGCTCGATCTCGTCATCATCATGCTGGGCACCAACGACATGAAGCCGGTGATCGCCGGTTCGGCCTTTGCTGCCTTGCAGGGCATCAGCCGGTTGATTCAGCTCATACGCAATCATACATGGGCGTTCGAATATGATGTCCCCGACATTCTGATCGTCGCGCCTCCCGTCATCACCGAGACCGCCAATCCGGCTTTCGCCGCTCATTACCTCGGCGCGATCAAGGAGTCGGCGAAGCTTGCGACGCTCTACCGCGATCTGGCCGACGAGCTTGGCTGCGGTTTTTTCGATGCAGGCACGGTTGCCGTGACGACGCCGCTCGACGGGGTGCATCTCGATGCGGAAAACACCCGGGCGCTCGGTCGTGGCCTCGAGCCGATCGTGCGAATGATGCTTGGACTTTAACTATTTGATTGAGCACGATCTTGCTCGCCGCTTCGGTTCGGCATCGTGCTTCGGGAAAATTAAGGCAGGCTGCGCTTCGATCGGCCGCCAACCAAAGGCAGGAAACATATGGCTGAGAATTACGACGTCATCATCATCGGCTCTGGCCCTGGCGGCTATGTCGCCGCCGTGCGCGCCGGCCAGCTTGGCCTGAAGACGGCGATCGTCGAACGCGAGCACCTGGGCGGCATCTGCCTGAACTGGGGCTGCATTCCGACCAAGGCGCTGCTGCGTTCGGCCGAAATCCTCGATCATTCCAATCATCTGAAGGACTACGGTCTTGTCCTCGAAGGCAAGGTAACGCCGGATGTCAAGGCGGTCGTCGCCCGTTCGCGCGGTGTTTCCGCCCGCCTCAACACGGGTGTTGGCTTCCTGATGAAGAAGAACAAGGTCGATGTGATCTGGGGCGAAGCCAAAATCACCAAGCCCGGCGAAATCGTCGTCGGCAAGTCGACCAAGCCGGTTGTCGAGCCGCAGCATCCGCTGCCGAAGAACGTCAAGGGCGAGGGCACCTATACCGCCAAGCACATCATCGTCGCCACGGGCGCCCGCCCGCGCGCGCTGCCCGGCATCGAGCCGGATGGCAAGCTGATCTGGACCTATTTTGAGGCACTGAAGCCGGATTTCCTGCCGAAGTCGCTGGTGGTCATGGGTTCCGGCGCGATCGGCATCGAATTTGCGAGCTTCTATCGCTCGATGGGTGTCGATGTCACCGTCGTCGAAATCATGCCGACCATCATGCCAGTCGAAGACGCCGAAGTCTCCGGCATCGCCCGCAAGCAGTTGGAAAAGCGCGGCCTGAAGATCTTCACCAAGACGAAAGTCACCAAGGTCGACAAGGCTGCGAACAGCATCACCGCGCACATCGAGACCGAGGACGGCAAGGTACAGCAGATCACGGCTGACCGCATGATCTCCGCCGTCGGCGTGCAGGGCAACATCGAAAATCTTGGCCTGGAAGCGCTCGGCGTGAAGACCGATCGCGGTTGCGTCGTCATCGACGGCTACGGCAAGACCAATGTGCCGGGCATCTATGCGATCGGCGACGTCGCCGGTCCGCCGATGCTGGCGCACAAGGCCGAGCATGAGGGCGTGGTCTGCATCGAGAAGATCGCCGGCCTGCCGAACGTGCATCCGACCGACAAGAGCAAGGTGCCGGGCTGCACCTATTGCCAGCCGCAGGTCGCCTCTGTCGGCCTGACGGAAGCCAAGGCAAAAGAACTCGGCCGCGACATTCGCGTCGGCCGCTTCCCGTTCACCGCCAACGGCAAGGCGATCGCGCTTGGCGAGGACCAGGGCCTCTGCAAGGTCATCTTCGACAAGAAGACCGGCGAACTGCTCGGCGCGCATATGGTCGGCGCCGAAGTCACCGAACTGATCCAGGGCTTCGTCGTCGCCATGAACCTGGAGACGACGGAAGAGGAACTGATGCACACGATCTTCCCGCATCCGACCGTTTCGGAAACGATGAAGGAAGCCGTGCTGGACGCTTACGGACGCGTGCTCAACGCTTGATAATCTCCTGGCTCGCCCTTTATCCAGAGGGTGGAAAACAGGAAAGGAAATCAATATGTCTATCACTACGGAAGGTTGGGTCGTCTTTCTTCTTATCGGTCTGGTCGCGGGCTTTCTCGCGAGCCTGGTCGTCGGTGGAGGCGGGCTCATCAGTTGCCTGGTGAGCGGCGTGATTGGTGCTTTCGTGGGCGGTTTCCTGTTCCATTATTTTGGGATTTCGCTCGGCATTGAAAATGCACTGGTGGTGGAAATCATCCATGCCACCGTCGGTGCGATCATCGTGGTGCTATTGGCGAGATTAATCGCCTGAGATCGGGGATGTGATGGAAAGTGTCGGCTGGCTGGGTCTGGTCATCATCGGCGGTCTCGCGGGCTGGCTTGCGGGAAAGCTGATGGAGGTGCGCTACGGCATCATCCTCAACATCGTGCTTGGCATTGCCGGCTCGGTCGTTGCCGCTGCCATTTTGGTGCAATTGCATGTCGGCGTGCCCGGCGGCCGGATCGGCTATTTCGTCACCGGTTTCATTGGTGCGTGCATTCTGATATTTCTCGCCAAACTCGTCCGGCGATGAATGGGCCGCGACTGAGCGGCGGAAAGTAGACATTTCATGGTCACGATTCTCGACACGATCAATCCAGACGCAAAGCGGGTCAGGCATCCGGAAAAGGCGCATCGGCCGGATACGGAAGTCCTGCGCAAGCCGGATTGGATCCGTGTCAAGGCGCCGACATCGAAGGGCTATGCCGAGACCCGCTCGATCGTGAAGGAACACAAGCTCGTCACGGTTTGCGAAGAGGCCGGCTGCCCGAACATCGGCGAATGTTGGGACAAGAAGCACGCCACCTTCATGATCATGGGCGAGATCTGTACCCGCGCTTGTGCCTTCTGCAACGTCTCTACCGGCAAGCCGAACGCGCTCGATATGGCCGAGCCTGAAAACGTCGCCAAGGCCGTCAAGGAAATGGGCCTCAGCCACGTCGTCATCACCTCCGTCGATCGCGACGATCTGGAAGACGGCGGCGCCGAGCACTTCGAAAAGGTGATCTGGGCGATCCGCGCCGCTTCGCCGACAACGACAATCGAAATCTTGACGCCGGACTTCCTGAAGAAGCCGGGCGCATTGGAGCGCGTCGTCGCCGCCAAGCCGGACGTCTTCAATCACAATATGGAAACCGTCGCCGGCAACTATCTGACCGTACGTCCCGGCGCCCGCTATTTCCACTCGATCCGCCTGCTGCAGCGGGTCAAGGAACTCGATCCGACCATGTTTACCAAGTCCGGCATCATGGTCGGTCTCGGTGAAGAGCGCAATGAAGTGCTGCAGTTGATGGATGATCTCAGGACGGCCGATGTCGACTTCCTGACCATCGGCCAGTATCTGCAGCCGACACGCAAGCATCATCAGGTCATGAGCTTCGTCACGCCGGATGAATTCAAGTCCTACGAGACGGTTGCCTATACCAAGGGCTTCCTCATGGTCGCCTCCAGCCCGCTCACCCGCTCTTCCCATCACGCCGGCGACGATTTCGCCCGGCTGCGGGCTGCCCGCGAGAAGAAGGTTCTGCTGGCCGCAGAGTAAAATACAAGTCTCTTGCCTTTTGAACGAACCGCGGCGATTGTGCCGCGGTTTTTCGTTCGCGCCGTCACCTGTTCGTCATTGGAGCGGCCTAAGGGACACGCCGCCGTTTGTTACCGGTTTCGGCGCTTTAGAATCGACTATGGAGCTGGACCGTGGAGCAGATCGTCGCGCCGCAGGCGCTCCCTTATGCCGTCGATATAGAGACGGCAGTGTCTATTCTCAGAAGTGCCAACCGGATTCTCGTCATCGGCTGTTCCGGTGGAGGCAAGTCGACGCTGGCGCAGAAGATCGTTGTTTGCCTGGACTTGCCTTACGTCTCAATGGATCGGGAGTTTTTCTGGCTGCCTGGCTGGATGAAGAGAGACAAAGCGGAAGAGCGCAATCTAATTGCGGGGAAAGTCGCAGAGGATCGCTGGCTGATTGATGGGACAGGGCCGTCAAGCTTCGATCTGAGATTACCGCGGACCGAGCTTGTTCTTTGGGTGCGTATGCCGCGCTGGCTATGTATGTGGGGGGCTCTATCGAGAGCGTTGCGATGGCTGGGACGGTCGCGCCCCGATATGGCGCCGGGTTGTCCAGAGCGCATCGATTGGGAGTTCCTGCGTTACATATGGGATTGGGAGCGGAAATTTGCGCCGAAAGTGCTCGCGGGCCTCATCGAACACGGCCCCGATGTGCCTGTTCTGCAGCTAAAATCCCGCGGCGAAATGCGTCAGCTTCTTGATCTTCTGAACCGTCCTGCTTAATTGCCGCTCATGCCTCAGTTCGAAACGCACCGCCCCGTCCCACACTCGCCTGAACAGATGTTCGACCTCGTCGCCGATGTCGAGCGCTATCCGGAATTCCTGCCGCTTTGCGAGGCGCTGATTGTCCGCAATCGCAAGGAGCGCGACGGCAAGATCCTGCTGATTGCCGATATGACTGTCGGCTACAAGGCGATCCGCGAGACCTTTACGACGCAGGTGCTGCTCAACAAGCCGGAACGGGCGATCGACGTGAAATATATCGACGGGCCGTTCAAATATCTCGACAATCGCTGGCGCTTCACGCCATCGGAAAACGGCGGCTGCAGCATTGATTTCTTCATCGACTATGAGTTCAAGAGCCGCATCCTCGGCGCCCTGATGGGGTCGATGTTCGATCGCGCTTTCCGTATGTTCACGGATGCCTTCGAGACACGCGCGAAGAAGATCTACGCCTGAGGCGGGAGTTAGGCATTACTTGCCGAGAGTGATCAGCATTTCCAATGCGGTCTTCAAGGTGGCGAGCCGAACCTTGTCGCGGCCGATATCGCCATAGCGCATTTCATGATGGATGAGTGCGCCGTTACGCGCCTTGGCGGCGAGGTGGACCAGCCCCACGGGCTTTTCCGCAGAGCCGCCAGCGGGTCCGGCAACACCGGTGACTGCGACGGCAAAGTCAGCCCGGGAGCGGAAAAGGGCGCCATGCACCATCTGCAGCGCCGTCTCCCTGGAAACAGCACCGAACTGCACGAGCGTCTGCTCCTGCACGCCGAGCATGTCCATCTTCGCCGTATTCGTATAGGTCACGAAGCCGCGGTCGACGACGGCTGAGGAACCGGGAATTTCCGTCAAAGCGCCCGCGATCAGCCCGCCGGTGCAGGATTCCGCCGTGGCGACCATCCAGCCTTTGGCGGCGAAATCGGTGATGATGCCCTGGGCGAGCGCGAGAATATCGTCGGGAAAATGCGTCATGCCTTGCCTCCGCGATAAACCACCGTTGCCGTCGCGATAGCTGCGATGCCCTCGCGGCGGCCAACGAAGCCGATCTTTTCGTTTGTGGTCGCCTTCACCGAGCAGCGCTCCAGGCTGATTCCCAGGAACTCGGCGAGTTTCGCGCGCATCGCCTCACGGTGCGGTCCGACCTTCGGCGCTTCGGCAATCAACGAGATATCGGCATTCATGATGGTGCCGCCGTGATCGCGCACGATCTTTGCCGCATGTTCGATGAAGATGCGGGAGGGGGCGCCCTTCCATTGCGGATCGGAGGGCGGAAAATGGTCGCCTATATCGCCGGCGCCACAGGTGGCGAGCAAGGCGTCCGTCAGCGCGTGCAGGGCGACATCGGCGTCGGAATGGCCCTTCAGCTTTTGGTCATGCGAAATGAAGACGCCGCAAAGTGTTACGCCGTCGCCCGGCTCGAGCTGGTGGACATCGTAGCCGTTGCCAGTGCGCACATCCGGCAGCAGGCCTGCGGAAAGCTTTTCATCGGCCATGGCGATATCCCTTTTGATCGTCAATTTCACATTGTCCGAACTGCCGGCAACGAGCGTCACCGGCAGGCCGTTCCATTCGGCGATCGCGGCATCGTCGGTGAAATCCGTCTTATTCTCGGCGGCGGCTTTTTCATGCGCCGCTAGAATATCGGCGTATCGGAAAGACTGCGGTGTCTGCGCGGCGTAAAGGCCCGAGCGGGGTACGGTTTCGGTTACTAGTCCAGCCGCATCGGCCCGTTTCAGCGTATCCGTCACGGGCATGGCAGGCAGCACGGCAGGTGCACCGGCAGCCAGCGCGGCGGCGACGCGATCGAGCAGATCATGGTCGAAGAAGGGGCGTACGGCATCATGGATCATGACATGCGTGACGCCGGCATTTTCCAGTTTCCGCAACCCCGCAAGCACCGATTGCTGACGGGACACGCCGCCAAAAGCAATCTCGACCTCGGACGAATCGGCAGCCTGTTGCAGCGCGGCTTGGAGCAATGTCTCGTCGTCGCGATGAATGACAACCACGATCTTTGCCGCCTGCGGCCATGTCACGAATTTTTCAAGCGTATGCGCAATAACCGACCGGCCGCCGATCGGGCGATATTGCTTCGGACCTTCTTCGGGCGATCCCGCCCGCTCGCCACGTCCGGCTGCAACGATCACGATTCCGATCGACATCGGTTGCAATGAGTGCATTTGCGTCATAAACCCCCAGGGATGAAAGGCTTTCGCTCCGGCATGATCCCCAAAAGTGTGAAGCGGTTCTTGGGTAGGATCATGATAAGCAGATCGCCAAAGCGGGATCTCGCTCCAGCAGGGTCTATCGCCTCGAATGGGTATTTTCCAGCATTTGCCCAAAAAATATCGGCGTTCTCCGAAACCTCTTGGCAAGCTTCGCAAGACTGTCTAAAAATAGTGCAAATATATGGTGTGCCTGAAAGATAATCATTTGTTTCCGTCCGAGCTTGCAGCCCCATTTTCCATCGGCCCAGTGCCCATCCGCAATCGCGTGATCCTCGCGCCGATGTCGGGGGTCACCGATTTGCCTTTCCGGCAGCTCGCCTTGCGCTATGGGGCCGGCCTGGTCGTGACGGAAATGGTCGCCAGCCGTGAATTGGTGCAGGACACGGCGGAATCCTGGGCGCGCCTGAGAAGTGCCGGCCTGAAGCCGCATATGGTGCAACTGGCCGGCCGCGAGGCGCATTGGATGGCCGAGGCGGCGAAAATTGCCGCCGACAATGGCGCTGACATCATCGACATCAATATGGGATGCCCGGCCAAGAAGGTCATCGGCGGCTATTCCGGCTCGGCGCTGATGCGCGATCCGGATCACGCGCTGAGCCTGGTCGAGGCGACGGTTAAGGCGGTCGATATTCCTGTGACGCTGAAGATGCGGCTCGGCTGGGACGAAAATACCATCAACGCGCCGCATATCGCCCGCCGAGCCGAGGAAGCTGGAATCCAGCTCGTGACCATCCACGGTCGCACGCGCATGCAGTTCTACGAGGGCAGGGCGGATTGGGATGCGATCCGCGCCGTTCGCGATGTCGTCTCCATTCCACTGGTCGCCAACGGCGATGTCGACACGTCTGAGGATGTGCTTGAGATACTTCGCCGCTCCGGCGCTGATGCGGTCATGGTCGGTCGCGGCTGTCAGGGGCGGCCGTGGCACGCGGGCGTGCTTGCCGGCCATCGCCACCCGGACCGCAGCGAGATCGCCGATATCGCCTTGGAGCATTATCAGATGATGCTCGCGTTCTATGGCGAAGCCGTTGGCATTCGCCATGCCCGTAAACATCTCGGCTGGTATCTGGACCGTTACGCTCCCACCATAACAGGCGCTGAAAAGGCAGGGATCATGACTTCGAAAGACAGCCGGGAAGTGGCGGCATTGTTCCATGCGGCTCTGCGGACCGCGTCCGATCTCGCCCAAGGCGTCCAGGAGGCCGCATGAGTTCCAAATCCGATTCCGGAGCCGCGGATCACATGGGCAGCGTGGCCATGGCCGTTCTCAACGCGATCCAGAACCCGGTCGTGATGGTCAACGAGGCCGGCCTGATCGCCTTTGCTAACTGGGAGGCCGAAGCCTTTTTCGGCGCCAGCGCCTCTCATCTGTCGCGCTATGAGATTTCCACCTTCATTCCCTTCGGCAGTCCGCTGCTGGCGCTGATCGATCAGGTGCGCGAACGCCGCGGCCCGGTCAACGAATATCGCGTCGATCTCAGCTCGCCGCGTCTCGGCCAGGACAAGCTCGTGGACATTTATGTCGCGCCGGTTTCGAGCGAACCCGGCTCTGTGGTGATCGTCTTTCAGGAACGGTCGATGGCCGACAAGATCGACCGGCAATTGACGCACCGTGCCGCCGCCCGTTCGGTAACTGGTCTTGCGTCGATGCTGGCGCATGAGATCAAAAACCCGCTTTCCGGCATCCGCGGTGCGGCCCAATTGCTCGAACAATCGGTGGAGGATGATGATCGCGGGTTGACGCGCCTCATCTGCGACGAGACCGATCGCATCGTCTCGCTGGTCGACCGCATGGAGGTCTTTTCCGATGAGCGTCCGATCGACCGTGTGCCGGTCAACATCCATTCCGTCCTTGATCACGTGAAGGCGGTCGCCAAGGCCGGTTTTGCGCGCAATATCAAAGTCACCGAGAATTATGACCCGTCATTGCCGGCTGTTTATGCCAATAGAGACCAGCTCGTGCAGGTCTTTCTCAATCTGGTGAAGAATGCTGCCGAAGCCATCGGCGATCGGCCGGATGGCGAGATCATGCTGACGACGGCCTATCGCCCGGGTATCCGCCTTTCCGTGGCCGGCACGCGCGAAAAGATTTCGCTGCCGCTGGAATTCTGCGTGATCGACAACGGCCCGGGCGTGCCCTCCGATCTTCTGCCGCATCTCTTCGATCCGTTCATCACGACGAAGACGAACGGGACCGGCCTCGGCCTCGCGCTGGTCGCCAAGATCATCGGCGATCATGGCGGCATCGTCGAATGCGATAGCCAGAATCACCGCACCACTTTCCGCGTCCTGATGCCGGCCTCCAAAGGCATCACGCTTGAAGATGCTCCTCTTCCGAACTCCACAGGGACTACTCGATGACAGCTACGATCCTTGTCGCCGATGACGATGCGGCCATCCGCACCGTGCTCAATCAAGCCTTGAGCCGCGCGGGTTATGATGTGCGCATCACATCCAATGCCGCCACGCTCTGGCGTTGGGTTTCCGCCGGCGAAGGCGACCTCGTTGTAACCGACGTCGTGATGCCTGACGAAAACGCCTTCGATCTGTTGCCGCGTATCAAGAAGGCGAGGCCGGAGCTGCCCGTTCTGGTCATGAGTGCGCAGAATACCTTCATGACGGCGATCAAGGCCTCTGAAAAGGGCGCTTATGATTATCTGCCGAAGCCCTTCGACCTGACGGAGCTGATCGCCATTATCGGCCGCGCTTTGTCCGAACCGAAGCGCAAGCCCGCCAAGCTCGACGACGACATACAGGACGGAATGCCGCTGGTCGGCCGCTCTGCCGCCATGCAGGAAATCTACCGTGTGCTGGCGCGTCTGATGCAGACCGATCTGACGCTGATGATCACCGGCGAATCCGGCACCGGCAAGGAGCTCGTCGCCCGCGCGCTGCATGATTACGGCAAGCGCCGCAATGGCCCCTTCGTCGCCATCAACATGGCGGCAATCCCGCGCGACCTGATCGAATCGGAATTGTTCGGTCATGAGAAGGGCGCCTTCACCGGCGCGCAGACGCGCTCGACCGGTCGCTTCGAGCAGGCCGAGGGCGGCACGCTGTTTCTCGACGAAATCGGCGATATGCCGATGGACGCTCAGACCCGTCTGCTGCGCGTCCTGCAGCAGGGCGAATATACGACCGTTGGCGGCCGTACGCCGATCCGCACCGACGTCCGTATCGTTGCCGCCACCAACAAGGATTTGAAGCAGGCGATTAATCAGGGCCTCTTCCGCGAGGACCTCTATTACCGCCTCAACGTCGTGCCGCTGCGCCTGCCGCCGCTGCGCGATCGTGCTGAGGATATTCCCGATCTCGTCCGCCATTTCGTTCAGCAGGCTGAGAAAGAGGGGCTGGGCTCCAAGCGTTTCGACCAGGAAGCTCTGGAACTGATGAAGGCCTATCCCTGGCCTGGCAACGTGCGTGAGCTGGAAAATCTTATCCGTCGGCTGATGGCGCTCTATCCGCAGGATGTCATCACCAAGGAGATCATCGATGCCGAGCTGCGGGCTGATGTGCCCGACAGTCCGATCGAAAAAGGCCCGGTCCGCACGGGGAATATGACCATCGCCCAGGCGGTCGAGGAGAATATGCGCACCTATTTCGCGAGCTTCGGCGACAATCTGCCGCCGCCCGGGCTCTATGATCGCATCCTCACCGAAATGGAATATCCGCTGATCCTTGCGGCATTGACCGCAACCCGCGGCAATCAGATCAAAGCCGCCGATCTGCTCGGTCTCAACCGCAATACACTGCGCAAAAAGATCAGAGAACTGGGTGTTTCCGTCTATCGAAGCTCCCGGACGGCTTGACAATGTGATCGGATGCGTTGCATTTTCGCCACAATGCGTTGCTTAAAGGTCACGCAGCCGGTTCACTGTTTTAATGGTCATGATTCGTCGGGTGTGTTCCCGCGCAAGGGGAAATTGTTCAGCAGTTTCAGTTCATTGTTCCAATGATTTGAAGCGGAGGTTTTGCGTCGAGCGCGAGGCCGGATGACGGTTCCCACCTTTGCCTGTCACTCCTGCTGCTGCCAAAACGGTGCTGATGCAATTTTGGCCAAGGCGCCGACCGCCGCCTGGGCCCGGAGACGATGGGAATGAAGCAGGACGCGGTGTCGCCGCAAGCGAGCGACGAGGCGGTCGTCAAAGTGACGGACCGTCGAGCATCCTTCGCCCTCCCTGGCCTGATCTTGGCCGGCGGCGCGCTTTTGTGCGCGATTGCGACGCTTCTGATGCTTCTGGGGCTGACACCGATTGCCCCTACATCCTCTGTCGTCTTCACCTCCGTTGTGATCAACGGCCTGTTCGTTCTGGGGCTGATCGCCCTGATCGCACGCGAAGTTGCGCGCCTTGTGAAAGCGCGCAGTCGCGGCCGCGCGGCGGCGCGTCTGCATATCCGCATCGTCGTTCTCTTTTCCATCGTTGCGATCACCCCGGCGATCCTCGTGGCCATTGTCGCCAGCTTGACGCTGAATGTCGGCCTAGACCGCTGGTTTGCGCTGCGCACGCAGCAGATCATCAGTTCCTCGCAGAATGTCGCCCAAGCCTACCTGATGGAGAACGCCAGCTACCTGCAGGGCCAGACCGTTTCCATGGCGAACGATCTGGAGCGCAATCGCACGCTCTACAGCCTCGACCGCACCGGTTTTGCCGATCTGATGACCCGCCAGGCCAAGGGCCGCGGTTTGCTGGGCGCGTTTCTGGTGCGCCGTGACGGCAGCGCGATCGTTCAGGCCGACATCAAGACTGAGCGTCCGCTGCCGGCCATTCCGAAGGATGCGCTCGACGCCTCCGCGGACGGCCAGCCGACGCTCATACCGCCCGGAGTGACCAACCTCGTCGGCGCCATCCTCAAACTGGACGAGATTCCCGGCTCCTTCCTCTATACCGTCCGGGCCGTCGATCCGCGCGTCATGAACGCGATGCGCATGGTCGAAGACAACACGGCCGAATACAAGGCGATGGAAGCAGGACGCATGTCCCTGCAGATCGCCTTTGCCGTGCTCTATATCGGCTTTGCGCTGATCGTGCTTCTGGCGGCGATCTGGACCGCGATCGCGGTTGCCGACCGCATCGTTCGGCCGATCCGGCTTTTGATCAGTGCAGCCGACAATGTCGCCTCCGGCAACATGAATGTGCTGGTGCCGGTGCGCGCGGCCGATGGCGACGTCGGCAGCCTGTCGCGCACCTTCAACAAGATGATCGCGGAGATACGCACCCAACGCGACGAGATTCTTGAAGCCAAGGACGAGGTGGATGACCGCCGCCGCTTCATCGAAGCGGTGCTCTCCGGCGTCACTGCGGCCGTGATCGGCGTCGAACACGACCGGCGCATCACCATTGCCAACACATCTGCCGAAGAGCTGCTGACCCTGAAGAGCGATGAGCTTGTCGGCAAGAACCTGGCGGAGATAGCCCCTGAGGTCGAGCAGGTGGTGACGGAAGCGACGACCCGGCATCGCAATGATTTCCGCAAGCAGATCAGCCTGGTGCGCGGCGGTACGGTGCGGACGCTGAGCGTCCAGGTGACGCGCGAGGAGTCGCGCGACGCGAATGAATCCTACGTCATCACGCTCGACGACATCACCGATCTGGTCATCGCCCAGCGCTCGACCGCTTGGGCCGATGTCGCCCGCCGTATCGCGCATGAGATCAAGAACCCGCTGACGCCGATCCAGCTTTCCGCCGAACGCATCCGCCGCCGCTTCGGCAAGAATATCGCCGAGGCCGATCGCCCGGTCTTTGATCAATGTACCGACACGATCATCCGCCAGGTGGGCGATATCGGTCGCATGGTCGATGAATTCTCGTCATTTGCCCGCATGCCGAAACCGACGATGGAACCGAGCGATCTGCGCGACATCCTGCGCGACGCGGTGTTCCTACGCGAAATGGGCAACAATCACGTCAAGTTCGAGCGCGAACTCGGGGACGAGCGACTGGAAGGCATGTTTGACACGCGCATGCTGGGTCAGGCTTTCGGCAATCTCATAAAGAACGCCGTCGAGGCGATCGAGGGCGTGCCGAGCGGCGAGACCCGCGAGGAGCCTAAGGTCCTTGTACGTTCATCCCTGGATGCTGAGCGCGATCGCTTTACGGTCGACGTCATCGACAATGGCCGCGGCCTGCCGGTCGAGAATCGGCACAGCATTCTCGAACCTTACATGACGATGCGCGAGAAGGGGACGGGCCTCGGTCTCGCGATCGTCAAGAAGATCATTGAAGACCATGGCGGGCAGCTCGAATTGCATGATGCTCCCGCCGATTTCGACCAGGGCAGGGGTGCCATGATCCGCGTGCATTTGCCGCGTCGTGAGCAGGCCGCCGTCGCCCAGACAGCAAGTGACAAGGAAAGCGTATATGGCATCTGATATTCTCGTGGTGGATGATGAGGAAGATATCCGCGAAATCGTTTCGGGAATTCTTTCAGATGAGGGGCATGAGACTCGCACTGCGTTTGATAGTGACAGCGCTTTGGCGGCGATCTCCGACCGCGCGCCGCGGCTGATCTTCCTCGATATCTGGATGCAGGGCAGCAAGCTCGACGGCCTGTCGCTGCTGGATGAGATCAAGACACGGCATCCGGAGCTGCCTGTCGTGATGATCTCCGGCCACGGCAACATCGAAACCGCCGTCTCCGCCATCAAGCGCGGCGCCTTCGATTTCATCGAGAAGCCGTTCAAGGCAGACCGGCTGATCCTGATCGCCGAACGGGCGCTGGAAAATTCCAAGCTGAAGCGCGAGGTCTCGGAGCTCAAGCGCCGCACCGGTGATGCCGTCGAGCTGATCGGCACGTCGGTTGCCGTTTCGCAGCTTCGCCAGACCATCGACAAGGTCTCTCCCACCAATAGCCGCGTGATGATCTTCGGCCCCTCCGGTTCCGGCAAGGAGCTGGTGGCCCGTATGATTCACAAGAAGTCGTCGCGCGCCAATGGTCCTTTCGTCGCCTTGAATGCCGCAACGATCACGCCCGAACGCATGGAGATCGCCCTGTTCGGGACCGAGGGTTCGCCCGGCCAGCCACGCAAGATCGGCGCGCTGGAAGAGGCGCATCGGGGCATCCTCTATCTCGACGAAGTCGGCGAGATGCCGCGCGAGACGCAGAACAAGATCCTGCGCGTGCTGGTCGATCAGCAATTCGAGCGCGTCGGCGGCTCGAAGCGGGTAAAAGTCGATGTGCGCATCATATCGTCGACGGCCTACAATCTGGAGAGCCGGATCGCCGAAAGCCTGTTCCGCGAAGATCTCTATCATCGCCTGGCCGTGGTGCCGGTGCGGGTGCCTGCTCTCGCCGAGCGGCGCGAGGATATTCCATTCCTTGTCGACCAGTTGATGCGGCAGATTTCCGAGCAGGCCGGCATCCGCTCGCGCCGGATCGGCGACGACGCCATGGCGGTGCTGCAGGCGCATGATTGGCCGGGCAATATTCGCCAGCTTCGCAACAATATCGAACGCCTGATGATCCTGGCGCGCACCGATGGCCCGGATACGCCGATTACGGCGGAGATGTTGCCGACCGATCTTGGCGACATGCTGCCGAAGGTCTCCGCCAAGAACGACTATCACATCATGACGTTGCCGTTGCGCGAAGCGCGTGAAATGTTCGAGCGCGACTATCTGATTGCCCAGATCAACCGCTTTGGCGGCAATATTTCGCGCACGGCCGAGTTCGTCGGCATGGAGCGTTCCGCGCTGCATCGCAAGCTGAAGTCGCTCGGCGTCTGAAATCATTTGCGCGGCGGTGACGACCTGCCGCGCAACTCCTTCATGTCCTTATAAAACTCTGCTCAGGGTCCGCCATGCCGAGAATAGCTTATGTGAACGGCCGTTACGTCAAGCACAGCGACGCGATGGTCCATGTGGAGGATCGCGGTTATCAATTCGCCGACGGCGTCTACGAGGTTTGCGAGGTCCGTCACGGCCTGATCGTCGATCTGACCCGGCATCTCGACCGTCTCAACCGCTCCCTCGGTGAGCTGCGCATCGCCTGGCCAATGAGCCGCGCGGCATTGATCCATGTGATTCGCGAGACTCTGCGCCGCAATCATGTCCGCTACGGCCTTTTCTATCTGCAGGTCACGCGCGGTGTTGCCCGGCGTGATCATGTTTTCCCGGCCCCAGGGACGCCGTCCTCGATCGTCGTCACCGCAAAGAGCACCGATCCGTCCATCATCGCCAAGAAAAATGCCAATGGCATCAAGGCGATTACCGTGCGCGACAACCGTTGGGATCGGGTCGACATCAAGTCGGTCGGGCTTCTGTCGAACGCGCTGGCTCGCCAGCAGGCCAAGGAAGCCGGCGCGCAGGAAGCCATCTATATCGACCACAACGGCATGGTGAAGGAGGGGGCAGCGACCAACGTCTGGATCGTCGATTCCGATGGCAACCTGGTCACGCGTCCGGCCGAGCACGGCATTCTGCGCGGCATCACGCGCACGACGCTGATCGACGTTGCCGCGAAATTGGAGCTTCCCATCGTCGAGCGGTTTTTCTCCGTCGAGGAGATGATGGCGGCGCGCGAAGTGTTCATCACGGCGGCCACAAGCATTTGTTTTCCCGTGGTCGCCATCGATGGCGAGACGATCGCCAACGGTCATCCGGGAAGCGTTTCGCAGAAAATTCGCGAAGCCTTTTTCGACGTTGCGGAAAAGACTGCGATTTGATACCAACATTCGCTGGAGAGGGGAGAATGAGGGTATCTCCTGTCCGGGGTCTCAGTATACCTTGATATTTCACCGGCTTAGGCCGGCAAAAAAGAAAGAAGCGGCGCGATGGCGGAACGTTCTCAGAACTTGCAGGACCTATTTCTCAATACTGTTCGCAAGCAAAAGATTTCACTCACAATCTTTTTGATCAATGGCGTAAAGCTCACGGGCGTTGTTACGTCTTTTGACAATTTCTGCGTCCTGCTGCGCCGAGACGGCCATTCTCAGCTCGTCTACAAGCATGCGATCTCGACGATCATGCCTGGCCAACCGATGCAGATGTTCGAGAGCGAAGAAGTCGCATCCTAACTAGGATTTGCCGTTATCACGACACGCGATACGAAAAACGATTCCATCATCCCGGAAACAGCAAAGCATCGGGATGATACGCATGCTGTCGTCATTGTGCCTGTCCTGAAGCAGGCGCGCGCATCGCGCACCGCGCAGGCAGATGGTGCGACGACGACTACACGTTCCCCCGAAAGCCGGCTCGAAGAAGCCAAGGGTCTGGCGCTTGCCATCGACCTGGACGTTGTCAATGGCTCGATCGTGCCGATCAGCGATCCGCGTCCAGCGACGCTTCTCGGCACAGGCAAGATCGAGGAAATCCGCGCGCTGCTCGATGAATTTAACGCCGGCCTGGTGATCGTCGATCATCCGCTGACGCCGGTACAGCAGCGCAACCTCGAGAAGGAATGGAACGCCAAGGTCATCGACCGCACGGGTCTCATTCTCGAAATCTTCGGCCGCCGCGCCTCCACCAAGGAAGGCACGCTGCAGGTCGATCTCGCACATTTGAATTACCAAAAAGGCCGGCTGGTTCGAAGCTGGACCCACCTTGAGCGCCAGCGCGGCGGTGCGGGCTTCATGGGCGGCCCCGGTGAAACCCAGATCGAGGCCGACCGGCGCATGCTGCAGGAGCGGATCATCCGGCTCGAGCGCGAACTGGAACAAGTGGTGCGCACCCGTCAGCTTCACCGTGCCAAGCGCAAGAAGGTGCCGCACCCGATCGTGGCATTGGTGGGCTATACCAATGCCGGCAAATCGACGCTGTTCAACCGAATTACCGGCGCCGGCGTCCTGGCCGAGGACATGCTGTTTGCGACGCTCGATCCGACGCTTCGGCGCATGAAGCTGCCGCATGGCCGCACCGTGATCCTCTCCGATACCGTCGGCTTCATTTCCGACCTGCCGACCCATCTGGTGGCCGCTTTTCGCGCTACGCTGGAAGAAGTCCTGGAAGCCGACCTGATCCTGCATGTGCGCGATCTTTCGGATGACGACAACCCAGCGCAGAGCGCCGATGTCATGCGCATCCTCGGCGATCTCGGCATTGGCGAGGCGGAAGGGGCGGAGCGCATCCTCGAGGTCTGGAACAAGATCGATCGACTGGAGCCGGAGGCGCACGATGCCATCGTCCAGAAGGCATCAACCGCCGAAAACGTGATCGCGGTCTCGGCAAGGAGCGGCGAGGGCGTCGATCGCCTGATGAACGAAATCAGCCGCCGGCTTTCCGGTGTCCTGACCGAGACGACGATCACGCTGCCTGTCGACAAGCTGGCATTGTTGCCCTGGCTTTACAATCACGCCATCGTCGATAACCGGGAAGACAACGAGGACGGCACGATCACGTTGGATCTGCGCTTGACTGAGACGGAAGCCGCGGAGCTGGAACGGCGCATGGGCAACGGCCCGAAGCCGCAGCGTGAGGATTGGGAATAGGCGTCCTCGAGCGGTTCAGCTTTTCACGGAATGGCAGAACCGCTCTATCCTTTTGTTTTTTCGCAATTCCGGACGGAAAATCGCTTCGCACTTTTCCTGGATTGCTCTACTCGGCGAGCTGACGCTCGATCGCCTTCGCCGCCTGCCAGATATCTTCCATCCGTTCCAGAGAAGCGCCGTCCAGGGTTTCCCCTTCGGCGGCAAGTGTCGTTTCGATGTGATTGAAACGGCGGCGGAACTTCGTGTTGGTGCCGCGCAATGACTGCTCCGGATCTGCCTTCACATGCCGCCCGATGTTGACGACGGCGAAGATCAGGTCGCCCAGTTCGTCGCTGACCTTGGCCTTGTCGCCGCTCGCAAGCGCCACCCGCAATTCATCGATCTCCTCCTCGATCTTGTCGAGGATCGGCTCGGGTGCTGACCAGTCGAATCCGACTTTGGCGGCGCGTTCCTGCAATTTCAGGGCCTCGGTCAAAGCGGGGAATGTGCGCTGCACCGAGCCGAGGAAACCGGTTTTGAAATCTTCGGCAATACCCCGCCGCGCCCGCCGCTCGGCGCGCTCGCGCTTCTCTTCCGCCTTGATCTCCTCCCATTGCAGCTTCACAGCGTCGGGCGTGTCGGCGCCGGAGACGGCAAAGACATGCGGGTGCCGGCGGATCATCTTGCGGGTAATGGCTTCCACCACATCGCCAAAGGAGAACTCGCCCGCTTCCTCGGCCATGCGAGCGTGGAAAACGACCTGCAGCAGGAGATCGCCGAGCTCCTCGCAAAGATCGTCCATATCCCTGCGTTCGATCGCATCGGAAACCTCGTAGGCTTCCTCGATCGTATAGGGCTTGATGGTCTCGAAGGTCTGGACAATGTCCCAGGGGCAACCGGTCTCGGGATTGCGCAGCGCCGCCATGATTTCGATCAGGCGGGATATGTCTCTCGATGCTTGCATCGGGGCCTCTATAGTCTTGTCTATCTCAGTTCAGTGGAATGTCGTTGTCTCTCTTGGTCGCCTGATAGCTATCAGAGAGCGCGTTATAGGCGGCCTTGATGCGCGCCGTCTGTTCCTTGAGTGCCGCCTTCAGCGGGTCCGCCTCGGTTTCGACGAGATCGGCGACGGCAAAGCTGTTCCAGAAGGCGTTCTGCCGGCGATAGCCGCCCGGTTCCAGTCCGAAGACTTCTTTCAGGATCTTCAGGTCATGCGGGATCGCGAAGGCGTCGCGGGAATCCTCATGGCTGAAGAAGTAATAGAAATTATCGAAACCGGCCCAGGTGATTGCCGACATGCACATGCTGCAAGGTTCGTGCGTAGAGAGGAAGATCAGCTCCTTGGTCGCAGGCTTCTCGCCGAGTTCGTAGAAGCGCTTCAACGCATGCACTTCGCCATGCCAAAGCGGATTTTCGAGTTCGTTGTTCGTTTCGGCAATGACCAGCGACAGGTCGGATTTGCGCAGGATCGCGGCGCCAAACACCTTGTTTCCGGCAGCAACGCCCCTTTGCGTCAATGGCAGGATATCGTGTTCCATCACATCGAGGAGGCGAGGGGCGATGGTGTTGGCGGACAAGCGGCACACTCCGAAACTTTTTCCCTATCTTAACGGCATCGTCGGCCCTGCGGAATGCGCAAATGACGTATGGACTCCATTTGCCACAGGCAATAGGAATATCCGTGATAGCAAGAAGTCCTAAAAGTCTATGGATTTCCTGTATTTATGCTATTCTGACTGACTGGTGAGTTTTGCTCAAATCGGACAGATGTCGAGCAAAAGAATACGGACTCGGCGGAGCATTAGAATTTCTGTTTCTTCAATCTCCTGGCCGGTAAGGTGATATTCGGGCAATCTCGAAGTGGAATGATAATGCCTCCCAGGACTCAACAGCTTTCGGTGTTTCCCGCCTTCTTTCGCGTGGAAGGAAGGATCGCGGCTGTCTTCGGCAATGGTGATGAAGCCTTTGCCAAGACGCGGTTGCTGATGAACACGCAGGCGAAGATCGTCGCCTATACGCAGACGCCGGAGGCCGATTATCACTCCTTCCTGATTGCCAACCGCATCGAGACGGTGCGTGCAGCCTTTTCGCCGGATCAGGTCCAGGGCGCTGCCCTCGTGTTCGCCGCCACTGGCGATGCCGAAGCCGATCGCGCTATTGTTGATGCCGCCCGCGCCGAAAGAATTCCGGCGAACGCCGTCGATCAGCCGGACTATTGCGATTTTTACACCCCGGCGCTGGTCAATCGTGCCCCTGTGGCCGTTGCGATCGGTACCGAAGGCGCCGGCCCCGTGCTGGCGCAGATGATCCGCGCGCAGATCGATCAGATACTCTCGCCCTCGCTCGGCAAGCTCGCTGAACTGGCGACGAGCTATCGCAAATCCGTCGATCGTCTCGTGCCGCGCGGCGTCGCTCGCCGCGTCTTCTGGCGCCGCTTTTTTTCCGGTCCGGTTGCTGACGCCGTCAGTGCGGGCCATTTGCTGCAGGCGGAACGCGCTGCGGACAGCTTGCTGTGCTCGATGCATAAGGTCGAGGGCCATGTGTGGCTGGTCGGTGCCGGTCCTGGCGCGGAAGATCTGCTGACCCTGCGCGCCCAGCGCGTGATGATGGAAGCTGATGTCATCGTCTATGACGCGCTCGTCCCGCAGGCCATTGTTGATATGGGCCGCCGGGACGCTGAGCGTCTTTCCGTCGGCAAGCGCAAGGGCTGCCATACCAAATCCCAGGAAGAGATCAACGATCTGCTGGTGCAGCTTGGCCGCGACGGCAAGCGCGTTGTGCGGCTGAAATCCGGCGATCCGCTGGTCTATGGCCGGGCGGGCGAAGAGATGGCTGCCCTGCGTGCCGCTGGCGTTACCTATGAGATCGTTCCGGGCATCACCTCGGCCTTTGCTGCGGCTGCCGATTTCGAGCTGCCGTTGACATTGCGCGGCGTTGCTTCATCGCTGGTCTTCACCACTGGTCACGACCTGACCGGCGACGTTCTGCCGGATTGGGCAAGCCTTGCCGTATCCGGCGCGACCATCGCCGTCTATATGGGCCGTACGGTGGCCGCATCCGTTGCTGGCCGCCTGATGGACGCCGGGCTTCCGCCTGAGACGACTGTTGCCGTCATCGAGAACGCCAGCCGCCGCGACCGGCGCCTGATGCACGGCACATTGAAAGATTTGCCGGACCTGGAGCATCGCGATGAGCTGAGCGGTCCGGTCATGGTTATCATAGGCGATGCCGTCGCCGGCGCCAATTTCGAACAGTCCGAGCCGCTGGTCCGTCAGGAGACCGCTGCTCAAGAATTTGCAAGGAGCTGATCCATGGTCGACAAGGTTCTGACCGCAAACCGGCTGACCGACGGCATTGCCGTCTGGTGGAATGCCAATGGTGAGTGGGCAACCTCGCTGCAAGGGGCGCTGGTCGCTCGTCATGCCGAGGCGGAAGCCGCGCTCGAGGCGATCGGCAAGCAGGCCTATGCCGACAACAAGGTTGTCGATGTTGCTCTGATCGAGATCCAGGAAACCGGCGGCAAGCTCTGGCCGCTGCGCCTGCGCGAGCGCATTCGCGCCGAAGGTCCCACTATGGAATACGCGCCGGGCTATGCCGCGGCCGATCCGGAATTCATTGCAGTCTGAGGAAATCATGTATCGTTACGACGAATTTGACCACGCCTTTGTTGCGGAACGGGTTGCACAGTTCCGCGATCAGGTGCAGCGGCGCCTTTCGGGTGAACTCTCGGAAGATGCGTTCAAGCCGCTGCGGCTGATGAATGGCGTCTATCTGCAGCTCCATGCTTACATGCTGCGCATCGCCGTTCCTTATGGCACGTTGAGCTCACGCCAGATGCGTATGCTCGCCCATATCGGGCGCACCTATGACCGCGGTTATGGCCATTTCACCACCCGCCAGAATCTGCAGTTCAACTGGCCGAAGCTGTCCGATATACCCGATGTGCTTGCCGACCTCGCTTCCGTCGAGATGCACGCCATCCAGACGTCGGGCAATTGCATTCGCAATGTCACAGCCGACCATTTTGCCGGTGCTGCCGCTGACGAAGTCGCCGACCCGCGTCCCTATGCGGAAATCCTGCGGCAGTGGTCCTCGGTCCACCCGGAGTTCTCCTTCTTGCCGCGCAAGTTCAAGATCGCCGTCACCGGCGCCGAGCGCGACCGCGCCGCCATCCAGGTGCACGACATCGGCCTGCATCTGAAGAAGAACGACAAGGGCGAAATCGGCTTTGCCGTCTACGTCGGTGGCGGGCAGGGCCGTACGCCGATGGTCGCCAAGCTGATCCGCGACTTCCTGCCGGAAGAAGACCTGCTGTCCTACACGACCGCCATCGTGCGCGTGTACAATCTGCACGGCCGCCGCGACAACAAATACAAGGCCCGCATCAAGATCCTCGTGCACGAAACCGGGGCTGAGGAATTGACCCGCCAGGTCGAGGCCGAGTTTGTGAAGCTGAAGGACACCGAACTGAAGCTTCCCGAAGCGGACGTTCAGGCGATCGCTACCTATTTCGCGCCGCCGGCTCTGCCCGAGCGTGCCGAAGGCTGGGAAAACCTTGCCCGCTGGAAAAAAGCCGATCCGGATTTTGCCCGCTGGGTGCAGCAGAATGTGCAGCCGCACAAGAACCCCGATTATGGCATGGTGACGATCTCGCTGAAGCCGATCGGCGGTATTCCGGGCGATGCTTCGGATGCGCAGATGGACGTGGTCGCCGATATCGCCGAAGAATATGCTTTCGACGAAATCCGCGTCAGCCATGAGCAGAATCTGATCCTGCCGCATGTGGCGCTGGCCGATCTCGAGGCCGTCTATCGCGGTCTGGTCGCCGCCGGTCTCGAAACGGCTAATGCCGGCCTGATCACGGATATTATCGCCTGTCCGGGGCTGGACTATTGCGCTCTCGCCAATGCCCGTTCGATCCCGGTTGCGCAGGAAATTTCCAAGCGCTTCGGTTCGGCCGAGCGTCAGGCCGAAATCGGTGAGCTGAAGATCAAGATTTCTGGCTGCATCAACGCCTGCGGTCACCACCATGTCGGCCATATCGGCCTGCTCGGCGTCGAGAAGAAGGGTGCGGAACTCTATCAGATCACGCTTGGCGGTTCCGGCGACGAACATACCTCGATCGGTGAGATCATCGGCCGCGGCTTTGAGCCGGACAAGGTGACCGACGCGATCGAGACAATCGTCGATACTTATCTCGGCCTGCGCTTGGAACCCTCCGAAACCTTCCTCGCCGCCTACCGCCGCGTCGGACCGCAGCCTTTCAAGGACGCGCTCTACGGCTCGGCTGCGGCTGAAGCGGCGTAAGGAGATGGCCATGACGAAGATTTGGCGGGAAACCGGTTTTGTCGCAAACGATCTCTGGATCATCGAGACCGATGAGCCGAAGGCGACCGAAGAGCAGAAGCCTCTGCTTGGCCTCGATGCCTTGATTGCCAAGGCCGAGGAAAGCAACGATGTCGGCCTTGGCGTATTGATCAAGCCGGCTGACGATGTGACGCGGCTGGAGCCCTATCTCTCCCGCCTGGAGATCGTCGCCGTAGCGTTTCCGGCTTTCAACGATGGCCGCGCCTTCAGCCATGCTTCGCTGCTGCGTCAGCGCCTTGGTTATGCCAATGAGCTGCGTGCGGTCGGCGATGTGCTGATCGACCAGATTCCGTTGATGCTGCGTGTCGGTATCGACAGTTTTGCGGTTACCAACGAGACGGCGCTGAAGAGGCTTTCGGAGCAGCGCCTTCCGGGCATTCCGCATCACTATCAGCCGACCGCCCGGCAAGCCGAAGATGGCCAAGCCTTTAGTTGGCGCCGTAAGGCGGCTAAAACGGCCTAATTCGGCTTCTAGCCCAGGGATGCCGGCAATGCGAAATACATCGGATTGCCGCATTCTTGGTATATACGGCTCACATGATGCGTGAATCCTGACCGGAACACGCATATTTTATGCCGGCGCCGTGGGATGGAATAGAATGCCTTTAAATCGGGGCTATATTATAATATCAGCCTCGCAAAACGCAGCCTGCCAAGAATGACGTGTACGACGAATACGGGATCCGATACCGAATGAACGCCCCTGCCAAGACCGAAGAGTTTGTTTCCGCAGTGCCCGCCGGCGTCTTTGCCGAGAAGGTACTGAGCGTGACACATTATACCGACCGGCTCTTTCGCTTTACGATGACCCGGCCGCAGGGCTTCCGCTTCCGCTCGGGCGAATTTGCGATGATTGGCCTCATGGTCGACGGCAAGCCGCTTTATCGCGCCTATTCGATCGCGAGCCCCGCCTGGGCCGACGAGCTTGAATTCTTCTCGATCAAGGTTCCGGACGGTCCGCTGACCTCGCATCTGCAGAACATCAAGCCGGGCGACGAGGTGCTGATGCGCAAGAAGCCGACGGGTACGCTGGTGCTCGACGCGCTGACGCCTGGCAGAAGGCTCTATATGTTCTCGACCGGCACCGGCATCGCGCCCTTCGCCAGCCTGATCCGCGACCCTGAGACCTACGAGAAGTTCGAGGAAGTGATCCTCACCCATACGACCCGTGATGTCGCCGAGCTGAAATACGGCTTCGACCTCGTCGAGGAAATTCGCAACGATGAAATCCTGAGTGAAGTCGTCGGCGACAAGCTGCGCCATTATGCGACCGTCACCCGCGAAGAGTTTCCCTTCAAGGGCCGCATTACCGATCTCATCGAAAACGGCAAGCTCTTCACCGATCTCGGCGTCCCCGCATTGGATCCTGCCATCGACCGCGGCATGATCTGCGGCTCCTCGGCGATGCTGAAGGATACCAAGGATCTGCTTGAGAAGGCAGGTCTTAGCGAGGGCGCCAACAGCAAGCCGGCCGAATTCGTCATCGAACGCGCCTTCGTCGGCTAAGGCCGTTTTCCATCCGGGATTGCAAAAAAGATAAAGCGGTTCTGCGTTCCCATGAAAGGCTGAACCACTCTCTGAACCTTCGGATATCGGAATAGGCAAGGCGGTCTCGACAGCGAGGCCGCCTTTTTCATCTGTCGCTGAGATAATCGATCAGAGCCGCCATCGTCTTGCGGGCATCTTCGCTGTTGCCCCCATGGATCGCCCTGATGACGCTGACATGCAATGCGATCGAGCGGTCCATGCCGTCAGGCGTCGCGGTCGAATACCAGAGCCGACGTGAATGGGTCTGCACTGGCCCAAGTGCGGCCGTGATGAAGCCGTTCGGACAGGCATCCTCGAGAATTTCATCAAACGTCTTGTCGGCGGCAAAGAAGCCCGGCAGATCGCGCGTTGCGGCGCACTCGGTCATCAGCCGGGCGCATTCGAGCAGTTGTTCCCGCTGTTCCTCAGTGGCATGGCTGGCGACCAGCGACGCGGCGATCGGTTCGAGTTCGCGCCTGACCTGCATGACATGCATATGGTCTGCCAGCCGAATCTCCGCGATCTGCAATCCCACGCGCGGCCGTACATGGATCAGCCCTTGCCATGCCAGCTTCTGGATTGCCTCGCGCACCGGCGTGCGCCCATGGCCGGCCAATTCGATCAGTTGCTTTTCCGTGACCAGTGCACCCGGTTTCAGCGCCAGCGTAACGATCCGATGCTCGAGGGCGAGATAGGCGCGGTGGCTTTGCGAATTCTGCATTCCCGGATGATTCCATTGATACATCAAAAGTTGGCATGTCGTTGCCGCGATGGCAAGCGACTGTGATATATCAGGCAAGGGCGATGCAGGCGTAGCCTATTTGCACTCCGGTCGAACGATCGTGCTCACGTGGAATGCCTGCTGCAGTCGGGCGAACTCGCAGCAAAGTCTTTCCCGTATCGGGAAGGTGCTGGCGAGCGGACCTGTCGAAGTTCTGATTTGGTGGAGTCAACCGGTCAAAGGGCCGGGCGAGAGAGCCCGGCATTCTCTAGCCGTGATAGGGGATCAATAGCCGATTGCGGAAGAAAGGCTGGGCGGCTTCCGCTTGGCAGCCATCAGCAAATCCAGTTCCGTAGCAGATGGTCCGAACTTGTCGAAGAGCCGCTTGGCTTCCTTGTCATCGAGGCGATACTTTCGTGCGAATTCGGCGATGCTGTAGGGGCGACCGCGTATTACCTTCCGGCCCGGCGTCTGATTGGCGCTTTGGGTCATGCTTCCAACCTCCTCTTCCGTCTACCAACAAAAGCTAGGGCTGCGGGCGAGGTTGAAAAGGGTTGTGAAAGCCAAAATGTCACATAAATACAATAAAAAAGGGAAGGCGAGATATCCCCGTCTTCCCCTTGACTATCTCTGTCCTGACGGATTTTGCTCGCTGAGCGGGCGCCTATCGTCTGATCAACCGACCGACGAAAATCAGGATGCAGGCGCCGATGAAGCCGGTGATCAGATAGTTGATCCATGCGTTGAACGGCAATGCGATGTGCAGAATCCCCAGGAGCCAGCTAGCAACAATCGCCCCGACAATGCCGAGGATGATGTTCATGATAAGACCCATGTTGCTTTCCATGAGCTTTTCGGCGAGCCAGCCTGCGAAGCCGCCAATGATGATTGCTGCGATCCAACCGACGTGTGCGTCTTCCATAGAAATCCTCCTGAGGGAATCGGCGGGTTGCCAATAAATTTCGATATACACCAAAAGCGATTCGGGCCGCAAACAATTGCGTCTGGGTTGCGATCAGAGCCGCTGGCGTGCAGATCCCGATTATTAAGGAAGAATGTTACCGTTGTTCCGGCGTGGCGAAGCAAGCTCTGAGATCGGCAAGCTGTTTTCTCAGCTCCTCGGCGACTTCATCGGTCGTGTCGATGAACCGGTTGTTTTCGACGGCGTGTACACGAATGCGGCCCTGCTTCAGACAATGCAGATGGAAACGCAAAAATTGCTCCTGTGCCTTGCACCATTTATCGAGTTCGGATTTCTGCTTCATTGGCGTCCCCGACCCAGTGCCGGCCTCAACCTGATTCTGAACTGATGTCTCAAGAATTCAGGCGTCAAGCATTCAAAAAATCATCCTATCATACCGTGGTAACATTCTGAGGCAGTGATTGCCGAGTCAGTCATTTGAATGAGAAAAGCGTAGTTGCCACTCTAAAGGTGTGCGGCAAATCTCCCGAAAAGGCAGGTATAACCTATAAGATAATCCTTAAATTGAGGAATTCTGCGGTTTCCTATCATCAAAACGACCAATCCTTGCTTTTTTCGCGAAGAAAGACGCGGCTTCCTATGCTGATCTTCCCGATTTGCGCATCGACACAGGCAGCTTTCACCACTTCGACATGCGGAAAAGCGTTGTACGTCGTCGTAACCGCGATTTTATGGGTTGACCGCAATAGGGCGTCTGCATATGTTCCGCGCACTTCCAGCCGGGGTGCAATCATCCGCGGACGGGGAGAGCGTAGCTCAGCCGGTAGAGCAACTGACTTTTAATCAGTAGGTCATGGGTTCGAATCCCATCGCTCTCACCAAAAACTCAGTAAAATTAGCAGCTTAAGGTGTGGGCACGGCGGGATATATGATTCGCTGCACCGAAGAATCACGACTTGGTCCGTGGCCGGCTTATTATCCGGCGGATGCGCGCTCTACATAACGCATGATTCTGGTTACGGTCGATCGACTGACGCCAGCCTCGCGGGCGATGCAATCCATCGACTTTCCTTCGGCTTTTAGCCGCAACACGCACTCGGCTTTATGCCTCATCGCACCGGCAGACGAATCGTGTACCGGAATCATGCCAAGGGAACCGCTATTTTCGATCCCTAAGGCTTCGAAATGCTGCATATCAACAGACGCCATAACACGCTCCTCGCAGTCGTGGGACGATTAGGAACAATGGTGCCCATGTCGAGCGAGGTAAATTCGGATATTAGCAGTATGTGAAAAAGGCACTAATTGGTGAACTGCTTCCGCCATCCGTATATGCCGCTGCACAGTGCCATGGTTCAGGCGGGATCCTCCTGGCCGATTTTTCATCCAAGGATCAATGAAATGGCATCGCTCGCGCGCCCCTCGAAAAGGTGATTGGCCTTCCGGCTCCAGCAACGCTAGTAAGACGGCTGAATGACATAGCCGGAGTCTATCGTGTCGCTTGCCGATATCTCGCTTCTGAGCGCCTTGCTCGCCGGAGCGCTTTCGTTTCTTTCGCCCTGCGTGCTGCCGCTGGTGCCGCCTTATCTCTGCTATATGGCCGGCATTTCCGTCGAGCAATTTCGCGGTGGCGGAGCGGCCGTCGCGGCCGGGCCAGGCGTTCGCGGCAATGTCCTGTTTTCGGCGCTGTTCTTCACGCTTGGCTTTGCGACCGTGTTCATTGCGCTTGGCGCTGGCGCGTCCTCGATCGGCATTCTGCTGCGCCAGCATCTCGATATCCTAGCGAAAATAGGCGGCCTGATCATCGTCGTCATGGGCCTGAATTTCCTCGGCGTTTTCCGGCTCGGCATTCTCGCCCGCGAGGCGCGTTTCCAGGGCGGCGGCAAACCGGCGACGCTGACAGGCGCCTATATCATGGGTCTTGCCTTCGCCTTCGGCTGGACGCCCTGCATCGGTCCGGTGCTGGGCGCGATTCTCGGCGTTGCGGCTTCGCGTGAGACGATCGGCGCGGGCGCGGGGCTGCTCGCCATCTATTCGCTCGGCCTTGCTATCCCCTTCTGGATCGCTGCCGGTTTTTCCGGTGCCTTCATGACCTTCCTTGTTCGCTTCCGCCGCCATCTCGGCACGGTGGAGAAGGTCATGGGCGGGCTTCTGGTGCTCACCGGTCTGGCGTTCATATTCGGTTATGTCAGCGACATGGCGATCTGGTTTCAGCAGACCTTTCCAATCCTGACGCAAATCGGCTAAGCAACTCCAGTCTCCCTTTCCAATCACCCAAAATGGGATATGCCCGATGGCTGACATTGTCGGTCTGTTGCTGCCGTTCTTCGGCCTGATCGTAATCGGTTACATCGCCGCGCGCATCACCAGACAGCCGGCGGAAGCACTTGGCTGGCTCAATACCTTCATCATCTATGCGGCGCTGCCAGCCCTGTTTTTCAAGCTCGTCTCGCAAACGCCGATCGAACAATTGACGCGCGCCGATTTCATCATCACCGATCTGGCCGCGACCTATCTGATCTTCCTGCTGCTGTTCCTGGCCGGATGCTTTCTGCGCCGCAATTCGCTGGCCGACAGCACGATCCAGGCTTTCGCCGGCGCCTACGGCAACATCGGCTATATGGGGCCGGGTCTGGCGCTGCTGGCGCTCGGCGAAAAGGCCGCCGTTCCTGTCGCCCTGATTGTCTGCTTTGAAAATGCGCTGCATTTCATCGTCGCGCCGGCGCTGATGGCGATCGAGGGCGGCGACAAGCGATCGTCCGGACGGCTTGTCGCCGACATTGCCAGAAGAGTGCTGCTGCACCCCTTCATTGTGTCGACCGCGCTCGGCTTCGTCGCCGCTGCTTTTTCGGTCGGCCAGCCGGTCGCCTTCCAACACTTTGTCGACTATCTGGCGCAGGCCGCCGCACCCTGCGCATTGTTCGCCATGGGCGTGACGTTGGCGCTGCGGCCGCTGAAGCGTGTCCCGACCGAGATCGGCTATATCGTTCCGGCCAAACTCATTCTGCATCCGCTGGTCGTTTATGTCGCGCTGCAGGCAGTCGGCGGCTTCGATCCGATCTGGATCGAATCAGCGGTATTGCTCGCCGCCCTGCCAACGGCGACGAATGTATTCGTCATCGGCCAACAATATGGCGTCTGGCAGGAGCGGGCCTCCGCGACGATCCTCATCACCACCGCTTGTTCAGTCGCGACGGTCTCGCTGGTGCTTTATTTGATCAAGTCCGGTGCCCTACCGGCGCAGCTTTTCCCGTAACATCGACGGAAAACCGCGTAAGCCGCCGCCCGGCTCGATGCCTTCACGCATGACGATGTTGCGCAGTGGCGGAATGGCCGAAAGGACGTGCAGCCCCGCGGCTCGCAGCATCTGAACGGGGAGAAAATCCGAAAGCAGAGAGCGGTTCAAGAGATCGACGCTCGCTGTGCGGCTAATGATATCGACGCGGCGACGGCGGTCGAAACTGCCGCCGGCGGATGCTGAAATCGGCTGTCCGGTGGGGCTTGCCAGAATTTCGACGAGCGTCAGTATATCGCGCAGGCTGAGGTTCAGCCCCTGGGCGCCGATCGGTGGGAAAACATGCGCGGCCTCACCGATCAGCGCGGTGCGGCCCTTGCCGAAGCGATAGGCCGTCATGCCGGAGAGCGGCCAAACCTGCACGCTGTCCTCGACCGTAACCTTGCCGAGCATCGATTGCATGCGGTCCTCGATCAGGCGGCCGAGATCTTCCAGCGATTTTTCGGCATTGGCAGCGGCTTCCGCCGGCTTTTGTACCCAGACGAGGCTGGAGCGATTGCCGGGCAGGGGGACCTGGGTGAACGGCCCGCTTTCTGTGTGGAACTCCGTCGAGATGTTCTGATGCGGCAGCGAATGCGCAAAGTTCAGCACCATGGCCGATTGCGGGTAGGACCAGGTCTTGACCTTGATCCCGACCGTTTCCCGCACCATCGAATTGCGCCCATCCGCACCGACGACAAAGGCAGTGTCGAGCGTTTCGCCGTCTTCGAGGGTGACGGTGACGCCATCGTCGCGGACAGTGACCTCGGAGGCCGCCATTTCGATAAGCGTGATATTGCCCTCCGCTTTTACGGCTTCGCTGAGGGCGCTGAGCAGTGCGGCGTTCGGTATATTATAGCCGAAGGCGTCGAGGCCGATTTCAGAGGCGCGAAAGGCGACGGTCGGCGCACGCAGCAGCCGCGTCGTGCCGTCGATGATCTGCATGGTGGTCAGGGGGGCGGTCGAAGGCGCAATCCTGTCCCACAGCGCCAGCCGCTCCAGGAAGCGAATCGATTGGTCCATCAGCGCCGTGGTCCGCCGGTCGGCCTTGTTATGCGGCTGGGCTATGAGGGCAATGGCTCGCCCACCGCGCGCCAAGGCTATCGCCGCGATCATGCCCGCCAGACCGCCGCCGATGACGGCCACTTCAACCTGCTTCATATCGATGCCTCAATTATCTTTCTTTCTGAAAATAGACGCTTAGCCTGTTGAAATCCATGGGATGAAACATCGCAGCGGGTGAAAATGACAAGAACTCGCGCTAGCCTGTGGTACATGGACGCTTTTGCGCTGGCAGCGCCGCGTAAAGGGTGCATATTAGCAAGAAAAATCGCCTGCCGGGGCAGGTAGATAAGCAGGCGAGTAACGGGGCGGATGAAAATCTTCAATTATAAGCGGGTGCCTTACGCGGAAATCCGTGCCTTTTCCGTACATATATTGACGGCATCCGGCTCGTTCCTTGCCTTTCTCGGCGTTGTCGCGGCGGCGGAACATCGCTTTGTCGATATGTTCTGGTGGCTCGGTCTGGCTCTGCTTGTCGATGGCATCGATGGACCGATCGCCCGCAAGGTCAGCGTCAAGGAAGTGTTGCCGAACTGGTCCGGCGATACGCTGGATAACATCATCGACTACGTGACCTATGTGCTTCTGCCCGCTTTCGCGCTTTACGAAAAAGGCATGATCGGCGAGCCCTGGTCCTTCGTCGCTGCGGGGATGATCGTCGTCTCCAGCGCCATTTATTATGCCGATATGGGCATGAAGACGGAGGAATATTTCTTCTCCGGTTTCCCGGTCGTCTGGAACATGGTGGTCTTCACGCTCTTCGTCATCGACGCTAGCGCAACAACCGCCATGGTCCTCGTGGGCGTCTCCGTCGTCCTGACCTTCCTGCCGATCAATTTCTTGCATCCGGTGCGCGTCAGGCGGCTGCGGCCGCTCAATCTTGGTATATTCCTGCTTTGGTCCGCCCTCGGAATCTATTCATTGCTGATGCATTTCGTCATGCCGCAATGGGCTGTTGTCTTGTTTATCGTCAGCGGCATCTATCTTTATTGCATCGGCGCCGTGCTGCAGTTTTTCCCGTCCCTCGGGCGTCAATGAGGATTGCGCATCATGAAGAAGACTAAGGCCATTCGCATCCACGAAAATGGCGGTCCTGATGTCATGAAGTTCGAGGAGGTCGATCTGCCGTCTCCGGGCGCCGGCGAGGTGCAGATCCGTCACGCTGCGATCGGCCTTAATTTCATAGACGTCTATTTCCGTTCGGGCCTTTACAAGGCACCCTATTTTCCTCTGCCGCTCGGCAAGGAAGCCGCGGGCACGATCACGGAAGTCGGGCCGGGCGTGACCGATTTCGCCGTCGGCGATCGTGTCGCCTATGTCGGCAGCGACGGCGCCTATAGCATCGAGCGCAACATAGAAACCCGCCATCTGGTCAAGGTGCCTGACGATATCCCACTCGAAACCGCGGCATCGATGATGCTGAAGGGGATGACGGCCGAATACCTCTTGAACCGCACCTTCAAGGTCGGCCCCGGAACGACGCTGCTGTTTCATGCCGCAGCAGGTGGCGTCGGCTTGATCGCCGGCCAATGGGCCAAGGCTCTCGGAGCCGGCACCGTCATCGGCACTGCCGGTTCTGCGGAAAAGGTCGAACTGGCATTGGCGCACGGCTATGACCACGTCATCGATTACAGTAAGGAGAGCTTTGCCGATCGTGTCCGCGAGATTACCGGCGGCAAGGGCGTCGACGTCGTTTACGACTCGGTCGGCAAGGACACGTTCCCACATTCGCTCGATTGCCTGAAGCCGCGCGGCATGTGGGTGACCTTCGGTCAATCGTCCGGCCCGATCGAGAACTTCAATCTCGCCATCCTCAATCAGAAGGGTTCGCTTTTCGCCACGCGGCCAAGCCTTTTCGCCTATGTCGCAACGCCTGAGGAGCTGAGAGCCAGCGCGAAAGCATTATTTGCTGTTGTGCAAAGCAGCAAAGTGCGTATCAATGTGAACCAGACCTATCCGTTGAGCGATGCGGGGCGCGCGCACACGGATCTGGAAACAAGAAAAACGAGTGGAACTACGCTGCTGATCCCATAGATCCGAAAGGGCAGGACAGTGGGAAGGAAATGAGGGGAACGTGTCGTCATTCGATGTGCCGGCAACCGGTGCGTTATTGTCGGTTCGCAAACTGACTAAGCTGTTCGGTAGCTTTGCTGCCTGCAATGGAATTGATCTGGAAATTCAGCCCGGCGAGATTCACGCTCTGCTCGGTGAGAACGGCGCAGGCAAATCCACTCTGGTGAAGATGCTGTTCGGCGTTTTGGAGCCGACCGAGGGCGAAATCGCCTGGCAAAACCAACTCGTCTCGATTGGCTCGCCGGGCGAAGCACGCAAGCTTGGCATCGGCATGGTGTTTCAGCATTTCTCCTTGTTTGAGGCGCTGACGGTCGCTGAGAATATCGCCCTTTCCCTTGATGACAGCATTCCGATCGGCAAGATCGCTGAGGAGGCTGCCAGCCTGTCGCAAGCCTATGGCCTGCCGCTGGATCCCCATGCTCATGTCGCTGACCTTTCCGTCGGCGAGCGCCAGCGTATCGAAATCGTCCGTGCGCTGCTGCAGAATCCGAAGCTGATCATCCTCGATGAGCCGACCTCGGTGCTGACACCGCAGGAAGCCGACCGCCTGTTCGAAACGCTCTTCCGGCTCCGGGACGAAGGCCGTTCGGTGCTCTATATCAGCCACCGCCTGGAGGAGGTGCAACGCATCTGCTCCCGCGCTACGGTGCTGCGCCATGGCAAGGTAACCGGTGCCTGTGACCCACGGCAGGAAACGCCCGGCTCGCTCGCCCGCATGATGGTCGGCAGCGATGTTGCCAGCGTGCAGCATGAAGGCCTTGGCAAGAAGGGCGATATCCAGCTCGAGGTCGCCGGTCTCTCTGTGCCCGCGCGCGCGCCCTTTGCCATGTCGCTGAAGAATGTTTCGCTCCGCGTACGCGCGGGCGAGATTCTGGCGATCGCCGGCGTTGCCGGCAACGGGCAGGGGGAGTTGTTCGATGTCGTTTCCGGCGAACATACCGTGCCTTCAGACGATTTGATCCTGGTGCGTGGCCAGGCGGTCGGCACCAAGGGTATCAATACGCGCCGCCTGCTGGGTGCCGGTTTCGTGCCGGAAGAGCGGCATGGCCATGCGGCGGTGTCGGGGCTGAAGCTTTCAGACAATCTCGTGCTGGCCCGCAGCAAATCGGACCGCCGGGCCTTCCTCGGCGGTGGTTTCCTGAAGGTGATCCGTCGGGGCGCGGTCAAACAGGCGACCAAGCGCATTTCCGAAGCCATGGACGTGCGCAAAAGCGGCGAGGACCCGACTGCGGGCTCGCTCTCTGGCGGTAACCTGCAAAAGTTCATCGTCGGTCGTGAGCTGGACCGGCAGCCGACGGTGCTGGTGGTCAATCAGCCGACCTGGGGTGTCGACGCGGGTGCCGCAAGCCATATTCGTCAGGCGCTGGTCGATCTTGCCCGCAACGGCTCGGCCGTGCTGGTCATCAGCCAGGATCTCGACGAAATATTCGAGGTGGCCACCGATATTGCCGTCATTTCGGAAGGACGGCTGTCGCCGGCTTATCCGGCGGGCGAGCTGACACGGGAAAAGATCGGTCTCCTAATGGGCGGCCTGCATGAATCAAAGACGCATCCGGAGCCCATGCATGCGCATTGAACTTGAAAGGCGCCCGCAGGCTTCGAAACTGTTCGGCTTCCTGTCGCCGCTGCTCGCCCTCGCGCTGGCGCTGATTGCCGGTACCATTATGTTCGCCGTCCTCGGCAAGGACCCGGTGGAAGCGCTGGACGCTTTCTTCGTCGAGCCTCTGCTGGAAGTCTGGTCGCTGCACGAACTGGCGATCAAGGCGGGGCCGCTGATCCTGATCGCGGTCGGCCTTTGCGTCTGCTATCGGTCCAACAACTGGAACATCGGCGCCGAAGGCCAATTTACCATCGGTGCGGTCGCCGGCTCCTACATTCCGATTGTCTTCACCGATTGGCATTCGCCGATGGTCCTGCCACTGATGCTGATCGCCGGCGCTGTCGGCGGGGCGCTCTATGCCGCCATTCCGGCGTTGTTGAAGGCGCATTTCAACACCAATGAGATCCTGACGAGCTTGATGCTCGTTTATATCGGGCAGCTCTACCTGGATTGGCTCTCACGCGGCCCTTGGCGCGATCCGCAGGGCCATAATTTCCCGCAGAGTATCGATTTTCCGCCGGAGGCGGTGCTGCCGGCGATCTGGGCGGACTCCGGTCGGGCGCATTGGGGGATCGTCTTTGCCATCGTCGCGGCGATCCTTGCCTGGTTCATGATGAAATACACGCTGAAGGGCTTTGAGATAACCGTTCTTGGCCAATCGGAACGAGCAGGCCGCTTCGCCGGCTTTTCCTCCAAGAAAATGGTCTGGTTCGGCTTCCTCTTCTCCGGCGCGCTGGCAGGCCTTGCCGGCATTTCCGAGGTTGCGGGTTCGATCGGCCATCTGCAGCCGGCAATATCGCCGGGCTACGGCTTTACCGCCATCATCGTTGCTTTCCTGGCGCGTCTCAATCCGCTCGGCGCGATCCTTTCCGGCTTCGTGCTGGCGCTGACCTATCTTGGCGGCGAGGCGGCGCAATTATCGCCCGGCATCTCCGCCAAGGCGGCGAGCGTCTTCCAGGGGTTGTTGCTTTTCTTCGTGCTCTCCTGCGATACGCTGATCAACTATAAGATCCGGCTGGTCTGGTCGCGGGTTCGGGGAGGTGCGGCATGAGTATGAGTGTCTTTGAAGCGATCCTCCTCACCATCATCACGGCCTCGACGCCGCTTGTTATCGCCGGCCTCGGCGAACTTGTGGTGGAACGCTCCGGTGTGCTCAATCTTGGCGTCGAAGGCATGATGATCATCGGTGCTGTCGCCGCCTTCGTCGGCGCACAGGTGAGCGGATCGCCCTATGTGGGCCTCATCGCCGGCATTGCCGGCGGCGCGCTATTTTCGCTGTTGTTCGGCTTCCTGACGCTGACGCTGGTGACCAATCAGGTGGCGACGGGTCTGGCGCTGACCATCCTTGGCCTCGGTCTCTCCGGCATGATCGGGGAAGGTTATGTCAGTGTGCCCGGAGTGCAGTTGCGGGAAATCGTCTTCCCGGTCTTGTCCGATATTCCGCTCGTCGGGCCGGTGCTGTTCAAGCAGGATCTGACTTTCTATCTGTCGATCGCGCTGCTCATCGGGGTCAACTGGTTCCTCTTCCGCAGCCGCAGTGGCCTGAAGCTGCGCGCCATCGGCGACAGTCATGGCTCGGCACATGCCCTCGGCATCGACGTCATCCGCACGCGCTATCTCGCCGTCATGTTCGGCGGCGCCTGCGCCGGGCTCGCTGGTGCACAGTTGTCCCTGGTCTACACGCCGCAATGGGTCGAGAACATGTCGGCCGGCCGCGGCTGGGTGACACTGGCCCTTGTTGTCTTCGCGTCGTGGCGGCCGATGCGCGTCCTGGCCGGCGGCTATCTCTTCGGCGCAGTGACGATCCTGCAGTTTCATGCGCAGGGCTTCGGCGTCGGCATTCCCTCACAGTTTCTGTCGATGCTACCCTACGCATCGACTATTGTGGTTCTCATCATCATCTCTCAAAATCGTCGGGCGACATTGATCAACACGCCAGCGTCGCTTGGCAAGGCCTTCGTTCCGGAGCGCTAAGAACAACAACCGGACGGATTTCGTAAATATCAAACCAGCAGGGGTAACCATGAAAAAACTAGCACTCGCACTCGCCACCACGGCCGCTGCCATTGTCGGCTTCGGCGCTGCGGCCGAAGCGGCTCCGACCAAGGTCTGCTTTGTCTATGTCGGCTCGCATACGGACGGCGGTTATTCGCAGGCGCACGATCTCGGCCGTCAGCAGGTCCAGAAGGAGTTTGGCAACAAGATCGATACGCCTTATCTCGAAAACGTACCGGAAGGCCCGGACGCCGAACGCGCCATCGAGCGACTCGCCCGCTCCGGCTGCTCGCTGATCTTCTCCACATCGTTCGGCTTCATGGACGCGACCGTCAAGGTCGCCGCGAAGTTCCCGAAGGTTAAGTTCGAGCATGCGACCGGCTTCAAGAGCGGCCCGAATCTCGCCACCTACAACTCGCGCTTCTATGAAGGCCGCTACATCCTGGGTCAGATCGCTGCCAAGACGTCGAAGAATCACGGTGCCGCCTACATCGCTTCCTTCCCGATCCCGGAAGTGGTGATGGGCATCAACTCCTTCGAGCAGGGCGCGCGCTCGGTCGATCCGAGCTTCAAGCTCAAGGTCGTCTGGGTCAACACCTGGTTCGATCCCGGCAAGGAAGCCGACGCTGCCAAGGCCATGGTTGACCAAGGCGTCGATATCTTGACGCAGCACACCGATACGACGGCACCGATGCAGGTGGCTGAAGAGCGCGGCATCCATGCCTTCGGTCAGGCGTCCGACATGATCGCCTCCGGCCCGAAGGCGCAGTTGACGGCCGTCGTCGACACCTGGGGCAACTACTACTCCAAACGCGTCCATGCGCTGCTTGACGGCACCTGGAAGGCCGAACAGAGCTGGGATGGCCTGAAGGACGGCATTCTGAAGATGGCGCCGTACACCAACATGCCCGACGACGTGAAGAAGATGGCTGAAGAGACCGAAGCCAAGATCAAGTCCGGCGAACTCGCGCCCTTTACCGGCCCGATCAACAAGCAGGACGGTACGCCCTGGCTGAAGGCCGGCGAGAAAGCCGATGACGGTACTCTGCTCGGCATGAACTTCTATATCGAAGGCGTCGACGACAAGCTGCCGGCTTCAAAATAAGAAAATCAGGCGGAAAACGCTTGAGTTGAAAAGGGCGTCCAAGGGACGCCCTTTTTTGTTGCAGTGCGTCATAGAATCCCGATTTACAAAAGTATTACTATATGATTTTTTGCCTTCGGCCGTAGGAGTTGGCCAATTGGGAGGACATCATGAAATTTAAGACTGCACTGGTGAGTGCCACGATTCTTGCTGCTTGCATGTTTACGACCGCATCGGCAAAGAATTTGGTCGTCGGCTTTTCGCAAATCGGTTCGGAATCCGGCTGGCGTGCGGCGGAAACGACGGTTACGAAACAGCAGGCTGAAAAGCGCGGCATCGACCTCAAATTCGCCGATGCCCAACAGAAGCAGGAAAACCAGATCAAGGCGATTCGCTCCTTCATCGCGCAGGGTGTCGACGCGATTCTCCTGGCGCCCGTCGTGGAAACGGGATGGGACTCTGTTCTGAAGGAAGCCAAGGAAGCCAAGATCCCCGTCATCCTGCTTGACCGCACGATCAACGCCCCGAAGGATCTCTATCTGACCGCCGTTACCTCGGACCAGATTCACGAAGGCAAGGTTGCCGGTGACTGGCTTGTGAAGACTGTCGGCGACAAGAAGTGCAATATCGTCGAGCTGCAGGGCACCACCGGTTCCTCGCCGGCCATCGCCCGCAAGAAGGGCTTCGAAGAAGCCATCAAGGGCCATGACAACCTGAAGATCGTCCGCAGCCAGACCGGCGATTTCACCCGCGCCAAGGGCAAGGAAGTCATGGAAAGCTTCCTGAAGGCCGAAAATGGCGGCAAGGACATCTGCGCGCTCTACGCTCATAACGACGACATGGCCGTTGGCGCTATCCAGGCGATCAAGGAAGCCGGCCTGAAGCCGGGCAAGGATATCCTGACCGTATCCATCGATTCGGTTCCGGACCTCTTCAAGGCCATGGCGGCCGGCGAAGCAAACGCGACGGTGGAACTGACGCCGAACATGGCCGGCCCCGCCTTCGATGCCCTCGACGCGTACCTCAAGACCAAGAAGGAGCCGCCGAAGTGGATCCAGACCGAGTCGAAGCTGTACACACAGTCTGACGACCCGCAGAAGGTCTACGAGGAGAAGAAGAACCAGGGCTATTGATGTAAAAAAAGCGAACCGCATCGGCTGGCAAACGGCCGATGCGGGCTTTTCTACGCGGCATTGCGGGCGGGGAAGCTTCCGCATTTAGGTGAACTACCCGAATGCGAGTAAGATGTACGCACGGCGCTTTAGCGAGCGGCGTATTTCGCACCTTTGCATACCGGCTCAATTCAAGGAAATTCTTGCTCCATGGCTCACGATGTCGAGCGTCTTCTGACGGCTACCGGCTTCTGCAAATATTTTCCCGGCTCCACCGCTCTGGATCATGTCGATTTTACGTTGCGGCGGGGCGAGGTTCATGCGCTTCTCGGCGAAAATGGTGCTGGGAAATCGACGCTGATCAAGTGCATGACCGGCGCCTATCGCCGCGACGCAGGCAGCCTTGTTCTCGATGGCGCCGAAATCGACCCGCACGATACGCTGGCGGCGCAGAAGCTTGGTATCGGAACGGTCTATCAGGAGGTGAACCTCCTTGCGAATTTGAGTGTAGCGGAAAATCTGTTTCTCGGCCGGCAGCCAAGACGGCTCGGCATGATCAGCAGCCGTGCGATGAACAGCATGGCGAAAGACCTGTTGTCGCAATACGGCATAGACATCGATGTCAGCCGTCAGCTCGACCGTTTCTCCGTCGCAATTCAGCAAGTCATCGCGATCGCACGTGCCGTGGATCTCTCTGGCAAGGTTCTGATCCTCGACGAGCCGACGGCCAGCCTCGATACGCACGAAGTTGCCATGCTTTTCGGTATTATCCAGAATCTGAAGCAGCGCGGATTAGGAATTGTTTTCATTACGCATTTTCTTGAGCAGGTCTATCAGATTTGCGACCGCATAACCGTTCTGCGCAACGGCCGCCTTGTGGGCACGCGCGATGCGGAGGGCCTTTCCCGGCAAACCCTGATCGCCATGATGCTGGGCCGCGAACTCGCGCAGGTCGAAGCGACCGCGAAGCAGGCGGTCGGCGAAAGCGGGCCGGTCAGATACCGCTTCACCAATTTCGGCAAACGCGGCAAAATTAAGCCCTTCGACCTGGAGGTTCGGGTCGGAGAAGTGGTTGGGATTGCCGGTCTGCTGGGCTCAGGACGCACGGAAACCGCGGAAGTGCTCTTCGGCGTCGAGCGCGCCGACAGCGGCGAGGCAAAGATCGAGGACAGGAATGTGACCCTTTCGGGCCCTCGCGCTGCCATCAAGAGCGGCTTCGGCTTTTGCCCCGAAGACCGCAAGACGGATGGCATCATCGGCGATCTTTCCATCCGCGAAAACATAGTCATGGCGCTCCAGGCCCGCCGCGGCTGGGCGCGCCCATTACCGCGCAGCGAGCAGAACGCGATCGCCGATCGTTATATCAAGGCGCTGGATATCCGCACCACCGACCGCGAAAAGCCGATAAGGCTGCTGTCCGGCGGCAATCAGCAGAAGGCCATTCTGGCGCGCTGGCTGGCGACCAATCCCAATTTCCTGATCCTGGACGAGCCGACGCGCGGCATCGATGTCGGCGCGCACGCGGAGATCATCCGACTGATCGAAGATCTTTGCCAGCAGGGAATGTCGCTAGTCGTGATCTCGTCCGAGCTGGAGGAACTCGTGGCCTATAGTTCCCGCGTCATCGTGCTGCGTGACCGCGAACATATTGCCGAACTGACAGGCGACAAGATTACCGCCAGCCATATCGTCGACTCGATCGCGACGGGCGAGAGCAAGCGGGAGGAAGCATGAGTTCCCAGATCAAGGCCCTGTTGCTTCGATTGGCCCCGCAGCTCATTGCGCTGTCAGCGATTCTTCTATTGAATTTCATTATGTTCCCACAGTTCTTTCATCTGGAACTGCAAAATGGCAGATTGTATGGCAGCATCATCGATGTTCTCAATCGCGGTGCGCCCGTAGCGCTTCTGTCCATCGGCATGACGCTCGTCATCGCCACCAAGGGCATCGATCTCTCGGTCGGCGCGGTGATTGCAATTTGCGGCGCCGTTGCCGCATCCGCCATCGTCTCCGGACATTCTCTCGCCTATACGCTGATACTGACCATCGGCGTCGGGCTTGCATGCGGGCTTTGGAACGGGTTCCTCGTCGCGGTTCTCGATATTCAGCCGATCATCGCCACGCTGGTGCTGATGGTCGCCGGCCGCGGGATAGCCCAATTGATCACCGAAGGCGTCATCATGACCTTCAATGACGATGGGCTCATCTTCTTGGGAAGCGGGTCCTTCGGCTCCCTGCCGATGCCTGTCGTCATCTGGCTGTTGGTGGCATTGGCGGTTATTCTTCTGGTGAGACGCACGGCTCTCGGCATGCTCGTCGAGGCGATCGGCATCAACCGGCGGGCCAGCACGCTGTCGGGCATTCAGACGCCGGTGCTGCTGATCGCCGTCTATGCGCTGAGCGGCCTGTGCGCTTCGATCGCCGGCATCATCGTTTCCGCCGATATCAAGGGCGCCGATGCGAACAATGCCGGTCTTTGGCTCGAACTTGACGCGATCCTGGCCGTCGTCGTCGGTGGCAATTCCCTTCTTGGCGGCCGTTTCAGCATCGTCGGCTCACTGATCGGCGCGATGATCATCCAGTCGGTCAATACCGGCATTCTGCTGTCCGGCTTCCCGCCGGAGTTCAATCTGGTGATCAAGGCCGTCATCGTCATCATCATTCTGGTCATCCAGTCTCCAGCTCTCCAATCCGTCTCGTCGTTTTTCTGGCGTCGGCGGGGCGCGGCGCAGATGATCCATGAGGAGCAGGCAAAGTGAATTCGAAATATCTTCCTCTGCTCGTGACGATCGTCATTTTCCTGCTGGCCTACACCGGCTGCGTGATGGAGTTTCCGACCATGCTGTCGACGCGCGTCGTCGGCAATCTGCTGACGGATAACGCTTTTCTCGGAATTGCCGCCGTCGGCATGACGTTTGTCATCCTTTCCGGCGGCATCGATCTGTCGATCGGTTCGGTCATCGCCTTTACCGGCGTCTTCCTGGCTATCATTCTGCGAGATACCTCGATCCATCCGTTGCTCGCCTTCGCGCTTGTTCTGGCGATCACGACGATCTTCGGCGCGGGCATGGGTGCCATCATCCACTATCTCAGCATGCCGCCCTTCATCGTCACTTTGGCGGGCATGTTTCTCGCGCGCGGCATCGCTTTCGTCCTCTCGATCGACAGTATCCCGATCGAGCATGATTTCTATTCGCAACTGAGCGATCTCTATCTATTGCTGCCAGGCGGCGGCCGTCTGACGCTGATCGGCGGTATCATGCTGATCGTCTTTGCAGGCGGCATTGTGCTGGCGCATCGCACCCGCTTTGGCGCCAACGTCTATGCGTTGGGCGGCGGGGTGCAGACGGCTCAGTTGATGGGTGTGCCGGTCGGCCGCACAACGATCCAGATCTATGCGCTGTCCGGCTTTCTCGCCGGTCTATCCGGAATCGTTTTTTCGCTCTATACGTCGGCAGGATATTCGCTGGCTACGGTTGGGGTCGAGCTGGATGCCATTGCCGCCGTGGTCATAGGTGGAACATTGCTCACGGGGGGAGCAGGGTTCGTTGGAGGAACTCTCATCGGAATTCTCATACAGGGCTTGATTCAGACTTATATCACCTTTGATGGAACGCTCTCCAGTTGGTGGACTAAGATATTAATCGGGCTGCTGCTCTTTGCGTTTATTCTGATGCAGAAGGGACTTCTGCTGCTTTCCCGCTTCAATCGACGTTACGCTTAGGGAAGGACAGAGTGTTTGCGCGGCCGATTGCTTGAAACCAGGAAAACCGAAGGAAAATCCCGAACGAGCCATGCTCAGGTCGTGGATGATCTTGGAAAAGCGATTGTGTCCGGCGCCTTTCCCATCGGCAGCATTCTCCCTGGCGACAGCGATCTTCTGCAGCGGTTCAAGGTGTCGCGCACCGTGCTGCGCGAGAGCATGAAGACGCTCGCGGCAAAAGGATTGGTCGTGCCGCGCGCCCGCGTCGGAACCCGTGTCACCGAAAAGATCCATTGGAACATGTTCGACAGCGCGGTGCTGACCTGGCACTTTGAAAGCGGCGTCAACGAGGAGTTCCTTCTCCACCTCTACGACATTCGTTTGGCCTTCGAGCCGTTTGCCGCCAGCCTCGTGGCGAAGCGGGCCAGCCCCGAAGAAATCGAGTCGTTGCGAAAGCTGGCGATGGCCATGGCCGCGCCGGAACATACGCCTGATAGTCTCGCCGTCGCCGATCTTCACTTTCACCTGGCGATCACGGAAGCCTCCCACAATCCCTTCATGCGTTCGCTCGGCGGCCTGATCGAAGCGGCCCTCGTCGGCATGTTCCGGATGAGCGCACCTCCGACCAGCAACGGCTTCGGCAATATTGCCGATACGCATATGGCGATCGTCGACGCTATCGCCGCCGGCGACGAATTGGCGGCGCACAAGGCGATGGAATTCGTTATTTTCGACGGCCGCCGGCATGTCCAGCAAGCCTTCGCGGCGCTCGCGGACGCTTGACGTCTACGTCTAATTTCGCCGTAGTTCACCGCTCAACTAGTTGCTATGAGGAGATGAGGCCTGCTCTCGGGCCTCATCGGACCGTATCTTTCGGAGCTTGAAATGGAACGCACCTGCCTCGCCATCATCCTCGCCGCCGGCGACAGCACCCGCATGAAGTCGTCGATCTCCAAGGTGCTGCACCCAATCGCCGGCCGTCCGATGATTGCACATGTGATGGACGCGATTGCCAAGACCGATATTTCTGCTGCCGCGCTCGTGGTCGGCCGCAACGCGGAGGAGGTCACTGCGGCGGCCGCCGTCGGCGGCGTCAAGGTGGAAGCCTATCTGCAGAAAGAGCGTCTCGGCACCGGCCATGCAGTGCTTGCGGCGCGCGAGGCGATCGCCAAAGGGTATGACGATATTCTCGTGGCCTATGGCGACGTACCGCTGCTCACCGATGCGCCGCTTCGCGCGGCACGTCAGGGGCTAGCCGATGGCAATGACATCGTCGTCATCGGCTTTCATACGGAAAACCCCAACGCCTATGGCCGGCTGCTCGTCAAGGACGGCGAGCTGATCGCCATCCGTGAGGCAAAGGACGCGACCGACGCCGAGCTTGCGGTTACCTGGTGCAATAGCGGCCTGATGGCGATCAACGGCCGCAAGACGCTCGATCTGCTCGACCGTATCGGCAACGACAATGCCAAGCGCGAATATTATCTGACCGATCTCGTCGAGATCGCCCGCTCTCTCGGCGGCCGCGCGGTCGCCGTCGATGCGCCCGAAGTGGAGATGACCGGCTGCAACAACCGCGCCGAACTCGCCGTTATCGAGCGGCTCTGGCAGGAGCGGCGCCGTCATGAGCTGATGCTTTCAGGCGTCACGATGATTGCGCCAGAAACGGTGTTTCTTGCCTATGACACGGTAATTGGCCAGGACGCGCTGATCGAGCCGAACGTCGTCTTCGGCCCCGGCGCCGTCATCGATGGCGGCGCGGTCATCCATGCCTTTTCGCATATCGAAGGCGCCCATGTCAGCGCCGGCGCCACGGTCGGCCCCTTCGCGCGGCTGCGTCCGGGTGCGGACCTTGCCGGCGGCTCGAAGGTTGGTAATTTCTGCGAGGTGAAGAACGGCAAGATCAGCGAGGGCGCGAAGGTCAATCACCTGACCTATATCGGCGATGCCACGGTCGGCGCCGGCAGCAATATCGGCGCGGGCACGATCACCTGCAACTATGATGGCGTCAACAAGCACGAGACGCATATCGGCGCCAACAGCTTCATCGGCTCGAACTCGTCGCTGGTTGCGCCCGTGCGTATCGGCGACAACGCCTATGTCGCCTCAGGCAGCGTCATCACCGAGGATGTGCCTGCCGATGCGCTTGCCTTCGGTCGCGCCCGCCAGGAGGTAAAACCTGGCCGTGCCAAGGTCATTCGCGAGAGAGCCTTGGCCATCAAGGCAGCGAAGAAGGGCAGCCACTAAGCCTAAAGTCCAGCGCATGAGCCCTTAAATCGGAATCGATTTAAGGAAAGGAATATGCGCTACTCTAAAGTCCTACTGCGTTCTCAACGCGTCCTTTGGATCCGCGTTGCAGTAGGGTCGCGTAACGGTCGGAAACCGAAAGTGACCATCGCGGCAATTGAGAAAACTATAAGAATCATTAGGACTTGCGCCAAGATTTTGGGCCAGACGGAGAATTGCATGTGCGGCATTGTCGGGATTGTCGGAACGAAGCCTGTGGCGGCACGATTGGTGGATGCCTTGCGGCGTCTCGAATATCGCGGCTACGATTCGGCTGGCGTTGCCACCATCCATAACGGCGTCATGGACCGCCGCCGCGCCGAAGGAAAACTCTTCAATCTCGAAAAGCGACTGGATGTCGAGCCGCTACCGGGTGTCACCGGCATTGCTCACACCCGCTGGGCGACCCATGGCGTTCCCAACGAAACCAACGCCCATCCGCATTTTGTCGAAGGCGTCGCCGTCGTTCACAATGGCATTATCGAGAATTTCTCCGAGCTGCGCGAGGAATTGAAGGCCGAAGGCCGGGTCTTTGCCACACAGACCGATACGGAAGTTGTTGCGCATCTTCTGGCGAAATATCTCCGCCAGGGCCTCGATCCGCGCGCAGCCATGCTGAAGATGCTGAACCGCGTCACCGGTGCCTATGCACTGGTCGTCATGTTCCAGAACGATCCCGACACGCTCATGGCGGCCCGCTCCGGCCCGCCGCTCGCCATCGGTTTCGGCAATGGCGAGACATTCCTCGGCTCCGACGCGATTGCGCTGGCGCCCTTCACCAACGAGATTACCTATCTCGTCGACGGCGACTGCGCGATCATCACCCGCGATGGCGCCACGGTTGTCGATTTCAGCGGCCAGGAGGTCAGCCGCGTTCGGCAGATATCGCAGGCGACTGCCTATGTCGTCGACAAGGGCAATCATCGCCACTTCATGGAAAAGGAAATTTACGAGCAGCCGGAGGTGATCTCCCATGCGCTCAGCCAATATGTCGATTTCGCCAGTCATCGAGTGCGCCCGAATGCGTCGGCGATCGATTTCAGCGCGGTGTCCAGCTTGGCGATTTCAGCCTGCGGCACGGCGTATCTTGCCGGCCTGATCGGCAAATATTGGTTCGAGCGTTATGCCCGCCTGCCGGTCGAGATCGATGTGGCTTCCGAATTCCGCTATCGCGAAATGCCGCTATTGCCCTCGCAGGCTGCGCTATTCATCTCGCAATCCGGCGAAACGGCGGATACGCTTGCATCGCTGCGCTACTGCAAGGATCATGGCCTGAAGATCGGTGCCGTGGTCAATGTGAAGGAATCGACCATCGCGCGCGAATCCGATGCGGTGTTCCCGATCATGGCCGGCCCCGAAATCGGGGTTGCCTCTACCAAGGCCTTCACCTGCCAGCTTGCTGTGCTCGCATCTTTGGCGATCGGTGCCGGCAAGGCGCGTGGTACGGTCAGCGCTGAGGACGAACAGGCGATGGTGGGTCATCTCGTTGAGATGCCGCGCATCATGGCCCGGGTGCTGAACATCATCCAGCCGCAGATGGAAAGCCTTGCCCGTGAGATCTCAAAGTTCAACGACGTGCTTTATCTCGGACGCGGCACCAGCTTCCCGCTCGCCATGGAAGGCGCGCTGAAGCTCAAGGAAATCTCCTACATCCACGCCGAAGGCTATGCTGCCGGCGAGCTGAAGCACGGTCCGATCGCGTTGATCGACGAGAACATGCCTGTTATCGTCATTGCGCCCTATGACCGCTTCTTCGACAAGACCGTCTCCAACATGCAGGAGGTGGCGGCCCGCGGCGGCCGCATCATCTTCATCACCGACGAGGCAGGGGCTGCGGCTTCCACCTTGCCGACAATGGCGACGATCACCCTGCCGGTTGTCGATGAAATCATCGCACCGATCATCTTCTCGCTGCCGATCCAACTGCTCGCCTATCACACGGCAGTCTTTATGGGCACGGACGTCGATCAGCCGCGCAATCTCGCCAAGTCGGTGACGGTAGAATAGGCCGTATTCCCCGCTCTTTTCCTAAAATAACGTCGTCGTGAATGGGGCGCCGATTCCCATTGATGACATGACTGCCGGGTTGTGCGACGCGCCGATTTCTGGCACGTTTTACGGAGGAGATGGTGGGGGAATTTGCCGGTTAGCGGTGGCGACGGAACGGAGTTTTCGAACGGCGAATGACGGAAAAACCCATCAAAGTGTCTGTGGCAACGCGGATCAGAAATAATTTCCTGGCGGGCCTGATTATCTGCGCGCCGATCGCCATTACGCTCTGGCTCACTTGGTCTGTGGTCCACTGGGCCGATAGCTGGGTCAGGCCCTATATTCCGGCCCGCTATGATCCCGAAAGCTATCTGAACTTCGCGGTTCCTGGCACCGGCTTGGTGATCGCGATGATCTTCATCACGATCGTCGGTTTCCTCGCCAAAAACCTCATTGGCCAAAGCATCGTCCGTTTCGGCGAATCGATCGTTCATCGTGTGCCGCTGGTGCGAACCATCTATAAGAGCGTGAAGCAGATTTTCGAAACCGTGCTGAAAGAGCAGGGCACGTCTTTCAAGAAGGTTGGCCTAATCGAATATCCGAGCCCCGGCCTCTGGTCGATGGTGTTCATCTCGACCGATGCCAAGGGTGAAATCGCCTCCAAGTTTAACGCTATGGGGCATGACATGGTGGCCGTTTTCCTACCGCCGACGCCGGTGCCGACAGCCGGTTTTCTGGTTTTCGTTCCGCGTGAAAAGATCACCATTCTCGACATGAGCCCGGAAGACGGCGCCAAACTGCTGATCTCCGGCGGATTGGTCTCACCGGAATATCGGGAAAAGCTGATCGGCAAGGAACTGCCTCCGCCGGCGCCTGTTCCCGCAAAGACTTTGTCTTAGAGCCAGCCATTTCCTGATCTCCCCCTCTATCGCCCACGCGTTTGGGGCGAGTTGTCATGTCCTTATCATGTTGCCGTCTTAGACCGTCTGCCGGAAAGGCAATCGGGCGCATCTCATTGTCGAATGTCTGGGCTCAGTGCCGGACGTATCGTTCGACGCGGCTTCAGGCCGGGTCTGGAGGTGAATGCCGTTCCAGCCAAAAGGGCTTTTTCATCAGGAGGATATTGCCGTGAAAAATGTGCATTCAATGACTTTGCCGCTGCTCTCCGTAGCGCTCGCCACTTTCGTTTTTGCTGCGCCGGCCGCAGCCCTCGCCGATAATTCCGTTACCGTCGGCAATGTCACGCTGGTCAACAAGGGCCGCGTCGCCGTCGGGCGCATCCCGGCCAATCAGCGCGACAAGTTCGGCGAGACCTTCGGCTCCGGTTCGGGCATGTCCATCGACACCAAGAGCTGGGTGCGCAATGCCGATGGTTCCTACAAGGGTTCGCTGTGGCTGCTGCCGGATCGTGGCTATAATGCTGTCGGCACTACCGACTATCGTCCGCGCCTCAACACCGTCGATATCCAGTTGACGCCGGTTGCTCCGGGCGCAACACCGCCGGCCGGCAAGGAACAGTCTGGCGTCGTCGCCAAGCTTGCCGACACCATACTGCTCACCGACAACAAGGGCGCCGATACGACCGGTCTCGACCCTGCTAACGGCACTCGCCATCCGGAAGGCAGCATGCCGCTGCTGCCTCAAGCGCCGAACGGCAAGATCTCGCTCGACAACGAGGCCATCGCCCGTCTGTCCGACGGCACGATGTTCATCAGCGATGAATATGGCCCCTATATCTACCGCTTCTCCGCTACGGGCCTAATGATGTCTGCCACCCAGCCGCCGGCTGCACTGCTGCCGATGCGCAATGGCGCGGTGAACTTCGCTTCCAACAATCCGGGTCCGGGCGAAACGGCTCCCGATCCGAAGGATCCGACGAGCGGCCGCCAGAACAACCAGGGCCTCGAGGGCATGTCGATGACCCCGGACGGTAAGTTCCTGATTGCCGTGCTGCAGTCGGCAACCCGCCAGGATGGCGGCGATTCCAGCTCGACCCGACAGAACACCCGCGCGCTGATCTACGATGCCGCTGATCTGGCGCATCTGAAGCTCGTGCATGAATATGTCGTGCCGCTGCCGGTCTTTAAGGACGACAAGGGCAAGACGCTCGTCGCTGCCCAGAGCGAAATCGTGGCCCTGTCGCCGACAAACTTCCTGATGCTCGCTCGCGATAGCGGCAATGGTTACGGTGTGAAGGGCGATAAGTCGCTTTACCGCAGCATCAACATCGTCGATGTCTCGGCGGCCACGGATATTGCCGGCAGCAAATTCGATGCCGACACGGCGCTCGCTCCCAAGGGCGTTCTCGATCCGTCGGTAAAGCCGGCTGCGGTCAGCCAGTTCATCGATATCAACGATAGCGCCGATCTGGCTCGTTTCGGTCTCCACAATGGCGCGCCGAACGATCGCAACAACCTCTCCGAAAAGTGGGAGGCCATGTCGCTCGTCAGCGTCCAGGATCCGAAGCTGCCGGATGACTATTTCCTGTTTGTCGCCAATGACAACGACTTCCTCACCCAGGACGGTTTCCAGGTTGGCGCGGCCTATAAGGGCGATGGCGGAGGCGATGTCGACACCATGTTCCAGGTGTTCCAGGTGACGATCCCCGGCCTGTCGGCCAAGTAACGGCCTGCGATTTGGATGGACGCGATTGCCGCGTCCATCCGTCTATCCCGCTCTAAGGAACCGGATCGCCTCGTCGCGGCGGAAAAGATAGAGCAGGGTGCGCACCGCCATGCCGCGCTCGCCCGTCAGCTCCGGATCGCGCTCAATGAGATAGGCGGCGTCCTTGCGAGCGATTTCCAAGAGATCGGCATGGGCTTCGAGGCTGGCGATGCGGAAGCCCGGCGTGCCCGACTGGCGCGTGCCAAGCAACTCACCCTCGCCACGCAGCTTCAGGTCTTCCTCGGCAATGCGGAAACCGTCCTCGGTGTCGCGCATGATCGAGAGCCGCGCATGGCCGGTTTCGCCGAGCGGGCCTTTATAGAGCAGGATGCAGGTAGACGCCTCGTCGCCACGCCCGACGCGCCCACGCAACTGGTGCAACTGCGCCAGGCCGAAACGCTCGGCATGCTCGATCACCATGATGGTCGCATCCGGCACATCGACGCCGACTTCGACGACAGTCGTGGCGACCAGCAGGCGGATCTCGCCATTCTTGAAGGCCATCATCACTGCATCTTTTTCCGGTCCGCTCATGCGGCCGTGAATGAGCCCGATCCCGGGTCCGAGCGCCTTGGTCAAACTTGCGTGCCGCTCCTCGACTGACATTAAATCGGATTCTTCGGTTTCCTCCACAAGTGGGCATATCCAATAGGCTTTTTTGCCTTCTGACAAAGCGCTCTTTAGCCGTGAAACGATATCGCCGGTTCGTTCCGTCGGAATGGTGATCGTCTGGATCGGCTTGCGTCCGGCGGGCTTTTCCGTGAGCTTGGAGACATCCATGTCGCCGAAGGCGGCGAGCACAAGCGTCCGCGGGATCGGCGTTGCCGTCATGACCAGCATATGCGGCGAGATACCCTTCGCCGTCAGCCGCAAGCGCTGGTGTACGCCGAAGCGGTGCTGCTCGTCGACGACGGCCAGCATGAGATTGGCGTAGGTCACGCTGTCCTGAAACAGCGCATGCGTGCCGATGACGATCTGCGCTTCGCCGGAGGCGATACGTTCCAGGATGGCGTCGCGCTCGCGGCCCTTGGTGCGCCCGGTCAGCACTTCGACGGAGAGATTGGCACCGGCCGCGAATTTCGAGATCGTCGCATGATGTTGCCGCGCCAAAATTTCGGTCGGCGCCATCAACACGGCCTGGCCACCGCTTTCGATGACGGCGGCAATCGCCATCAGCGCCACCAGCGTCTTGCCCGCACCGACATCACCCTGCAGCAGCCGCAGCATGCGCTCCGTTCCGGCCATGTCCTTGAGAATATCGGCGACGGCCTCCCTCTGACTGTTTGTCATCGAAAAGGGAAGGGATTCCAATATGTTCCGGCTGATTGCTCCTGTAGGACGCACGGGTTGCCCTGCAACCTTGCGCAGACGCTGACGCACCAGCGACAGCGACAATTGCCCGGCCAGGAATTCGTCATAGGCAAGCCTGCGGCGGGCAGGCGCCTGCGGGTCGATATCGGCGGCATCCCGCGGCGCGTGCAGCATGTGAAAGCTGTCTGTGATGGAGGGGAAGCCCTGCTTCTGCGTGAGCGCCGCATCGTCCCATTCCGGCAGTTGCGGCATGCGCGTCATCGCCGCTTCGATGGTCTTGCGCAGGAATTTCGGCGAGAGCCCGGCGGTCAGAGGATAGACCGGCTCGACAAGCGGCAGGTTCTCCGCCTCGCTTTCGCGCATGATATAGTCCGGATGCACCATCGACGGGCGGCCGTTGAACCAGTCGACCTTGCCGCTGACGGTCACCACCTCATCGATCGGCAGTTGCTTTTCCAGCCATTGCGCCTTGCCCCGGAAGAACACCAGACCGAGTTCGCCGGTTTCGTCATGCAGGAAGACGCGATAGGGCACATTGCTGCGTGGATTCGGCGGCGGCTGATGGCGGTCGACGCGGCCCGTGATGGTGACGATCGTGCCCTGGGGCGCGCGAGCAATGCCCGGCTGCTCGCGCCGGTCGATGATGGAATGCGGTGCATGGAAGAGCAGATCGATGACGCGGCAGTCGTCTATGCTCTCCCGATCGAGCAGCTTCACCAGCAGTTCGGCAAGCTTCGGCCCAACGCCGGGCAGCGAAGAGACGGAAGCAAAGAGTGGATCGAGCACGGCGGGACGCATGGCCGGCAAAATGCGACGGGGAGGGTGGCTTGGCAAGGCCTGACGGTCATGCTGGCCTTTTCGAGGCGCACACTCCCCGGAAAATTGCACGCCGCATGCTTTTTTCCGAAAAACCGGTTCCCACCTTTCAAGGCTGGTTTTATAGAGACGCATCAACATAAAGGTGTTTTTGATGACTGGGCTGACTCTCAGCAGTGCCGATCTCGATCCCCGCCGCCGGCGCATTCTGTTTCGCTGTTGGCATCGCGGTATCCGCGAGATGGATCTTGTGTTCGGTCAGTTCGCCGACAACGAATTGCCCGGGCTTGCCGAGGCCGATCTTGATGAACTCGAGCGCATCATGGCCGAGGAAGATAACGATCTCGTCAAATGGATACTCGGAACGCAGCCGGTGCCGGAGCATCTACGGACGCCGCTATTTGCGCGCCTTGCCGCCTATAAGCCCGATTTCGAGCAGATCGCCGAAAAGCTTGGGATAACCAGATGATCCCTGGTTTCGACGCGAAGAAACTGATCGCGGCAAGCGAGCCGCTGACGATCGGCCACGTTCCCGCCGGCCTGGAGCCTTTCCTGCTGGCTGAACTGGCGAGAACCGGCCAACCGGTTGCCTATGTCATGTCCGACGGCCAGCACATGGCCGATGTCGAACAGATGCTCGGCTTCATCGCGCCCGAAATTCCGGTATTGACGCTGCCCGCCTGGGACTGCCTTCCCTATGACCGCGTTTCGCCAAGCTCCGATACCTCAGCCCGCCGTCTGGCGGCACTCTCAGGCCTCATCGCCCACCATCACAAGCCGCATGCGGCGATCGTCCTGGTGACGGTCAATGCTATGCTGCAGAAGGTCGCGCCGCAGGATGTGATCGAAAGCCTGGCCTTCTCGGCCCGGCCGGGCAATCAGGTGCGCATGGACGACATCGCTAGCCGTCTGGAGCGCAATGGCTTCGATCGCGTGGCGACCGTGCGCGAAGTTGGCGAATATGCCGTGCGCGGCGGTATCCTCGATGTCTTCGTGCCGGGCACGGAAGAGCCGGTGCGCCTTGATTTCTTTGGCGACACGCTGGAAAGCATCCGCAGCTTCGATCCCGCCAGCCAGCGCACCACCGGCCAGATCCGCTCCCTCGATCTCAATCCGATGAGCGAGGTAACGCTGACGCCGGATACGATCAGCCGCTTCCGCAAGAACTACCTTTCCGCCTTCGGCGCCGCGACACGCGACGACGCGCTCTATGTCGCCGTCTCGGAAGGCCGCCGCTATGCCGGCATGGAACACTGGCTACCGCTGTTCTACGAGAAGCTGGAGACGGTTTTCGATTATCTCCGTGGCTTCCGGCTCGTCACCGACCATACAGTGCGCGAAGCCGCCGAGGAGCGCTCCAAACTCGTTTTCGACTATTACGATGCCCGTCTGAATTCCGGACAGGCGGCCAAGGGGCAGATGTCGCAGGGTACGCCCTACAAGCCCGTAACGCCCGGCCAGCTCTATCTTGACGGCGGCACCTTCGCCAAGGCGCTCGATGCCTTCGATGCCATGCGCATCTCGCCTTTCAATGAACACGAAGGCGAGGCCCGCCGCGTCGTCAGCGTCGACGCCCGGCAGGGGTCTCGCTGGGCGCGGTCCGCGACCGAGAGTGCCGACAGCGAGCGCGTCAACGTCTTCGATGCCGTCGTCAAGCATATTGCCGACAAGCGGGCTGCGGGCGGCAAGGTGCTGATTTCAGCCTGGACCGAAGGTTCGCTCGATCGCCTGTTGCAGGTGTTGGCCGAACACGGGCTGGCTCGCGTCAAGACAATCGAGGCTTTCAAGGACCTCAACACCCTGGCGAAAGGCGAGGCGGCTGCGGCCGTGCTGAGCCTGGAAGCAGGCTTCGAGGCTGGCGATCTCATCGTCATCGGCGAGCAGGACATTCTCGGCGACCGCATGGTGCGCCGCTCCAAGCGCCGCAAGCGCGCCGCCGATTTCATCTCCGAAGTGGCCGGTCTCGACGAGGGCTCGATCGTCGTTCACGCCGAGCACGGCATCGGCCGTTTCGTCGGTCTGCGCACCATCGAGGCCGCCGGCGCGCCGCATGCCTGTCTTGAGCTACAGTATGCGGACGAGGCCAAGCTGTTCCTGCCGGTCGAAAACATCGATCTCCTGTCGCGCTACGGCGGCGAGGGCACCGAGGCGCAGCTCGACAAGCTTGGCGGCGGCGCCTGGCAGATGCGCAAGGCCAAGCTCAAGAAGCGCCTGCTGGATATGGCGGGCGCCCTGATCCGCGTCGCGGCAGAACGGCTGACGCGGCATGCGCCGGTGCTGACCTCGCCGGAAGGGCTCTATGACGAGTTCGCCGCGCGCTTCCCCTACGACGAGACCGAAGACCAGATGAACGCCATCGATGCGGTGCGCGACGATCTCGGCGCCGGCCGCCCGATGGATCGCCTCGTCTGCGGCGACGTTGGTTTCGGCAAGACGGAAGTGGCCCTGCGCGCCGCCTTCGTGGCCGCCATGAACGGCGTGCAGGTCGCCGTCGTCGTGCCGACGACGCTGCTTGCCCGTCAGCATTTCAAGACCTTCTCCGAGCGTTTCCGCGGTTTGCCGATCCGTGTGCAGCAGGCTTCGCGCCTCGTTGGCGCCAAGGATCTGGCACTGACCAAGAAGGAAGTGGCCGACGGCAAGACCGATATTGTCGTCGGCACGCATGCGCTGCTCGGCGCCGGCATCCAATTCGCCAATCTAGGCCTGCTGGTCATCGACGAAGAACAGCACTTCGGCGTCAAGCATAAGGAGCGCCTGAAGGAGCTGAAGAGCGACGTGCATGTGCTGACGCTGTCGGCAACGCCGATTCCGCGCACGCTGCAGCTTGCCATGACGGGCGTGCGCGAACTGTCGCTGATCACTACGCCGCCGGTCGACCGTATGGCGGTGCGCACCTTCATCTCGCCCTTCGATTCGCTAGTCATCCGCGAAACGCTGATGCGCGAGCACTATCGCGGCGGCCAGAGCTTCTATGTCTGCCCGCGTCTGGCCGATCTCGCCGACATCCACGCCTTCCTGCAGTCCGATGTGCCGGAGCTGAAAGTGGCCGTCGCCCATGGCCAGATGCCTGCCGGTGAGCTCGAAGACATTATGAACGCGTTCTATGAAGGGCGCTATGACGTGCTGCTCTCGACGACCATCGTCGAATCCGGTCTCGACGTGCCAACGGCCAATACGCTGATCGTCCACCGCGCCGACATGTTCGGCCTAGCGCAGCTCTATCAGTTGCGTGGCCGCGTCGGCCGGTCGAAAGTGCGCGCCTTCGCCCTGTTCACCCTGCCGGTCAACAAGGTGCTGACGACGACGGCGGAGCGCCGCCTGAAGGTGCTGCAGTCGCTCGATACGCTCGGCGCCGGCTTCCAGCTTGCAAGCCACGACCTCGATATCCGCGGCGCCGGCAATCTGCTGGGCGAGGAACAGTCCGGTCATATCAAGGAAGTGGGCTTCGAGCTTTATCAGCAGATGCTCGAAGAGGCTGTCGCCGAGGTCAAGGGCATCGACGAGATCCAGGATACCGGTTGGTCGCCACAGATTTCCGTCGGCACGCCCGTCATGATCCCCGACGATTACGTGCCGGACCTGCACCTGCGCATGGCGCTCTATCGCCGTCTCGGCGAGATCACCGAGATCAAGGAGATCGACAGTTTCGGTGCCGAAATGATCGACCGCTTCGGCCCGATGCCCATCGAAGTGCAGCATCTTCTGAAGATCGTCTATATCAAGTCACTCTGCCGCGTCGCCAATGTCGAAAAACTCGACGCCGGCCCGAAGGGTGTGGTCGTGCAATTCCGCAACAAGGAATTCCCGAACCCCGCCAACCTCGTCGGCTATATCGCCAAGCAGGGCACGATGGCGAAAATCCGCCCCGACCAGAGCGTATTCCTGACGCGAGATCTTCCGACGCCGGAAAAGCGGCTGCAGGGCGCGGCTGTGGTTATGACGCAGTTGGCGGAATTGGCGAAGTAGACGGGAGGCTCATCAGTCGCCTTTGCGGCTGATGAAGAGCCCCGTTTCCTTCTCGGTTTCAAGCACGCCGTTACCAGCCTCGAACGCCTCGGCAATTGCCTTGCGAAATTCGGCAAGCTGCGCCTCGTCGGCCTCATCGCCGGGAGGATAGGAGGTGAGGGCGCGGTACACGTCTTCCGGCTCCGTCACGCGAAGGCGAGCCGGATGCTCGGTCATCCTGACATTTCCGAGTTGGCTCTGCATGAGCCGTTCAGCGGCATCGTAGCCGAAGGCCGCGCCGGCGGGGTCATAGGGCGGGCTGCCGAATACGGTGGTCAGCTCGTACATCTTGCGCATGTTGCCGGCTCCGTTGGTCGTCACTGCGAGGAAGCCGCCCGGCTTCAGCACGCGATGCATTTCCGCGATGGCTTTGAAAGGGTCCGGCAGGTGATAGAACATATGCATCGCGATGACGGCATCAAAGGAGCCATCCGCAAAGGGCAGGGCCGCAGCATCGGCCCGCTCACCAGTGACGCCGGCAAAGGGCAATGCCCTGCATCGCTCCATGGCTTCTTGAATCATGCCGGGAGAAAGATCGGCAAGCGTCAGGTCCAGATTTGCCGATAGTGACGCGACCGTTGCCGCCCAGAACCAAGCGGGGCCACAGCCGATATCGAGAATGCGATCTCCGGATTTCAACGGAAGCTGCTGGGCGACCCATGGAAACCAGCCGATTTCTGCAACGGCATATTCGCTGTTCAGCCGGCCGCGCGCAGCCAGCTTTCTGCTATCCGCATATTGCTTGTCATTGACAGAGGTTATCGACGACATATCCGGTTGTCTCCCGATCTGGTGCCGAAAATCCCGCGTTTTTCCTTTTAGCGCAGCCCCGAAACATGCAAGTCTCAGCGGTCCGCCAATTGCGATCCGCAGCCTACAATAGACGCCTGTTGAACGCCAACTCTCTTTATGGTTGGCTTATTATAGCGTTCCGGCGAAGGCCGCTGCAGCCAGCAATACGCCTGTAAGAATGTTCGCCAGAAACAGTCGGTAATTCACCTCGGGGCGCGAAAGATCGAGGCGCCAGGTCTGCCAGCAGAGATGTGCGGCGATGACAAGCATCCCGATGACGTAGGGCAATGACATGCCGACCATCCATCCACCAACCGACCATGCTGCAACGGTCATGGCGTAGAACAAGCCGATACACGCCTTGCCGTGCTTACCAAACAGGATTGCGGTCGATTTCAAGCCTAGTCGCCTATCGTCGCGAACATCGACATAGGCATAAACGGTATCGTATCCGATCTGCCAGGCGATAGCTCCGAGCCACATCAGAAGCGCACCGGCCGGGATCTTGCCGATGACCTCCGACCACGCCATCAGCATTCCCCAATTGAATGCCGCGCCAAGAACGGCCTGAGGCCAATATGTGAACCGCTTGCAGAGCGGATAGACAAAGACGAGCGGCAAAACGCAGATTGCGACGAGGCGTGTATAGGGCGTCAGGAAGAACAGAAGCGAAGCCGCCAATGCGAGTTCCGCTACAAGAAACATGAGCGCCTGTGGCACGCCGATCTGCTCGCTCGCCAAAGGTCGAAAGCGGGTCCGTTCCACATGGCCGTCGAACTTCCGATCCGCAATGTCGTTGACCGTGGAGCCTGCGCTCCTCATCAGCAATGCGCCGAGCGAGAAGATGAACAGATGCCGAAGGTCCGGAAAGCCTTGCGAGGCTTGGATAAGCGCGGCCCAGCACGGGAAAAGAGTGAGCCATATGCCGACCGGGCGATCCAGCCGTGCGAGCCGCGTATAGGGTCTCAATGCCGAAGGCAACAGGCGATCCACCCAGTCGCCTAGCTTTATATCGCTTAAATCGGGGCGGGCAGAAGCGCTCATCATCCAAATCCGGCGGCTAAATTGAGGACGCAAAATAGAGGCTTTTGCGCATGCTGCAACAGCCGGAAGCGGCCTGCGCCAATTTGGCCTGGACATCGCCGACGACATCCACCGCCCAACGCCAAAGCCCCAATCTTCCCTCAGTTCATCCCAGCCCGCGCCTCGGCCTTCATCTTGGCGATATCGCGCAGCGCCCCAACCAGCACATCGGGTGTCTGCGCGCCGCTCACGGCATATTGCTGATCGAAGATGAAGAAGGGGACGCCGGTGACGCCGATCTTCTGGGCGGCGTCGATTTCGCCGATGATGAGAGCGCGGTCCGCATCCGAGGCGAGCAGGGTGGCGATGACGGAGCGGTCGAGCCCGGCCTTTTCGGCGATATCCAGCAGCACGGCATGGTCGCCGACATTGCGGCCTTCCTCGAAATTGGCCTTGAACAGGGCGCTGACCACCTTTTCCTGCTTCTCGCGATCCTCCGTTCCCGCCCATTGGATGAGGCGATGGGCGTCAAGGGTGTTTGGGCCGATCTTGATCGCGTCGAAATCGAAGTTGATGCCCACTTCGCGGCCGAGATCGGTCAACATCTTGTGCCCCTGCGCGACACGCTCCGCGCCGCCAAGCTTCTGCTCAAGCGCCTTCTTCTGGTCGACGCCTTCGGGCGGATAGTCGGGATTGAGGCGATACGGTCGCCAGTTGATATCGACGCCCACTTCGTCCTGCACTTCGGCGATTGCCAGCTCCAGCCGGGCCTTGCCGAGATAGCACCACGGACAAACGACGTCCGAGACGATATCGATCGTGATGCGTTCCATGGCTCAATCCTTCCACTCTATGGGGCTTCAAGGTCCCATCTAGGCCGGTTGGCTGGCAGCTTCAACCGGTTACCGAAAAGGAACCGGGTAAACATCTGCCGGCAAAGGCGTTTTATTGCACCGACGCATCCCACCAGACGGGCAACTGATAGCCATAGAGCGGCAGGACATCGGGATGGGCGATGCGGCTGCGCCGCGCCACCCATTGCTGGTCGATATGGTAGAGCGGCACGAGGTAATAGCCCGAGATCAGGATGCGGTCGAACGAGCGCACGGCATCGCGGAAATCCTCGGCCGAGTGGGCCGTCAGGAAATGCGACATCAGCGTATCGACATCCGGGTCGGCGACCCCGGCGAAATTGAAGCTGCCTTCGGTCTTGGCGGCGATCGAGCTCCAGCGCCCGAGCTGTTCGGTGCCTGGCGACAGCGACGAGGGATAGGACTTGATGATCATGTCATAGTCGTAGCTGATCGTACGACGCTGATACTGCGAATCATCGACCGTGCGGATCGTGACCGCGATGCCAAGCAGCGCCAGCGACCGACGGTAGGCGATCGCGATGCGCTCCTGGTCGGCGTTCTGCGTCATGATCTCGAAGCTGAGCTGGCGCCCGGCGCTGTCGACCATCTTTTCGCCCTGGATCGTGTAGCCGCCTTCCTTGAGCAGATTTACGGCCTTGCGCAGGATAGCCCGGTCGCGGCCGGAACCGTCGCTGACGGGCAGCTTGTAGGTGCCATCAAGCACATCGCGATCGATGCGATCCTTGATCGGGCCGAGCATGGCGAGTTCATGCGCATCCGCGGGCACACCGAACGACGAGAGGTCGGAGTTTTGCCAGTAGCTTTCGCTGCGCGTATAGGCGCTCGAGGAAAGGTTCCGATTCACCCATTCGAAGTCGAAGGCGAGCGTCAGTCCCTGCCGAATCTTCTTGTTGGCAAAAATCGGCCGCCGCGTATTGAAGACAAAGCCGAACATGCCGCTTGGCAGCTTCGGCCTGAAGACGTCCTTGATGACAGCGCCTGAAGTCACGGCCGGGAAATCATAGGCCGCCTGCCAATGGCCCGGACTGCCGTCAGGATAGATGTCGATATCGCCTTTCTTGAAGGCTTCGAACAGCGTGGTCTCCTGCAGGAAATAATTGACGGCGATCTCGTCGTAATTGTCGACGCCAACCTTCGACGGAATACCCTTGCCCCAATAATCGGGATTGCGCTCAAAGACGATGCGTTGACCGGGATCAATGCTCTTGACCCTGTAAGGGCCGGAGCCGATCGGGATGCTGAGCGTCGTCCGATCGAAACTGTCAGGGTCTGTCGCGTGCTTCGGCAGGATCGGCAGCGATGATGCGATAATCAGTGGCGTTTCGCGATTGGCCTTGTCGTTGAAGCGGATCAGCACGCTATGATCGCCGACCTTCTCGACGCTGCCGACAGTGTCGAGCCAGGAGGAAAACGGCACCCGCCCCTTGTCGTGCAGCAGTTGGAACGTGAAAATCACATCCTCGGGCGTCACCGGCTGCCCGTCCGACCATTTGGCGTTTGGATTGAGGTTGAACCGGATATAGCTTCGGCTGTCGTCCCATTCGGCCGTTTGGGCCAACAGACCGTAGAGCGTGAAGGGTTCGTCGCGCGAGCGCTGCATCAGCGATTCGTAGATGAGATTGCCGAAATCCGGATCCCACATGCCCCGCGCAGTCGTGCGCATGCTCTTCAGAATAAAGGGATTGAGATTGTCGAAGGTGCCGACGACGCCATAGTTGATATGGCCGCCCTTTTTGACGTTCGGATTGACGTAGGGAAAATGCGTATAATCCGCCGGCAAGGCAGGATCTCCATGCATCGCGATGCCATAGAGCGGCTCGGCGGCCGCCGCACTGCAGAATGCTGAGAAGAACAGGAAAATAGCGATCCGGAGCGCTTGCATGGCATCCTTTCCGGTAAGGGGCATGATTCTGCGGAACCTTATCATGAGAGTGCCGAATCCAACACGCGCCCACCGGAATTCTTGGATCTTGACAGAAAAGACCAAAGAAAAGCTGGATATCCGCGCCCGTGCGATGTAACAGGAGTGCCGGGTTTCCCGGGTCATGCATTTGCCTTAATCTTTCGACAGGTGGACGGCGGTTTGACCCGATTGGCATGGGGCGGCAGGCTGTCGTCCCGCATCGGATTTCAGGAGGCGGTTTCGCTATGACGTTCAAGACTGACAACAAAATGCGGGCAGGACTCTCTGCTCTGGCTCTCATGATCGGTGCAGCGCTTCCGGCTGCTGCTTTCGCTCAGGATGCCTCGGATGCAGCTCCCGCTGACGGCGGCGCCAACGCCAACCAGCCGCGCCTCGGCTGGTACAAGACCTGCACCAAGCAGGACGACGCCGATATCTGTATCGTTCAGAACCTGATCATGGCCAACAACGGCCAGTTGGTGACCGCAGTCGGCCTCATCTCGGTCGACGGCAAGGTCAACCGCAAGATCCTGCAGATCTCCGTTCCGACGGCACGTCTGATCGCTCCGGGCATCACCATGCAGGTCGACGGCGGCAAGGGCCAGAAGATCGACTACGCTGTCTGCCTTCCGGACAAGTGCACGGCCGAAGTCCCGCTGACCGACGCCATGATCGCGGCCCTGAAGAAGGGCACCGACGTGACCTTCACCTCGATCAACTTCCGTCGCGCTCCGAACCCGATCAAGATCTCGCTCGACGGCTTCGGCGCTGCCTATGACGGCGCAGCGATCTCCGACTCGAAGCTGGCCGAAAGCCAGAAGAGCCTGCAGGACAGCATGCAGAAGAAGGCCGAAGAAGCCCGCAAGAAGCTGGAAGACGCTCAGAAGGCCGCAAAGCAGCAGTAAGCCGCAGCGCTTTCAAGATTTTACAAAAAAGCCCGGCTCTGCGCCGGGCTTTTTTGTAATGGCCATAAGTCCAAAAACACGAAAGGGAAGACGTTGGGAGCGTCTTCCCTTCGAAAACTTGCATGAAATTGACGCTTAGTGGGCGAAGCTCATCTTGGGCTTGAACTCGCCTGTAGGCGCTTTATCGAAGATCTGAGCAATCTGCGGGTTACGAAGCGGGACACCGCTCTCGTCGCTGATCAGGTTCTGCTCGGACACGTATGCGACATATTCCGTCTCGTCGTTTTCGGCGAGAAGGTGGTAGAAGGGTTGGTCCTTGCTGGGCCGCACTTCTGCCGGAATGGAATTCCACCATTCTTCAGTATTGGCGAATTCCGGGTCGACGTCGAAGATGACACCGCGGAAGGGAAACATCCGGTGCCGAACCACGTCGCCTATGTTGAATTTTGCGTAGCGTTCTTTCATGGCGCGACTTCCTTTCAAGCAATCATGTGGTGAATTCCACCGCCGATATCAAGGATTCTGCCCCGATTCCTTCATTCAGTTGTCACATTCGAACAACGCTGTTCGCCCTACATTGTTCGATTGCGCGATACACGAATTGTAATGTCCAGCAAGGCAGCCGTGACCGAAAATACGTCTGCCTCACGCTTGCCAGCAAGCAAAAGCCCCGGCTGACCGAGGCTTTCGCCTCGGTTCTTATGCCGAGTAATACATGTCGTATTCGACCGGATGCGGGGTCATTTCGAAGCGCATGACTTCCTGCATCTTCAGTTCGATGAAGGCATCGATCTGGTCGTCGTCAAAGACGCCGCCGGCGGTCAGGAACTTGCGGTCCTTGTCCAGGCTTTCGAGCGCTTCGCGCAGCGAGCCGCAGACCGTCGGGATCTTCTTCAGCTCCTTCGGCGGCAGGTCGTACAGGTCCTTGTCCATGGCCTTGCCCGGATGGATCTTGTTCTTGATGCCGTCGAGGCCGGCCATCAGCATGGCGGCAAAGGCGAGATAGGGGTTGGCGGTCGGGTCGGGGAAGCGGACTTCGACGCGCTTTGCCTTGGGGTTGGAGCCGAACGGGATGCGGCAGGAGGCGGAGCGGTTGCGGGCCGAATAGGCGAGCAGAACCGGAGCCTCATAGCCCGGCACGAGACGCTTGTAAGAGTTCGTCGACGGGTTGGTGAAGGCGTTGATCGCCTTGGCATGCTTGATGATGCCGCCGATGTAGTAGAGGCAGCTCTCGGAGAGGCCTGCATATTCATCGCCCGCGAAGGTCGGCTTGCCGCCCTTCCAGATCGACTGGTGAACGTGCATGCCCGAGCCGTTGTCGCCGAAGATCGGCTTCGGCATGAAGGTTGCCGTCTTGCCGTAGGCATTGGCGACCTGGTGAACCACGTACTTGTAGATCTGCATCTTGTCGGCGTTGCGCACCAGCGTGTCGAACTTGATGCCAAGTTCGTGCTGAGCCGCCGCGACCTCGTGGTGATGCTTTTCGACGACGACGCCCATCTCGGCGAGAACCGTCAGCATTTCCGAACGCATGTCCTGGGCACTGTCGACCGGCGGAACCGGGAAGTAGCCGCCCTTGACGCGCGGACGGTGGCCGAGGTTGCCGGTTTCATAATCGGTGTCGTCGTTGGACGGCAATTCGCTGGAGTCGAGCTTGAAGCCGGTGTTGTACGGATCGGCCTTGTACTTGACGTCGTCGAAGACGAAGAATTCGGCTTCCGGACCGAAGAAGGCGGTGTCGCCGATGCCGGATGCCTTAAGATAGGCTTCGGCCTTCTTTGCGGTGCCGCGCGGATCGCGGTTGTAGGCTTCGCCCGAGACCGGATCGAGAATGTCGCAGAGGATGACCATGGTGGATTGCGCGAAGAACGGATCCATGTGAACCGTTTCGGTATCGGGCATCAGCACCATGTCGGATTCGTTGATGGCCTTCCAACCCCCAATCGAGGAGCCGTCGAACATCACGCCGTCGGCGAACATGTCCTCGTCGACGCAGACGACGTCCATCGTGACATGCTGCAGCTTGCCCTTGGGATCCGTGAACCGCAGGTCAACGAACTTGACGTCGTTATCCTTAATTTGTTTGAGAATTTCGCTTGCGGTCGTCATTAAAATTACTTCCCTTGACTTAGATGACGATTACGAGCCTGGCCGCAACAGCCGGGCGGTTAGATGGCGTCTATACCTGTTTCTCCGGTGCGGATTCGAATGACCTCTTCCACATTGGAGACGAAAATCTTTCCGTCGCCGATCCGGCCGGTCTGCGCAGCCTTGCGGATGGCGTCGATCACCGCTTCCGCATTCTCGTCCGCCAATACGACTTCGACCTTCACCTTAGGCAGGAAGTCGACGACGTATTCGGCGCCACGGTAAAGCTCCGTGTGGCCTTTCTGACGACCGAAGCCCTTCGCTTCCGTGACAGTGATGCCTTGCAGACCGACTTCTTGAAGGGCTTCCTTCACTTCGTCCAGCTTGAAAGGCTTAATGATCGCTTCGATCTTTTTCATGAGAAAATGTCTCTCCGCTTCTCCCGTTACAGCAGGACCATTCCCCGCTTGCCCAACCTGATGCACGTATCATGCCAGTTCACAGAGGCCTGCCGTAAAAAATCTCGGCGAATTGGCGCCGAGACCCCGGATTGATGAGGATTTTTCGGAAAAATGGAAGCGTTTTCGCACCGAAACGCGTGAGATGAAGCAAAATTTTGCAAAAAAGTGCTGTATTTCTCACAATTGTACCTCAAGCGCATTTTGAGTGCGTTTGCGTAATTATTATGCAAATGCATTCTGGTTGAGCAAATGGTGCCTCGAAATCATGGTTGTTTTTCAGGCAGGTTTCGCATTCAATGATGGCCATCATGATGTCACCGCTCGCCGATCTGCTTCTTTCACCCGAGGATATGGCCGCCGTCGATCGAGCGGCCGCCGCGTCTGGCATCGACTCCTACGGACTTATGGAAAGAGCAGGCCAGGCGGTCGCCGCGAGCGCCCTGCGGCATTTCCCCGAGACATTGCGATTTATCGTGCTCTGCGGCCCCGGCAACAATGGCGGCGACGGCTACGTCGCGGCGCGTGCCCTGCGGCAAACCGGCGTGGAGGTCCAACTCTTTCACCTCGGCGATCCCAAAACGCTGAAAGGCGATGCCGCCCGGGCCTTTGCGGAGTGTCCGGTTGGTGGCGAGACACTCGGGCGCTATTCGCCGCGCCCGGGAGACGTCGTCATCGACGCCATTTTCGGCGCCGGCCTCTCCCGTCCCGTCCCCGATGAGGTAGCGGCGATCATCGCGGAGATTGCTGAGGCTCATATTCCCGTTATTGCCGTCGACTTGCCCTCCGGTCTCGATGGTCGCAGCGGCCAAGTGCTGGGTGCCGCTTTTCGCGCCGTGCGTACAGTCACGTTCATGACCCGTAAGCCTGGTCACCTGCTAATGCCGGGGCGCGATCTTTGTGGCGTGCTGGAAGTTTTCGACATCGGCATTCCCGCGCGCATTGTCCGTGCCCATGCGAACGGCCTGATCGCGGAAAACACGCCGGCGCAATGGCAGGCCGACCTGCCGGCGGCTGCCACGGATATCCACAAATACAAGCGTGGCCATCTGGTGGTCTTTTCCGGCGGAGCGACCGCTACGGGCGCAGCGCGCATGTCGGCCATGGCGGGGCTTAAGGCGGGGGCAGGGCTCGTCACCATCGCCTCCCCGGAACAGGCGCTGATGGTCAACGCGGGACTGTTGACGGCAATCATGCTGCACGGGGTCGACGATGAAGCTGCGTTACGCGCTTGGCTCACCGACCAGCGCCTCTCGACGTTCGTCCTCGGCCCTGGCTTCGGCGCCGGCGAGAAAGCCAGGCAATTCGCATTGGCCGTGAGTGACCGCCATCTGGTCCTGGATGCCGATGGCATCACGTCGTTTCGCGATGAACCCCAACGCTTGTTCGATGCTTTCGCCAATGGCCCGACGCGGCTGGTGTTGACGCCGCATGAGGGGGAGTTCGCGCGCTTATTTCCCGATATCGCCGCCGATGAGGCGTTGAGCAAGGTCGAGAAGGCGAGGGCAGCGGCGGCGCGCGCTCATGCCGCCATCATCTACAAAGGCGCCGACAGCGTCATTGCCGCTCCCGACGGCCGAGCCTTGATCAATGCCAATGCGCCGCCCTGGCTTGCCACCGCCGGCTCCGGCGACGTGCTTGCAGGCATCATCGGCGGACTTCTGGCACAGGGCGCGTCTGCGTTCGAAGCGGCGGCGGCTGGCGTTTGGCTGCATGGCCTGGCCGGACAGCGCGCGGGAAAAGGGCTGACGGCCGAAGACCTCGTTGCCCGTGTCGCTCCCTTTTGAAAACAACTATTTCGCCACTTCCTCCTGCAGCGCGATCGCGCCATGCGGAGCATTGACCTTGCCCTCATGGATCATGAAGGCAAAGACGTCGCGAGGCTCAGCCTTGACCTTGCGGGTCTCATCGATCAACGGCAGGTCATCGGGTATCTTGCCTTCGGCCCATGTTTGCAACCGCTTCGCCCAAGCCTTCAAATCTTTCGGCGGATAGCAGGTCTTGATATCGTCGGAGCCCTTCTGCAGACGGGCATAGACGAAATCGGCGGTCACATCCGCGATCATCGGATATTCGAAATGCTCAGCGCAAACCGGCGCGATATTGTATTTGGCGAGCAGAGCGATGAATTCCGGCACCTTGAACGAGTCATGCCTGACCTCGACCACGTGTTTCAGCGCCAAGCCGTCCTGCTTATCCGGCAGCAACTTCAGGAATGCCTCGAAGTCATCCGGATCGAATTTCTTCGTCGGTGCGAATTGCCAAAGCAGCGGCCCAAGATGATCGCCCAATTCGCTGATGCCGGAGTCGAGGAAGCGCTGCATCGACTCTCCCGCTTCGGAGAGCACGCGCCGGTTGGTGACGAAACGTGTCGCCTTGAGAGAGAAGATGAAACCATCCGGCACATCGGCAGCCCATTTCGCAAAAACCTCCGGCTTCTGCGTGCTGTAATAGGTGCCGTTGACCTCGATCACCTTCAGCCTGCGGCTGGCGAAATTGAGCTCGTCCTTCTGCTTGAGCGTGTCGGGATAAAATGCCCCGCGCCAGGGCTCAAAGGTCCAGCCGCCGATGCCGGTTCGGATCGTACCTGCAGTGGTCATTCTCTCCTCCATTGATCGGCTAGTGCATGTCGCGCAAAAGTGTGCAGCGGTTTTGCGATAACGACATGCACAAAACCAAAAACTTAAAGCGCAAGAAGCGAGTCTGAAAGATCGCGACGCGCTTTAAGCTAGCTCACTCCGCGGCTACCACCTTTTTCATCGGCCGCCGCTCCAGCAATTCCTTCAGGAACTGACCGGTATAGGAACGCTTCTCCTTGACGACAGTCTCCGGCGTGCCTGCCGCGACGATCTCGCCGCCGCCATCTCCGCCTTCGGGACCGAAGTCGAGGATCCAGTCGGCCGTCTTGATGACCTCGAGATTGTGCTCGATCACAACAACCGAATTGCCCTGGTTGACCAGTTCGTGCAGCATTTCCAAGAGTTTGGCGACGTCGTGGAAGTGCAGGCCGGTGGTCGGTTCGTCTAGGATATAGAGCGTGCGACCAGTCGATCGCTTCGACAATTCCTTGGCCAGCTTGACACGCTGCGCTTCGCCGCCCGAAAGCGTATTGGCCTGCTGACCGACCTTGATATAGCCGAGGCCGACATCTTTCAGGGACTGCAGCTTGTCGCGCACGGCAGGAACGGCCGCGAAGAAATCGACGCCCTCTTCGACCGTCATGTCGAGCACATCGGCGATCGACTTGGTCTTGAAGGTGACGTCCAGGGTCTCCCTGTTGTAGCGCTTGCCGTGGCAGACATCGCAGGTAACGTAGACGTCCGGCAGGAAGTGCATCTCGATCTTGATGACGCCGTCACCCTGGCAGGCTTCGCAACGGCCGCCCTTGACGTTGAAGGAGAAGCGGCCCGGCTGATAGCCGCGCGCCTTGGCTTCCGGCAGACCGGCGAACCAATCGCGGATCGGCGTGAAGGCGCCGGTATAGGTTGCCGGGTTCGATCGCGGCGTGCGGCCGATAGGCGATTGATCAATGTCAATCACCTTGTCGATATGTTCGAAGCCATCGATGCGGTCATGATCGGCCGGGATTTCGCGCGCGCCCATGACGCGGCGGGCTGCCGACTTGTACAGCGTCTCGACCAGGAACGTGGACTTGCCGCCGCCGGAAACGCCGGTGACTGCAGTGAAGACGCCGAGCGGGATCGAGGCCGTCACGTTCTTGAGGTTGTTGCCTCTCGCGCCGATAACCTTGATCTCCTTGCCCTTCTTGGCCTTGCGACGCTCGTCGGGGACTGGCACGCCGAGCTCGCCGGAGAGATATTTGCCGGTCATCGATTTCGGGTTGGCCATGATGTCCTGCGGCGTGCCATGCGCCACCACTTCGCCGCCATGCACGCCGGCGGCCGGGCCGATATCGACGACGTCATCCGCCGTCAGAATGGCATCCTCGTCGTGTTCGACAACGATGACCGTATTGCCGATGTCGCGCAGATGTTTCAGCGTTTCCAGCAGGCGGGCATTGTCGCGTTGATGCAGGCCGATCGACGGTTCGTCAAGAACATAGAGCACACCCGTCAGGCCTGAGCCTATCTGCGAGGCCAGGCGAATACGCTGGCTTTCGCCGCCGGACAGCGTGCCGGAATTGCGCGACAGGCTCAGATATTCAAGGCCGACATCGTTGAGGAAGCGCAGGCGATCACGGATCTCCTTGAGGATACGCACGGCGATCTCGTTCTGCTTGTCGGTGAACGTCTCCGGCAGCGCGTTGAACCAGTCGCGGGCAATCCGGATCGACATTTCAGCCACCTGGCTGATGTGCAGCTTATTGATTTTTACCGCCAGCGCTTCCGGCTTCAGGCGATAGCCGTTGCAGGCAGGGCAGGGCGCGGCCGACATATAACGTTCGATCTCCTCGCGCGCCCAGGCGGAATCCGTTTCCTTCCAGCGCCGCTCGAGGTTCGGCACGATGCCTTCGAAATTCTTATGCGTCGTATAGGAACGGGCACCGTCGGCGTAGTGAAACTCGATCTTGTCCTCGGTGCCATTCAAAATGACATCTTTTGCCGTGTCGGACAGGTCGCTCCAGCGGCTGCCGAGCTTGAAGCCGTAATGCTTGCCGAGTGCTTCGAGCGTCTGATTATAATAGGGCGAGGTCGATTTGGCCCATGGCGCGACGGCGCCGTCGCGCAGCGTGCGCTCAGGTTCCGGCACGATCAGCGCCGGATCAATCTTTTGCAGCGAACCCAGCCCGTCGCAGGAAGGGCAGGCGCCAAAGGGATTGTTGAACGAAAACAGCCGCGGCTCGATTTCCGGAATGGTGAAGCCGGAAACCGGGCAGGCGAACTTTTCCGAAAAGAGCACGCGCTCATGCGTCTCGTTCAACGATTTGTTGGCCGAGCCGCCGGCCGCGGTTTCTTCCGGCGGCAACGGCTTGTCGGCGAATTCCGCAATGGCAAGGCCCTCGGCAAGATGCAACGAGGTTTCGAAGCTGTCCGCCAGGCGCGCCGACACGTCGGGCCTGACGACGATACGGTCGACCACCGCGTCGATATCGTGCTTGTATTTCTTGTCGAGCGCCGGCACATCGGCGATCTCATAGAACTGCCCGTCGACCTTGACGCGCTGGAAGCCCTTTTTCATGAGCTCCGCCAGTTCCTTCTTGTATTCGCCCTTACGGCCGCGCACGAGCGGCGCCAGGATATAAAGCCTGGTGCCTTCACCGAAGGCAAGCACGCGGTCGACCATCTGGCTGACCGTCTGGCTCTCGATCGGCAGGCCTGTGGCCGGCGAATAGGGCACGCCGACGCGGGCGAACAGAAGGCGCATGTAATCGTATATTTCGGTAACGGTGCCGACCGTCGAGCGCGGATTGCGCGACGTGGTCTTCTGCTCGATCGAAATCGCCGGCGATAGGCCGTCGATCTGGTCGACATCCGGCTTTTGCATCATCTCCAGGAACTGCCGCGCATAGGCCGACAGGCTCTCGACATAACGGCGCTGCCCTTCGGCATAGATCGTGTCGAAGGCGAGCGAGGATTTGCCCGAGCCAGAAAGGCCGGTCATGACGATCAGCTTGTTGCGCGGAAGATCGAGATCGATCCCCTTGAGATTGTGCTCGCGCGCGCCACGTATGGAAATAGTCTTCAGTTCACTCATCGTCGTCTGCGGTCCCTTGGTGTCTGCCCTTATTTAGTGATGCCCGCCCGCGAGTCGAGGCTGAAATGAAGGGCAACGCCAGGTTTTCGATTCGGTTGACAGGATCATAGAGGTGAATTAGAACAAAGAAAGAACAAATTTGCCTTCGGGTCAAGGCCGCGTATCATTTCGCATTTCATATAATGTCTGTGGATGAGCGCAGCAGATGGGGCCACGTAAATAGCGCCTGATGGCGGCAATGGTCTAAGGTGCGTGGATAGAATTTCAGAGCCGTCGATGGGCGGCAAGCAGGGTAGGTAATCATGGCCGGTAGTGTGAACAAGGTAATTCTGGTTGGAAATCTCGGGGCGGACCCGGAAATCCGCCGTACGCAGGACGGCCGTCCGATCGCCAACCTCAACATCGCGACGTCGGAAACCTGGCGCGACCGCAATTCCGGCGAGCGCCGGGAAAAGACGGAATGGCACCGCGTCGTGATCTTCAATGAAGGTCTCTGCAAGGTTGCCGAACAATATTTGAAGAAGGGCGCCAAGGTCTATATCGAGGGCGCACTTCAGACGCGTAAATGGCAGGATCAGAACGGCCAGGATCGTTATTCGACCGAAATCGTGTTGCAGGGCTTCAATTCGACGCTGACCATGCTGGATGGCCGTGGCGAAGGCGGCGGCGCTGTCGAAGGCGGTCGGGGTGGACGCGGCGGCGGTGACTTTGGCGGTGGTTATGGTGGCGACTATGGTGGTGACGACTACGGCCAGCCCTCGTCGCAATCGTCGGGCCGTGGCGCCAGCGGTGGCCGTGGCGGCGCCGCAAGCGGCGGCGGCAGCAACTTCTCGCGCGATCTGGACGACGATATTCCGTTTTGATCCCGTCGCTTTGATCGGCAAGTCGTATCGAGTTGAGTTGAACGGCCCGTCTTTCCGGCGGGCCTTTCTGTAAGTTTATGTGAGCTTGAGCGCCGCTTTCGCGCCATCCACGACGAATTGGGCAGCGAGCGCGGCGAGGATGACGCCGAGCAGGCGCGTGAGGATGGCGCGGCCCGTTGACCCCAGCATACGGTCAAGCCTCTCGGAAATAGCTAATGCCGCATAGACCAGCCCGAGATTGATCGCGATAACGAGGATCAATTGAGCTCGGTCGAGCATTGTCTGAAGCGAACCGGCCAGCAGGATGGTTGCCGAAATGGCGCCAGGACCCGCGATCAGCGGCAGAGCCAAGGGAAACACCGCGATATTCTGGATATGATCCTTGGTGATTGCGACTTCCGTCGTCTTTTCCTTTCTGTCCTGCCGTCTCTCGAACACCATCTCGAAAGCGATCCAGAAAAGCAGCAGGCCGCCCGCTATACGGAACGCACCGATGGAGATGCCGAGAATGCCAAGCACGCTGGCGCCGAACAAGGCAAAGGCCGCCATGATGAAGGATGCGATCAGCGAGCCGCGCAATGCCACCTGATGGCGTTGAGCCCGGTTCATGCCAGCCGTAAGGCCGATGAACAGCGGAGCAAGACCTGGCGGATCGACTGTGACGAGCAGCGTTGTGAAGGCATTGATCAGCGTGTCCGCGCTCGCCATATGATCCCCGGCATTTGTTTCTATTTGTTGTTGGCCCATTGATATGCGAGGAATGACGTTTCGCAAAGCGCAATGCGGGCTCGCCAAAACGTTCTGCCACGGAAATGTTCGATTTAGCGGGTTAAGAGGGCAAAAGCCTGTTCAAAAGCACCCGTCAAAATTGGCGCTTGCAGGGCCTTTCGGCTATAAATTTCGCAGTGATTCTAAAAGAGATCGTGATCTGTTTTGACTGAGCAAACACCACCCGGCGGCGGGAAGCTCCCGCCAGGCATCGAGCCGATTTCCATCATGGAGGAAATGCAGCGGTCGTATCTCGATTACGCGATGAGCGTGATCGTCAGCCGCGCACTTCCCGATGTTCGCGATGGTCTCAAGCCCGTCCATCGGCGCATTCTGTACGGCATGTCGGAACTCGGGATCGACTGGAACAAGAAATACGTAAAATGCGCTCGCGTCACCGGTGACGTGATGGGTAAATACCATCCGCACGGCAACCTGGCGATTTATGACGCGCTCGCGCGCATGGCGCAGCCCTGGTCGCTTCGCCTGCCGCTGATCGACGGTCAGGGCAATTTCGGCTCCGTCGACGGCGATCCGCCGGCGGCCGAACGTTATACGGAATGCCGCCTGCAGAAGGTCGCGCATTCGCTGCTCGACGATCTCGACAAGGAAACGGTCGATTTCCGCGAGAACTATGACGGCACATTGAGCGAGCCCGTCGTCGTCCCGGCAAAGTTCCCGAACCTGCTGGTCAACGGCTCCGGCGGTATCGCCGTCGGCATGGCGACCAATATTCCGCCGCACAATCTTTCCGAAGTGATCGACGGCTGTATCGCGCTGATCGACAATCCGGCGATCGAGCTGCCGGAGATCATGCAGATCATCCCGGGTCCGGATTTTCCGACCGGCGCGAAGATTCTCGGCCGTGCCGGCATCCGCTCGGCCTACGAGACCGGACGCGGCTCCATCGTCATGCGCGGCGTCGCGACGATCGAGCCGATGCGTGGCGACCGCGAACAGATCATCATCACCGAGATTCCTTATCAGGTGAACAAGGCGTCGATGATCGAGAAGATGGCCGAACTCGTGCGCGAAAAGCGTATCGAAGGCATCTCCGACCTGCGCGACGAATCCGACCGCCAGGGCTATCGCGTGGTGATCGAGCTGAAGCGCGACGCCAACGCCGAGGTCATCCTCAATCAGCTTTATCGCTATACGCCGCTGCAGACCTCTTTCGGTGCAAACGTGGTGGCGCTGAATGGCGGTAAGCCGGAGCAACTGACCCTTCTCGACATGCTGAGGGCCTTTGTGTCCTTCCGCGAGGACGTGGTCAGCCGCCGCACCAAATATTTGCTGCGCAAGGCGCGCGAACGCGCCCACGTCTTGGTCGGTCTCGCCATCGCGGTCGCCAATATCGATGAGGTGATCCGCGTTATCCGTCATGCGCCCGACCCGCAATCGGCGCGTGAAGAGCTGATGACCCGCCGCTGGCCGGCGGCAGACGTCGAATCCCTTATCCGGCTAATCGATGATCCGCGCCACCGCATCAACGAAGACGGCACCTATAATCTGTCGGAAGAGCAGGCGCGCGCCATTCTCGAGCTGCGTCTTGCCCGTTTGACGGCACTTGGCCGTGACGAAATCGGCGACGAACTCAATAAGATCGGCGCCGAGATCAAGGACTATCTCGATATCCTGTCGTCGCGTGTTCGTATCCAAGCCATTGTAAAAGAAGAGCTTGCAGCCGTTCGCGACGAATTCGGCACGCCGCGCCGCACCGAAATCGTCGACGGCGGCCTGGAGATGGATGACGAGGACCTGATTGCCCGCGAGGACATGGTCGTTACCGTTTCCCACCTTGGCTACATCAAGCGCGTGCCGCTGACCACCTATCGCGCCCAGCGCCGTGGCGGCAAGGGCCGCTCCGGAATGACCACGCGTGACGAGGATTTTGTTACCCGGCTATTTGTTCTCAATACGCATACGCCGGTTCTCTTCTTCTCGTCGCACGGTATCGTCTACAAGGAGAAGGTCTGGCGCCTGCCCATCGGCACGCCGCAGTCACGCGGCAAGGCGCTGATCAACATGCTGCCGCTGGAGCCCGGCGAGCGCATCACCACGATCATGCCACTTCCGGAAGACGAGAGCACCTGGGACAATCTCGACGTCATGTTCTCGACGACGCGCGGCACCGTGCGCCGCAACAAGCTGTCGGACTTCGTTCAGGTCAATCGCAACGGCAAGATCGCCATGAAGCTGGAGGAAGAGGGCGACGAAATCCTCTCCGTCGAGACCTGCACCGAGCATGACGACGTACTGCTGACCACGGCGCTCGGCCAGTGTATCCGTTTCTCGGTTTCGGACGTACGCGTCTTTGCCGGCCGCAACTCGATCGGCGTTCGCGGCATCAGCCTTGCATCCGGCGACCGCATCATCTCGATGACCATCGTCCGCCATGTGGACGCGGAACCTTGGGAACGCGCGGCTTATCTCAAGCGCTCCGTCAGCGAGCGTCGCTCGGCGACGGGCGAGGACGAGGAAATCGCGCTGGTTGGCGAAGAAGTCACCGAAGAGGGACAGCTCAACGACGAACGCTATGAAGAGCTGAAGGCGCTCGAGCAGTTCATCCTGACTGTCTCTGAAAAAGGCTTCGGCAAGCGCTCGTCTTCCTACGATTTCCGCATTTCCGGCCGCGGCGGCAAGGGTATTCGCGCTACCGACACGTCGAAAACCGGCGAGATCGGCGAGCTTGTGGCCGCCTTCCCGGTTGAGGAGGGTGATCAGCTCATGCTGGTGTCGGACGGGGGCCAATTGATCCGTGTTCCCGTCGGCGGCATCCGCATTGCCAGCCGCGCTACCAAGGGCGTCACCATCTTCTCGACCGCCAAGGATGAGAAGGTCGTTTCGGTCGAGCGTATCAGCGAGCCGGACGGCGAGGACGATGCGAGCGACAATGGTGCCGAGGACGACGCTGCGAACGGCGATGCGGAAGTCTCGAACGGCGATGCCGAGGGTACGACCGAAGAATAAGGTTCAGTGAACTCAGCACATGGAATGACGACCGGGCGGCTTGGCTGCCCGGTTTTTTGTTGATCTCGTGGTTTTCGGGCAGCCGCGCAATGGACGATCGCATCCGCACCCGTCAGCACTTTGCGCAACAGCACGGCGTCCGCAAAATCTCCGACGACATGCGTCGTCGAAAACGGCGAACGATCGATCCCGACAACCGCGTGATTTGTCGCCAAGGCGTTAAAGATCGCACGGCCAAGCCGCCCGGAACTGCCTGTAAGAGCAATGCGCATATCGATCCCTCTATGAGACTGGATAGCCATAGCACGATTGAAGCGATTGCCGCGCTACTTGTCGCAAGAGCAGCGCCCCGTAGTGGCGCCGGGGATCGGGGAAAGGCTCGCGGGCGTAACGGCATAAAAAAACCGGACGCTGGGGGAGCGTCCGGTTCGAATTAACCCGAGCGATTGGAGGGCCGCACTCGGGATCAGGAAATATCGCAACACCCTTTGGTTCAGAGCGCCTTATGGTGTTTGTTCAGCTTCTTGCTCTCCTCGCTTTCGCGGTGGAGCGCTGAGATTGTGGACGCGACGGATACAACGAACATGCTGCTGATGAAGAGCGTAAGCACCGTTAATATCGTGAACATGATCGCTCCCTTCCTCTCGTGGAACTAGCGTTCAGATCCCTTAATACTGGCTGGTGGTAACGAAGGGACGAGCCGAAGCAAAGGGACCGTAGATCTTCGACTGGTCAGGCTTTTGATCGTAGAGAGCGATTGTCGCTGCAAGCATTCCCGAAATCATGGTCATCCAAACGACGTTAATAAGGGTGATCTTATCGGGCATACTCTGTTTCCTTCTTACCGCAATGAGCAAATCTAAGGTTCGGGCTTTTAACGCGGCGGCCGGTGAATGGTTCCGCCTTGATGTTGAGCGTCTGTTTACCAACGTCCATCTGAAGCGACCTTGAATGCCTTGTTCATCTGGCGTTCAGATTCGCGATGCGTTTTGCGCATGGCGTTGGCGATTTCTTGAGCAGAATTGGTAGTGTTAGCCGGGGAAGCCCATTCTATTTCGTAGTTGTTCGCGAAAAGATGAACGGCATATTCAAGAGCGAAAGAGCCGATAACGGCGACTGCAACAATAAGGACCAACATGGCCTGATCTTCCCTGAGCCGGAGGCGGATGAGCCGATGAAAGCGGCCCGTTTCGATGTTGGTGCGAATAAAGCACCGTTGATCTGAAACGGGCTTGAACGTCGCATTCATCTGCTGTTCAGAGGCAGCCAAGAGGTTGTAAATGACTTGCGATACCGGCCCATCCGTGACAAAAGGCTGCAAACAACGAGCCGGTCTGGTATGACGACAGCCTTTTATCCTGGATCCTTCGATCCGATGACCAATGGACATCTGGATGTCCTCGTGCAGGCGCTGAATGTCGCCTCCAAGGTTATTGTCGCGATCGGCATTCATCCTGGCAAGAAACCGCTTTTCTCCTTCGAGGAACGCGCGGAATTGATCACCCGGTCGCTTGCCGAAGCGCTGCCGCAGAAGGTTGGGGATATCTCCGTTGTCGCCTTCGACAATCTGGTGGTCGACGCGGCGCGCAAGCATGGCGCGAGCCTTTTGGTGCGCGGCCTGCGTGATGGCACCGATCTTGACTATGAAATGCAGATGGCCGGCATGAACCGCCAGATGGCGCCTGATATTCAGACCCTGTTTCTGCCGGCCGGCACGGCATCGCGGCCTATAACCGCCACATTGGTGCGGCAGATCGCATCCATGGGCGGCGATGTCAGCGCTTTCGTGCCCGCAGCGGTTCTTGAAGCCCTGACAGGCAAGCTAAAAGATACGGTCCAATAAAGACTGGCCGAAATCATTTTCCGAACGGAGCACCCATGAAACTCTTTCATTTCGCATTGGCAGGTTTTCTCAGCCTTGCCGCCTTCGCAGGCAGCGCCTTCTCGGCAGCGGCCGACGATTTTCTGACGATCCAGCTCAAGGATGGCCCGATCGTCATTCAGTTGATGCCGGATGTTGCTCCGAAGCATGTCGCACAGATCGAAGCGCTGGCGAAGAAGGGTGCATATGACAATGTCGCCTTCCATCGTGTCATCGACGGCTTCATGGCACAGACCGGCGACGTGCAGTACGGCAACATGACCAAAGGTTACAATCCTCAGAAGGCCGGTACCGGCGGCTCCGATATGCCCAATCTTCCGGCCGAATTCTCCAAGGTTCCGTTCAAGCGTGGCACGGTCGGCATGGCGCGTGCCCAGGATCCGAATTCCGCTAACTCGCAGTTCTTCATCATGTTCGCCGACGGCGACTTCCTGAATGGCCAGTACACGGTCGTCGGCAAGGTCGTCTCCGGCATGGAATTCGCCGACAAGATCAAGCGCGGCGAAGGCCAGAACGGCGAAGTGAGCAACCCCGACCGCATGGTCAAGGTCACGGTCGGCAAGAAGTAAAATTCGAGAAGAGAAGAGGAAACAAAAATGGCTGAGATCAAGGATCCCGAAAACACCCTCGTCCTGGAAACCACCAAGGGTCAGGTCGTCATTCAGTTGCTGCCGCAGGTAGCGCCCGAGCATGTCGCCCGCATCAAGGAACTTGCCCGCGAGAAGGCTTATGATGGCGTCGTTTTCCACCGCGTCATCGACGGCTTCATGGCCCAGACCGGCGACGTGCAATACGGCAAGCAGGGCAGCGAGAGCTTCAATCCCGGCCGTGCCGGCATGGGCGGCTCCTCGAAGCCCGACCTGAAGGCCGAATTTTCCGCAACGTCGCACATTCGCGGCACCTGCTCGATGGCTCGTTCGCAGAACCCGAACTCGGCCAACTCGCAGTTCTTCATCTGCTTTGCCGACGCTCCGTGGCTGAACAAGCAGTACTCGGTCTGGGGCCAGGTTATCTCCGGCATGGAAATTGTCGACCAGATCAAGCGCGGCGAGCCGGTGAAGGATCCGGACTCGATCGTATCCGCTCGGGTTGCCGCTGACGTCTGATCGTGATTATTCCTGAAGCCCGCCTCTCGCGCTTTGGCGTGGGGGCGGGTTTCGCTTTGCTGAGATTACCAGAATGCGCGTTGACCTTTTCGATTTCGACCTGCCGGATGAGCGCATTGCGCTGAGACCCGCCGAGCCGCGTGACAGCGCGCGCCTGCTCGTCGTCGATCCGAATAATGGCGAGGCGGCTCTGAGCGATTATCACATCCGCGATCTGCCGTCTTTCCTGCGAGCAGGCGATGCTGTCGTCTTCAACGACACGAAGGTCATCCCGGCCCAGTTGGAGGGCGTTCGTCATCGGGAAGGTGCGCCCGGCCAGCAGGTGTCGGCGACGCTGCATATGCGCGCCGCGCCCGACCGCTGGAAAGCTTTCGCCAAGCCGGGCAAGCGCATCAAGATCGGCGATCGCATCCAGTTCGGCCATGGCGAAAATGTTTGCATCCTTGGGGCTCTTGATGCCGTGGTCGAGGAGAAGGGTGAGGGCGGCGAGATCACGTTGCGCTTCGATCTCTCCGGTCCGGCGCTGGATGAGGCGATTGCCGCAGTCGGCCATATTCCGTTGCCGCCCTATATCGCCGCCAAACGGCCGGAAGACGAGCGCGACCGCACGGACTACCAGACAATCTACGCTCGTGAGGAGGGCGCCGTTGCTGCGCCGACCGCGGGCCTGCATTTTACCCCGTCGCTGTTTGCCGCGCTTGATACCATCGGCGTCGAGCGGCATTTCGTGACGCTGCATGTCGGCGCCGGCACCTTCCTGCCGGTAAAGGCCGACGACACTGAAGACCACAAGATGCATTTCGAGATCGGCTATGTCGACGCGACGACGGCGGCGAAGCTGAATGCGGTGAAGGCGAGGGGCGGGCGCATCGTCTGCGTCGGCACGACCTCGCTACGGCTGATCGAAAGTGCCGCCGGCGATGACGGAACGATCAAGCCCTGGCACGGCGCGACCGGCATCTTCATCACGCCCGGCTATCGCTTCAAGGCGGTCGATCTCTTGATGACGAATTTCCATCTGCCGCGTTCGACGCTGTTCATGCTGGTATCGGCCTTTGCCGGCCTTGATACCATGCGCGCGGCCTACACCCATGCTATTGAGACAGGCTATCGCTTCTATTCCTATGGCGATGGCAGCCTGCTCTACCGGAAAGACTAAGACGAGATGAGCGAGAGCTTTCAGTTCCAGTTGAAAAAGACCGATGGCGGTGCCCGTCTCGGCGAAGTTTCCATGCCGCGCGGCACGATCCGCACGCCGGCCTTCATGCCGGTCGGCACGGTCGGTACCGTCAAGGCGATGTATCTCGATCAGGTACGCGAGACCGGCGCCGACATCATTCTCGGCAATACCTATCACCTGATGCTCCGCCCGACCGCGGAGCGTGTCGCCCGCCTCGGCGGCCTGCACGAGCTGATCCGCTGGCAGCATCCGATCCTTACTGACTCCGGCGGCTTCCAGGTCATGTCGCTCTCCGGCCTGCGCAAGCTCGACGAGAAGGGTGTCACCTTCAAGTCGCATGTCGACGGCAGCACGCATCACATGTCGCCGGAGCGCTCGATCGAGATCCAGGGCCTGCTCGGCTCCGACATCCAGATGCAGCTCGATGAATGCGTGGCGTTGCCGGCGACGCCGAAGGAAATCGAGCGCGCCATGGAAATGTCGCTGCGCTGGGCCGAACGCTGCAAGGTGGCTTTCGGCAATCAGCCCGGCAAGGCGATGTTCGGTATCGTGCAGGGCGGCGATGTTCCGGAGCTTCGCGTCCGTTCCGCGCAGGCGCTGAGCGGCATGGACCTCAAGGGCTATGCCGTCGGAGGTCTTGCCGTCGGCGAGCCACAGGAAGTCATGCTACGCATGCTTGAGATCACTCTTCCCGAGCTGCCGACGGAGAAGCCGCGTTATCTCATGGGCGTCGGCACGCCGGACGATATCCTGAAGTCCGTCGCCCGCGGCATCGATATGTTCGATTGCGTGATGCCGACCCGCTCGGGCCGTCATGGCCTCGCGTTTACGCGTAGGGGCAAGGTCAATATCCGCAATGCCCGTCACGCGGAGGACATGCGCCCGCTCGATGATCAATCGAGCTGCCCGGCCTCGCGCGATTATTCCCGCGCCTACCTGCACCATCTCGTCCGCGCCAACGAGGCGCTCGGCGGCATGCTGCTTTCCTGGCATAATCTTGCCTACTACCAGGAACTGATGCACGGCATTCGCCAGGCGATCGCCGAAGGCCGCTTTGCCGATTTCATGGCAGAGACTCAGGAGAATTGGGCAAGGGGCGATCTCGAGCCGGTGTGATGCACGAACGGTTAGAGTGGCGATGCGCTGCTCTTGAACATGTCCCGATTCCGCGCTAATTGAAGCCTGTCGAAAAAGGCAGGGTTGGTTTCGGTAGGCCCAATCCCTTCCATCCGGAAGCTCTGCTCCATGCCATAGGCATGAGGGCCCGCGACGCGGAACTTGGCCATTGTGGCCGAGTACCCCGCGTTGGTGTGGGCCGTTTCGAGCGACACGCCTCTGCGGGGAGACCCCTTGGAGCTGTCATGCGACTGAATCACCTGGATTTACATGTTCCCGACGTCGCCGCGACGCGGGATTTTTTTGTTTCCGTCTTTGATTTCACCGAAATCGAAACCCGTGGAGCGAACGGCCTCGCCATCCTGCGCGACGATGCCGGGCTCGAACTGGTCATCAGCCATCCGGTCGAGAGGTTCGGCGGAGCTGATTCAATATCGGTCGGCCGCAACACCTATCACATCGGCTTCATGCTGCCGTCGCGCGAGGCTGTGGACGCACAATTCGAGCGCGCCAAATTGGCCGGCTGCGAAATCTGGAAACCGCCGTCGGCTATGCGGGGCGGTTGGTTGTTTTATTGCTTCGCACCAGGACGAATTCTGGTCGAAGTCGGCTGGCGTCCGGAACCTAAATATCAATTAGAAAATATAATATCCGCAATGGCTTATGTCTCAGTCTTTGTCTCATGAATTAGGCGTTTTCAGGTGGTCTAACTGGGCTCTTCCGAAAGGCCGCCTGAGACGACGGCGCGATAAGAAAGCGTTTGCAAAAACAGCGAATCGTAATAAATGATCCTTCAGCCGGTGGTAAGATCCACTGACTATTTTGGTGCTTTGCGTTTGAAATTCCTTTGAACTTCGGCTACAAAGCGTTCCACTTTATCGATAAGGGCTCACTAATAATATAGGAGGCACCTGCCGTTGAGGGCGCAACGCGCATTGGGGACCTGTCTTTCCGGACTCATATTTGTCGGATTGGCAGCGACGGGCTGCACGACGGTGGCGAAAGCACCCTCGACCAGCCAAAACTCTTCCAAGTCCATTCGACCGACGAAGGTAACCTACAATTACACCGCAAAAGATCGCGACTGTTTGAAGCGAGCGATGTATTTCGAGTCCGAGCATTCGGACCATGATGGATACATGGCAGTGGGATCGGTCGTGATGAACAGATTGACCTCCGGTGCCTACGCCTCGTCGATCTGCGGCGTCGTCGCGCAAAAAAGGCAATTTGCGCCAGGCGTGATGACGAGGGTGGTCAGCGACCTGGCCGAACCTGATCTCAACCAGGCGGCATCGGAGGTTCTCAATGGAGAACGACATCCGGGTGTCAAGGATGCGATGTTCTTCCACACGGACGGTCTGAAATTCCCTTACAATAACATGCACTATGTCGCCGTGGCCGGCGGAAACGCTTTCTATGAGAAGCGTGGGCAGGATGGCGCCCTTGAAACGCCAGCGCCACTTCCGGCCTACGAAGTTGCGATGAACTATGTGCCTGTGCAAACGGTCACAACAACGCAATTTCCGGTTTTGTTGCCACCTGCAGACCAGATTCCGATCCCGGCGCCGGATCCAATGACGACTGCAAGCATCAGCGCAACGCCAACGTCTACTGTAGCTGTTCCCTTACCGCGGCCAGCATTGGATGCGGCGGTTCAGCCTGTCAGTTTCAGCAGGGCAGGTGGCTAAAAGAGGCGAGGGGAATTCTGATCAGATTCCCTCGCTTGTCGCGTTCGGCAGGATCTGCACGCCGTTGATCTTATAACTGCCATCGGGCTGACGGGCGATCTGATAGATCGCCGTCCAGTCCTTGCCGTCCGTGCCGGTGATCAGCACTTCCTGATAGACGACCGCGCCGTTGTCGATGGCGCGGCTCTTGCCGAAGGCGTAGTTGCCTGGGTGATAGACCGGCTGATAGCTCTTCTTCACCATGGCGAAGAAGCTGTCCTTGTCCGGAAAAAGCGCCTTGATGCCGGGGGCAGCGAAGGAATAGGCCGAATCCGCATCATTGTGCAGGAAAGCTTCGATCTGTTCCTGAATCAACGTCTGCGCCGATTGCACGGGGTCTTCCGCTCGTGCGCCCGGGGCGAGGGCGAGGGTAATGCAGAGGGCGGCTGCAAGAGATAAAGCGCGCATGGACGATCTCCGGCAATATCCAGGAGAGCATAGCGCGCTTTATGCCTTTGCAGAAGGGATGCAGAGTATCGCAGGGATCAGCTATGTAGTCGCCGAAGCCCGGAGAAGCCGAACCCGATCATTGCCAGCGGCGGAACAGAGCACTGGCATTCACGCCGCCGAAACCGAAACCGTTGGAGATGGCATATTCCATTGCCATCGGCCGAGCTGTTGCGCCAACAATATCGATACCGTCGGCCGCCGCGTCCGCCTCCTGCAGATTGCGGGTCGGAGGCGCAATCTGGTCGCGCAACGCCATGATGGTGAAGACCGCTTCCAGGCCGCCGGCAGCGCCAAGAAGATGGCCCGTCGCTGCCTTCGTGCCGCTGACGGCGATGCCGCCGTCGCGGCCGAATACCGTTTTGATCGCTTCCATTTCGCCACGGTCGCCGACCGGCGTTGAGGTGGCGTGGGCATTGAGGTGCTTGACCTCACTGGGAGAAATCCGCGCCTGCGACAGTGCCGCCAGCATCGCCCGGCGCGCCCCGTCGCCATCTTCCGGACCGGCGGTCATATGATAGGCATCGGCGGCGGTACCATAGCCGACGAGTTCGGCGAGCGGCGTAGCGCCGCGGGCGAGAGCGTGGTCCAGTGTCTCGATTACCAGCATGCCGGCGCCTTCGCCCATGACAAAACCGTCGCGGCCGGCGTCGAAGGGGCGAGAGGCTTCCTCCGGCCGGTTGCTGAAGCCGGTGGAGAGCGCCCGTGCCGCGGCAAAGCCGCCGAGGCTGACCTTGTCGATGCAGGCCTCCGCGCCACCGCAGATCGCGACATCGGCTTCACCGGCACGGATGAGCCGCGCCGCATCGCCAATCGCCTGGACACTTGCCGCACAAGCGGTTACCGGCGCGCCGAGCGGCCCCTTATAGCCATAGCGAATGCTGACCTGGCCGGCTGCCAAATTGACGAGGAATGAGGGGACGGTGAAGGGCGACAGCCGCCGCACGCCGCGCGCCTCGGCAGTGCGCACCGCGTCGGCAATTGCCGGAAAGCCGCCGATACCGGAGGCGATGACCGTGGCGGTGCGTTCGAGTTCTGCGGGATCGGTCGGCTGCCAGCCGGCTTGCCTGATTGCTTCTTCTGCGGCCGCCATGGCGAAGAGGATGAAGCGATCCATCTTCTTCTGGTCCTTCACCGGCACGTAGCGATCGGCATCGAACCCGGCTTCGCTATCCTCCTCAAGGCTCGGCACGACACCACCGACCTTGGCGGCCAGATCGCCGACCATCGTCTCCGGCAGAAGCCTGAGGCCCGAGCGCCCTTCGACCAGCCGCTTCCAGGCGGCATTGACGCCGACGCCCAGCGGCGAAACCAGTCCCATGCCCGTTACGACGATTCGATCCATAATGGAGTACTCCTATCTTTATCAGGCGTCGAAGCCCAGGAACCATGCCTTCATCTGCGCGATCCGTTCATGCACGGCCTCGTCGGCCGCCGGTCCGGGAACCAGAATCGTATCTTCGGGATGAAAAGCGCGGCCGGTTACGCGGTCGATGAGAAGGGGATCGCGATCCTCACCCGTCGCCGGGTCGACCAGCCGCATGGCAACCTCCTCGGGCGGCAAATGCCGGTTGCCCCAGGTAAACAGCGCCATGAGAACGGGAAAGAAGTCGCGCCCCTTTTCCGTCAGCACGTATTCGTAGCGTGGCGGCCGCTCATTGTAGAGGCGGCGTTCGAACAGGCCCTCGTCCGTCAGATGTTTCAGCCGCCGCGTCAGGATATTCGGCGCAACACCAAGATTCTTCTGGAATTCATCAAAGCGCGTCAGACCCTGAAGCGCATCGCGCAAGATCAGAATGCTCCACCAGTCGCCGACGCTTTCGAGCGCACGGGCGGCAGGACATTTGAAGGCGCTGAAGCTTGTTCTCTGCATGGCCGAGGCGAATAGCATGAGTTACTATCATCATGCAAGTCACTAGGCTTGAATGGCGGGGTGTCTCGCTAAACAGCGTTACGGAAGCTCGGCCAAGGGCTTGAGTTTTCCTTGGTATCTGAAGGAAATGAGAAAAATATAGATCAATAATAAGAGAAACGGTGTTGAGCGGACAATGGCGACCCATACGTCGGTTGACGCATACAGGGCTAAGAATGCGTCTAGCGCTGCCAAAGCCAATGCCCACGCAAAAAGCATCAAGTAGATTTCACGCCACACCTCGCCCGTAAATAATGAGCTTTTCTCGAACAATATTGTTCTGGCAAGGGATCTCCAGAAGGCAAGAACAAGGAAAATCAGCGCAAAATATGTGGCTCGCAAGACCGGTTCGAGCTTTATGCTGAATTCCGTGCGTTCGACGAAATGTTGAAAGATCTGATCTGGATCGCCGTTAAATATCACGCCTCCGATGAGTACGATCAGACAAACTCTCCACAGTATCGACAACGAGGCCTTTGCATAGCGTCTGAAAAATGTGATCAACGCTTCAGTCTCCAGGTCTTCAGTTTTAAAAGCGAACTGCTAGGTGCGCGATTCCACTGGCACCGAAGCACTCACTTCCTCCTCCGGAATATCGTCGAAGGACGCATAATTGAGGTTATAAAGCTTCGAATAGAGCTTGCCATTGGCCATGAGCTGATGGTGATTGCCGCTCTCGATCAATTGGCCGTTCTGCAGGACGATGATGCGATCGGCCTCGCGGATGGTGGCGAGGCGGTGAGCGATCACAAGGCCGGTGCGTCCCTCGAGCAGCTTCACCAGCGCCTTCTGGATCAGCATTTCGGTATAGCTGTCGATGTTCGCGGTTGCCTCGTCGAGCACGAGTATCTTCGCGTCGGCGACAAGGGCGCGGGCAAAGCTGACAAGCTGGCGCTGGCCGAGCGACAAGCCGCTGCCACGTTCACCGAGAACGGTATCGTAGCCATCGGCAAGCCGCATGATGAACTCATGCGCACCCACCGCCTTTGCGGCCTCGACGATCTCTTCGCGCGTCGCTTCAGCCTTGTTGTAGCGTATGTTCTCCAGCACGGTGCCGGTGAACAGGAATGGCTCCTGCAGCACCATTGCGATCTGTCGGCCGAGCGAATCCTGGGTGAGGGAGCGCACATCATGGCCGCCGACGAGCACCTGACCCTGCTGCACCTCGTAGAAACGATGGATCAAGGCCATGGAGCTCGATTTGCCGGAGCCGGTCGGGCCGATCAGAGCTACAGTCTCGCCGGGATTGACCTTGAAGCTGACATTCTTCAACACCGGATGCTTCGGATCATAACCGAAGACGACGTCCCGGAATTCGACCGAGCCGTCCATATCCGCCGACAGCACCTTGGCGTCCGGCGCATCCTTGATATCGACGGGCACGTCGAGCACGTCCGTCAGCCGCTGGCCGGAGGCCATGGCGCGCTGCATGACGGAATATTGCATGGTGAGCGAGCGGATAGGGTCGAAGAAGCGCTGAATGTAGAACAGGAAGGCGACCATGACGCCAACGTCGAGCCTGTGGTTCAGCACCATCGAACCGCCCACGATGATGACGATGGCCATCGCCATGCCCGTCAGCGTATCGACGATCGGCACCATGATCTGTGCGTATCTCGCGGCGGTCAGATGTGCCTTGAGGTTGGTATATGCCTTATCGTCGAAGAGACCGAAATTGACGCTCTGCCGGTGCATGCCCTGAACGGCGCGCACTCCATGGATCGCCTCGGCCAAGGCGCCATTGGTGACGGAGTTTGTCTCATGCGCGTTCATGAAGGCGACGCGTGCCTTCGGAAGCCAGAATAGGCGGACAACGAAAAGGATCGGCATGACCGATAGCGTCAGCAGGCCAAGCCGGAAATCGAGCGAGAGAATGACGATGACGATGCCGAAGAGCAGGGCAATATCGCCGACGGAAAGCACCGATGTTTCAAGGAATTCCTGCATGGAGTTGACGTCGCCCTGCAGGCGCGACATCAACCGGCCGACTTCGGTCTTGTCCATGAAGGAGAGTGATACCCGCTGCAGATGCGCAAACATCGCCCGGCGGATATCGAAGAGCACTTCCTCCGCGACCTGGCCGACAAAGGTCTCCTGCACATAGCTGGCAGCATAATTGACGAGAATCGCCGCCGTGAAGATCGCCAGGGCCAGCCAGAGCGCCGAATAGTTGGTCGCGCCAGGCGCCATCGCGTGATCGATCGCATAGCGGATGACGAGCGGGATGACGATCTGCGACCCGGTGAAGAGAAGCACGGCTCCGACGGAAATGTAGATCTGGCGGCGGTAGGGGCTGACGAACGCCCAGATGCGGCGGATGATCTTGCCGTCGAAGACCTTGCCGAAAATCTCTTCCTCGACGCGATGGGAGCCGACCACAGCGCGGGGAGGGCGGCGCCCGTCTTCGCGCACGTCGTTGCGTTCGGTTTCAATGGTTTCCGACATCGTCAGGCCTCCCTTTTCGCCGCTACGACCCTGGAGACATCGCTGTCCGGGCGGACCTGCAGGTCGTACAGCGCCTTGTACCGCCCACCGGCAGCAAGGAGCTGCTCGTGGGTTCCACGCTCGACGATCTCACCGTCTTCGACAAACAGGATCTGGTCGGCATGCATCAGCGAACTCAGGCGATGGGCGACAACGAGGGTCACCCGATCGCGGGCAAACCGCTTCATGGCGCTGCGGATGCGTTGCTCGGTTGCGGCGTCAATGGCAGCGGTCGAATCATCGAACACCATCACCGCTAGCTTCAGCATCAACGTGCGGGCGATCGTCAAACGCTGGCGCTGGCCGCCGGAAAGCGACACGCCGCGTTCGCCGACGACGGTGGTATAGCCGGCCGGCAGGCCGAGAATATAGTTGTGCAGTTGGGCGGATTCGGCGGCGCGCTCGATGCGCTGTTCCTTCGCCCAGGGATCGCCGTAGGCGATATTATTTTCGATGCTGGTCGTGAACAGGAAGGAATCCTGCTGCACGACGGCCACCGACTGGCGCAGCGACTGCAACGTCGCCTTGCGGATATCCTGGCCGTCGATCGTGATCCGTCCGGATGTGACGTCATAGAAGCGCGGGATCAGATGCGCGATGGTGGATTTGCCGCTGCCGGGCGGGCCGACAATGCCGATCGTTTCGCCGCGCTTCGCCTCGAAGCTGACATTCCTGAGGATGGGGCGGTTTTCCGAGCCGGGATAGGTGAAGCCGACACTTTCGAAGCGCAGAACGCCGTCCGTAACGGCAAGCGGCTTGGCGTCCGGCGCATCTTTGATGGCGATGTCGAGGTCGAGCAGGGCGAACAGCCGCGAGCCGCAGGTCGATGCGCGGGCAAACGCGTTGACCATCAGGCCGAGCTGGCGCACCGGCATCTGCAGAATGGTCATGAAGGTCAGGAACGAGGCGAGGGTGCCGACACTGATCTCGCCCGCAATCACCTTGGTGCCGCCAACCCAGAGCACGAGGCCCATGGCGGCGAAAAAGGAGAAGTTCATGGCGCTGGTATTGACGACGCGGATACCGACGCGTTTGTGAGCAAGGGTGAGCGCATTGTGCGAGGCCCTATCGAACTTCATCAGTTCGTGGGCCTGCGCCGCGAAGGCGCGCACGACACGAATGCCGCCGAGGTTTTCCTCCATCACGCGGGTCAGCACCGATAGCCGTTCCTGCAGTTCGAGCCAAGTCGAACGCAATCTGAGCTGTGTCACGGAGGAACGCCAGGCAACGAAGGGCACGAAGCTCAGCGCCAGGAGCCCGAGCAGGACATCGGTCGACAGCAGCATGTAGGCGCCGACGCCGATCAGCATGGTGAGTAGCACCATGCGCACCAGCGCCGTCGAAAAATACATGCGCACGCCTTCGAGATCGAGCAGGCCGACGGTAATCAGATCGCCGGAATGCACATTGTCGTGGAAGCTGAAGGAGAGCTGCTGGATCTTTTCATAGCAGGCGAGCCGCAGCTCGTAGCCCATGTGGTGTCCGACGGCTTCGCTGAAATAGTTCTGCACCATCGTGAAAAGGCCGCGCAGGATGCTGACGATCAGCAGGAGTAGGGCGGTCGTCAACAATGCATTTTCCGCGAGCTGGCCGGCCGCGCCGCCGGCAACCACCGTTTGTGTTTGATCGACCGCGCGGCCGAGCAGGCGCGGGATCGAGAGCTGCAGCGTCGCCGCAACGAATGTTGCGCCGATCGCCAAGCCGGTCTGCCAGGGATGGCGCAGCGTCATATGCGTGATCCGCACGATGGTGGAGAGACCCCGACCCCAACCAGCCGCATTGACATGCGCCAACGAAGCCAATGGCTTCGCCGCGCTTCTTGATGAATCGCTGCTCACGCTCTTATCCAGGCATTTTTGAACGAGGCGGGCCCGAAATCGGGTTCGGATCGCAAAGGGAATATTGGTAGGACGAATGTCGCCGATTCCGGACCGTCATTCAAGAGTCAAATGGTCACAAGTGCCACCTGGGCGTTAGATTGCGTGTTCGGCGATGGGCGGTATTCGACTGTGTCGCGCGGCGCAATTCGAGCTCGGACCTGAAAAGCTTCGGACAAAAATTTCAAGCGTCTGTCGGTTTCACCTGGAGAGAAACGTCCTCGGATCGACAAACCCAAACTCAAGGAGGACATCATGCGCAGGATCATCGCAGCCACATTCATCAGCCTCGACGGGGTCATGCAGGCGCCGGGCGCTCCGGAGGAGGATCCGACCGGCGGATTTCGGTTCGGTGGCTGGACGTTTCCCTATTTCGACGAAGCGACGGGTTCAGCCCTGGGCCAGATATTCGGCAAGCCCTTCGACCTGCTGCTTGGCCGCAAGACCTACGATATCTTTGCTGCTTATTGGCCCTATGCCGGCGAAGATGACTCTATCGGCGTGTTGTTCAACAAGGTCACCAAATATGTTGCGACCCGCGGCGATATCAGGCTTGATTGGAACAACAGCCAATCGCTCGGAACTGACGTTACGGCAGCGCTGACCGAGCTTAAGAAAGGCGAGGGGCCGGATCTCCTGATCCAGGGGAGCGGCAACCTTATTCAGACCCTGCTTCGTCACGGATTGATCGACGAATATACGGTGCTGACCTTCCCTGTGCTGCTTGGCAAGGGCAAAAAGCTGTTCGCCGAGGGAACGGTTCCGGCCGCGCTGAAACTCATCCGCTCGCAATCCTTCCCGAGCGGCGTCATCATGGCGACTTACGAGCCAGCCGGTGACGTCAAGACCGGTTCCTTTGCCCAGCAGGCCCCGTCTGAGGCCGAGATCCGGCGCCGTCAGAGCTTGGAATAGCCTGCAGATGATAGCACCATCCCGCCATACCCGCGTCCGTCGGGCATGGCGGACTTTGCCGTACTTCAGCCGGAAACATCGGAGATGAGGATGCAGCTCGCCACCGCATTTTCGCCAATCGTGGCGTTGCGATTGGCTCCCGACCTCGCAACCCGAACCATTCCGGAGAACATTTATGACAGACGCCGCGGCATCCTCGAAACTGCGCATCGCCGTGCTTTTTGGTGGGCGTTCCGCCGAGCACGACGTCTCGGTGCTGTCTGCGACGAATGTCATGCGTGCCCTGCAGCCGGCCAAATACGATGCCGTGCCCATCTTCGTCACCCGCGAGGGAAAGTGGCTCCTGAGCTCTTTCGAGGACGGCAAACTGTCGACGCCGGAGAGCGGGACAGAAGTCTGTCTTGTGCCCGGTGGGCGCGGACGGATGATCGCGATTCCGGCTGGCGATAGCCCCCGCGACCTGCCGAAGATCGATATCCTGTTTCCCGTCCTGCATGGGCCGCATGGCGAGGATGGCTCGTCCCAGGGGCTTGCCGAAGTCGCCCGGGTGCCGCTTGTCGGATGCGGTATCCTCGGTTCGGCGGTTGCGCTGGACAAGGACATCGCCAAGCGGCTGCTGAACCAAGCAGGTCTGGCTACGGCGCGAGGAGTCACCATTCACGAGACCGGCGCGCCTTCCTTCGCCGATCTCGAACGCATGCTCGGACTGCCCGTGTTCATCAAGCCGGCGCGTCAGGGATCGTCGGTCGGCGTCAGCAAGGTTATGACGGCCAGTGAATATGAAGCAGCGCTCGCGGAAGGCTTCAAGCATGACCGCAAGCTGCTTGCGGAGGAGTTCATCCGAGGCCGCGAGATCGAATGCAGCGTGCTGGAGGATACGGCAGGCAATCTCTTCGTTTCGCGTCCTGGCGAAATCGTGCCGGCAGAAAGTCATGGTTTTTATAGCTACGACGCAAAATATATCGACGAGAACGGCGCGGCTTTGAAAGTGCCGGCTGAGCTGCCGGAGGAGATCGAGCGCCGGCTCCGCGAGACGGCAGGCAATGCCTTCCGGGCGGTTGGCTGCGATGGCATGGCGCGCGTCGATTTCTTCGTGACCGCGGACATGCAGTTTCTCGTCAACGAGATCAACACGATTCCCGGTTTCACCGATATCAGCATGTATTCCAAAGCCATGGCGGCGAGCGGCATCAGCTATGCGGAGACCATCGACCGGCTTGTGGCGCACGGGCTGGCACGCGCCGCGCGATAAGTCATAGTGCGGCGCCGCTGCGAAATTTCTGAATTTCTGCGGCGGCGGCAAGCTAAGGAGGGAAGAACGTTGTTGCAGTTCGAACTGGAACGTTCCCAGCTACAAACGAAAGTCAGATAAGATAGATTATGGAACAAAAATCGATATCAGGCGAGTGAGCTGAACTCGCCTCAAGCCGCCTTTACGCGGATGATCTGGGCTCCGGTCTTCTCGGCCAAGGTTTTGGGATCGCAAGCAAAGATGCTGTCTGGCCGTCCTGCTGCGCACCAAACCTGGTCGTAGCCCAACAGGCTTTCGTCGATGAAAACCGGCAGCTTCACACGATGGCCGATCGGGCCGACGCCGCCGATGGCGAAGCCGGTTTCGTCGCGGACGCGGTCGATGTCGGCGCGCTTGAGGCGCAGCCCGCAAGTGGTCGCGATATATGCCGTATCGGCATTGTGGGCGCCGGAAACAAGGAGCAGCGTCAGGCCGTGGGTCTCCGCATTGACGAAGACCAGCGATTTGACGATCTGGCCGACGGCGCAGCCGGCCGCCTTGGCCGCTTCTTCGGCTGTGCGGGTCGATTGCTCCATGCGCTTGATGACGATGTCGAGGCCGAGATCGCGGGCCGCCTGTTCGACGCGTTCCAGACTTGAAAGCTTTTTGCTGTCCTCGCTCATAGATCATCATCCTCCACATCGAGTTCGATCCGCATCTGGTCGTAAGCCGGCTCGACATTCTCAGGTGTTTCCGCAAGCACGGTCGCGTAGTCGAGTGGTGTGTGCATATGCGTCAGGATCGCGCGGCGTGGCTGCAGCCGTTCGATCCAGGCGAGCGATTGTTCCAGCGAGAGATGGCTTGGATGCGGCCGGTATTGCAGCGCATCGATGATCAGGACGTCGAGATCTTGAACTCTCTCGACAGATTCCGCTGGGAAGTCGCTGATATCGCTGCAATAAGCAAGGCTGCCGATGCGAAAGCCAAGCGAGTGGATGTCGCCGTGCTGCTGCCTGTGCGGCCAGAAGCTGATCGGACCGCCCGGCCCTTCGACCGTGAAACTCTTGTCCAGGCTTTCGATGATGATCGGCCGGACGATCGGCGGATAGTTACTGCCTGGCGGCGTCTCCAGACAATAGCCGAAGCCCTCGCGGATGCGGTCCATGGTCGGCTGATCGGCATAGATCGGAATGCGCTCATGCGAATTGTGGAAGAAACCACGCAGGTCGTCGATGCCGTGAATATGGTCGGCATGGGCGTGCGTATAGAGCACCGCATCGACAGAGCCGACGCCAGCGCGGATCATCTGCTCGCGAAAATCCGGGCCGGTATCGACGACGACGGTGGTGATGCCGCCATCCGGCGCGATCTGCTCGATCATGAAGGCAGCACGCGTGCGCCGGTTTTTCGGATTCTTCGGGTCGCAGGCGCCCCAATCGCCGGTAATGCGCGGCACCCCCGGCGACGACGAGCAGCCCAATATGGTGAAGCGCCGCCGGTGTGTCACGCCGTCAGACCCTCGTCATGCGGGAGAAGCAGCGGAACGCATTCTGGGTGGTGATCTCTGCGATCTCGTCCATGCTGACGCCGATCGTATCCGCCAGCACCTCGGCTGTGTTGACGACGTAGGATGGCTCATTGCGTTTGCCGCGCCAGCGCTTCGGCGCAAGGTATGGCGCATCCGTCTCGACCAGCAGCCGGTCATGCGGGATCGTTTTGGCGATCTCGCGCAGCTCTTCCGATTTCGGGAAGGTCAGAATACCGGAGAAGGAAATATAGCCGCCAAGCTCGACGCCGGTGCGGGCGAGGGCCGGGCCGGAGGAGAAGCAATGCAGGATGAAGGGGAAGGCCCCCTTCCCTGTTTCCTCAGTCAGGATCGCGGCCATGTCCTCATCGGCGCTGCGGCTGTGAATGACCAGCGGCAGCTTCGTTTCGCGTGCGGCCGCGATGTGGCGCAGGAAGCCGGTCTTCTGATCTTCCGGCTTGACGGTATCGTAGAAATAATCGAGACCCGCCTCGCCGATCGCGACGATCTTCTCGTGCTGGTTTGCCAGCCGCACAAGGTCTTCCGTCTGGATATCCAGTTCCTGGTCGGCGCTGTTCGGATGCGTGCCGACCGAGCAGAAAACCGAGGGATAGCGCTCTGTTATCGCAAGCAATCCATCGAGCTTTCTGACCTTGGTCGAGATGGTGACCATCTGCTTGACGCCAACCTCATGGGCGCGCGCGACGATCGCGTCGCGTTCCTCCGCGAAGTCGGCAAAATCCAGATGGCAATGCGTATCGATCAACATGGCAGTAGAAAAACCTTATTCGACTTCCGGCGCCACATAGCGCGGGAAGACGGGCTTGGGCGCTTCCAAGGGCGTTCCGGGGATAAGGCGGCCGGCCTCGCCGAGCGCCGCGAAATCGCGCTTGTCGGCGGGAATAGCGATCAGATCCAGCAGCTTGGCAGAAGACTCCGGCATGAAGGGCTGCAAGAGAATGCCGATCTGGCGGACGACATCGGCGGTAACGTAGAGCACGGTCGCCATGCGAGCCGGATCGGTCTTCTTCAGTGCCCAAGGCTCTTGGCCGGCGAAATAGCGGTCGCTTTCGGAGACGACGGCGATGATCGAAGCCAGCGCGCGGTGGATGAGCTGCTTGCCCATGTCCTCGCGCGTGGAGGCCAGCAGCGCATCGGCCTGCGCCAGCAGCGCCTTGTCCACGTCGGTCAGCTCTCCGCATTCTGGGATCTTGCCGTCGCAATTCTTGACGATCATCGAGAGCGACCGGCTGGCGAGATTGCCGATGCCGTTGGCAAGATCGGAGTTGATGCGGGTGCCGATCGCCTCTTCGCTGTAGCTGCCGTCCTGGCCGAAGGAGACTTCGCGCAGGAAGAAATAGCGCACCTGGTCGAGGCCGAAATGGTTCACCAGATTGACCGGATCGACGACGTTGCCGAGCGACTTCGACATCTTCTCGCCCTTGTTGAGCAGGAAGCCATGGGCATAGACGCGCTTCGGCAGCGGCAGCTTGGCCGACATCAGGAAAGCCGGCCAGTAGACGGCGTGAAAGCGGATGATGTCCTTGCCGATGATGTGCACATCGGCCGGCCAGTATTTCGCCCGCGGATTGTTCCGGTCCTCGATATAGCCGGTCGCCGTGATGTAGTTCGTCAGTGCATCGACCCAGACATACATGACATGGGCGGGATCGTTCGGCACCTTGATGCCCCAGTCGAACGTCGTGCGTGAAATCGACAGGTCCTTGAGGCCTGATTTGACGAAAGAGATCACCTCGTTGCGGCGCTCGGCCGGACCGATGAAATCGGGGTTCTCCTCGTAGTGCTTCAGCAGTCGGTCTTGGTATTCCGAGAGCTTGAAGAAGTAGCTCTCCTCCTGCACCCATTCTACCGGCGTGCCCTGAGGCCCGTAACGGACGCCATCGGCGCGAAGCTCGGTCTCATTTTCCTGGTAATAGGCCTCGTCGCGCACCGAATACCAGCCGGCATAGGAATCCTTGTAGATGTCGCCGGCATCGGCCATCAGGTTCCAGATGTTCTGCGAGGTCTCGTGATGGCGGGCCTGCGTCGTGCGGATGAAGTCGTCATTCGAGGCATTGAGCAGCTTGCCCATGGCCTGGAACTCGTCCGAATTGCGGTCGGCTAGCTGCTGTGCCGTCAGGCCTTCGGCGCGCGCCGTCTGCTGCATCTTCTGGCCGTGTTCGTCCGTGCCGGTCAGGAAAAAGACATCGAGCCCGTCCAGCCGCTGGAAGCGCGCCATGGCGTCGGTGGCAATCAGCTCATAGGCATGGCCGATATGCGGCTTGCCGTTGGGGTAAGCGATCGCAGTGGTGATGTAGAACGGGGTCTTGTCGGTCATATCAGGCAATGGTCCGGTTTACGGTTTCGTCATTGTTATTCTTGCACTCGCTCGCTTTAGCGCATGTTTGCTGGGAGTGAAACACCAAGTTTCGCGCTCGCAGCATTCCACGTTCCGTGGACGTCCTCGCTTGACTCGATCCAGCCCCGGCTTTACCCCTTCAGAAAACAAAAGCGCAGGACAGGGACCGCCGTGAATACTATTTCCATTTTTAATAGCCTGTCCAACGGCTTGAAGGGGCCGTGGCTTTGATTTTTCCGGCCGCGTTTCAACCCCTTTATTCCTTTTCCGGTTTCTTCGTCGGCATGCTGGTGGGTATCACCGGCGTCGGTGGCGGGTCGTTGATGACGCCATTGCTGGTTCTGTTGTTCGGTGTGCATCCGGCCACCGCCGTTGGCACGGACCTCCTTTATGCCGCGATCACCAAGACCGCGGGCACCGCGGTTCATGGCATGCACGGGCGGGTGAACTGGAAAGTGGTGGGCTTGCTCGCCTCCGGAAGTGTGCCCGCCGCGCTTGCGATGCTGTGGATCATGGCGGGCGTCAATCGCGAGAGTCCGGCGGTTGCCCATACGATCACGGTGTCCCTGGGCTGTCTCCTGTTTCTGACGTCGTTGATGCTGATCTTTCGCGGCCAGGTGCTGAGCGCCATCCGGAAATGGCGAGGCGAGCGCGGGACGCTTTCGCCGCGTAGCATCGCGCTGCTGACGCTCGTCCTTGGCTTTGTGCTCGGCACCCTCGTCACCATGACCTCCGTCGGCGCCGGCGCGCTCGGCGTCACCGTGCTGCTGGTGCTCTATCCGCATCTCGATGTGCGCGAGATCGTCGGCTCGGATATCGTCCATGCCGTACCGCTGACATTGATCGGCGGCATGGGTTACTGGTTCATCGGCGAGATTAACTGGACGATGCTGTTTGCACTGCTGCTCGGCTCGGTTCCCGGCATCGTTGCCGGCAGCCTGCTGGCGCCGCGTTTGCACGAACGGATAATCAGGACGGTGCTTGCCGTCACCTTGATGATCGTCGCCTGGAAATTACTCTTTCCCTAAATGGAAAGCTGCTGCTTGAGCTCGCCGAGAATCGTGATGATCGTCTGCTTGCGATCGAGATTGTAGGCCTGCGATACGGTGAGCCGCTCGGTGACGTCAGAATAGAGGCGAGCGAGTCTTTCGGCCACAGTGAGGCGTCCCTCCAGCGCCGCCGCCCTCGCCCGCGCCATGATGTCGTCGCCGATATGGGACACGAAGAATCCGAAGATCGTGTCGCTTTCCTTCGCCGACAAGGCATCGGCGAGGCGATGCATTGCCCGGCGCGCCGCAGGCCCATCCGTTGAGATGACCTGCTCGTAGGCCGCAACGATTTCGCCACCGCCATAGTTCAGCAGTTTCAGAGCCTCGCCGACGCTCCCCTTGGCCGCGGCAAGCAGGTCCGCACCCTGCCCCGGCGACAGGCTGATACCAAGATGCGCAAGCGCGTTCCCTAGAGCATCGTCGCTCAGCGGCGTCAGCCTCAGTGGCAGGCAGCGCGAGCGGATGGTCGGCAGCAGCTTGCCCGGCGCGTGCGACAGCACGAGGAACAGTGCCCGCTTCGGTGGCTCCTCGAGGATCTTCAATATGGCATTGGCAGCGCTTCGATTGAGATCATCGGCCGGATCGATGATGACGATACGCCAATTGCCCGTGCCGGAGGTCTGTGAGAAGAACTTGCCGGCGCGGCGCACCTCATCGACAGTGATCGCAGACTTTACCTTTCCGGTCTTGTCGTCGACGGGACGGGCAAGATGCAAGAGATTGTGCGAGGCACCGCCGGAAATCTGCCGACTGATGGCGGAAGCCGGATCGGGGTCGCCGATCATTTCCGGCGCCATGGCGGGGTCGGGATGAGACAGAACATGATTGGCAAAACGAAAGGCAAGCGTTGCCTTGCCGATGCCTTCTGGCCCCTCGATCAGGACGGCATGGTGACCTTTGCCCGAGCGATAGGATTGCGACAGGAAGGCTTCCGCCTCCTCGTGGCCGAAGAGACGGGTGTTATCCTGGGGCGGAATCGCACCATCGAGAACCCCTGGCCGATCTTCGCTCATTGCGCCACTTCCGGTCTGATGGACGGCATATCGTCTGCCGATGTCAGCCGTTCTTCGACTATGCTGGCAATTTCATTGGCAATGGCATCTTCGGAGCGCTGCGCATCGATGACGTGACAACGGCCCGGATCGCGCGCGGCAATATCGAGAAAGGCTTCCCGACGCTTCTCATGCGTCTGCATTTCTTCTTTTTCGAAGCGATCCGGTGCGGCACTGGCCGAAGCACGCTTGCGGGCCCGCTCCAGGCCGATTTTGGCGGGAATATCAAGGATCAGCGTACAGTCCGGCACCACGCCGTTGACCGCGACACGCTGCAGCGCCTCGATGAAATCAGGTTCGAGATTTCCTGTTATGCCCTGATAAACGCGCGAGGAATCCATGAAGCGGTCGCAAAGCACGATCGTGCCGCGCGCAAGCGCCGGGCGGATGACCTCTTCGACATGATCGTTGCGTGCCGCGGCGAACAGGATCGCCTCCATGCGCGTGCCGAACATTTCCGCCGCGCCCGAAAGCAGCACATGGCGTACGGCCTCCGCCCCCGGCGAGCCGCCCGGTTCGCGCGTCACCAGGACGTCATGACCGAGCCCGCGCAACCGTTCCGCCAGGCGGCGAATCTGGGTCGATTTACCGGCCCCTTCCCCGCCTTCAAAGCTCACGAACAATCCGGTTGCATCAGCCAATGATCATGTCCTGCACTTGTTTTCCGCATTTTTGCCGTAGCGTGACGTGTGCCCTGTTTAACTCAAGATGCGCGCTCGTGAAACCACGCAAAGCATCTGAGCCTGACATTCTATATAGGCTGTAAACAAGGGAATTCACGAGGCGGGAAACAATCAAGTCGACGTCGGGGTGTCCCAAAGCCAGGAGAACAGCAGCGATTCCGTCAGCTCCATGAAAGCATCGAAAGCGCGGCTGCTGAGCGTTCCCTGGGCGACGGCATCCTTTGTATAGAGGGGCAATTCGCGCAACAGCCGTGCGCCGGAAAAGACGCGGAGCGTTCCCGCTTCGTAGCCGACGGCGACCGGTGCCGTCAGCGGCCACCGATAGACGATGCGGGCCGACAGGCGGTCGGGATTGTTGAGCGGCACATAGACATCGACCGGTACCTTGGCGATGAGGCCGACCGTCGACTCCGCGCCGCCATAGACGCTGGCGTCGCCGATCACCTCGCCATCGGCAAAGATGCGCTGGCTCTTGAAGTTGCTGAGGCCCCATTCCAGCACGCGGCGGGTTTCCTCGGTGCGTTCCTTGTCCGTTTTCAAGCCGCCGAGCGCCAGGAACAGCCGTCGGCCGCCGCGCTGGATGGAGGCGACGATCGAATAGCCCTCGCCCTCGGTAAAGCCGGTGCCGAGGCCGTCGACGCCGATGTTCAGGGGGAGCAGCGGATTGCGGTTGCGCTGGTAGATCTTGTTCCAGGTAAAATCCGCCTGGCCGAAATATTTGTAGAGATCGGCGTGTTTCTCCTGCAGGTCCTGTGCCAGCGTCACCAGCTCGTGCACCGAAATCTTGCTGCCGTCATTGGGGTCGTCAGGGTCCGGAAGGCCGGTCGAATTGGTAAAGACCGCTCTCGGCATGCCGATCTCGCGCGCATGCGCCGTCATGCGCCGGGCGAATTCCTTTTCATTCACGGACATGCCTTCGGCAAGGATCATGCAGCCGTCATTGGCCTGCTGCACGGCGACGCCCTGGATCAGATCGCCGACGCGCACGCGCGATTTCAGGGCGGCGAACATGGTCGATGCACGCGACGGTGCACCGCCCTTGCGCCAGGCGTTTTCGGAAACGGGATATTCCGTATCAAGCGAAATCTCCCCTCGCCCGACTGCATCGAAGACGACATCCATGGTCATTAGCTTCGCAAGCGAGGCCGGGGAAATCGGTTGATTCTCATCCTTGGCAAGCAGGATCGTGCCGGTGGAGGCTTCGATCATGAAGGCCTGCGCGGCCTTGGTGTCGAAAGCCGGCGCCGGCGCCTGTTGGGCGACGGCCGGCAGGCACTCAATTCCGATAAGGAAGAAGGAAAACGCGAAAAACAGGCGTCTCAACATGCCGGCTCCCCAATCCGTTCGACCCCGAAATCATATTAGCCCAGGGGTGAAGATTCAGGCAATGACGCCGATTATTCGACTTGCGTTTGAGCTTGATGCTGACGGTGATAGGCGGAGAGGATCGACTCCTGCGTCAGCCCGTCATTGCGCACCATGACAGCGTCGAAAGCGAGATTGACGTAGACTGTCTTGACCGGTGCTTCCTGGTAGGCAGCGACCGTGGAGGCGAGCGACGGCGCATCAAGGCTCGCCATGCCCGGTGCGAAATCCGGACGCTCGTAGGGAATGGGGCCAATAGTAGGCAATACGACCAGCGTTGGCTCGGCAGGATCGACCGACGGCATGGCGCCGCCGTTCCAGGTCATCGGCGGCGGATTGTTGCGCTTGTTGCCATTATAGGACGCTGTCGGCGTGGAGCCGGCAAAGGCGGTTGCCGAATAAGGCGATTGCTGCGGGATCGGCGCAAGCGCCGGCGCAGCACTCGCGGTGTTGAAGCTGCGCTGCTGGCGGCTGGGCTGGCGGATATTGTCCGAATCCGGCAGTTGGTCGGCGGTAATGCGGCCATTCGAAGCGACCATTACGCCCGTTGCGATCTGGCCGCCGGGATTGATGCTCGGCAGGCGCGAGCCCTTCGGAATGTAGGAGGCCATCAGATAGGGATCGTCGTGGCCGTCCATGCGGGCGCGGCCGACATATTGCACGCGCACGTCGCCGGTGCCGCTATGCTGCAGATCGAGGAGCTGCGCCGTCTTGTTGGAAAGGTCGATGATGCGGCCGGGATGATAAGGGCCGCGATCGTTCACGCGCACGATGATGGAGGAACCGGTTTCGACATTGGTGACGCGCGCATAGCTCGGCAGCGGAAAGGTCGGATGGGCGGCGGTGAGCGCCTGCTGGTCATAGACTTCGCCGTTTGCGGTCAGGCGTCCGTGAAAGGCCGAGCCGTACCAGGAGGCGATGCCGACCTTGTTATAGGCATAATCTTCCTTGGGATAATACCATTGGCCCTTGACCTCGTAGGGATTGCCGACCATGAAACGACCGCCGCCCTTCGGGATCGGTCCATTGAAGGCAACGCGCGGGCTCGCCTTAACGCCGTATTCTTTTTCGGAGAAATATTCCTTGCCATGCTGACGCTTCGTCGCAACCTGCTGAGAGGTTCCGCAGGCGGTAACGGTGGCGCACATCAGAGAGAGAGCAAACCAACGCATACCCGTTGCGTATGTCACCGCACGATTATCGAATTTCATCTGTCCCACGCCGTTAATCAAATTACTATGGCAAGGCATGCACCGGCATATCCCTCAACCGGTATCCTGCTACGCCTCAATCACCTAACGGTACTTTAATCATGATTGCATGTTGTCGAATTTTCGATCGGATTTGAGCGAATGTGGGTATTTCCGAAAATTATGGTTAATGAATGGTTAAAATGCGGCAGCTTCTGCGGTCGCATTTGATGCCAGTTTCGTTGCCGATCGACCGATAAGTGCAACTATTAATGAGCCATGGCGCCGATGATGTGCTGCAGCTTGTCCGGGTTGCGCGTGCAATAAATGGCAACGATCTTTTCCTGCTCGATGTGTAGAGCGGTCGTCTGCGCGACGTTGCCGCCTTCTACCGTTACGAAACCTGGCAAGCCATCGATGACGGCATAGTGGATCAGTTGCGACGGTTGCGTGCGGAAAATTCGCGCCAACTGCTCATGGAGCAGCATGACGGCCGCGAGACCGATGTGTGGCCGCCGCGATGTCGGTACCTTGCCGCCGCCATCGGCATAGACAACGACATCCTCGGCAAGCAAGGCTTGAAGAGCCGCCATGTCTCCCGTTCTCGACGCCGTAAAGAAGGCTGTGGCAAGCTTCAGCCCCTGCTCTCTGCCGACGGCAAAGCGTGGTCGGGTCTCGGCAACATGCGCCCTCGCCCGGCTTGCGAGCTTGCGGCAAGCGGGAGCTTCGCGGCCGATCGCCGAGGCAACGTCATCGAAATCCATGCCGAACACGTCATGCAGGAGAAAGGCGGCACGCTCCAGAGGCGACAGACGCTCCAGCGCCAGCATCAGGGGCAAGGTGATATCATCAGCGGCATCGCCGTCCTCCGGATCGAAGATGGGCTCTGGCAGCCAGGATCCCACATAGGACTCCCGGCGGCGACGCGCCGATTTCAGCTCGTTGAGGCAAAGTCTGGTGACGATGGTGCGAAGAAACGCAGCCGGCTCACGCACCGATGCACGATCAGTCGCCAGCCAGCGCAGCGAAGCATCCTGCACGATATCCTCCGCATCCGCCACGGATCCGAGCATTCGATAGGCAAGCCGGACGAGGCGCGGACGCAGCTCGGAAAAGATCGGGTCGGAGGGCGTTTCACTCATGGGCGGCCAGAGCGTATTGGAGGGGCGCGGCTTGGCGTCCGCGAACGAACTGCAGCGTCGTCAGCGCCACACGCCGCCCGAGATAGCGCGCTGTAGCGAGATCGGATGCTGGCGGCGCGGTCTCCGGGCCCTCATCCGTGTTCGCCTGTGCCGCCGCACCTACCCAGAAGCCGAGACGGTTCATATCCTCTTCGGAGCCGGTTGAAGAGCAGTTCGCCGGCGGAAGATCGAGACCAACCCAATGCATTCCGTGCTGTGCCGCAAAGACCACCATCTGCATCAACGTCGAGAGCTTGTCACCGGACCGTGACCCTGAGGTGGTGAAGCCGGCCGCGATCTTGTCCTTCCACAGATAACCCTTGGCGAGAACGGCATTCGACGTTGCCTCCTGGAACGCTTTAAACGACGCGGAAACCGCGCCCATATAGGTTGGCGACCCGAAGATGATTGCCTGCGCGGCATTGAGATCATCCCAGTGGCGATCCACCTTGTCCACCGTGAGCAGCAGGGCCTCGACGCCCTCGACCTCATCAACCCCCGCCTTCACGGCTTCCGCCTGCCGGCCCGTGTGCCCATAGCCGCTATGATAGACGATTGCGATACGCTGCCGGGTCATTGTCATCTCCTTCGAACATGGTGTTGCGAAGGAGATGACAAGGGATGGGGTCTGATTGTGACATGCCTTGGCACTTTTTTGACGGTAATTGGCTTGCCATCCTCTCAAAAGACGCAGGATCTGCAGCTTGCTTGCATCGGCCAATGCAGACATGGCGGCGTATTCCCAAGTCTGAGCTGTTGTTACTGTAACGTACTTCCATTTTACGTCTTTCTCGCATCTCATCTACTCGCATGGACGTGCACTGCGAGATTGGGACCATGCGAGAGGGAGGAAACCATGAACACGGCAGAACATCCCAACAGCCCAGACACAAAAGTCCCCGAAGGCATTAGCCGGCGTACCGTCTTACTCGGCGGCACCGCGCTCGTAGCAGCCACGGCGGCGCTCTCATCGGCGCAAGGCGTCCGGACTGCGTCGGCGCAGCCAGCCGGTGGTAAGCCGAACATCCTTGTCATCTTCGGCGACGACATCGGCTACTGGAACATAAGCGCCTACAATCGCGGCATGATGGGCTATCGCACGCCCAATATCGATCGCATCGCCAAGGAGGGCGCGATCTTCACCGACCTCTACGCCCAACAATCCTGCACAGCCGGACGCGCCGCCTTCATCACCGGCCAGAGTTGTTTCCGCACGGGCTTGCTCAAGGTCGGGTTGCCGGCGGCAAAGGAAGGGTTGTCGGACAAGGACCCGACACTCGCCGAATTGCTCAAGCCGCAGGGCTACGCCACCGGCCAGTTCGGCAAGAACCACCTCGGCGATCGCAACGAGTTTCTGCCTACGGTCCACGGCTTCGACGAGTTTTTCGGCAACCTTTATCACCTCAATGCCGAGGAGGAGCCGGAGAATATCGACTATCCGAAGAGCCCGGATTTCAAGGCGAAGTTCGGACCGCGTGGCGTGCTGAAATGCGTTGCCACCGAAACGGACGATCCGACCGAGGATCCGCGCTTCGGCCGGGTGGGAAAGCAGAGGATCGAGGACACCGGCCCGCTGAATAAGAAGCGCATGGAGACCGTCGACGAGGAATTCCTGACGGCTGCGATGGACTTCGTTGACCGGCAGCACAAGGCTGGCAAACCGTTCTTGTGCTGGTTCAACTCGACGCGCATGCACATCCACACGCACCTCAAACCTGAGACTAGCGGCAAGACAGGCCTTGGCCTTGAGGCAGATGGAATGACGGAGCTCGACGGAATGGTTGGCCAGCTTCTCAAGCAGCTCGACGACCTCGGCATCGCCGACAATACGATTGTGCTGTGGACCACCGACAACGGCGCAGAAGAATTCTCATGGCCGGACGGCGGCACCACACCGTTCCACGGTGAGAAGAATACAAGCTGGGAGGGCGGCTACCGCGTTCCAGGCGCGATGCGCTGGCCGGGCGTCATTAAGCCAGGCACCGAGATCAACGACATCGTGTCCCATGAAGATTGGGTGCCAACGCTCGTGGCCGCTGCCGGCGAGCCCGAGGTAAGTCAAAAGCTTTTGACCGGCTATGATGCGGCTGGCAAAACCTTCAAGGTCCATCTCGACGGCTACGATCAGCGCGAGCTCTTGGCCGGAACCGGCCCGAGCAAGCGCAAGGAGTACTTCTTCTGGACTGACGACGGAAATCTCGCCGCCATTCGCTATGACCGCTGGAAGGTTCTGTTCATGGAACAGCGGGCCGAAGGGTTCGACGTGTGGCAAGAGCCGTTTGACACCTTGCGGCTGCCGAAGATTTTCGATCTGCGCGCTGATCCTTTCGAACGCGCAGAACATGAAGCGAGCGAATACGACTTCTGGCGCCTCGACCGGACATATCTCCTCGTGCCGGCGCAGGCCTTCGTGGCCCAGCACTTGCAAACCTACGTGGACTTCCCGCCACGGCAGAAGCCGGGTAGTTTCTCGCTCGACCAAGTTTTGGAGAAGCTGCAACGGGCCGGTGAGGGCAAGAACTGAAAGCGGTTGAGGGCGGAGACCGCTCAGACTGGGCGATCTGGAGGAGATCCAACAGAGCGCTAACTGGCCGGCGCTGCTCGGGGTCATCGAAGATGGGAGATTGTATCTTTATCGGGCACGGGTGCGTGCTGCGCCATTTTAACTTGCCTTGGCAAGGGCTTGCTCGGCGACGGAAGGGAAAGCTGTGCAGGTGCAAGAAACATATAAGCGTCACAACGCTTATCGAAAAAATTCTATAATTTCCAAATATTTAGATGAGAGAGATGGCGGAAGAGGTGGGATTCGAACCCACGGTACGGTTTCCCGCACGCCGGTTTTCAAGACCGGTTCCTTAAACCACTCGGACACTCTTCCTGTCGCTGAAGCGCATTGCCTCAGTAAATGTGGTCGGCTGGCTTTACAGCTATTCGGGCCGGAGCGTCAACCGGCCTGATTGAACTCCGCACCGAACGAATTGGCGCAGCCAGGCAATGGGCCCTATGCCCTCGGCTCGCCGCCGGGCGCGTAGTGAGATTTGCGCTTGAATGGGAAGACACTGCCGCAGCGGCAGCGGATCATGTATTTCGCCGGATCGTTCGATTTGCGCTCGTCGAAAAAGCCCGCCGGCATTTCGTCCACGAGAAAGCCGGGGTTTTCACGGCGCGGATTGTCATCCTCCGAAACCTCGGCGAAGCCGCTATTGCCACACTGAGAGCATTCGAGCTTTCTTGAATATCGATCCCGCGCAGCCATTTTCTTCCAGTCCGAGTCTCACAACCTCCCTTCCCTATCAGAGAACATTTCGTTTCTGAACCCGCGTAAAGAAATGATACAGATCGATGCGCTGAAATCCCATCCGGCTATGATTTCAGCGAAAGGGATTATCGAGACGAGAGCTTCGCAAGATTCGGCTTCGAATAACCAGTGGACACCGCCCTCGCCCATGACGCCTGACGACCAGCCCTTATCAATCGGCCCCAAGCCTTTGGCTGGCCCCGCCCTCACCGCCTTTTTCTCCCGCGATGCGGTCACCGTAGCGTCCGATCTCATCGGCGCGCGCCTCGCGGTCGCCGGTGCCGGCGGGCGAATCGTCGAGACGGAGGCCTATCGGCCGGATGATGAGGCATCCCATAGCTTTCGCGGACCGACGGCGCGCACGGCGGCGATGTTTGGGCCGGCGGGCCGGGTCTATATCTACCGCTCCTACGGCATTCACTGGTGCCTGAATTTCGTCTGCCAAGGCGCCAGCGCCGTGCTCATCCGGGCATTGGAGCCGGAAAGCGGCATCGCGGACATGGTCCGGCGGCGCGGTGTTGCCGACTTTGTCGATCTCTGCAATGGCCCGGGAAAGCTGACGCAGGCCTTGGGCGTGGATATCAGCCTGAACGGCCTGGCGCTGGACGCCTCGCCTTTCGAGTTCATCTTGGCCGAGCCGGTGCCGGTGGTCGCAGGCAAGCGGATCGGGATTACTAAAAATGTCGATCCGCTATGGCGCTTCGGCGCCGCCGGCTCACGCTTCGTCAGCCGCCGGTTTCCTTAGAGCGCCACGCAATTTCGGACGAAAAACCGCTGCGCACTTTTCCTGAAATTGCTCTGAAAAAGACCGCCGGGGTGGAGCCCGGCGGTCATGCTGCCGCGTAGTGAAACTGGAAAGACTACGCAGCTACTCCATCGCGATGCTGTGGTCGACGGCCGGCGGCGCCTTGGGCTTGCGCAGCAGCAAAAGCAACGGCATGGCGAAGATCGACATCAGCATCAGCAGTTTGAAATCGTCCATATAAGCGATGATCGTCGCCTGCGTGGTAATCACGCCGTCGAGTGCTGCGCGGCCGACAGCGGTCACGGGGCTGATGGCTTGCGCGGCCGTGGCATCGAAATAGCGGTTGAACGGCGTCACATAGGCGGCGATAGTCGAGTGGTTGACCTGGGTATTTTCGGTGATCAGCGCCGAGACGACAGAGATGCCGACGCTCGAGCCGATGTTACGCGAGAGGTTGTAGAGGCCGGTACCCTCGCCGCGCATCTGCGCAGGCAGCGTCGCAAAGGCGATCGTCGTTAACGGCACGAACAGGAAGCCGAGCCCCGCCCCCTGGACGAAACCGACTGAAATCAGCGTCCATTGCGAAACATCTGGCGTCCAGCCGGTCATGTCGTACATCGCCCAAGCGGTCAGGGCGAGGCCAAAGAACAGCAGCCAGCGCGTATCCACCTTGCCGATCAGCCGCCCGACGACGAACATGCACAGCATCGTGCCGAGCCCGCGCGGACCCATGACGATGCCGGCGGTGACGACCGGGTAGCCCATCAGCGTCTGCAGATAGGGCGTCATCAGCGCCAGCGACGCCAGATAGGTGACGCCGACGACGAAAATGAACAGCATGCTGACGGCGAAATTCTGGTCCAGGAACAATCGCGGGTTCACGAAGGACCGTTCCGCCGTAAACGTATGCACCAGGAAGAGATAGAAAGCGCAGACGCAAACCAGAGCCTCGATGATGATTTCGCCTGAATAGAACCAATCGAGCTGCTCGCCGCGATCGAGGAAAAGCTGCAGGGCGGCAATGGCGATTGACAGCATGCTGAAGCCGAAGAGATCGAGCTTGGCGAGCGCGTCGAGCTTGGTTTCCGTCAGGTAGATGACGATGCCGGCAAAGGCGAGCGCGCCGATCGGCACATTGATATAGAACACCCAGCGCCAGCTCATATTGTCCGTCAGCCAGCCGCCGATGACCGGCCCCAGCACCGGACCGACCATGACCGAGACACCGAACAATGCCATGGCCTTGCCGCGCTCTTCGACATTGTAGATGTCGAGAAGAATCCCCTGCGACAGCGGTACGAGCGCTGCGCCGAACAGGCCCTGCAGCAGGCGGAAGCCGACGATCTGGTTCAGCGACTGCGCCAGGCCGCAGAGAACGGAGGCGACGACGAAACCGGCGATCGCCACCAGCAGCACGCGCTTGCGGCCGAATTTTGCCGAGAGAAAACCCGACGGCGGCGTCATGATGGCGGCGGCGACGATATAAGATGTCAGAACCCAGTTGATCTGATCGGCGCTCGCTGAAACGTCACCCTGGATATGGGGCAGAGCGACGTTGGCGATGGTGGTGTCCAGCGCCTGCATGATGACCGCCAGGATGACGCAGGCGGTAATGGCACCGCGATTGGCGATCGGGCCGGAGGGTGAAGCAGCAGCAGCGTTACTCATGGTCCTGACCGTGGGATTGGCCCAACAGGTTTGCAACGAAGTCCGGCAGGCCACGGGCATGGCCAGTATCGACATCGGCGACGACACTCATGCCGACACGCAGCGGCGGCTTGCCCTGCATGTCGTCGATGCTGACGATCATCGGAATCCGCTGTACGACCTTGACCCAGTTGCCGGTGGTGTTCTGCGCCGGCAGCAGCGAGAAGCTCGCGCCCGAGGCCGGCGAGATGCTGGCGACGGTGCCCTTCCAGGTCACGCCCGGATAGGCATCGACCGAGATCGAGACCTTCTGACCGGGCCGGACATGCGTGAGCTCGGTTTCCTTCGGGCTGGCATTGATCCACATATGGGTGGTGGAGACCAGCGAGAAGCCCTGCTGTGCGGCCGTCAGATAGGCGCCGACCTGGAGCGACGGAACATTGGCGGTAATACCGTCGAAGGGTGCACGCACGACCGTGTCGTCAAGCTCACGCTGCGCATTGTCGACGGCGGCCTTGGCCTGCAGGTAAACCGGATTCTGCTCCACCGGCTGGTCGGCATTGCCGCCGAGCTGCGCGAGCGTGGTTGCAGCCTGCGCCTGGGCGACGGAGACCTTTTGCTGTGCCGCATCGAGATTGTGCTTGGCCTGATCATAGGCGGCCTTGGAGGCGACCGAGCTATTGATCAGGTTCTGCTGGCGGTCGTATTCGGTCTGGAAATAGGGAATATCGGCCTGCGCCTGGGCGATTTCCGCCAGCGATTGCTTGTAGCTAGCCTGCAGGTTCAGGATCTGGTTGCGGGCATTGCCAAGCTGCGCCTCAGCGCCTTCCAGCGCAATACGGAAGGAGTCGGGCTTCAGGCGGAAGAGCACCTGCCCCTTCTTCACCACCTCGTTTTCATGCACGTCGACCGAAATCACCGTGCCGGAAACGTCGGTGGAAACACCGACCATATCGGCCTGAATATAGGCATTGTCGGTGGACATTATCTGCCCGCCGGTGACGTAGTAATAGCCGCCGATGACAAGGGCGACCGGCAGCAGCGCGAAGAGGATCGGCCGCGTCGGGCTGCGGCGCTTGCGCGGCTTTTCGGGAGGAGCAACCGGAGCGGCGGTGCCGGCAGCGGCGGGTGCCGGAGCGGGATTGGAAGACGGCGCCTCGGCGACTGCGGCTTGGTTCTGCTCGATTGCGGTCTGTTCGTTGGCGGAGTTCACGTTTGCGGGAACGCGAAGCGAAGAAGATGCGTCAGCCATGATTTGTCTCTTTGTCGCCCACCGTTGCGCGGCAGGCCTGGACCAGGTTCGATTTCATAAGGGTGAGCAACTGATAAAGGCGCTCATGATCTTCGGAAGAGACCCCATCCAGGGCCTCCTTGCGGGTTTGGTCGCCTATGCTGCGCATGGTGTCGAGCAACGGCCGCGCTTCCTCGCGCATGTAAAGCATCCAGCTTCGCCGATCGTTCGGGTGCTGGCGGCGTTCGACCAGGCCGCGTTCGGCCAGCTTGTCGAGGATGCGCACCAGCGTGATCGGCTCGATTTCCAACATCTCGGCAAGACCCGCCTGGTGGATCCCTTCATTGTTCGAGAGATAGGCGAGCGTTTGCCACTGCGAACGCGTCAGTCCCATATCTTTCGCACGCTGCTCGAACCGCTTCCGAAGAAGCCGGGCAACGTCATGCAGGAGAAAGCCGAGAGTTGGTGTCGAATTCATGGGATAAGAAGCCTGCTATTCATAAGCAACCTTATAATGCTGTCACGTATAGTAAGTAAGCATGCGATACAAGGGGCCAACGCACGATCTTGTGCAGATCGTCAAAAATGTCGCAGGAGGTGTCGCAAAGATGTCGCAGGCTCGCGGGGTTAGGCGAGCGCTTAACGGGAAGGCATGCTTTCCGTTCTATGCCGGGCGATGATCAGACCGATCAGCGCCGCATAGATCAACGTATTGATCGCGGCAAAGATAAAGAGGCCTTGGGCAGCCTCCCGATCCGCAGCAAAGACCATCGCCAGCGCGGAAGCAAGGCTGATCGCGATATAGGGCGCCAAGACGCGAAGCGGCAGCGCACGTGCTTCTGCGATCCTCTCGGGCGCGACGCGGGAATCGCTCGGAGAACGCGTGAGACGATCGCGAATTGCGGCTGCGCAGCCCATCAGCGACCAGGGCCAGCGCAGGAGCAGAAATGCCATGCTCTCCCAGCTTATGATCCTGGCATCGGCGGGTCGGAATGCACCGGTGGCGCGCCAGATGAAAGCGATCGCGATCATCGCGCCAGCGATCGGCAGGAAATGCAGCAGGAAAGCGGGATAGGTGACATCGGCAAAGCTGTGGCCGGTCAGAAGCGCGACGATCGGCAGCATGAAGATGATAGCCAAGCCCAAGGAAAACAGCGGATACCAAAGCTCGGAGAATAACAACTGGAATTTCAACCATCCAGGCAGTTTCGGCATATAGGCCGTCGAATACCGCAACAGGGTGGTCATTCGGCTGCGCGACCGGTCAAATTCCTGCATCATGAGATCTGCGAAGGTCGCCGGACCGTCGCCATGGGCGATCGCATCCAGCGCATGGGTACCGCGCCAGCCGCTGGCATTCATCGCCAGTGTCGTCGAAAGATCTTCCGCCGGTTCCGGCCCGGGGCCACCGATTTCCTTCAAAGCCGCGGTGCGCACAGCATAGTGCGTGCCCATACAGAGCGGTGCCCAGCCATTGTTGTAGCCGGACTGCAGCACCCCCTGAATGCCGGCGTCGGCAGAGAGCCTGCCCCTCGCCGCCCAGCTCGATGCCGCATCGGCGTCTGAGATACTCGGCGCCGACACATAGCCAACGGAGGGATCGCGGAATGGCCGAACAATTTCGCGGAGATAGATCCTTTCGGGCACATGGCCGGCATCGATTTGCACGACGAAATCATATCTTTCATAGCCGAAGTGATCGTAGAAAGACCTGAGATTGCCTTGCTTGCAATGCGGCGAAAGATCGGGAGCGTCAGCCCCGGCGCTCCCGCGCGTCGTGGAGGTGAAGACGCCGTGTTCCATGCACCATTTCATCATTTCCAGGCTGGGTTTTTCCTCCGCCAACCAGACATCGAAATCGCAGCCCGTTTGATCGAGCATTGCCCGCAAGGTCGTTTGCACGAGGGAAAGAGGGTCGGATGATGCTCTGGTAACGACCATGGCGATGCGCCCTGCTGGCAACGGTCCGCCAGCTTGCGGCATCCGCCGCGCATCATGGACGATGACGATGAAATAGGCGGGCAAGCCGGTGATCCAGGCAAGAACGAGCGTCACCAGCAGATAGGATGGCCAGCCGATGATGTGATCGCTGCGCAGCCACCACAGCCAGAAGAAGGTCATGGTTGCCGTCCAGACGGTGATGCCGATCAGATTGGCAAAGCGCATCCTGCCTTCGAACACCCGCTCCGTCGCCGGACCAATATCGGCGGGTTCGACGGAAGGCTGAAGCATGGCGTGGATTACAGCGGCTTTGACGGCAGGGATCTTGCCCATCGTGTCACCTTCAGAACGAAAGAGAGGGTGGCGGTGTTGCGCCGCTGACAAGAGCCGTTTCAGCTTGATGTGTAAGGGTGGATGGCAACCCTTTTGAGGAGAAAGGACCGCCATCCATGGGAACAAATCTACGCACTACACCTCCCTCCCCGTATCAAATAACGGCTCCTATAGGCCGCATGCTGTACTTAAAATACATTGATTGAGAGGAGTAACGTAAATTTATTTACAGTAACAATTCGTGCATATTTACAATTTTCACCAGTATCGAATCGGACGTTAACTTGGTGAATGAGACAATGATAAAACTACTTTACGCTACGTCAACGGAAATCTGATGAATGATTAGGCAAACTATACTAAATAGCTATTTCACAGGTGAGATATTGGCTGCGTCGTGCATGGAATATAGTCCGCTTTCAGGAGTGACCTAAGCGGCGGGATTAACGCAACGGCAGTGGAAATACGGGGCGGCCTGGGTCGGGCCTTCGTTTCGAGCGATAAGATATTTCGGCCCGGAACCGGTGAAGACAGAAAACGGCCGCCCACGATGTCGCGAACGGCCGTCCCCTCTCAATTCCTATCCGTGGATCAGTTTCTCCAGCGACGCGATGGATCCCGATCCAGCCCGTTGTCCGAATTGAAGAAGCGTGAGGCCGCTTCCGTTCGATTGCGGACATTCATTTTCTTGTAGATGTTGCGGACGTGAACCTTGACCGTATTTTCGGACAGGCTGAGCTGGTCCGCTATGATCTTGTTCTGTGTCCCCTTGCAGATGAGATCCAATATTTGGACCTCGCGCGTGGTCAGTGCCTGCAGACTGCCGTTGCGCATGGCGATAGCATCCTCATAGGGTCTATGGCTCGTGGCAAAACGCGTCTGTGCCTGATAGAGCGGCTGACTGAGATGCGGCGTGTCCCCAGAGAGCCGGCGTAGAAGCGCCGAGGGGAAGTGTTCGCCACCTTTCATCAGCAGGTCGATCGCTGCCATGAACACGTCGAGGCGCAGATTGAGCGGCAGAACGCCGTGTATATTCCGTCCTTCGACAAGTCTGGCCACGTATGGATCGTGCAGATCGATCGTTTCAACGACCAGCCCGATCGATATTCCGGGCGAATTCGCCCTTATTGCATGTAAAGTGTCCTGCATTTCCTCAGATTGAAGATGGTACAGCAGGATCAGTTTAACGCCCTCCAGAACTTTGCCCTGAAGTGCCTTCGGGTCGGTAATGCTAATGATGTCATATGCTGCAAATCTGGTGCCTAAAGTCTGCACCAGGCATTCAGAAAAGAGATCGGCATCCGCCAGTACGACGATAGTCTCTCTCAAGTTTATGATGTTATGATTGTCCTCAGCATCCCCTGTTCTTACGCTTGCGATGTACATTTGTGCATCCCCCAAAGCTCGCAGCCATGTGTGTTAACCCGCTTTTTGCCGGAATGTTTTTTATGAGCACGGTGCCCTGATAGGACTGTTTATGCAGTCTTCTTAATTAATATAAAACTATATTAATCCATGCGATCGTACTTGGAAATTGCCCAAAGGGGTTAGTTTTGCCGCAAAAACTTTAAAAATTATCACAAATGTGGGAATTTGGCCAAATTGGGTGCCGTATTTGTGCTCAGTTTTGCACATTTCCGGGCATTTCTGTTTAATCAGCTAACCTAAGGTGGAGGTCACCTGGCGACTGACAATAGCCCAAATCGACCGAAATCGGTAGACCGACTCGGGTGAGCCGAAGACTGGCTTAAAGCATAGTAAGCGTCGATATACTTTTTATTACAATTTGAAATTTCATTGACGTGGTCCGTTTTTGCAACGACCGCAGACTTAGTTAGATTTTTGAAATATATTACTTGGATGCACCGCCACAATTTCTGATCCCTTAAGTCGGACGGATTAAGACTGCGTAAGCGAACGGTAACGCTCATTGATGCCAATCAGGCGGTCGATAGCTCACAAAATCTGGAAAAGACGAGTGACAACAGCGCTTTAAATCCTGCGCACTCATCGGATGAAATCCGATTTACGAAACCGAAACAGGGCGGTAGCCCGAATTGGTATCTATGAGCTTGTGTTGTTTTCGGTCAAAGTCCCACTGTTCCGCACCAACCGCGGAGCTTGGGGAAAATGGCATTCCGGTCCTTTGTCTCGCGTCCCGGACAACCTCCTCCTCCCCTAACTTCTTAGAGACAACAGAAAGCAGAAGGCGTTGGACGCTCTAACTGAGCGCCAGGGCGGATTTGCGTACTTTGTTTTGCGTAGCTGCAAATCCCAAGAGGCCAGGTCTGAACCAACAGGCCGGTTTTGACGGTAGTCCTGTAGTGCGTACACCTGCCGCAACGTTAACAGAGTTGGGGCCGCCGCGAGTCAATCCCGTTTAGATGAGAGGGATTCCCCGAGACGGCCTCCTCATTTGGAGGAAATGTATGATGTCTCCTGATTCTGATATCGCCAACATCAGCGCCGATGACGACCTGAAAGTTGGCGCGTTGGCGGATGGTCTCGCGACCAGCGCCGTCAATTCGACGGAAGTGGATGACGGTTCGACCGGTCTTGTCGGCGTCGCCAACACCAATAACAGCAACAATACCAACACCACCGATACGGATGTCGACGTCAAAAACAACGGCGACAATCGCGACAACACCAACAACGGCGACAATCGTGATAACAGCTATAACTGGGATTACGACAATAAGGTAATCACCAAGACCGACACGGATACGGACATCAACATCAAGGATAATGGCGATAATCGCGACAACAGTTACGATTATGACTACAAGGCCATTACCAAGACGGATACCGACGTCCACACCGAAGCCAACAACAACGGTGACAATCGCGACAACTACAGCGACTCCAGCACTCATTCCGATTACGATTTTGGAACGATCAAGGATGTCCATGATGTCGGAAATCTCGGCGTAGCCGGTGGCGATCTGACCTTCAATCTCGGAGACGATTACTCCTTCAACCTCAATATCGATGGCGTGCTCAACAATGCGCTGGGCGGCGGCGGCAATGACACAGGCTTTAGCCTGGTTCAGGCCAACAATCTCGCCGACCAGGATCAGGCCTATGATCTGCGGATGCAGAACCAGGATGCCAGCATTAACCTGACAGCAGACGGTGGTCATTCCCATGCGGATGGCCTCGATCTCGACCCGACCCTGAATTGGAACGGGGTGCCGAGCGTGGGCCACGACATGACCGGTACGGCGTCGGCGGATTCTTCCGCTATCATCGCCAACTCCGGCTTCCATCAGGAAGTGGTACAGGGGGCGAACCTGCTCACCAACTCTGCGGATATTGCCGTTGTCGGCGGCGATCATCACGTGACAACTGGCGACACCTGATTTCGAAGCGAGAGCCACGCCTTTTGTGCGCCGTCCGGAGGACCGGCCGGCGCACATATGTGGCTTGAACCTGGATTTCGCTGAAATGACAGCCGTCGGTAGCGACGGCTTCGGTTCGGATAGACCAGGCGTTTCCGAAAATTGGGGGTTCGTCATGCACGCGGAAAAAATATCGGAGATCATAGCCCACTTTATCGGGCTCTTCGACACGCAGATCGAGGATCTGCGTCTGCGGCTGGGCTACACGGATGGGACATCGACGGAGGACAGTCCGTCGGAACAGACAGACCCGACCCTGGCAAAGGACGACTTTGCATCGGGGCTGACGATGGTCGACTACGCTCCCGACGTGAAATACATCTCCTCGCCTTACGACTTCCGTTATGGCTATGTACGCCTGCATGATGATCCCTACCATGTGCGCATAAACGGTCCCGATGGCGTTGCGCCGGTGGAGATCCCTGTCGTCCACCGCCCCTCCGACATCCAATTCCAGCCTGCTGCTCTGCCGTATAAACTCGACGTCCACGTAGGGCCGGGTTCGGAGACCGCTCATGTGGTGCAGGCCAATGTCTTGCGCGATGACGACGTGCTGGACATGACGAATTCTTCCCATCATCTCGTTCGCGATGTCTCCGATGTCTACGATTGGCTGGGCCAAGCGACGGTGAAAGCCGAGGAACTATCGCCCCTTGACTCCCTCCAGCGGACGGAGAGCACCGAGGGGATGATGAAGCTCAGCGACGATCTGCACGCATTTATCAAAACCATCGAGGCGAACGGCGGCGCCGACATACAAGGCCCCGACGGCAGCCATTACTTTGCGATTGCCGGCAATCAGCTCGACGGCATCTTTGTCAACGGTGAGCAGGTCAGCAGCGTCCCGGATCTCGAAGATTCCATGCCCGATCGCGGCCTTGCCGCGCAAAAAGCGGTGATCGAAGGAACGGATGAAACCGTTCATCAGACGGGACTAGGGCCGAACTCCCTCAACATCGAGGCCGGCGGCAATGTCGTCGCAAACCTCGTCAACATCATCGACACAAATGTGATCGCGCATGTGATGGCAGTGATGGGCGACTATCATTCCATCGACGCGATCTCACAGAGCTATGTTTACAGCGACAACGATAAAGTCGATTGCACCTCAGGCGATAACGACCAGTCTTCGCAAAGCGCCTTGACGATCGGCAGGAATATCGCGGTTTTCGAGCACACCCAGTTTCAGGTGAGCTCGACATCAGACCATACCGACGACGGCAATCCGGTTTTCCCGAGCTTCTGGCGCGTCAGCGTCATCGAGGGCGACGTCTCGTTCCTGCACTGGACGGAGCAATATAATTTCCTCTCCGACAACGACACGATGCGGGTGACGACCACCGGCGCCGAGACGATGCTGCTGACCGGCGGCAATACATTGGTCGACCTTGCCTCCTTTTTCAGTCTTGGCATGCAGTACGATCTGATGATCGTCGGCGGCCACGCGTTCGACATCAATTCGATCAGCCAGATCTCGGTGCTCTACGACAATGACGTGGTGTCGACCCTTCAAGGCGGCGAACATGTTCAGACCGGCGGCAACCTGCTCTGGAACCTCGCCTCGATCAACAATGTCGGGCTGTCCGATCGTTTCACGACGATGCCCGATTTCATCAACGACACGGTCAAGAATATCCAGGACCACACCGACGAGATACCGGACGGGCTTGCCCACGACTCCAACTTCGCCGGTCACGAGGCGCTGAATGTTCTTTACATCACCGGCAACTTCTTCGACGTCAACGTCATCAAGCAGATCAATATCGTCGGCGATTCCGATATCGTGCATCAAGTCGCAAGCGATGTGGTGGCGAACAATCAGAACGCCACGGTATCGATCGACACCGGCAGCAATGCCCTGGTCAATATCGCCAATATTACCGATTACGACAGCGTCGGTCATACGACCTATCTCGCCGGCAATCTCTATTCCGATACCGTCCTCATCCAAGGCGGCCTGGTCGATCACGATCAGACCAATACGACCAATGCAAACCAGCAAAGCCAACCGCTGGCCAATGAAGCGATCGCTTTCCTCGGTGATCACGATCAACAGCCCGCGCAGAATGAAACCATCGATCTCGGCCACGACATGTCCTGGCACAACGGCCCTGTCGGCGACGTCATGCAGACCGTCACTTAGCCAGAGACATAGGGGATGCTCCTGATGAACCAGATTTCAAAGCTGAGCATGGCGGAAAGCCGGACATTGCACCTCACGTCGCTGGCGTCGGGCGAGGAGGAGCGGACGGCCGAGCGCGACACCGCCTCCTATATGGCGGCCATAGAAGACGCTGTGGAAAGCTTGAAACGGTTGCGGCGCGAGCCTAAGGCCGCCGTGGTTCCCTCCCCCCTTTCTCCCCAACCGTCGATACTGGACGTGACGACTGTGGCTGCCGTGGAAACTGAGACGGTTCCCGCCCCTGCGGAGTTTTCCGTTGTGACGAAGGTTGATGAAGGGGCCGCCACCTCGACGACCGAGATCGAGATGCGGCTGATATCGCCCGCTCCAGAGGTCGCTCCGGAGCCTGTGATCGAACCGGCGCCCCGGCTGCCGGAAGCGGAAATGCCAAAGCCCGAAATGCCCAGGCCTGAGATGCCAAAGCCTGAGATGAAGGTGAATCAATCGCAGCCTTTGCCTCGGACGATCGACAACGACTCCGGCCCGTTGCGTGAGAACGAGCGCCGGTCGCTTGCCGGCGGTGGCGGTCACGGTGGCAATAACGAGAGCGGCAAAGGCGGAGGTGGCGGAGGCAATGACGGCGGCATCTTCCACAAACGCAGCGCCCAGCCGATCAATTTCGCCGCCAGTCTGCGCAAGGGTATTTCGGTCGTTCAGCGCAACATGCTGATCGTCATGATCTTCACCCTGGCCATCAATGTCCTGGTGCTGGCAATCCCGATCTATCTGTTTCAGATTTCCGACCGCGTTCTGACTAGCCGCTCGATCGATACGCTGGTCATGCTCACGATCGCTGTCGTCGGCGCCATTCTCCTGCAGGTCATCATGGATTCCGTGCGCCGTTTCATCCTGATGCGCACAGCCGTCGAATTGGAAGTGCAGCTCGGCGCGCCGATCCTGAGCGCGGCTGCCCGTGCGTCCTTGAACGGCAACGGCCGCGACTACCAGACGCTTGCCGATCTGCAGCTACTCCGGTCCTTTTTGACCTCGGGCACGCTGCTTGCCTTCCTCGACGCGCCATTGATGCCGCTCTTCGTCGTCGTTGTCTATCTCGTGCATCCGCATCTCGGCGTGATCGTCATGACGTGCTGCGCCGTCCTGTTCGTAATCGCCTATCTCAATCAAAAGATGACGGCGAAACAGTTTGCCGAAGCCAACGCCTTCGTTACCCGCGCCAATTTCCATTTGGATTCCATGGCGCGTAATTCGCAGATCATCAATGCCCTTGCGATGATCCCCGAAGCCGTGAAGATGTGGGGCCGTGAAACTGCTGGATCGTTGAAATCGCAGGTGGCCGCCCAGGACCGCAATATCGTCTTTTCCGGTCTCACCAAGGCTTGCCGCCTGATCACCCAGGTCACCCTGCTCGGCTGGGGCGCGCATCTCTCGCTCTCCGGCCAGTTGACCGGCGGCATGGTGATTGCGGCCTCGATCATCTCCGGCCGAGCATTGGCGCCGGTCGAAGGGGCGATTGAGGGCTGGAATCAGTTCAATCATTCCCGCGCCGCATACGGCCGCATCAAGCAGCTATTGCTGAATTCGCCGCTGAACTTCCCGCGGCTGCGCCTGCCCAACCCGGAAGGACGGCTCGATGTGGAGCGCATTCTCTTCGTCCCGCCGCCGCAGAAACGGGTCGTTTTGAACGGCATCTCCTTTTCCTTGAAGAAGGGGGAATCGCTTGCCGTCATCGGCAATTCCGGGTCCGGCAAGACGACGCTCGGCAAGATGCTGGTGGGCTCGATCCTGCCGACCTCCGGTAATGTGCGGCTCGATCTGATGGATCTGCGCAACTGGGATCAGCGGCAATTCGGCGAGAGCATCGGCTACCTGCCTCAGGACGTGCAGCTCTTTCCGGGTACGATCAAAGCCAATATCTGCCGCATGCGCGACGACGTCGAAGACCGGCTGATTTACGAGGCGGCCGTCCTTGCTGACGTGCATGAGCTGATCGCGACTTTTCCGCAGGGCTATGAGACGGTGGTTGCCGCCGATGGCGCGCCGCTTTCCGGCGGCCAGAAGCAGCGTATCGCGCTTGCCCGTGCCTTCTTCGGCAATCCGAAATTCGTCGTTCTCGACGAGCCGAATTCCAATCTCGACACCGCCGGCGAGGCGGCGCTGGCCCGGGCGCTCATCCACGCCAAAAAACAGGGCATCACCACAGTGACGATCACCCAGCGCCCTGCCCTGCTGCAATGCGTCGATAAGATCCTGGTTCTGAAGGACGGCTCGGTGGCGCTGTTCGGAGAGCGTACCGAGGTACTGAAAACGCTCAGCAACAAACCCAGCAATGAAATCGGCAATCGGCCACCGGCAAGGATCGAAGGGTGAGCGCCATGTTCGGGAGAAACAAGAATAAGAAAAAAGAAGACAACGAACAGGGGCAACTCGAATGGTATAGCGAGGTGCCACGGTCGATCAGGCTCTACAGCGTCTCGGGTCTGGCGATCCTGTTCGCTTCTTTCGGCGGCTTCGGCTATTGGGCCGCCACCGCGCCGATCGCTTCGGCCGTCATCGCTCAAGGCAGTTTCGTCGCGACCGGCAACAATAAGATCGTTCAGCATCTCGAGGGCGGCATTATCAAGGAGCTGATGGTGAGCGAAGGACAGGTCGTGCAGGAGGGGGATATCCTGCTGACCCTCGATCCGACGGCGGCTCTCGCCAATGATCGGGCGCTGAAACTGAGACGGCTGCGGTTGGAAACTGTGGTCGCCCGTTTGAAAGCCGAGGCCCAGGGCAATGAAGAGTTCAAGGTCCCCGATATCGTCACGGCGGAGGCCGACGATCCCGATGTGACCTCTCTGATCCAAAGCCAGGTTGTGGTTTTTCACAGCAAACAATCCAAGCTGCAGGAACAGCTCAACCTTATCGAAAAGAACATCCGTTCGCTCGAATATCGCACCCAGGGATATCAGGGCCAGCGGCAGGCCTTCGTGACGCAGCTCGGCCTTTTGACCGATGAACAGGCATCGAAAGAGAAGCTTGCGAATATCGGCGTTGTCAGGCGTTCCGACCTTCTGGCCGTGCAGCGCGCGGTCGCCGATGCCATGGGCGACCTTGCCCGCATCGATGCTGAGTTGAACGAGAACGAAGCCCAGGTCGCCAAGTACCGCCAGGAAGCGATCATTGCCATCAACACCAACAAGCAGGCAGCGCTCGACGCGTTGGAAACGGCCGAATCCGATTTGGACAGCGTGCGCGAGCAGGTGCGTGAGGCTGCGGGCGTGCTCGACCGCACCGTCATCCGCTCACCGGTCAGCGGCACGGTCATTCGTTCCTATTATCATACCGCCGGCGGCGTCATCACGACGGGCAAGCCGATCATGGAGATATTGCCGAACAACGTGCCTTTGATCATCGAGGCACAGGTGCTGCGCACCTCCATCGACCAGTTGCGCGAAGGTGAATCCGCCTCCATCCGCCTGTCGTCCCTCAACCGGCGCACGACACCGGTGCTGAACGGTAAGGTATTCTACGTCTCAGCCGACTCGATCGAGGACAATTCCGGTTCGACGCAGCGCGATGTCTATGTTGTTCGCGTCCAGATCCCGAGTGAGGAGATCAAACGCATTCCGGGCTTCAAGCCCGTACCTGGCATGCCCGCGGATGTTTTGATCCAGACGTCCGAACGCACCTTTTTCGAATATCTCTCCAAGCCGGTGGTCGACAGCATGTCGCGCGCCTTCAGGGAGCGGTGATGAATTTGTACTTTGGCTGATTGAGCATAGGACCGCGCCATGCCTGCAATGTCCGATATTCTGCTTCGCGTCGGCCGCCTGAACTATGTCTGGACCAATACGGAAAGCCTTCTGATCTACATCATTGCGCATCTGCTGAGGGTGGAGAAGGATGCGGCCATCATCGTCTTCCTGACGCTGAACACCACGCGCGCGCGCATTGATTTGGTCGAACGTCTGGCAAAACTATCCTCGACGCCGGCGGAAGACAGCCATGCGGTGCTGGCGCTGATGAGCCGCTTGAAGCGGGAATCGAAGATGCGCAACAAATACAATCACTGCATCTATTCCTTCGACGAAAACGGCGAAATCTCCAGCACGCAGCTCATGCGTCTGGTGGAGGACGACCGGCACGTCAAATACGGCAAGGTGGAACAACTGGATCTGCGCGAAATCGAACGGCTGGAGAGCTCGATCAAGGAGATTGTCGAGATCAGCAAGGCGCTCTGGACATTCATCCGCGCCAGCCCGCGTTTTCACGACGAGCTTTGAAAAGAACCGCTATCCGTAAGCGAGCATTGACCTAGCGACGGCTGAGCAGGCCGATCAGATAACCGATGCCGGCGGCTGCCGCGACCATGAAGATCGGCTCCTGGCGAACCCTTTCGCGCAGTTGATCGGTTATTTCCTGAGCCTCCTCGGTGACGACGGACTTCGCGCCTTGCCCGACCGCGGCCATGCTGCGCGAAAGTTTCGTCAGATCCTCCCGAAGCGCGGCGATCTGCAGGTTAAGGTCTTCGACGGCTGTTTCAGCTTGTACCTGAGCTGAGGCAGTTTGGGCGGAAGCGGATTTCGTCTCGGCCATCGTCGGCTCCTCTGTTTACCTCAGCTTTCAACGTCAATCCCAGGCAAAGGTTCCGGGTCTGCAGCGCTAGGCCCGGTGATTTCCTTGCTGGCTCTTCAATTCCGGTTCGGATTGTTCTAAGGAACTCCGATTGCTTCGCCTGCGGGCGAAGACTGTATTGATGACGAGGTTTGCCTTCCGATGTTCGACGTGTTGAGAAAAATCGCCCAGACCTGGGTTGCCAAGGGCTTGATGCTTATTTTGGCGGCGGCCTTCGGCATATGGGGGGTTGAGCGTTCGCTCATCAGCGGCGGCGGAAGCAATACCGTCGTGACGGTCGGCGATCAGCAGATTGGTACCAATGAATTCCGCCTCGCCTATCGTCGCCAGATCCAGGCCATCAGCCAGCAACTGCGCATGCAGATCACGCCGGAGCAGGCGCGCGCCTTCGGCATCGGACAGCAAACGGTCGCCCAGCTCGTTGCCGGCGCTTCGCTTGACCAGCTTGCCGCCGATATGAACCTTGGCCTGTCGCAGGATCGCCTCGCCCAGCTTATCGGCGACGATCCCGCCTTCAAGGCGCTGAACGGCAGCTTCGACCGGCAGAAATTCGAGAGCTTGCTGCGCAACAGCAGCATCAATCCCGACGACTACATCAAGGAGCGCAGTAAGGTTGCGATCCGTAGTCAGATCGTAGAAGCGGTCTCCAACGGCTTTACTGCGCCGAAGGTTCTCGTCGATGCCGTCAAGCAATATCATGACGAAAACCGCAGCATCGATTATCTGCTGTTGACCAACGCCAATATCGACCCGATCAAGGCGCCCGCCGAAGACGTGCTGCAGAAATGGTTCGATGGCGTCAAGCCGAAGTACCGCGCGCCCGAATACCGCAAGTTCGCCTATGTGACGCTGCAGGCCGAAGATGTTGCCAATCCCGCGAGCGTGACCGACGATGCGGTTCGCGCCGAGTTCGAGAAGCGCAAGGATAGCTTCACGACGCCGGCAACGCGCACGATCGAGCAGCTCACTTTCGCCAACAAGGACCTCGCCAACGCTGCCGCCGACGCGCTGAAGACGGGCTCGACATTTGACCAGTTGGTCACCGATCAAGGCAAGAAGCCCGCCGACGTGCTGCTCGGCACCTTCACCAAGGATCAGGTTCCGGATCAGACAATCGCCCAGGCTGCCTTTGCCGTTATCAAGGAAGGCGGCACCACGCCTGTCATCGACGGTTCATTCGGCCCGGTGATCCTGCGCGTAACCAATGTCAAGGCGGAGACGGCGAAGAGCTTCGACGAGGTCAAGGAAGACATCCGCAAGCAGATTGCGCTCAACAATGCCGCCGATGAAATCACCAGCGCTCACGACAAGTTCGAAGACTTGCGCGGCTCGGGTGCGTCGCTGCAGGAAGCCGCACAGCAAATGAAACTGAAGCTGGTGACCGTTGATTCGGTCGATGCCACCGGCCTCGACTCAAGCGGCAACGAGATCAAGGACCTGCCTGCCAAGCAGCAATTGCTGGCCGAAGTCTTCAAGGCGGACCAGGGCGGCAATGCTGCACCTCTGACCATCGGCAACAATGGTTACGTCTGGTACGATGTGCTGAACATCACGGCTGATCACGATCGCCCGCTTTCCGAGGTGCATGACAAGGCCGTTGCCGACTGGACTGCCGAGCAGCAGAAGGTTGCGCTCGCCGCCAAGGCAACCGAGCTGAAGCAGGAAGCGCAGAAGGGCAAATCGCTTGCCGACATCGCTGCGCCGCTTGGCATCGCCGTCGAAAACAAGTCTGGTGTGACCCGCACGACGGATGATCCCGTTCTCGGTCGTGGTGGCGTTGCGGCCTCGTTCTCTGGTCCGGCCGACACGGTCGCCAACGCGGTCGGCGCAGACGACACGACGCAGATCCTCTTGAAGGTCACCGAGGTCAACGACAATCCGACGACGGATGCGCTGAACAATGCCGATCAGCAGGCAGCTCAGATTGCCAATGCCGCCGGCGACGACATTCTTGACCAGATGGTCAGCGACCTGCAATCCAAATACAGCGTCACGGTCAACCAGAGCCTCGCCGAACAGGCGATGTCTCGCTAGGCCCGGTCGGGAGGATCGATAGCCGATGGCTGAATTGAAACCTTTCCTCGCCAAGGTCGCCAACCGCGAGGTGCTGACACGGGATGAGGCCCGTCAGGCATTCGAGATCCTGATGTCGGGCGAAGCCACGCCCTCGCAGATCGGCGCTTTCCTGATGGCGCTGCGCGTGCGCGGCGAGACGGTCGATGAAATCGTCGGCGCCGTCACAACGATGCGCGCCAAGATGCTGCCGGTGGAAGCACCTGCGGATGCGATGGATATCGTGGGTACCGGCGGTGACGGTGTTGGCACCTATAATATCTCCACGCTCGCCGCCCTGATCGTGGCCGGTGCTGGTGTGCCGGTCGCCAAGCATGGCAATCGCGCCCAAAGCTCCAAGGCTGGCACGGCCGACACGCAGTCCGTGCTCGGCATCAAGCTCGATGTCGGCCCCGAGACGATCGCTCGCTGCATTCGCGAAGCCGGAATCGGCTTCATGTTCGCGCAACTGCATCATTCCTCAATGCGCCATGTCGGCCCTTCGCGCGTCGAGCTCGGAACGCGCACGATCTTCAATCTGCTAGGGCCGCTGTCCAACCCGGCCGGCGCACGCCGCCAACTGCTCGGCGTCTTCGCGCCGCAATGGGTCGTGCCCCTTGCCGAGGTGCTGAAGGATCTGAATGCGGAAAGCGTCTGGGTCGTGTACGGCAACGGTATCGACGAGATCACCACCACCGGCCCGACGAATGTCGCCGCGCTTGAAGACGGCAAGATCCGCACCTTCGAGCTGACGCCTGCCGATTTCGGCCTGCCGCATGCCTCGCTGGCAGACCTCAAGGGCGGCGACGGCGTCTTCAATGCGGCAGCGCTGCGCGACGTGCTCAGCGGTGCGAAGAACGCTTATCGCGATATTTCGCTCGCCAATGCCGCGGCATCCCTCGTGATTGCGGGCAAGGCGGAAACGCTTCATGATGGCATGAGGCTCGCGGCTCAGTCGCTCGACAGCGGCGCGACCGCCGCCGCGCTGGAAAAGCTGATCGCCGTCTCCAACGCCGAAGAATAGGATTAGGACGTCATGACCGATATCCTCCAGAAGATCGAAGCCTACAAGCGCGAGGAGATCGCCGCCGCGAAGGCCAAGGTCTCGCTTGCCGATCTCAAGGCGATGCAGGCCGGCCAGTCCGCGCCGCGCGGCTTCCATAAGGCATTGGTCGCCAAGAAGGATGTCAGCGCCTTCGGCCTGATCGCCGAGATCAAGAAGGCAAGCCCGTCCAAGGGGCTCATTCGCCCCGATTTCGATCCGCCCGCCCTTGCCAAGGCCTATGAGTTGGGCGGCGCTGCCTGCCTCTCTGTGCTGACGGACAGCCCAAGCTTCCAAGGCGCACCGGAATTCCTGACCGCCGCCCGTGCCGCCTGCTCTTTGCCGGCATTGCGCAAGGATTTCATGTTCGAAACCTATCAGGTGCATGAGGCTCGCGCCTGGGGTGCCGATTGCATTCTCTTGATCATGGCCTCGCTTTCCGACAGCGATGCCGAGCGCCTCCAGGACGAAGCCTTCGGCCTCGGCATGGATGTACTGGTCGAGGTGCACGACGCCGAAGAAATGGAGCGGGCATTGAAGCTGTCTTCGCCGCTCGTCGGCATCAACAATCGCAATCTGCGCACCTTCGAGGTCAGCCTGACGGTCAGCGAAACCCTGTCCACCATGGTTCCCGAAGGCCGGCTGCTGGTCGGCGAAAGCGGTATTTTCACCCATGCCGACTGCAAGCGTCTCGAAGCCGTGGGCATCACCACCTTCCTCGTCGGCGAAAGCCTGATGCGCAAGGACGACGTGGCGTCCGCGACGCGCCTGCTGCTTACCGGCGAAACCGGCGTTCTGGCGGCAGAGTGAAATGAGCACGGAGAAAGCCGGCCTGACCCATATCGGCGCCTCCGGCGAGGCGCATATGGTCGATGTCGGCGACAAGGCCGAAACGGTTCGCATCGCCACCGCTGAAGGCCATGTGAAAATGAAGCCGGAGACGCTGGCGCTGATCCGCGAAGGCAATGCCAAGAAAGGCGATGTCATAGGCACGGCCAGGCTTGCCGGCATCATGGCCGCCAAGCAGACCGCCAATCTCATCCCGCTCTGCCATCCGCTGATGCTGACCAAGGTCACGGTCGATATCACCGAAGATGCTGCCCTGCCCGGCCTGCGCGTGACTGCTACCGCAAAGCTCACCGGCCGCACGGGCGTCGAGATGGAGGCGCTGACGGCAGTTTCCGTTGCCTGCCTGACGATCTACGATATGGCCAAGGCCGTGGACCGGACGATGGAAATCGGCGGTATCAGGCTCTTGGAGAAGTCCGGCGGCAAATCCGGCGACTTCCGTCATCCAGGGGCCTGAAGATGAGTCTTTTACCCGTTGTCGACGCCCAAGAACGTCTGCTGAATAGCGCAACGCCGCTCCATCGCGTCGAAAGCGTTGAACTCGACATGGCGGAAGGCCGGGTTCTCGCCAAGGATCTGGCTGCACGCCTCACGCAGCCGCCCTTCGATGCCTCGGCGATGGATGGCTATGCGCTGCGTTTCGAGGATGCCGCCGAACCGGGAGCGGAATTGACCGTGATCGGTGCTTCCGCCGCCGGTCACGCTTTCGAGGGTGTGGTCGGCAAGGGCGAAGCGGTCCGTATCTTCACCGGTGCGCTAGTTCCGGCCGGAGCCGATACTGTGTTGTTGCAGGAGGACGCGCTACGGCTGGAAGACGGCCGCATCCGCACCACCTATCCCCTGCGTAAGGGGCAGCATATCCGCCCGCGCGGCCAGGACTTTGCCGAAGGTGAAGTCGTGCTCGCGAAAGACACGGTGATGGATTTTTCGCGACTGACGGTTGCCGCCGCCATGAACCATCCGGCACTCGATGTGTATCGGCGTCCATTGGTGGCGATCCTTGCGACAGGCGACGAGCTGGTGACGCCGGGCAGCGAGCCCGGTCCCTCACAGATCATCGCATCAAATACATTCGGCATTGCCGCTCTCGCCCGCAACGCCGGCGCTCATGTGCTCGATCTTGGCATTGTCCCGGACGACAAGGCGGAAATCACCGCCGCGATTGGCCGCGCGCAGGTGGTGAAGGCCGATGTCATCGTCACGCTCGGCGGGGCCTCGGTCGGTGATCATGATCTGGTGCAGGCCACCATGGTCGAGGTCGGCATGCAGCTTGATTTCTGGCGCATCGCCATGCGTCCCGGCAAGCCGCTGATGGTCGGCAGCCTCGGCGAAACCCACGTCCTTGGGCTGCCAGGCAATCCGGTTTCCAGCCTCGTCTGCGGCCTCTTGTTCCTGGAGCCGCTGATCCGCAAGCTCGCTTTATTGCCGCCCGTGAAGCGTGAAGCCATGGCGCGGACCACCGTAACGCTCGCCGCCAACGATCAGCGCCAGGACTATATCCGGGCAACGCTGACGAAATCCGCGGATGGCGGCTGGCTGGTCGAGCCTTTTTCCAAGCAGGATTCCTCGATGATGAAGGTCTTTTCCCGCTCGGATTGCCTCATTATCCGCCCGCCGCGCACGCCCGAGCTTGTGGCCGGCTCTCCCTGCCCGGTTCTGTTGCTGCGTCCGGAGCTGATGAGCTAAGCCGGATATGAAAATGCCGGGCAGTTTGACCCGCCCGGCGCGAATGTCTTCCAATCGAAAGGGAAAATTACTTCGCCGGCTTCTCGTGATGGCCGCCGAAGCCTGCGCGCATAGCAGACAGCACCTTGTTGGCGTAATCGTCATTACCGCGCGAGGCGAAACGGCCGTAGAGAGCGGCGCTTAGCACCGGCGTCGGTACGCCTTCGTCGATCGCAGCCGAAATGGTCCAGCGGCCCTCGCCCGAATCCGAAACGCGGCCGGCATATTGCGACAAGGCCGCGTCGCCATGTAGTGCGTCGGCGGTGAGGTCGAGCAGCCAGGAGGTGATCACGCTGCCGCGGCGCCAGACCTCGCTGATTTCGGCGATGTCGAGGTTGTACTGATAATATTGCGGATGCGACAACGGCGCGGTTTCGGCGTCGGCTTCGGTGGTCTGCAGGCCGACATTGGCATGACGCAGCACATTGAAACCTTCGGCGTAAGCGGCCATCAGGCCGTATTCGATGCCGTTATGAACCATCTTGACGAAGTGGCCGGCACCCGACGGACCGCAATGCAGGTAGCCCTGCTCGGCGGTGCTGACGCTTGAGGCCGCTTCGGAGCGCATTTTCGACGGAGCGACATCGCCGACGCCGGGTGCGAGCGTCGCGAAGATCGGCGACAGGTGTTGCACCGTCGCCTTTTCGCCGCCGATCATCAGGCAATAGCCGCGCTGCAGGCCGAAAACGCCGCCGCTGGTGCCGACGTCGACATAGTGAATGCCTTTCGGCTTCAGCTCTTCGGCGCGGCGGATGTCGTCGTGGTAATAGGAGTTGCCGCCGTCGATGACGATATCGCCGTCTTCAAGCAGCGGAACGATCTTGGCCAGCTCCTTGTCGACGATCGCAGCCGGCAGCATCAGCCAGACGGCGCGAGGACGGGAGAGCTTCGATACGAAATCTTCGAGCGACGTGCTGCCGGTGGCGCCGAGCTTCTCAAGCTCCGTGATGCTTTCCGGACGCGCGTCGAAAACGACGGCGCTGTGGCCGCCCTTCATCAGGCGCTGCACCATGTTGCTGCCCATACGGCCAAGGCCAATCATTCCGATTTGCATGTGTCGGTCTCCTGGGAAGTTTAATCGGTTTGAAAACTCCATAAAGACATTTCGCAATCTTTGCCAATGAACAAATGACGGGCGAGCCATGCAGGCGTGCAGGATTGGGCGGAAAACGCCGCGTTCACGCATCTGTGATATTGCCCGTCGCTGTCCCTTGCTTTCGCGGTGCAATAAGCCAGAATATCTGCACCATTTTGATAGCCCGATTTCGCTTCGCTGGCTTGAACAGAAACGTCTAATTCAACAAAACTATCACAATTCGTTGTCGTAAGCTGCGTAGGCGAAATTCGATGCGAAATGGGGTAAGTTTCGTGATCGATCCGGTTTTCTTCAGAGCTCGTCTACGAAGGCGTTTAACGTTACGTCCGTCAACGGAGGCACCATGGCCATTCCCTTAAAACTGCCGCTCGTTCCGGCTGCATTCTTTGGCATGGTGCTCGGCCTTTCCGGTCTTGCCAACGCTTGGCGTGTGGCGGCGCGGGTCTGGCAATTGCCGGCGGCAATTGGTGAGACGATCACCTTCGTCTCGATAGCCGTCTGGGCAGTGCTGATCGTGCTTTACGTGCTGAAATGGGCGGTGGCCCGTGAAGAGGCGTCGAGGGAAGTGGTCCATCCCGTGCAATGCTGCTTCATCGGCCTCGTCGGGGTCGCCACCATGCTGGTCGCCGGTGGCTTGCTGCCCTATTCCCGCGTTGGCGCCGAATCTCTGTTTATCCTCGGCGCCTTATATACGCTTGCCTTCTCGGTCTGGCGCACCGGCGGTCTCTGGCAGGGCGGGCGCGACGTCACCACCACGACCGCCGTGCTTTATCTGCCAAGCGTGGCCGGAAGTTTCGTGACTGCGAGCGTCGCAGCCGCCCTCGGCTTTCCCGATTGGGGTCAGCTCTTCTTCGGCGCCGGATTTTTCGCCTGGCTGGCGATCGAATCCGCGCTGCTGCACCGTCTTCTGACAGCGCCGGCATTATCATCGCCGCTACGCCCGACGCTCGGCGTTCAACTTGCACCGCCGGCCGTCGGCGCGATTGCCTATATCAGCGTCACACAGGGAGCGCCTGACCTTATCGTGCATGCCATGATCGGCTATGGCATCCTGCAGGCCTTGATCATGCTGCGCCTCCTACCGTGGATCACGAAGGAGGCCTTTAGCCCCGCCTATTGGGCCTTCACCTTCGGTGCGACGGCGCTGGCGACTGCACCCTTGCGCCTGATCGAGCGCGGCGACATTGGCCCCGTCGCACAACTTGCGCCGATCCTGTTCATCGCCGCCAATATCGCCGTGGGATTGATTGCGTTCGCGACGATCTGGCTGATTGCCAACCGCAAACTGACCATCGGCTGGGTCGAGCTGTCGCGTCAGGACACCGGCGCTCTCGGACAGCGTTGACCGGCCGAGGCCTGCCGGAGAGTTTCAGGAGTGAATATGCTGGATCACGTTACAATTGGAGTTAGCGATGTGGAACGGTCGAAGGCCTTCTACGATGCGGCTTTGCTCCCGCTCGGGATCGAACGTCTATATGGCGAGGGTGCGATTTTTGCCGGATACGGGATCAGGCCGAGAGCCTTCTTCTGGATAGGACATCGCGACACGCCGCAAACTGGCGTTCATGTCGCCTTTGCCGCTGAAAGCAGAGCAATTGTTGATCAGTTTTATGAGGCGGCGCTGGCAGCCGGCGGGCTGGACAATGGACCGCCAGGCATCCGATCCCACTACCACCCAGACTACTACGGTGCGTTTGTTCTCGATCCAGACGGACACAACATCGAGGCTGTCTGCCGCTCGGCGGTGGGCTAAATCTGTCCGCAGATTGATTTCGGGGATCTGGCAGAGGCACCTGCCGGTCACTCCACCGGCGGACCGACGTAACGGGCGCGTGGCCGGATGAGATGACCGCTCGCGGATTGCTCCATGGCGTGCGCCAACCATCCGACAGTGCGGGCAAGCGCGAAGATGATCAGCGGCGCGTCCTGCGGCAGACAGCAGGCGGATGTCATCGCCGTCAGGGCAAAATCGACATTGACGGGTTCGCCGATCAATTCTTCCGCCGCCTTGCGCACCTTCGCGAACAAAGGCGGCAGCGTAAAGCAGGCAAGCAGCGCCCGGGCGCGCGCATCGCCGTCGGGATAGAGCGGGTGGCCGACCGCCGCCAGCGACCTCCCCTCGGCAAGATAGCTACGGACCGCCTCCTCAGCGCCGATTGAAGCAGCAAGGTCCATCAGCGAGCGCACGCTTTGCCACGCGCCGCCATGCAGCGGCCCGGTCAGTGTTGACAGGCCGGAAAGTGCCGCGGCCGATAGTGTCGCACCAGCAGAGGCGGTGATCCGCGCTGTGAAGGTCGAGGCATTGAGTTCGTGGTCGGCTAAGAGCACGAGAGAACGGCGAATGAGTTCGCCCGCATCAGGCTGGTTCCATGCTTCAGCAAGGCGCAGATGCAGTGGCACATGGGATAGGCCCGGTGCCAGCGCATCGGCAACCGTACCGAATACGCTTTCCGCTTCATTTCGCAGCGCCGGGAGCGAGCGCCCGAGCGACGGCAGGTCGGTTGAGGCGCGCTCGGCCAACGCCGAAAAGACCGCCGCTAGGGCGGATGACTCGTAATTGCCACCTTGCCCCTCCAGCCGCAAGGGCCGTTTCATGTCCCACAGGAGACAGGCCACTTCCTCCAAGGTCGCGTATTCGGCGAGCTTCGCCGCATCCTGCCCGCGATAGAACAGCCGGCCATGCGAAATTGTCGACAAGGCCGAAGGCAGCACAGGATCACCCCACTGGATGGCATCGGCTGCAACGGCCTCGGTCTTTCGCCGTCCCGCGTGGCGCGCCGCCAGCCGCTTGACGTCATCGGCGAAATAAAGGCTTCGCCGCGTGTCGGTTGGATCGGGTTTCGCACGGATGCGGCCACGGCTGACATTCGCGTAAAGCGTCTGTGATTTGGTGCCCAGGAGGTTCAGCGCCTGCTCTGCCGTCAGCCAGCTCATGGTTCCTCATATTGATCAATTGCATCAAGATTGACGTCAATGAAAATAGGACTGATCTAAGTGGGTAGTCAAAGGAGAAAAATGATGAAAAGTGGTCTCGAAGATATCATTGCTGCCGAAACCAAGTTGTCCGATGTGGACGGTGCTGCCGGCCGCCTGATCATCCGCGGTGTGTCGCTGGACGACTTGGTCGCGACCAGCCGCTTCGAGGATGTCGCCGCGCTACTGCTAGAGGGCTTGTTCGAGGAACATGTCGATGCCGCAAGCATCAGGGCGCAATTGGGCGCCGCGCGCGTGGAACTGTTCGCACATGTGAAAGCGGCTGATGCGGTCTTGCTGGCTCTGCCGCCGGTGGAAGCCATGCGGGCGCTGCTGGCTCGCATCGGAGACGGCGATGATTTTGCCGCGGTCATCCGCCTGATGGCGGCGCCAGCGGTCTTCCTGCCTGCCGTGCTGCGCCTTCAAAACGGCAATCGGCCGGTCAGGCCGGATGCCTCCCTATCTCAATCCGCCGACATCCTGCGCATGCTGACGGGCAAGCGCCCGACGCCACAGCAGACCGCCGGCCTCGATGCCTATCTGGTCACGATCTCCGATCATGGATTGAATGCTTCCACCTTCGCCTCTCGCGTCATCGCCTCGACCCATGCCGGCCTGACCTCCTCGGTATTGGCTGCGATCAGCGCTCTCAAGGGACCGCTGCATGGCGGTGCTCCCGGCCCGGTGCTCGATATGCTGGATGCGGTCGGTGAGCCCGCTAATGCCCGCGCATGGCTGTCGCAGGCGCTTGACCACGGAGAACGGCTGATGGGCTTCGGTCACCGCATATACCGCGTCCGCGATCCCCGCGCCGATGCACTGAAGACGGCGCTGCGGCCGATCTTTGCGAGCGGTCAGGCCGATGCTGGCCGCATCGCGCTCGCCGAGGCGATCGAAGCCGCGGCTCTGGCTCTGTTGAAGGAGCGCAAGCCCGACCGTCCGCTGGAAACCAATGTCGAATATTATACCGCCCTGCTGCTCGATGCTCTCGGTTTCCCGCGTAACGCTTTCACCGGCGTCTTTGCGATCGGCAGGACGGTGGGTTGGATCGCCCATGCGCGCGAGCAGATGCTCGATGGCCGCCTGATCCGTCCGCAATCGCGCTATGTCGGGCCTTTGCCGAAGGCTGCATAGTATTTGGCGGCTGGCGAGCCGAATGATCCTCAAGCGGCCGCCATCTGTCGCGGCCGCATCAACCCTTCGCGGATATGGCGGGCAAGTTCGGTTGCCGGCGGTGTCGCTCCGCTTTTAGACAAATGGAGGTTGATGGAAAAGACCGGCAGGTCCGGCAGACCATCGCCTGCGCCGAGAATATCGAGGTCGGCGGGAACGGTAGAGGCAAGCCAGGCGGTGATCGCAAGATCGGTGCGCACAGTGGCCGTCGTCGCTTCGATATTGCCGTTCTCGAACACGGTGCGCCAGCGTCGCCCGTCGTCTCGGAGCGCCGCGAATACCGACGGTCGGAAGGCGCAGGTATCGGCCACCATCGAAATCGGCAGCGGATTCTTCCGATGGGCGCCGCCCGCTTTTGCACCCACCCAAACCAGCCGGTCGATCGCCAGGCATTCGCCCTTGGACGTGCCGAGCGGCTCTTCGATGACGCCGAGATCGATCACGCCATTGTCGAGCGCCTGCATCAACTCGGGCGATGAGCCACAGACCAGAGAAATCTCTACCTGCGGATGACGTTCCGCATAGGACCTTAGAACCGGCGCCAGAACCGTTCCGACGAGATCATGGGGCACGCCGAGCCGCACGCTGCCTTCTACGGTGGTTTCCGCCATGTCGGCCCAGATATCATCATTGAGGATCAGGAGCCGGCGGGCATTGCCGAGCATCCGCTCTCCCGCATCCGTCAATCGCAGTCCGCGATTTTCCCGCTCGAAGAGAGCACAGCCCAGCATCTCCTCCAGTCGCTTGATCTGCTGGCTGACAGCGCCTTGCGTCATGTGCAGCATTTTGGCGGCAACTGTCATGCTGCTGTGATCGGCAACGGCGGCGAAAGTCCTGATAAGGGCGATATCGAAGTTTCTGGCCATGTCCGCATCATAAACGCTAATGCATCTGGCCTTCAACATTCGTTTTTCTGATGGCTGCCATGCACCTATGTCTCTACTGGAAATGGAGACCAGCCCGCGTGACCATTGAAGCCTTGCTATTCTGATTCTCTTTACGCTCGTCTCGACTGTCACGCCAGGCACCGCCGCGACGCTTCCCAAAGTTCTTGGCGCGTTCTCAATTTTTCGTCGCCTGCCTCCCTGTGATTTTCATCATTCCCATGGGGCACGGATAAAACCAAAAATGGCGAATATACCGCCAAATATGTGGGATTTTGCGTAGTTCGGGCTAGCGAAAATGGTGAAACTATAGCCCTTACCACAAAGGGACTAACCACAAAGACCGCTCGCTTCTTGGTGTGGAATGGTGCTATCTGCGCGCCCTAAATGTTTTCCAACTGCCACGGTGCAATATGGAACGCTACGCACGACATTGTGACAATATCGGCGTAAACTGCAGCCTTAGACCACGGGATGAATTCGGGGGGCACTTGGAGCGCCGACTGACTGCCATTCTTGCTGTGGACATCGTGGGCTACAGCCGCTTAATGGGGATGGACGAGGCCGGCACGCTGGCAGCGGTCAGGCAGCATCGTGCCGAAGTTCTGGACCCCAGGATCACCGAACATAAGGGGCGCATCGTCAAGCACACCGGCGATGGCATGCTGGTCGAATTTTCGAGCGTAGTGAATGCAGTCGCCTGCGCCGCCGAAATTCAGCGCGATATGCTGACGCGAAACGAAAACGCGCAGCAGGAGCGCCGCATCGAGCTGCGTATCGGCATCAACCTCGGCGACGTCATTGTCGAGGATGGCGACATCTTTGGCGAAGGCGTCAATCTGGCGGCCCGCCTAGAAGCCATTGCCGAGCCGGGTGGCATCGCCGTCTCCGCTTCGGTGCGCGATCATGTCGGCTCTCGCCTTGGCGTTTCCTTCGAAGATCGTGGCGAGCATTCCCTGAAGAACATCGCCCATAGCGTTCGCGTCTACACCGTTTCTCTCAGCGCGCCGACGACGTCATCGGTCATCGCTCTGCCGAGGCGGGATGGCCGCAAACGGCTGGTGGCGGTGCTGCCTTTCGTCAACATGAGCGACGATCAGGAGCAGGAATATTTCTCCGACGGGATTACCGAGGATCTGATCACCGATCTCTCGCAGATTTCGGACCTCAATGTCGTCGCCCGCAACACCGTCTTCACCTACAAGGGCAAGTCGGTGAAGGTGAAGCAGATAGCGCAGGAACTAGGCGCCGATTTCGTGTTGCAGGGCAGCGTCCGCAAGGCCGCCCAGCGCGTACGTATCACCGGCCAGCTTATCGACGCCCGCAACGGCGCGCATCTCTGGGCCGGCCGTTTCGATCGCGACCTGACCGATATTTTCACCATTCAGGACGAGATTACTCATGCGATCGTCGACCAACTGAAGATCAAGCTCCAGCCGGAGGAGAAGAAGGCGATCGAAAGCGAACCGACCGCCAACATCGAAGCCTATACCTACTATCTTCGGGGGCGGCAGTTCTCGCATGCCTGGACGCGGTCATACCTGCTGCTGGCGCGGCGTATGTTCCTGAAGGCCGTCGAGCTCGATCCGGATTACGCCCGCGCCTATGCCGGCATAGCCGATTGCGACTCGGCGCTGAGGGACTGGAGCCCGCGCGAGTTTCCGCTGGAAAACATCATGGCGATGAGCGCCAAGGCGCTGGAACTCGATCCCAATCTGGCCGAGGCCTATGCTTCGCATGGCCTGGCTTTGCATCAAAGCGGCCAGAACGAGGAAGCGACGGCCGCCTTCGCTCGGGCCATGGCGCTGCAGCCGAACCTTTACGAAGCGAATTTCCACTACGGCCGCTTCCTGTTCATGCAGGGCCGGTTCGAGGAGGCCGTGCATTATTTTGAGCGCGCGGCAACGATCCGCACCGATGACTATCTGTCGCCCGTGCATCTCATCAGTGCCTTCCGCTCGCTCGGAAAGACGGAGGACCTGGAGCATTGGGCAAGGATTGGCGTCGAGCGTGCGGAACGAGCGCTCGATCTCAATCCGGAAAACTCAGGCCCCGCCCACCGCGGCGCTATCGCCCTCGCCCATCTTGGCGAGGCCGGGCGAGCCCGGGAATGGGCTGCGCGTGCGCTCACGATCGATCCGGACGACGTTTGCACCCAATATAATGTTGCCTGCGCCTATGCCGTACTTGGGGATCGCGAAGCAGCGCTGGACCTGCTCGAAAGATTGCTGCCGATGAGCTCTGCCTATCAGGTGCTCTGGTTCAGCAATGATTCTGATCTGGATTCGCTGCGTGACTCGCCGCGGTTCCACAAAATGTTCGAGAGGTTCAATGTGGGGCATGCCCCGGCGGAGGAGCACAGAGTATCCAGCGAAGACGAAGCTCTTTGCTAGAGCTGCACTCTTCCGGGATCAGGCCCGGCTGCGCCATAACCAGACGGCAAGAGAACCGGCACGACCGCGCAGGCTCGCTTCGATCGGACCATCGAGCTGGCCTTCCGTATAGGGTTCGCTGTCGCGTCCGGCAGATTGCAGCAGGTCGTCGCTGAACGCAATCTCGGCATTGCTGCGGGCAGCCACCTCCATCAGGCGGCTGGCGACATTGACGGTGTCGCCGGTCGCCGTGATCTGCTGGCGGCCGTGACCGCCGAGCCTGGAGGCGACGACGGTGCCGAAATGCGCGCCGATCTTGAAGCCGATGCGGGAGGCGATGGACTCCGGCAGGGTTCCAAACCAGCCTCTCATTCGATCGGCCAGGCGAATGCAGCAGCACGCCGCATTGGCGGGATCATCCCTCTTCGGCTGCGGCAGGCCGAACAGGATCATGGCACCATCGCCCATGAAGCTGGTGATGGCACCGCCGCAAGCTGACACTTCCTCGTCGACGAGATCGTAGAAGCCGTTCAGCAGCTCGCGCACCGCCGTTGGGCCGATCGCTTCGCTGAGGCCGGTGAACCCGTTGAGATCGATGAAGACAATGGCCGCTTCCTGGCGCACCGGGTCCGCCAGGAAGCCGGGATCGCGGGCAAGATGTTCGGCAAGGCCCGGCGCCTGAATGCGCTGCAGGAGTTCGCTCTGCTGCTCGAAATGCCTGGCCTGCTTGCGACCCAGCCAGAGCTGCACGGCACCGAACAACAGTGCCGGCGGTATCGCAGCCGCGATCGGCACGGCGGCACTTAGCCAGATGCCATGCTTGAAGGCGCTGATGTTGATCGACAGCCAGGCAAGGATGACGCAGAGCGCTATGATCAGGCCGATAGTGTTGCGCCGCCAGGCAAGCAACCCGACGAGAACGACCGGCAGGCCAATGGCAAAGCCGAGGTCAATGAGGCGCACGTCGCGGTCGCGGACCAATCCATCCCCGGCAATCAGATGCGTGATTGAAGTGGAAATGACCTCGACGCCCGGCAGCACCGGATCGAAAGGCGTCGGAAAGACATCGCCGCCGCCGGTAACGGTCGCGCCGATAACGACGATGTGGTCCCTGATCGCCTCCTCCGGCAATTGCCCTGTTAGCGCTGCACTGGCGCCGATGGTGCGGATCGTGCCACGCGGACCGTAGAAAGAGAGCGGCAAGAGATAGCCGGTATCGGTATGCACCAAACGATCGCCAAGCTTGATGTGGTCGGAAATGACCGTCGTAGGCTCGCCGGTGGCGGCGGAAACGACACGCAGCGAGAAGGATGGTTCGATCCGCCCGCCGCTGCGAAACAGCATGGGCACGAAACGCGGCGTTCCGGTCTTGTCGGTCTGGACGTTGACGACACCATAGCTCGCTGCCTGCGCAAACCGAGGCAGCGGCTCCAGGAATTGCAGGGCGCTGGGGACGCGCGCAAGCGGCTCCTTGCTGTAGTCGGCAACACGCTGGCGACTTTCGGGAAAGATGCCGGCGACGGCCAGCACGGCGTTGGTCTTTCTCAGCGATTGTGCCAGCGCTGCATCGTCGGCCTCCGCGCCAGGATCCACCAAAAGCATGTCGAGCCCGATTGCTTTCGGCTTCAGCGCGGTGATGGCATCGACGACTTTCGCGAGGGTGGCACGGGGTAGCGGATAGTGGCCCGCTTGACGGGACGCCTCGTCATCGATGGCGACGATGGTAACGATATCGGGCGGTTGCCGGGTACCGCCGAGCACGTTCCTGAGATTGGTCAGCGTCGCCTCGGCACCGTCGATAAAGGGAATATCGCCGCGCAGATGAGCGATGCCAAGGCCCGCACCCCAGACGGCAGTCAAGACGAGCGCAATCAGCGTCTGCAGCGGTGGTCTGCGCATGGGAATCAGGATCTCACTGGCCGAGGCGGCCCATCAGCGCGCTTATGCGTGGTTGCTTCCAATTCGTAACGCGCAGGGGACCGCGGCTGCGATCGACATCAACCCCCTGCCCTCGTCCAAGCGTAACTCCTTGCCCGGTCGAAACCTTGTTAACGGCGACGCGGCCGCGCAAAACCAGTACGGATGTCTTGCCGCGCCCTGCGTCGACCGCCCATCGTGTGCCGCGCACCGCAGCGATCGCCTGCGGTGTTACCACTTCGAACCCACCCTTGATGCGGCTGTTGTCGACATCGACCAGCGCCGCCTTGCTGTTGAGCACGACAGCGTCCACCTGGCCGTCGCGATTGCGGTCGGCAAGCCGGTAGCTTGCTCCGCGCTCGATAGTAATGCTGAGGCCCGGCTCACAATTGAGCGTCTGGCGCTCGGCACTCACCGCCGCTCGCAGCGAACAGCCGGTCGTTTGTGCAGAGGCCGAGCCGGTCCCGGCCACGCACAGAACGGCTATTCCGGCAGCGGTGAGAAAACGGTTTGTCTGGATCATGATTGTGCCCCTTCACGAAATATGATTGTGGTCGCGGACACTAAATTCCAGCCGCGGCAATATAAATCTGTGAGAAGTGATGATGCGTCAGGAGTGGTTAATCTGCAAGTTGTCGTAGCCCTTGGCTTTGTAGAGGATGGTCGAAACCAGCCAGCTCAGCAGGAAGATGCCTACGACCGCGAAGCCGAAGTTGGCGAGATTGTCGTTGAGATCGCCGATGAAGCTCCAGACGCCGCCCTCAAGACCGAGCTTGTCGGAGATCAGCCCCAGGGCCTCGATACCGCCAATGAAGATCGCAACGACAACCGAGGCCGCGGTGATGGTCAGATTGTACCAGAGCTTGCGCACCGGCTTGACGAAAGCCCAGCCATAGGCGCCGGTCATCAATATGCTGTCGCTGGTGTCCATCAGCGACATGCCGGCGGTGAAAAGCGCCGGGAAGACGAGAATGGTCCAGAAGGACATGCCCTGTGCCGCCTGCGCCGCGGAAATGCCAAGCAGGCCGATCTCGGTCGCCGTATCGAAACCGAGACCGAAGAGAAAGCCGATCGGGTACATATGCCAGGAACGGGTGACGACCTTGAACATCGGGCGGAAGATACGTCCCAGGAAACCACCGCCGGCAAGCAGCGTATCAAGATCCTCCTCCGCGATCCTCCCGCCCCTTTGCGCTCGTCTGAAGGCGGACCACACGCCCTTGAGGACGAAGAGATTTGCAATGCCGATCAGCAGCAGGAACGCGGCCGAGACCGCCGTGCCGATGACGCCGCCAATATCGTGGAAGGAATCGAGTTGGCTCTGCATGGCGGCCGCCGTTGCGGCGATGACAACAGATGCAAGCACGACGATGGTCGAGTGGCCCAGCGAGAAAAAGAAACCGACCGCATAGGGCTGTTTCGGCTCCTGCATCAGCTTGCGCACGACGTTATCGATCGCGGCGATATGATCGGCATCGAAGGCGTGGCGAAGCCCGAACATATATGCGAGAAACGCAGTGCCCAGCAGCGACGGCCTGTCGGCGAAAGCGGCCCAGGCCCAGATCCATGCGGCAATATTGAATGCGATCAGCAGCACGAAAGTGAAAGCTATCTTGGCTCTGGATCTTTCCGCGCGATCGTCAAATGGATTGAGAATCATACTTTTTTCCCGCTATGCTTATGTGCACAGTGCCACGGAGCGGGAAACGGCGCGACAGTCAAATAGCGTATATGCCAAGTTTTTCCGCACTGTCACAAAAATGAGCAAACCCGGCGAAGGCCGGGCTTATCTTGTCGATTTGTCAGCCCACTTCGAACGGATTGCCCTCATCCGCCCAGCCTGTGATGCCGCCGATCATCACCTTTACGCGCTTGCCGAGCGTGCCGAGACGTAACGCCGCCTTGTCAGTGCCGTTGCAATGCGGTCCTGCGCAATAGACGACAAACAGCGTTTCGTCGGGCCACTCACTCATCTTCCGCGCGGTCATTTTGCCATGCGGGAGGTTGATCGCGCCGGGAATATGCTGCTCCTGAAACAGGGCCGGCCCGCGCACGTCGATCAGGACAAAGTCCGCGTTGCCTGATGTCATCGCCTGATAGACGTCGGAGCAATCGGTTTCGAAAGCAAGCTTCCGGGCATAGTGCTCTGCGACGACACTCGGCGCTGCGGCAGGGATTTCACTGACTAGGGACATGTAACGCTCCTTCTTCCGTTCGGTGCATTCATGCCTGAGCGGTCCCAGAGTTGAAATTGGCCGAAATGCCATATAGCGTCAACATCATGCCAAATGCAGACACCACCAATCTTTTCGGCCCGCATGTCGTCACCCTCGTCTATGACGGGCTTTGCACGTTCGAATTCGGCGTCGCTTATGAAATCTTCGGCCTGCCACGCCCGGAAATGGGCAACGACTGGTACCGGTTTTCCGCCTGTGCAATCGAGGATGGCCCGCTTCGTGCCGCCGGCGGGCTGACGGTGCAGGTCGACCACGGGCTTGAGATCATTGCCGACGCCGATCTGATCGTCGTGCCTGGTTGGCGCGGCATAGGGACGCTCGTTCCTGCCCCACTGCTCGCCGAGCTGCAGGCAGCCAGCCGCCGCGGCGTGCGGATCATGTCACTATGCTCGGGCGTCGCAGTCCTTGCCGCCGCCGGATTGCTCGCGGGCCGAAAGGCGACGACGCATTGGCGCTACGTAGATTCCATCGCCGCGCGCTACCCGGACATATCAGTGGACGCCGATGTTCTCTATGTCGATGAAGATAGCGTGCTGACCGCCGCCGGCAGTGCGGCCGCTATCGATCTCTGCCTACATGTCGTGCGCCGGGATTACGGATCTGACATAGCCAATAGTGTCGCCCGTCGTCTCGTGGTGCCGCCGCATCGCGAAGGCGGTCAGGCGCAATATATCGAGACCCCGGTTCTGAAACAACGCGAGGGCGCGCGCTTGGGTCCCTTGCTCGAATGGATGCGCGAGCGTCTGCAGGAAGATCAGCCCATTGCTGTGCTTGCAGCGCGGGCGGGAATGAGTGTGCGGACCTTCCAGCGTCGTTTCGAGGCGACTACCGGCATGGCGCCGGGCGAATGGCTATTGAGCGAGAGGCTGCGGCGCGCTCGGGATCTGCTCGAAAAGCAGGCTGCCATTTCGCTTGACGATGTGGCAGTGGCGAGTGGATTTGGATCGCTTGCCACCATGCGCCATCATTTTCGGGAGAGGCTTGCGGTCAGTCCGAGCGACTACCGCAAGCGATTTGCCGCCCTTAAACCAGTCGGCTCTGTTCCGTCGCCGCTTCGATGAAGCTCGAGAACAGCGGGTGCGGTTCCAGCGGTCGGGACTTCAGTTCCGGGTGATACTGGACGCCGATGAACCACGGATGATCCGCATATTCGATCGTTTCCGGCAGGACGCCATCCGGTGACATGCCCGAGAAGGTCAGGCCGCAATCTTCCAGCTTGTCCTTGTAGTCGATGTTGACTTCGTAGCGGTGGCGATGACGCTCGGAAATGTCGGTCGAGCCGTAGATTTCGGAAATCTTGGTGCCCTTCTTCAGCGCCGCCTTGTAGGCGCCAAGCCGCATCGTGCCGCCGAGATCGCCGGATGCCGTGCGCTTCTGCAGTTCGTTGCCCTTCAGCCATTCCGTCATCAGGCCGACGACAGGTTCGTTGGTCGGACCGAATTCGGTGGAGGATGCGTGTTCGACACCGGCGAGATTGCGGGCCGCTTCGATGACAGCCATCTGCATGCCGAAGCAGATGCCGAAATACGGCACCTTCCGCTCGCGCGCGAAGCGGGCCGCATGAATCTTGCCCTCGGAGCCCCGCTCGCCAAAGCCGCCGGGTACGAGAATGCCGTGGACCTTTTCGAGATATGGCGCCGGATCTTCCTTCTCGAAGACCTCCGACTCGATCCATTCAAGCTTGACCTTGACGCGATTGGCGATACCGCCGTGGTGCAGCGCTTCGATCAGCGACTTATAGGCATCTTTGAGACCGGTATATTTGCCGACGATGGCGATCGTTACCTCGCCTTCCGGCGTGCGGATGCGGTTGCAAACCTCTTCCCATTGTTCGAGCCGCGGCTTCGGCGCCGGCTCGATGCCGAAAGCGGCGAGCACCTCATTGTCGAGGCCTTCCTTATGGTAGGCCATCGGCACATCGTAGATATTGGCGACGTCGAGCGCCTGGATGACGGCGGACGGACGAACGTTGCAGAACAGCGAAAGCTTGCGGCGCTCGGCCTCCGGGATCTCGCGATCCGCACGCACAAGCAGGATGTCCGGATGAATGCCGAGAGCCTGCAGCTCCTTGACGGAGTGCTGCGTCGGCTTGGTCTTCAGCTCGCCGGCAGCCGGGATGTAGGGCATCAGCGTCAGGTGGACATAGATCGCCGTGCCGCGCGGCAGGTCGTTACCGAGCTGGCGGATGGCTTCCATGAAGGGCATCGCTTCGATGTCGCCAACCGTGCCGCCGATCTCGCAGATGACGAAATCATAATCGTCATTGCCCTCGACAACGAAATCCTTGATCTCGTTGGTGACGTGCGGAATGACCTGAACGGTGGCGCCGAGATAGTCGCCGCGGCGTTCCTTGTCGATGATGTTCTTGTAGATGCGACCCGTCGTGATGTTGTCGGTCTTGGTGGCCGAACGACCGGTGAAGCGTTCGTAATGGCCGAGATCGAGGTCGGTTTCCGCGCCGTCGTCGGTGACGAAGACTTCGCCGTGCTGGGTCGGGCTCATCGTGCCCGGGTCCACGTTCAGATAGGGGTCGAGTTTGCGCAGGCGGACCCGATAACCGCGGGCCTGCAACAACGCTCCGAGAGCCGCGGCCGCAATTCCTTTTCCGAGGGAAGAAACCACGCCGCCAGTGATGAATACATATCGCGCCATGGGAGTCACCGGATACCTTTTAACAAATGATTCCGCCAGCCCTAAAATTCGTTTCCGGAATTTTGGACACAGAACGCGGAATGTTGACAAAACAAAACCGGCAGATCCAAGGACCTGCCGGAGGATGATCGTAGCTGACCGGGCTTACTGGCCGGTCGGAACGCCGTTGCCACCCTGGGCCGGCGTTGTTGTCGTCGCAGGAGCCGTCTGCTGACCGGTGGCCGGAGCAGGCTGCGTCGTGGTAGTTGTGGGCTGGGTCGCCGTAGCGGCCGGTGCCTGTTGGGTTGCCGTCGGAGCAGGCTGGGTCGACGTCTGAGACTGCGGAGCAACCGCGCCGCTGTTCGGAACGCCGTTATTGTTGGCTGGCTGGGACTGGCCGCCTGCCGGTGCTGCGCCCTTCTGGCCGCCGAGCGAATCGAGAATGCCGTTGCCCTGGCCCGCCGTGCTCGGAATACGGTTGAGAATGTCGGTCGGACGTCCCTCGAAGCGAGACAGCACGTTCATGCCGAGCGCCAAAACGAAGAACAACGCCGCCAGGATCGCCGTGGTCCGTGTCAACGCGTTGGCCGTGCCGCGTGCCGACATGAAGCCCGATCCGCCGCCAATGCCCAGGCCACCGCCCTCCGAGCGCTGAATCAGCACCACGCCGATGAGAGCGATGACAACCATGAGATAGATGACAAGCAGTACGGTTTGCATAGGTCCAGTCCTGCCCGCGGGCGCGGGCATTAAAAAGAAAAGCTCGCGGCTCTTTACATGAGGCTCTCGCCTATTCCAAGTCCTTTTAAGACCGGAATACAGGCAAGTGAAACCTTCAGGCGAACTGCCGTTCGAATGCGCCATAAATGGCGAGGAAGTCGACGGCTTTCAAGCTTTGGCCACCGACGAGCAAACCGTTGACATTGGCGACAGCAAGCAGGTCGGCCGCATTCGCGCCGTTGACCGAGCCGCCGTAGAGAAGACGAAACTTTTCGCCATCGGCGCCGAAGCGCGCCACCAATTCCTTGCGGATGAAGGCATGTGCTTCCTCGACATCCGCTGTGGTGGGAACCTTGCCCGTGCCGATCGCCCAGACGGGCTCATAGGCGATGACGGTCGTTTCCGAGACGGCGCCATCGGGCGTGGAACCGGCAAGCTGACGCTTGAGCACATCCAGCGTCTGGCCATTGTCGCGCTCGTCCGCCGTTTCGCCGATGCAGATGATAGTGACGAGCTCGGCCGCAAGCGCCGCTTCCGTCTTGGCGCGCACCAGCGCGTCGCTTTCAGCGTGATTCCTGCGGCGCTCGGAATGGCCGACGATCACATGTGTGCCGAAGCAATCCGCGATCATCGCGGCGGAGACGTCGCCGGTATGCGCGCCGCTGACCAATTGATGGCAATCCTGCGCTCCGATTGCCAGCGGACTGTCGTCGCAGAGCGCGGTCGCAACATAGAGAAGGGTTGCCGGCGGGCAGAGCAGCGTATCGATCTTCTCGGATAGCGGCGCTTTCACGCCCTCCGCGATAGCCTTGACCTGGTCCAGGCTGGCCCGCGTGCCGTTCATCTTCCAATTTCCCGCCAGAAGCGGTCGTATTTTTTGCGTCATTCGGCGTTTCCCTCCCGTCAACTCTCTGTGGCACTAACAAAACTAAGGCAGAAAGAAAAGTTGTCGAAAGCGGCCGGAACAAGTTCAAACCGTTTAAAAAATCGCTTTTCCGAAATTAAATCGAAATTTTTTCGAAGAAAATTATGACGGCTGTGGATCAAGGAGCCAATTCAGCACCTTCCGCCAGTCGGTCATGCGTACCGGTGTGCCATGGTTGCCGGTGGCAAACAGGGTGAATCGCGTCGGGTAATGCGTCTTGTAGAGTTTTTCGAACAGAGCTTCCTGGTCGGTAGCGGCGTAGACCGGGTCCTTGCTGCCATGGGTGAACCAGACCGGCAACTTCGCCTTGTAGAAAGCGCTTTTGACGAAATCCGGATCGGTGACTCCGCTCAAAATCGCCATCCCTTTCAGACGCTTGACGCTTTCAGCGTCGCGCGTGATACCCCAGCAAATGAAGCTGCCCATGGAGGCGCAGGTGAGGATGACAGGCCTGCCGCCGGATTGCTCGTAGGAATAGCGGATCAGGGCCGCGATGTCGGCGACGCCGTCGCTGTCGAAGCTCTTTACGCTCGGCGCGTAGTATGTACCGCCGCTGATATAGGCGAGGTTTTTCAGCCGGTTGAAATTACCGCCGAACGTGTAGTCGTTCGACCCCAGCCTGCGGTCGCCGCCGCGGCCGTGGATGAAGATCACTGTGAAGGCCTGCTTGGATGCCGGGCCGATGCGGGTCACGTCGAGCTTGCGGTCGCCGAGCGGCAAAGTTTCGTCCTCTTGCGCTTTCCATCGCACGCCGGTGGCGACATAGGCCGGCTTGACGCGCCGTTCCGGCACCTCGTCGCGGCCGTTGATGTCCCGCATTTCCTGGTAGTCGATCGTCTGGAAAGCACCATTGTCATGGCTTTCGAGGACCGTCTGATTGGAAAACAGGTCATCCTTGAAAGGCTTCAAGGCCTCTGCGGCGGCACCCGACGCGGCTGCTAGCGGCAAAAACGCCGCAATTGCTGCTAAAATCGACAAATGAGCTGTGGACATTCGCATGCGGACACTTCCCTCGATAGGCCCACGGGCTTGCCATTCGCCGCCCGGCAACGCAAATCTTTTTTCCGAATTTGCCCCGTTACCGGGGTGCCATCGCGCTCGCGCGTCGTTTCTGGCAGAATCACGGTGATTCGCGAAACTGACGGCAAATGCGGTGATTTTGGGGTATGACCCCTTCAAGGACAAATCTGAACAGTTCCATGGATAACAGCAACGATCTCTTCTCCGGACTGCCCCTTTCGCCGAAACCGGAAGCGGCGGACAAGCCGGTCGTCAAGGCTGAAAAGCCTGTGGCCGCCCCTGCCCCGCGCCCTGCGCCGGCCACCTCGACTGCCGAGGAATATGGGGCGAATTCGATCCGCGTTCTCGAAGGGCTGGAGCCGGTGCGCATGCGCCCCGGCATGTATATCGGCGGCACGGACGAGAAGGCGTTGCATCATCTCTTCGCCGAAGTCATCGACAATTGCATGGACGAGGCCGTCGCCGGCCATGCCGATTTCATCGACGTGTATCTCGACCAGCAGGGCTATCTGACCGTCACCGACAATGGCCGCGGCATTCCGGTCGAAAACCATCCGCAGGTGCCGGGCAAGTCGACGCTCGAAGTCATCATGACCAAGCTGCATGCCGGCGGTAAATTCGACGGCAAGGCCTATGAGACCTCGGGCGGTCTGCACGGCGTCGGCGTGTCTGTCGTCAATGCGCTGTCCGATGATCTCGAAGTCGAGGTGGCGCGCAATCGCAAGCTCTATCGCCAGCGCTTTTCGCGTGGCCTGCCCCAGGGCGGGCTGGAAGAACTCGGCGATGTCCATAACCGTCGCGGCACCCGCGTGCGCTTCCATCCCGATCCGCAGATCTTCGGCGAGCATGCCAAGTTCGATCCTGCCCGCGTCTTCCGTATGGCGCGGTCCAAAGCCTATCTTTTCGGCGGCGTAGAGATCCGCTGGAGCTGCGATCCGGAATTGGTGCATGGAGGCTCCGATGTTCCGGAAAAGGCCGTCTTCCACTTCCCCGGCGGTCTGAAGGATTACCTCAAGGCGACGATGGGCAACGAGTTCACCGTCACGCGCGAGATTTTCGCCGGCAAGTCGGAGAAGGCAAGCGGCCATGGTTCGCTGGAGTGGGCGATCACTTGGTACGGCGGCGACCCGCAGATCCATTCCTATTGCAATACCATTCCAACCCCCGAAGGCGGCACGCATGAAGCGGGCCTGCGCATCGCGCTCACTAAGGGGCTGAAGAACTATGCCGAGATGACGCAGAACAAGCGCGCGGCGGGTATCACCACCGACGACGTGATGATCTCCGGCGTCGGCATGCTTTCCATCTTCATTCGCGAACCGGAATTCGTCGGCCAGACCAAGGACAGGCTCGCGACCGTCGAGGCGCAGCGCATAGTCGAAAATGCATTGCGCGATCCCTTCGATCATTATCTCACCGACAATCCGGCCGAAGCCGAAAAGCTGCTGGAATGGGTGATCGAGCGTTCCGAGGAGCGCCTGCGCCGCCGCAAGGAGAAGGAAGTCAACCGCAAGACGGCGGTGCGCAAGCTGCGCCTGCCGGGCAAGCTCGCCGATTGTTCGCAGAATACCGCCGAAGGCGCCGAACTCTTCCTCGTCGAAGGTGATTCGGCTGGCGGCTCCGCCAAGCAGGCGCGCAACCGCACGAACCAGGCGATCCTGCCGCTGCGCGGCAAGATCCTCAACGTCGCCAGCGCCGGCCGCGAGAAGCTCTCCGCCAACCAGCAGATCGCCGATCTCGTCCAGGCGCTCGGCTGCGGCACGCGCTCGAAATATCGCGAAGAGGACCTTCGTTATCAGCGCATCGTCGTTATGACCGATGCCGACGTCGACGGCGCCCATATCGCCTCGCTGCTAATTACATTCTTCTATCAGGAAATGCCCGAGCTGATCCGTGGAGGCCACCTTTTCCTGGCCGTGCCACCGCTCTACAAGATCACGCAGGGGTCGAAATCCATCTACGCCCGCGACGACGCCCATCGGCTGGAGCTGATGGAGACCGAGTTCAAAGGCAAAGGTAAGGTCGAGATCAGCCGCTTTAAAGGCCTTGGCGAAATGCTTCCTGCCCAGCTCAAGGAAACGACGATGGACCCGGCGAGACGTACGCTCTTGCGTGTCGAGATCGACGAGGTGGATTTCGAGGGCACGCGCGAAGCCGTCGACAATCTCATGGGCACCAAGGCGGATGCCCGTTTCCGCTTTATCCAGGAGCGTGCGGCATTTGCGGAGAATCTGGATATTTAGCGGCTGCGTCTCCGGCTGCGGCAAAAGCGACTTCGCGATATTTTTATCGAACTGACCGATATCCGTAACGAAAGCGTCACGGGCGGATGCATAGATGCGGCATCTTTGCGAACCCGCCAACTCATGATCCGGATGTGACGATATCGCCATGTTGAAGCCCTTTTTGATGACTGCCGCCGCTGCCCTTTTTTTCGGTTCCACCGCTGCCCAGGCCACCGACATCGGTACGATCGATGTCCCCTGCCCCTTCGGTGACTGCAAGGCGGGTATCAGCCTCTCCTATCTCGGCGAATACGACATTCCGACAGGATTCATGGAAAACGGCGTTGAGGTCGGCGGTCTCTCCGGCATCGATTTCGACCCTTCGACCGGCCATTATGTCTCCATCAGCGACGACCGCTCCGAAAAGGCACCAGCGCGCTTCTACGATCTCGATATCGATGTCAGCGCCGCCGGCCTCAAGGGCGTGACGGTGCTCGATCACGTGACGCTGAAAGATAAGAACGGCCAGCCATTCGCTACCCGCACGGTGGATTCGGAGTCGATCCGCATCGGCAAGGACGGCATCTATTGGAGCAGCGAAGGCGACGGCAAGGCGCTGCTGCCGCCTTTCGTGCGGGTTGCCAATCGCGACGGCAGCTTCGTGCGCGAACTGCCGCTACCCGCAGGCTTTGCACCGACCGCCGACAAGAGCACCGGCATCCGCGACAATCTGGCTTTCGAGGACCTGACCTTTCTCTCCGGCGGCGATCTCCTCGTCGGCATGGAATCGGCGCTTTACCAGGACGGGCCGATAGCGACGCTGACCAACGGCGCGCTTGCCCGCCTGATCCGCTATGACGCGGCCACCGGCGAACAGAAGGCGCAATATGTCTATCCGGTCTCGCCGATCCCGCAGGCGGCTGGCAAACCTGGCGGCTGGAATGATTTCGGCATGTCGGATTTCGTGGCGCTGGACGACCGGCACGTGCTGTCGATCGAACGCGGCTATGCGCAGGATGTCGGCAATTCGGCCGTCATCAATATGTTCGATCTCGAAGGCGCAACCGATGTTTCGAACATCCCGTCCTTGGCGAAGACCGATCAGCGTATCGTGCCCGTGCGCAAGGCCCAGGTCATGGATCTGCGCGCGCTCGGCCTTGCGCCTGACAACATCGAGGGCATCACCTTCGGCAAGGCGAAAGACGGTACGGATGTGTTGATTTTCGTTGCCGACAACAATTTCAATCCGACGCAGAAGACACAGTTCTTTGCCTTCAAGGTCATCCGCCGGCCGCAATAATAGGCGGTCTACTCTCGCGTCGGTAGTCGTCCGGCTGTCACGGCAACGGAATATATAGGCTTTCAAGTAGAGGCCCTTGAAACAGCCTAGATCATACCCCATAACCGGTTGATCTAATAAAAAGAGTGAAGCAAGTCCGGTGGGTGTATTCGAACGTCATAAGCCAAGGGAGCCGCGTTGGCTGGGGCCGAGCGCGCCCGCGCGCATGGCCCTTATTCCGTCGATTTCGGCGGCGCGTTGGCTGCTGATCCTGATTGCCGCTGCCGGCATCTATTTCTTCTACGGTTTTCTCGTTCCCGTGCTGGCCGCGGCGGTGATCGGTTTCGCCACCTGGCCGCTTTATAGTGACCTCGTGCGCCGCACCAACGGCAACACGACGCTTGCGGCAACCATCGCCATCGCCTTCATCGTGACCTTTCTGGTGCTGCCGATCGTGCTCTCGGCCATCTATATGGTCGGCGAGGTGCGCGAATGGTTTACCTGGGCAGTACATGTCAACCGCGATGGTGCGCCACCGCCGCAATGGATCCTGGCGCTGCCGATAATCGGCTCCTGGCTTGGCGATCAGTGGACGCAATATGTCGGCAGCCCCGGTTCCATCGGCGAATTGGCGCAGCTCGTCAGCGGCGCCCATATCGGCAATATCTATCGGGCAGTGCTTGCCGCCGGCGGCGGCGCCTTCCACGTCGTGTTGACTTTGCTGTTCATGCTGATCGCCCTGTTTTTCATCTATCGCGACGGAGCCAGCTTCGTCCGTCAGGTCGATCTTTTGGGCGAACGTATCCTGCCGAACCGTTGGGAGCGCATTTCTCGCGTTGTCCCGGCAACGATCAGCTCCACGGTCATGGGCATGACGTTGATCGCCATCGGCGAAGGCGTCGTGCTGGGCGTTGCCTATTGGATCGCGGGCGCGCCATCGGCAGTCACGCTCGGCGTTCTGACGGGGGTCATGGCGCTCGTGCCTGGCGGCGCGCCGCTCTCCATGTCGCTCGTCTCCATCTATCTGCTCGCCAGCGGCTCACCCTGGGCGGGCGCTGGGCTATTCGTGTGGGGGACGGTCGAACTCTTCATCGTCGACAAGACGCTGCGGCCGAAGCTGGTCGGCGGCCCGATCAAGCTGCCTTTCCTGCCGACCTTTTTCGGCCTTGTCGGCGGGGTCAAGACCATGGGCTTCCTCGGCCTGTTCATCGGCCCGGTGCTCATGGCCATCATCGTCGCTATCTGGCGCGAATGGATCCGCGAGGCGGAATTGACCGAGGAACAGCACGCTCAGGAGCCGGAACTGCAATTGCGTATCCGGGACGGTTCGGACGGCTGATTAGGGCGCCGTACGTTCATTCGAGCGCGCAAAAGGTCGCTCCAATCTCTGGAATCTGGGCGTCTTATCCCTGCGGGAAAGTCTTCTCCATGAACAGGCTGAGCGGATCAAGCCCGTAGCCGCCGAACGGTCCGATCTCCGTATAGCCGAACTTGCTGTAGAGGCTGATTGCCTCCGGCTGATATATGCCGGTTTCGAGCCGTAGCGCCGTCAGCGTCCTTTCCGTCGCTTTTTCTTCCAGCGCTTCCATCAGCATCTGTGCGACCTTGCGTCCCCTGGCAAGCGGATCGACAAACATACGCTTGATCTCCGCGGTGCCATCCCCCGCCTCGACCAGCGCGCAGCAGCCGACCGCATTGCCATCGAGCCGCGCGACCCAGAAGGTCACTTCGGGCCTCTCCAGCGATTCCAGATCGAGCAAGTGGTTGCTCTCCGGCGGATAGAGCGACTGCGCATAGGCACTGGACATGTCGAGAAGACGGATAACGCCGTCTTGGCGCGGTGATTCAACGGCAATTGTTAGCGGCAAGATAGATTCCTAAAGCTGCAATAGCCGATGACTATCACGCTGCGGCAAGAGCTGCCAGAGCCGCGAATGTCCGCGCCGTCTGCCGGCGCTCCGCATTGGCAAGCTTCTCCACCATGTCCAGCAATTGCAATGCCGCGATGGGCGATTGTTCTGCAAGTCGGAACTTACGCATCAACCGCGCCGAAACATTTTCCAACATGGTGCCGCCATTGGCGCGCGATGCCTCACGCCAGATCAATGTCGCCTCGACAAAGACCAGGCTGATATCGCGCGACAGGCCGGCGGATTCATAAAGCGCGCGGACGGCATAAACGCGGCCGGTGGAAAGGATGGAGCGCACGCGCCGCTCGTCGCAGGCCGAAAGATTGGTGATCGCGCCGGCGAAGAAGTCCACCTTGCCGGAGCAAAGCGCATGCATCAGGAAAGCCGGCGTCAACCAGCCGGACTGCCTGAGGTGCTCGACCAGATCGGGAATGTCCTCATGCTGCACTGTGCCGGCGATGGAAACCGTCGCCGCCTCACTGGCCTCCCGCGTAAGGTGCTGAAGCCTGCCCGCGCCGATCGTGGCCTGAATGAGACTTGAGCCCGCCAGCGCCTCGCTGACATGCCGCATCAGAAGGTGACGGATGTCAGACGGCAGCGCGTCTCGATCCAGAAGCAGACCGCGTATGTCGGCGTGATCGCCAAGGCGCTCGGCGATCCGCTTCAACGAAGCGCGCGACAACGAGGCGCCGTCGTTTTCCAATAGGCAAAGGATTTCGGTCTCACCGCCGATTTCGGCGAGCGCTGCGGAAACCGACCGCGATACCCGTCCGCGCGAGGCGATCAGCACGCGCGTCACATTGCTACCGCGCAGCGCGAGGTCGACAAGATCTGCATCGGTGAACACAGGGGAAAACAGAATGACCTGCCCCGCGATCTCGGGTTGATCTTCCGCCAGCGACAGGATGACGTTACGCGGCGCATCCGGGGAACGGGCTACGGCCTCGGCCAGCGAGAGGCGCACGCGCGGCGATGGATCGTCGAGCATATAGGTCATCGCCATCTCGGCGGCGGCCCGCTCTTCTCGTGGCATCACCGATTGCAGATAGGCCCGCCCGAGTGCATTGGCAGCCCTCGCCCTACCCTCTGCTTTGGCGGTCTCGGCCCAGCGAAGAAATGCTTCTATGATCACGTAACGCCTCGATATCGGCGGGACGATTCTCGGCCCGCAAACTCATATCGGATACGTTAACGATGAAAGGTTTACGGGCCGTTTACCTTATTTATTAACCACTAATGCGAGGCCCGGCAGAGCACTGATGTCACGGCGCTTTTGGCCGCAGCAGTTCGAAGACATCGCTGCCCTCGCTATAGTCCATGTAGCCCATGCGTGCGACGGGCCGCGCCAGCGCCATATCCAGCCGGCCGTCCCGAATGATTGCCTCATCGATATGGATGCCGACGACCTGGCCGAGGACCATGATATTTTCCGATGGCTCGCCGTTCAGCCCCTTAGGCTGCATGACCTCGGTCACCCGGCATTCGAGCACGGCAAAGGCTTCGGCGACATAGGGAGCGTCGACCAGCCTGCCGGGTTCGGCAGTCAGCCCGGCCAGGGAGAACTCGTTGATACCGTAAGGCACGGCGATCGAGGAATGGTTCATCTTTTCGATGAGGTTGCGGCTGACGAGGTTGGCGGTGAAAACGCCGGTTTCCTCGACATTGCGAACGCTGTCCTTCCGGCCCGCCGACGAGAACATTACCAGCTTTGGCCGGTCGCTGACTGCGTTGAAGAAGGAGTAAGGCGATAGATTGAGCGAACCGTCCCTGCCCTTGCTGCCGATCCAGCCGATGGGCCGCGGCGCAACGATGGCCTTGAAGGGATCATGGGCCAAGCCATGGCGATTGGTGTCCGTCGTGTAGAACATCACGCGTCTTCGCCGCCGACCCAGGTCACGGTCTCGGTCAATTCCGGGCGCGGGCGCTCGGTAGATGGGAAGGTGGAAGAACCGATATGGATAAAGCCGGCTACCTTTTCGCCCGGCTGGACGCCGAGCAGCGGATAGGCACGTTCGTCATAGGCGAACCATTCGGTCAGCCAGTTCGAAACCCAGCCATGGGCATTCGCCGCGATCAGCAGGTTAAGGCAAAGCGCGCCGGCCGACATCAACTGTTCCCATTCCGGGATCTTGAAATGCGGCCCCGCCTTGCTGACGACTGCAATAACGACCGGCGCGCGGGTGAACCGCGTACGCTCGACCTGGATCATCTCTTCGGACAAGTCCGGCTTAGCTTCGAGCGCGAGCTTCAATAGCTCTTCGCCGATCCGCGCGCGCTCTTCGCCGCGATAGACGATGAAGCGCCACGGGGCGAGTTTGCCGTGATCCGGCACGCGCGAGGCGAGCCGCAGAATATCTTCGATTTCGGCTTTATCCGGGCCGGGTTCCATCATCTGAAAAGCGGGAATGGATCGGCGCACCGCCAGATAATCGACCAGCTTGATATCGGTTTTCATGGAATGATTGCTTTCATTTTCATGCGCGGGAGGAAGTGGGTCTTGAATTTGCCACTGCATTGGTCTTGAAGTGGCGTGTGTTTTACCGGAAGTCAATCGGTTAGGAACTCATGTCAGGCATTTCATCCGCTCGCCGATTGGGTACGGCTTTCGCGATACTCGCGAGCCTGAGCACTGTTGCGTCGGCGCAGGATGCCTTCAAGGAGTTCAAGCAGCTCGACGGTAGCGTGAAGATGCCGAAGCTCAACGCCTTCATCGCGCCGGGCGGGGAAAATTCATCCGCTCAAACGCTGCGCGACGTCTCGCTCGAGGCGAAGCTGGGGCCTGACAGCGGCCCGCAATTGCAGGGCCTTTCCTGGTATGTCTTCAGCCCCTTTGCCGGTGCCGACGGCAAGCTGCCGCTGGTTGCGAGCTCGAAAGGCGGCTCGGCGTCCTTTCATCTCATGCCCGGCGATTATTTCGTCAACGTCTCCTTCGGCCGCGCCGGCGTCACCAAGAAGTTGACCGTGCCTGAAAGCGGCGTGCTGCAGAAGCAGATCATGGTCCTCGACGCCGGTGGCATGGTGCTGAACGCCGTCTCCGGCTCCGACGTACGCATCCCGCCGGATGAGCTGAGTTTTTCGATCTATTCCAACGATGCGAAGGAAGACGGCGAGCGCGGTCTCGTCATGTCCGGTGTCAAGCCGAACACGCTGGTGGGCCTCAGCGCCGGCACCTATCACGTCGTCTCCGAATATGGTGCCGTCAACGCCGTCATCCGTGCCGACATCCAGGTGGAAACCGGCAAGGTGACCGAAGCGACGATTCAGCACAAGGCGGCGAAAATCACCTTCAAGCTGGTGTCGGACGCCGGCGGTGAGGCGATCGCCGATACGGCCTGGTCGATCCTGACTTCTTCCGGCGATATCGTCGGCGAAAGCCTCAGCGCCTTCCCCACCATGGTACTTGCGGAGGGCCAATATACGGCCATTGCCCGCAACAAGGACAAGATCTATCAGCGCGACTTTGCCGTCGCGGCCGGCAAGAATACCGATATTGAAGTGCTGATGAAGGAACAGCAGCCGCAGGACGCCAACGATCAGCAGCAGCCCGCGCAGCAGATTCCCATCCCGTCGGCACAGGTGCAGCAAAACCAAGCCCCGCAAACGAAGCCGGCCGCCTCTGGCCAGCAGCACCCGTTGCCGACCTACGAGCAATTGGCACCGTCGGCTGGCGGCGACGATGGCGAAAGCATGGACTGAGGCGAGACGGGCTTCGAATTTGCGTGCGCCGGTCTTTATACGGCCTTCTTCCGTAGCGCCCGCCTTGGAGGCGCCATGGAAAATACCGCACTGTAGAGCTTCGACAACAAATCCTTGCGGTCGTTGCCTTCGCTGAGTGCCTCCCAGCTCATCAGCCTGCCGACATGAGCAGTGATGGTGCTGCCGGAAAGACGGCGGAACTCGCGGATCAGCAGCGAGATGCGCAGGGTCATCGAGACGCGGCTGGCAAGATGGAAGAGCCGGCCGTTTTGCCCTTCGAAATAGATGGGAATGACGCTGGCGCGCGCCGCCTGAATGAGCTTTGCCGGAAAGATTTTCCACGGCAAGTCCTCGGCGCGGCCAAAGCCCTTCTTGGCCGTTGCGACGCCGCCGGCGGGAAAAACGATGATTGTCGTTCCTTCCTTGAGCAGGCGAACGGCCTCGTGGCGCGTCTTCATATTGATCGCCATCGCCTCCTTGGTTTCCTCGAACGAAACCGGCAGCGAATAGTCGTTCATCTCAGGCACTTTCAACAGTTCGTTGTTGATTAGCACTTTGAACGGACGGCCGAGCTGTTCGGCGAGTGCCAGGACGGCGATCCCGTCGCCGATACCGAAGGGATGGTTGGCGACGATGACGATCGGCGCATCGGGAATGTCCTGCGGCGGCCATTCGCCCTTGGCAATCAAGCGCACATCGATGAGATCGAGCATCTTGCCAAAGACACGTTCGCTTTTGCCGACGATATCGCTGCGCCAGATGTCGTAAAGCCGGGCATAGCGATCGCGCCCCGAAAGGCCCTCGATGGAGCGGATGAACCAGCGCTTGATGCGCGTATCCCGTTCATTGGCGTAGGATAATTCTTTGAAATCCAAATCCGCGACGGGCTGCCCCGCTCCTTGAATTCAATTGCGCCGAATGTCAGGAAAGGCGCGCAACAGTTTGATTCATCATATATATTAAAGTTTCATGTCAGTTGTCTGACGGCTCCTTGAAGGTGCCGTCAGACAACATCTGATATCAAGCGGCCTTGGCCCGCTTGGCTTCACGTTTGCGCAAGACATCCGGCGGCGTCGCTTCGAGCGCCAGCGAGGCAATGGCTTCGTCGAGCGACATTGCCGTCTGTGCCTGGCTGCCGAGGCGGCGGATGTTGACCGAGCGCTCCTCGGCTTCCTTCTTACCGCAGACGATGATCACTGGAACCTTCGTCACCGAATGCTCGCGGATCTTGTAGTTGATTTTCTCGTTGCGGAAATCGGTCTCGACATCGAGCCCGGCGTCGCGCAGCGCTTCAGCAACCTCGTTGCCATATTCGTCGGCTTCCGAAGTGATGGTCGCGACCACCACCTGCAGCGGCGAGACCCAAAGCGGCATATGGCCGGCGAAGTTCTCGATCAGAATACCGAGGAAGCGCTCCATTGAGCCGCAGATGGCGCGATGGATCATCACCGGCTGCGTCTTTTCGGAATGCTGGTCGATATAGAAGGCGCCAAAGCGTTCCGGCAGGTTGAAGTCGACCTGCGTCGTGCCGCACTGCCATTCACGGCCGATTGCGTCCTTCAGCGTATATTCGAACTTCGGCCCGTAGAAAGCGCCCTCGCCCGGCAGAATGCCGGTCTTGATGCGTCCTTCGGACTGCGCCTCGATGGTCTTCAGCACGTCCATCATCACGCTTTCGGCGCGGTCCCAGAGGTCGTCGGAACCGACACGCTTGTCCGGGCGTGTCGAGAGCTTGACGACGATCTCCTTGAAGCCGAAGTCCTCATAGACCGACAGGATGAGGTCGTTGATCTTCAAGCACTCGGCGGCCATCTGCTCGTCAGTGCAGAAGATGTGGGCATCGTCCTGCGTGAAGCCGCGCACGCGCATCAGGCCATGCAGAGCACCCGATGGCTCGTAGCGATGCACTGCACCGAATTCCGCAAGCCGTATCGGCAGTTCGCGGTAGGACTTCAAGCCATGCTTGAAGATCTGGATGTGGCCGGGGCAGTTCATCGGCTTCAGCGCGAAGACGCGATCGTCATCGGTGTCATCACCGGCGACGGTAACCTTGAACATGTTGTCGCGATACCAGCCCCAGTGACCCGAGGTTTCCCAAAGCGACTTGTCGAGCACCTGCGGCGCGTTGACTTCCTGATAGTCGCCCTGCAACCGCCGGCGCATATAGGACACCAGCGTCTGGAACATCCGCCAGCCCTTGCCGTGCCAGAAGACGACGCCGGGGCCCTCTTCCTGGAAATGGAACAGGTCCATTTCGCGGCCGAGACGACGATGATCGCGCTTCTCGGCTTCCGCAAGAATGTGCAGGTAGTTATCGAGATCGGCCTGCTCGGCGAAGGCCGTGCCGTAGATGCGGGTCAGCATCGGATTGTTGCTGTCGCCGCGCCAATAGGCGCCCGCCACCTTCATCAGCTTGAAGGCCGAGCCGATCTGCCCGGTGGAAGCCATATGAGGACCACGGCAAAGGTCGAACCAATCGCCCTGGTAATAGATCTTGAGATCCTGCCCTTCCGGAATGGCATCGACAAGTTCAACTTTGTAGCGCTCGCCCTTGGAGGCGAAGACTTCCTTTGCCTTTTCGCGCGACCAGATCTGCTTGGTGAACGGCGCATTGCGCTGGATAATCTCGCGCATCTTCTTCTCGATGACCGGCAGGTCATCGGGCGTGAAGGGTTCGTTCTTGGCAAAGTCGTAGTAGAAGCCGTTTTCGATGACCGGGCCGATGGTGACCTGCGTGCCGGGCCACAGTTCCTGCACCGCTTCCGCCATGACGTGCGCCGCATCATGCCGGATCAGTTCCAGCGCTCGGTCGTCGTTGCGGGTGATGATCTCGATCTTGCCTTCGGTGATCGGATCGGAAAGGTCACGCACGGTGCCGTCGATCGCAACGGCGACGGCCTTCTTGGCAAGCGACTTGGAAATGGATTCGGCAACATCCCGGCCGGTTGCGCCAGCATCGTAGCTGCGCACGGAACCATCGGGAAATGTCAGGGAAACGGATTGGGACATCGAAATTCTCCTTGTCCAGTCCCGCCAACGAATGCGGGTGGTTTTGAAAGATGCGGTCAATCAATCTTGATTGAATGCGGTCGCCTGATAGCGATATTTAGCGATTTAGTAAAGGAAAAGCAGCCTTTACTTGCCGATCATCTTGGCCAATCCGCGCACGGTGTTCCAGTTGCGCAACGTGCCGACGCCGAGGCGTTTGGTGGTCAGCGCTGGCAGCAGACGCGTCTCGCTTGCCTTGCCGCCAAAGTCGATCCAGAGGTCGCCATCGACGATTGTGATGCGCTCGGTGCCACGATTCTTATCGAACCCAGCAATAACAGAAGCATCGAGCGGCTTGCGCATGACGCGGACGATGACTTCGCTGCCCTCGCCATCCTTGAACGGATTGCCAGCGGCAAGTTTCTGCCATCCCTCGGCATCGCGGCCGATAATGTCGACGGATTTGCCGAAAGCCTTGGTAAATCCCGCCTCAAGACGCGCCTCGATTTCCGCCATCGGCTGTTCTTCCGCTTCGAAAACGAGGTTGCCGGTCGCAACAAGCGTTCTGGCGTTGGAAAAGCCAAGCCCCTCGGCCATTGCCTTGAGATCGCTCATGACCACCCTGCGTCCGGCACCGAGCACGATGCTGTGGAGCAATGCGACGTAAGTCTTCATGCCGCTCCGGCCGGTTTCCGGCCGATGAAAAAGTAACGCCAGGGCATCCACCAATGATAGCGGGTCCCCATCGTCTCCGGCACGGGATCGAGACCGCTGGTGCCTCCTGGCCCGCAGCGCGCCACTCGGAAGAGCGTCATCCAACCGCCGGCCCATAGACCGTGACGGGCGACGGATTCGTAGCCGTATTCCGAGCAGGTCGGGATATGACGGCAAGAATTGCCGATGAAACCGGAAAGGGTCAGTTGATAGAAGCGGATGAGACCCATGCCGAGGAGCCGGTCGGGCGTCTTGCGGAAGGGGCCGGAATAATTGCGGGAATGGCTTGGCTTTCCATTGTGGTGAGGAGGTATTTTGTCGCGCCGTAGCCTTTTGGAGCTCGCAGCCGCCCCTCCGTCATCCTCGTCATCTTGCATGGAGCAGAGATGGCACATCCCGTGCGGCCCCGATTAAACGGCTTCGGCCGTTATGGCCTCGTTGGAGCCGCGCGCCGCCTCGATCTGGCCGACCGCATCCACGACGGCATCGAAGGTCAGCATCGTCGAGGCATGCCGCGCCTTGTAATCCTTAACCGGCTTCAAATAGCGCATATCCTCGAAGCGTCCTGTTGGCCCCTCGCCGTCCGCCTTCAGCATGGCGAGCATGTCTTCGCGTGCCTGGCGTACTTCGGAGGCGGTAGCGCCGACGACATGGCGCGCCATGATAGAGGAAGATGCCTGTCCGAGGGCGCAGGCCTTGACGTCGTGGGCAAAATCGGTCACGACGTCGCCGTCCATTTTGAGCCAGATCTTGACGCGGGAGCCGCAAAGTCTGGAATGGGCCTGAGCGCTTGCATCGGCGTCGGAAAGGCTGCCGATGCGTTCGATATTGCCGGCAAATTCCAAGATCTTGCTGTTGTAGATGTCGTCCATGATCGCTTTGCTCCGACGCGCCCCGTTTTGTGTTTCATAACAAAAAACACAGCGTGTCTCGTTAGGATACTTTCACAGGGACAATGCCATACTATATGTATGTCGTTCGAAGGCCATCAAATTGCAATGGTCTTCTGTAAGTTTGATGGGAAACCGTGCAGGACGGCAGGCTTGTCCGCCAGCCAGAACGCCCCGGAGCCCGCCAAAGGTGCATAGTTCTCCACGTTCCGGAGGATACCAGTGGCGAGTCCGACAAAATGAGATCCGCGGTGCGGATCAGGAGACCACAGGTAATGGACGCCATTGTAAAGAACTTTCCGCAAGCGCTTGAATCCAATCCGGTATCGGACCGCCCGTCGCAAAAGGAAGCCGAAGACGCTGTCCGCGTTCTGCTTCGCTGGGCAGGTGACGATCCGGAGCGCGAAGGCCTGCTCGATACGCCGACGCGCGTCGCCAAGGCTTACCGCGAACTCTTCTCCGGCTACGAGATGAACCCCGAGGACGTGCTCGGCCGCACCTTCGAGGAGGTTTCCGGCTACGATGACATGGTCCTCGTGCGCGACATTCCATTTTTCTCGCATTGCGAACATCACATGGTACCGATCATCGGTAAGGCGCATGTCGCCTATCTCCCGAATGGCCGCGTTCTTGGCCTGTCGAAGATCGCCCGTGTCGTTGAAATCTTCGGCCGCCGCCTGCAGACGCAGGAGGCCATGACCGCCCAGATCGCCAACGCCATCGATGACTCGCTGCGCCCGCGCGGCGTCGCCGTCATGCTCGAAGCCGAGCATATGTGCATGGCGATGCGTGGTGTGCAGAAGCAGGGCTCGTCGACGTTGACGACGACCTTCACCGGCGCCTTCAAGGCCGATCCGGCCGAGCAGGTCCGCTTCATGACCATGGTCCGGAGCCGCTGATAGGGCTTTCCACGAAAGAGCCGAGATGAACCTGGTATTCAACGAGCCTTCTGAAGATAAATCTGAGCTTGAGGATGCGGGCGATTTCACGCCCCGTTTCGATGATCGCGGTCTGATCACCGCGATCGTCACCGACGCCCATGACGGTGAATTGCTGATGGTCGCGCATATGAATGCCGAGGCCCTGGCACTGACCATTAAGACAAAAACGGCGCATTACTTCAGCCGTTCGCGTGGGAAAATCTGGAAAAAGGGTGAAACCTCCGGAAATCTGCAGACGGTGAAGGAGATGCGTACCGATTGTGATCAGGATGCTATCTGGCTGAAAGTTGAGGTCGCCGGTCACGATGCAACATGCCATACTGGACGACGTTCCTGCTTCTATCGCACGGTCGAGCTGGAGGATGGAAAGCCTGTGCTGAACGTCGTCGACGATCATCTGCATTTCGATCCCGGCGAGGTTTATGGGCACTAAGCACCGCCCGACGGCTTGGTCAGCAACAGCCGAATATACGATTTGGAAACAAAAAAGGGACAGTATTTCAGCAAGAGGCAAGTATACGCCTCGGAGGAAAGCCATGTTGAACTGGGGGTTGATTCGTCAGAGCGCCGGGCAGGTTCCTGCCGGTTCAGGTCCGACCATCTCACAGGACACACCCCCTCCACCCGCTGTTCCCGCTCCCCCTAAGAAAGTAAAGATCGCGCTGGCACTCGGCGGTGGCGCCGCCCGGGGCTGGGCGCATATCGGCGTATTGCGTGCCCTCAATGAGGCAGGTATCGAGGTCGGCATGATCGCTGGCACCTCAATCGGCGCCCTGGTCGGCGGCTGCTACCTCGCCGGCAAGCTTGACGAGCTTGAGGGTTTTGCCCGCTCACTGACCATGCGCCGCATTGCCAGCCTCCTCGATCTCACGATCGGCGGCAGCGGTCTTTTTGGCGGCATGCGGCTCACAAAGCGCATGCAGGAACACCTGGAAGGCTTCGCAATCGAGGATCTGGACCGTCCCTTCGTGGCCGTCGCTTCGGAACTAAATACCGGCCACGAGGTCTGGATCACAAACGGTTCTCTGATCACGGCACTCCGGGCATCCTATGCCCTGCCCGGCATTTTCGAGCCGGTGCGCACCAATAGCCGCACGCTGGTCGACGGGGCGCTGGTCAATCCGGTGCCCGTTTCCGTCTGCCGTGCCTACGAGCAGCCGCTCGTGGTCGCCGTCAACCTGCATTACGATCTTTTCGGCCGTTCGGCCGTCGTCAAACATAATTCCGGTCCATTGAATGGCGAGCCGCAACGCCGGGATGAGGCGCCCTATACCAAGCTCGGCATGACCGGGGTGATGGTGCAGGCTTTCAACATCATCCAGGATCGGATTTCTCGCGCACGCCTCGCCGGCGATCCGCCGGACCTGGCGCTGCATCCGCGCCTCAGCGACATCGGTCTCTCAGAGTTTCATCGCGCCGGCGAAGCGATCGAGCGCGGCTATGAAGAGACCTCCATCCGGCTCGCCGAAATCAGGCGCATGCAGGAAGCCTTTGCCCGATAGGGCATGACTCATTCGGAAATGAAAGGATGCTGCCGATGCGGAGCCGATTTCGGCTCCGGCGAGCCGGATAGCTCCGCTAATGCCGCGCTATCCGGCCTTGCTTTGGGCTCAGCGCGTTCGTCGCGGCAATCGACCCACTGGGTCGATTGCTTCGGTGATGCCGAACCGCTCCTCACCCGGCGATGTAAGCCTTGATCTGTTCGGCCTCGAGCTCGATTTCGCGGATGCGCCATTTTACGACGTCGCCGATTGAGATGATGCCCGTGAGCTTGCCTTTGTCTTCGACCGGAACATGGCGGAAGCGGCGGTGTGTCATCAGTTCCATCAGCTCGTCGGTGGTGGAGTCTTCCTTGCAGCGGTGCACCCTCGCCGTCATCAGCGAAGCAATCGGTTGATTGAGGCTGTCTTGGCCATGCTTGGCGACTGCATTGACGACATCACGCTCGGTGAAAATGCCGGAAATCTTACCCGCCATCCCGACGACGACGATGGCGCCGATACGGTTTTCACTCAGAATTTTGGCGGCTTCTGCGAGGGTCGTATTTCCTCCGGTGGTGACGACATTGCGACCTTTGGCATCAAGTATGGCTTTAACGGAAACAGACATTCGATCCTCCCATCTCGAAAGCAAAGTGAACAAATGAGCCTCGGATTTGTTCCGAATCGCCTCCGGACCTGGACCGATGCTACCTTCATCGATCCGCGCCGGTCTCCTCCCTTCGCGGCCGATAAGTGTCAATGGTGCGCTAGTGAGGCCAAGAAAGCAACAGCTTCATCCGCCTATGGAGCCGAGTTTTCGAGTTCGATGCGGGGTTCCCGGTCGAACAGGGAAAACAGCAGGAAGCCGAAAAGGAAGCCGCCGATATGGGCATCCCAGGCCACCGGCTGCGTGCTGTCGCCGACGATCGTGATGCCGAAAGCGACGAGCGCATTGCCCGCGATCCACATCACGATATAGGCGACGACCGTGCGGCTGCGCAGCGAGGCCAGGATCGACAGCCGCGGATTGAGATGGGCCTGCCGAATGCCGACACGACGGCCATCCATGGCGGGAAAGGCAAAACGGCAGGCCGCTCCCATCAGCCCTGAAACGACGCCCGATGCGCCGATCAGCAAGCTTTGGTCGCCCCAATAGATGGCGGCATGTAGGAATGCGGATGCAGCCGCTGAAAGAACCCAGAAGATCACGTAGCGCACAACACCGATCCGGCGCGCGACGGGAGCGGCAAAGACCATAAGCCACAGCCCGTTGAAGACGATATGCTCGATGCTGCCATGCAGGAGCGAATAGGTAACCGGCGTCCACAGCCATTCCAGCCCCTGTTGCGACAGCGGAAAGGCGTAACGCGCGGGAATGAAGCTGAAGGTGAAATACAACCAATTCAGCGTGTCGTCCGACCACCAGGGCAGGTTTTGAATAGCGAAGACGACGATGAGCAGGCCGAGGCTTGCGAGGATGACGGGCGGCAGGTTGAAGGCAGGAACCCGCTTCGGCGGCCGATTTTCCTCGGGCTCGTGGCGCGGCGGCTCTGCATCATCCATGATTTGCTCTGATATCTTGAGAAGGGACTCGAGACATACAGCAGCGAATATCAAAAAAAAAGCCGCCCAACCCCGTTGGACGGCTTGTTCGGGCGCTCCTCGCTGGGATGTGCCGCAATGGTTATGTCCCACGCCCGAGAATAGTTTGTGCTGAAGGTCACCCTCGTGAAGTGATGGTCTATTCTTCCCACTCATGGCCCCGCAAGGCAAATGAAACCCTCTGTTAACCTTAATGGCTCGGCCGTGGCACGAAATAAGCAAGGCATGACGTAAGGGCAATGAATGCCCCGGCATCTGAATTGAAATGGGACACAGGCGCGTCATGCGGCAGAAAACCAGCACAGAGATATTTACCTATTGGGAGCAGCTTCGCGGCAACGCGGATGCTCCCCTGCGCAATTTGATACAGCCTTCAGCGGTCCGCCATATTCTGCCACAGCTCTTCATTCTGGAGTCGATGCCGGATGAGGCGCCGCGTTTTCGGCTGGCCGGAACGGCGATCTGCGGCTTCATGGGCCGCGAGCTTCGGGGCGAGAGCTTTGCAGCATTGTGGGCGGGAAGCCAGCCTGACGATCCCGTGCGCATCGCCGCCGGCGTGATGGCACATGTCGTTCCTGCCTTGATCAACGCGACAGGTTACAGCATCAGCGGCCGCAACATAGCCTTCGAAATGGTGCTGATGCCGGTGCGTTCGGCCGGCGATATCTGCGATCGGCTGCTTGGCTGCCTGACGCCGGTTGCCCATGCGTCATGGCTCGGTGGCGAACGTCTGGAGTTCCTGGCGCTCGACCGCAGCCGCCTGCTGTACGAGCGTCCCGCCCGGCGCGTCGAATTGCCGCCGCATCTCGATCCCGTCGATTTGACCTCTCATCACGCGCTGAATCCTAAGGCGGGTGGGCGCGATCAAGGAGCGGTTGATCCATCGCGATACAGATTCAACCGTCTTCTCTGAGCTATCCCTCAGAGAAGACAACCTTACCTTAAGAAGTTTCGGCTAGTGATTGCATGAAACATAATCGGTTGAAGAAGCCTTTTCATGCATTCATTCCAGTCAGCCCAGACGACGCGGCCAAATCAATTGGCGGGGAATGCGCCTCGCATGGATCAGCGGACCTTTCAGCGGGTTCCGATCAACATGCAGGGCCGCCTGATGCTGGCCAACTACGAAGAATTCGAATGCCTGGTCACGGATATGTCGCCCGGCGACATGTACGTCACCTGCCCGGGCCGCCCACGCACCAATGAGCGTGTCGTCGCCTATATCGACCATCTCGGCCGGGTTGAGGGCCATGTCGTCGCCGTCGACGCGCGCGGCTTCAGCATGTCGATCAACGCCACCGACCGCAAGCGCGAGAAGCTCGCCGCTCAGCTCACTTGGCTGGCCAACAAGCATGAGCTCGGTCTGCCGGAAGATCGTCGTCACGACCGTCTGACACCGCGCAACACCCTCAGCGAACTGACGCTGGAAGACGACACGCGCTATGTCTGCCGCATCATGGACCTGTCGCTTTCGGGCGCGGCCGTCGATGTCGAGGCACGCCCGCCGATCGGCACGCCGGTACGCCTCGGCAACATGCGCGGCCGTGTCGTACGCCACTTCATGGAAGGCGTCGCGATCGAATTTCTCTCGCTGCAATCTCGTGAGACCTTGCGCGAATTCCTCTAATTTTGTCATCGTGCTGTCACGCCTGCTGGTGAAGTAGCGGCGTTTCGCCCCTCTGTCTGTGTGACGGCCGATGAAGACGCTTTATCCTGAAATCGAGCCCTATGATCAGGGCATGCTTGACGTCGGCGATGCGCATCGCATTTGCTGGACGCAATCGGGCAATCCGAACGGTGTTCCAGTCGTCGTCCTGCATGGTGGTCCGGGTTCCGGCAGTTCCGCCAGTACTCGCCGCTTTTTCGATCCGGAACATTATCGCATCATTCAATTCGACCAACGCGGCTGCGGCGGAAGCTTGCCGCATGCGTCGGAGCTGCAGGCAGACCTTTCCGCCAACACCACATGGCATCTGGTTGGCGACATCGAGCAGCTTCGGCTCTTCCTCGGCATCGAGCGCTGGCTGGTCTACGGCAATTCCTGGGGCTGTACTCTGGCGCTGATCTACGCCGAGACGCATCCGCAACGCGTCGCAGCCCTCATTGTCGTTGGGGTCACCATGACGCGGCAATCTGAGATCGATTGGCTCTATAACGGGCTTGCCCGCTTCTTTCCTGAAGAATGGGCTCGCTTCCGTGCTGGCGTGCCAGAGAGCGAGCGCAATGGCGATCTGGTGGCCGCATATTATCACTTGCTCCTTAATCTGGATCCGGCCGTCCATGCCAAAGCCGCCAAGGACTGGCACGACTGGGAATCGGCTTCGATCCTTATCGATATCAGCGCGACTTTGCCCAGCCGCTGGTCCGATCCCCGATATCTCACTGCAAGAGCGCGCATCATCACGCATTACTTCCATTATCGCGGCTGGCTGGAAGAGAGCCAGATATTGCGGGACATCAACCGGCTCGAGGGTATCCCCTGCACGATGATCCAGGGCCGGCTCGATCTGGAGGCACCCGTCATTACCGCGTGGGAGCTGTCGCGGGCATGGCCTGCGGCAAGATTGGTCGTGGTTCCCAATTCCGCCCATTCGCCGGCGACGTCGGAGATGGCGGCAGCCATTGTCGAAGCGACGGACGAATTTCGCGTCATCGGCTGATGGCAACGAAAAAACTCAAAATTTTTTTGAGCACGCCTTTTCCCAAAATGGCACAGCCTGAGGGGATTTCCGACATTCGTGAGGTTCGGGCGATGTGCCGAGACGAAGCTACCGTCCTATTTCGGCGCTGCTGCCGGCAAACGGTGTTCCTCGCCGACATTTGTGGGCGAAAACAAAATTATTTAAAAACAAGCGGATACGCAGAATCTCCATACGGAACCCCAAGCGGAAAAACATTCGAATTTTAATCGAATTCCCCGAAAATTTGATTCAAGTTTTGCGCTCATTTTATGACAATTCTACGCGCATTTGAATCAACTAAGTCCTTAATTTGACTACGTAATTTTGCGTCGGATAAAAGCCTGCATGTCATTCTGGTCCCAATAAAACAGGGACACGGACATGGGCTTTCAATTCCTTCTTCGCGGTTATGCCGCAATGGCTCTTTTTACCTTTGGCTGTCTCGGCTTCGCCCATGCGACGCCGGCCAATATGACGATCACCGGCGATGCCGCGCCGCCGATCGGTCACTATGAGTTCTGCAAGGAAAATCCGAGGGAATGCGCCTATGCCGGCGGCGATGCCGGTCCCGCTATTCTTACCGAAGATCGTTGGAAGACCATCCTGAAGATCAACTACACGGTCAATACGACGATCAAGCCTATGACCGATATGGATCTCTATGGCGTCGAGGAAAAATGGGCGATCCCGACCACTGCCGGCGATTGCGAGGATTTCGCTCTGCTGAAGCGCAAGGAGCTGATCGACGCCGGCTTTTCGGCCTCCGACCTGCTGATGACGGTCGTGCTGCAGCCGAACGGTGAAGGCCATGCCGTGCTGACGGTGCGCACCGATCGCGGCGACTTCGTTCTCGACAATATGCGCAATAAGGTGAAGCTTTGGTCGGATACCGAATACACCTTCCTGAAGCGTCAGTCCGCTGACGATCCGGCTCGCTGGGTCAAGATACAGGATGGCCGCGCCGTTGCAGTCGGCAGCTTGAAGTAGGTCGTGTTTCCGCCACGTGATCACCGGTGACCTAGCACCGGTGGTCTCAGTCAAGGCCCCGGTCTGTCCCCGCATTTCTGTCCTGACCGGCGCCTCTGAGCCGTTCCCGCTGTCCCGGGAACGGCTCTTTTCGTTTCCGGGGTGTGCCCAGGGCAATTGCCCGAAAAAACGCCCGGCGGTTCATCCGGCATTGCGAAGGGGCAAAAAGATAGATCGGCTCCCATGATTTCGTGAAACGATCAACCCCTTCAGCCCGAAATCCGCCCCGATTTTCGCAAAGGTATTTGTGCCGATAAATATGCAAGCCGACGCATTCTTAACGGCTCATTAACCAATGTGGCGGCAATCATTCCACAGCGAGACTCATCAGGGGTCTTGAGCCGCGGCGGACGCGTCATTGACGACGGTTTCCAAGGCGGGATGGAACCGAAGGCAAGAGCATGACCCCTCCTCTGTCATCCGCCTCCTCGATCGACGAACAGCCGCTGATATCGAGCGGCCTCGTTTATCGTCTCACGGCCGGCGTTGCCGTACTCGCCGCACTTACCGTTGCCATCACCATTGGTGGCCGTTGGCTCGGCGAAAAAATCTCACTGGCCGGCCACACTGCCGATATCAAGCCGATCACAGTGACGATCGGCGAGGATACGTTGCGTCTTGGCGCCAACACCATCCGTTTCCCGAGCGAACGCGTAAACGGCGTCGCGGAACGCGTCGATCTCTACCTCACCTGGCCGCAGATGCAGGGCTATAGCGATGCCGACCGCTTGCGCTTTGACGATATTTCCCAATCCTCCTCGCTGATTTTCCTACAGCTCAGCCAGAGCACGATGTCGCGCGACATGTCCGGCCGGCTGGAGCCGATCTATTCGCATCTGATGGAAGGCGACGCCTTCGCCGGTCCACATGGGCTGACGGCCCATCGTCTGCGCGCCGACGCCGGCTATAGTGGCGAAGTGCTTCTGACCGCGCCGCGCGCTGGCGAGCCGGATTATGTCGTGCGCTGCATCTTGCCCTCCTCGCCCGCTGGGGCGACCAGCGGCGATTGCCAGCGGGACATCAGGGTCGGCAAGGATCTCAGCGTGCTTTATCGGTTTTCCAGTCATCAGCTTGGCGACTGGCAGACGATGGATGCCGCTGTCCAGAATTTCGTGAAGACACGCCTTGTCGATGCGGCCGGCACGACGGAATCTCCGTAAGTGGTGACTAAAATGATGCGGAATCCTGAAACCAACTGTTCATCATAAACCGATTGGTAACGCTAAACCTCTACTCTTGAGAGCCAACGGGCGCTCATGGAGGCGGCGGCCGGATAATTGAGAACGTAAATGCAAGCAGAGAGTGAAGTAGTGTCCAGATCAATTTTTTCCGCATCCTCATCAAGCTCCGGCAAGTTTTTGGCGAAGGTGCTGTTCGGTTTTGCAATCACGACTGCGACGGTGACCGTTACCGTCGATGTGTCGAATGCAGCCGGAGGCTCGAAATACGCGGGCATCGTTATTGACGCGAACACGGGTAATGTTCTCTACAGCGAAAATGCGGATACGCTTCACTATCCCGCTTCGCTTACCAAGATGATGACCGTCTATCTGACCTTTGAGGCGCTTGAGGCCGGTCGGATCACACTCGATACTCCTGTCGTCTTTTCGAAAAATGCAGCCTCGCAGGCCCCGACCAAGCTCGGCATCGGTACCGGCCGCTCGGTGACCGTTCGCGAGGCGATTCTCGGTATCGTCACCAAGTCCGCCAACGATGCGGCGATGGCGCTTGGCGAAATGCTTGGCGGCTCGGAAGACAATTTCGCCCGCATGATGAACAACAAGGCCCGTGCGCTTGGAATGACGCGGACGACCTACCGCAATCCGAACGGCCTGCCGAACACCGCCCAGATGACGACGGCGCGCGATCAGGCCCGCCTGGGCGTCGCCCTGCGCGAGCACTTCCCGCAATATTACGGCTTCTTCTCTGAGACGAGCTTTCGCCTCGGCAACAGAGTGATCCCGGGTCACAACCATCTGCTCGGTTCGGTCCGTGGTGTTGACGGCATCAAGACGGGTTACACGCGTGCTGCCGGATACAATCTTGCCACTTCGGTGAAGGTCGACGGCCGCTCGATCGTCGGCGTCGTTCTCGGTGGCGCCTCGACGCCCGCCCGCGACAACCAGATGCGCAAGCTGATCGCCGCTTACCTGCCGCTGGCATCCACGAAGCATATCGACTCCAATGTCGTCGCCCAGACGAAGGTGGAAACGCCCAACGTCCAGGCTGCAAGCGCCCGCATGGCGGCTGCCGGCAGCGCGAAGATGAGCAAGGACGAGACCGCCGAGGCTGACGACGACCAGCAGCCGTCGAGCGCCGCGGCTTTTGCGGCGATCACGCCGAAGTCGAGCAATCCGTTGCTCACGACCAAGCAGAAGCAACGCGCCGCATCCGATGAAGTGGCTTCCATCGAACCGACATCGGCGACTACGGATGAAAGCGATACGGATGAGGTCGACGCCGTCACGACGGCCTCGACCTCCAGATCGGATACCAAGATCATTAAGACCCAGAAGGTCGAGAAAACGGAAAAGGCTGAAAAGCCTGAGAAGGTTACCAAGGCGAGCAAGGATGAGGCGGGCCCGACCGGCTGGGTCGTCCAGATCGGCATCTCCTCCAGCAAGGACGGCGCCAGCGATCTGCTCGATACCGCCAAGAGCAAGGGCGGCAAGGCATTGCGCTCGGCCAAGGCCTATACGCTTGCCTTTGATGGCGGTTACCGCGCCCGTTTCGGCGGCTTCGAGGACCAGAATGCGGCTGTCAACGCCTGCAAGGCTCTCAAGAAGGCCGGCGTGAAGTGCTGGGCGAGCTTGGAATAAGGATGTGACACGGCTTTCCGTGCCGCATCGTTCAGAAATCTACTGGATTTTGCGTAGCGATATCCGGTTCTTCCGGCCTTGGATGATCATGAGGCCGGCCCTGAGTTTGTAATGTGTTACGGGGATGTGAAAATGGCAATGAACGAGAACTTTCCGGGTTTCTCGCTCGATGGCGGGGGAAAGATGAAATCGAAGGGCTTTGCTCTTCATCCGCTGCATGAGGCAGCCATGCGGTTGGCCGATCTCGGCCTCAGCCGTTCGCGTTCGCGCAGCAAGACGAAGGACCTGATCTCCGTCCTGCTTTGCCACGGAGCCCGCGCCTGGCGCTATTCCCAGCCGGAAGCCCACATCCACCTGCACATTACCGCGCCGAATGGCCAAGCTCCGGTATTGATGCGGCTGCGCTAATCAGGAAAAGTGCAAGGATGGAGCGGTGCTGCGGCTCCCGAGGCGGCCGCCGCTCTACAGCAATCCCAATTCGGAAAGCTCGCGACGCAGATCGGCAGGCAACTCATTGACGCCGCCGCCAAGGCTGTCGAGATCGCGCGGCACATCTTCCTGCGGCAAGTAGCGCCAGCCCTGGAAGGCGCGACGCGGCTGGCTGGCGGTTTCGACTACGCTCGGATCGAGAATAAGCCGGCAGCGGTGGATTCCATCGACATCCGTGAACGTCTCGATACCGAGCAGCTTTTGCCGCGCCTGTACCTGCCCCTTGATCACCCAGTAAAGCGAGCCGCCGTCCAGCAGCTCATCCACGCGCTTCGGCACCATGCGGGTCGTATGGGTGGTGTGCGGTTCCAGACCGGCGGCGATGGCGCTCATCGCCCGCTCGGAGACCCATTCGCGCAGATCCTCAAGCGAATCCGCGCCCACGCACAATTTGATGATATGCAAAGCCATGACGCCGTTGAAATCCTTTTGACCGGCAGCGTCAAGCTTTTAGAATCAAGCGTCCACACTCAGCATTCGACGACATTCACCGCGAGGCCGCCTGTTGAGGTTTCCTTGTATTTCTCGCTCATGTCGTAGCCGGTCTGGCGCATCGTCTCGATGCAGGCATCGAGGGGCACGAAATGCTGGCCGTCGCCTTTGATCGCGAGCGATGCAGCCGTCACTGCCTTGACGGCGCCGAGTGCGTTGCGCTCGATACAAGGCACCTGCACGAGGCCGGCAACGGGATCGCAGGTCATGCCGAGATGGTGTTCCAGCGCAATCTCCGCGGCATTTTCGATCTGCTCGGGCGTCGCGCCCATGACGGCGGCAAGCCCCGCGGCCGCCATCGCAGCCGCCGAGCCCACTTCGCCCTGACAGCCCACTTCAGCGCCGGAGATCGAGGCATTGTGCTTGATGATGCCGCCGACGGCAGCCGCGGTCAGCAGATAGTTGCGGATGCCATCCTGGTCCCAATCCTCATGGAAATGCTGGTAGTAGCGGATCGTTGCTGGAATGACCCCGGCCGCGCCGTTGGTCGGCGCGGTGACGACGCGGCCACCCGCGGCATTTTCCTCGTTGACGGCCATGGCGTAGACGCTCAGCCAATCATTGGCGAGCAGCGGATTGATGCGGTTGCTGCGCCATTCTTCCTGCAGCTTGTCATGGATGGCGCGCGCCCGGCGGCGCACCTTCAGGCCGCCCGGCATGATGCCCTCGACCTTCAAGCCGCGATCGATGCAGCTATTCATCGCCGCCCAGATGCGATCGAGCCCGGCGTCGAGCTCTTCGCTGCTCATGCGCGTCTCTTCATTGGCGCGCTTCATCTGCGCAATCGAGAGACCGGAGCGCTCGGCCATATCGAGCATCTGCTTGGCGGTGGCGAAGGGGAACGGAATTCGCTCGCCGGAAGAGGCCTTCTTCTTGTCGGCACGCATCTGCTCGAGCTCGGTATCGGTGACGACGAAGCCGCCGCCGACGGAATAGTAGATGCGCTTGACGAGCAGGCGATCGTCCTTGTCGAAGGCGGAAAAGCTCATGCCGTTGGCGTGGCCGGGCAGCGGCACCTTCTTGTCGAAGATCAGGTCGGTCTTCGGTTGGAATTGATAGGCCGGATGGCCCGGCGGCGTGATGTGCCCGGTGCGCTCCACCTCATCGATAACGGCATCCATCCGGTCGGGATCGACCGCATCGGGCCGCTCACCCATCAAACCGAGGATAACCGCCCTGCCCGTGCCATGCCCGATGCCAGTATGGGCGAGCGAGCCGTGCAGGCTGACCTTGATCGAAGCAACATGCACATTCGAGGACGGGCGTGGCCACTCGTTTGACAGCAGGAGATCCAGGAAACGATTGGCGGCCGACATCGGACCCATCGTGTGCGAACTGGAAGGCCCGACGCCGATTTTGAAAACATCGAAAACTGAAAGAAACATGGACCTTTGGTGCCTCCTCGGCAAATCGCGTAATGGCAAGGCTACGCCAACGGAACAGCCCTGCACGGCGATCAACCGACATCGGATTTCATGCCTGCGACATTATATGTAGGCACGATGCGGCGCAAACATAAGGCCATTGCGCCCGAATGGCCGTAGGTTACAGTCGGCGGCATATGGACTTGGAGAATCTGCCTTTATGACGACCGCCGACTATGTCGCCCTCGCCCTCTTCGTTTTTCTCTGGGTCGTGCTGAACTGGATCACCAGCAGCGCCCGCTTCTTCAATCGCACCAGCCTGACATTGGCCATGAACGAGCGCCGGCGCGAATGGATTTACAATTCGCTGCGCCGCGATTTGAAGATGATCGATACGCAGATTCTATCTGGCCTGCAGAACGGCACCGGTTTCTTCGCCTCTACCTCGATCTTCGCCATCGGTAGCTGCTTCGCCTTGCTCGGTGCCACTGACAAGGTCAACGCCTTCTTCTCCGACATGCCCTTCGTCTTCAATAGCGGCCGCACCGCCTTCGAGATCAAGGTGGCGGGACTTGCCTGCCTGTTCGGCTATGCCTTCTTCAAATTCGGCTGGGCCTATCGCCTGTTTAACTATTGCACCATCCTCTTCGGCTCCTTGCCGATGCTGGCGGATGCCGAGCTCGACCCTGTGCGGGCGGAGCGCGCCGCGGAGCGGGTGATCCGCATGAATGTCATCGCCGCGCGCAACTTCAATGCGGGTCTGAGAGCGATCTTCCTGTCGATCGGCTATCTCGGCTGGTTCCTCAGCCCCTATGTTTTCATCACGACGACGGTCTTCATCATTATCGTCCTGATCCGCCGGCAGTTTTTTTCCGATGCGCGTCTGGCCATCATGGATATCGATGTGCCATGACATCGCCACGTCGGCAGTCATCAAACCGGCGCCGATGATTTGAATTCATGCCTGGAAGGACCTGCCAATGGCTGTTATCGCCGAGAGCATCGATGCGCCGCAGAAAACGCCCCGCATCGGCATTCTGGACACGGCCCGCGGTGTCGCCCTTCTGGCGATGGCGAGCTATCATTGCACCTGGGATTTCGAGTTCTTCGGCTATCTCGCACCGGGCACGGCGGAGACTGGCTGGCTGAAAATCTACGCCCGCGTCATTGCCAGCACCTTCCTGTTTCTCGCCGGCTTCAGCCTCGTGCTGGCCAACACGCCCGAAATCCGCTGGCGCCCCTATTTCAAGCGCCTTGGCATGATCGTGGCCGCTGCTGCGGCGATTTCCATCGTCACCTTCATCGGCATGCGCGACGGCTGGATCTTCTTCGGCATCCTGCACTCTATCGCCGCCGCCAGCATCATCGGTCTGCTCTTCCTGCGCCTGCCGTCTTTCGCAACGCTGCTAATCGCTGCCCTGCTCCTCATCGGCATTGTCGTCGATAATGTCATCGCGCCGTTTTCGCTGCATTCCGCCGTCTTCGACGTGCCATGGCTCTATTGGCTCGGCTTGTCGGAGCACCTTCCGCGTTCGAATGATTACGTGCCGGTCTTCCCCTGGCTGACGCCATTCCTTTTCGGCCTCGGCATCGCGCAACTGACGACAACGCTCGGATGGCTCAGATCATTGGCAAAGCTCGGTCCCGGCCGCAATCTGATTGCCCGCGTCGGGCGCCACAGCCTGATTTTCTACCTCGTCCACCAGCCGGTGCTTATCGGTCTCGTCTATCTTCTTTCGCTGATCGCGCCCGCACCGGCGCCCGATCCTACGGTCACCTATATCAGGCAATGCCAAGCCTCCTGCGTACGCTCCGGCAGCGAAACCATGTGCCGCAGCTTCTGCCAGTGCACACTCGATAAATTGCAAGCGCAAAACCTGTTTTCACCCCTGGAATCCGGTGCAATCAAAGCAGATAGCGATGAGCGAATAAACCGAATCGCGTTACAGTGTTCGGAGCAAGCGCAATGACAGGGTTATTCTATGAATGCCTATCGTTCCAAGTCGCTGAGTTTTCCATGGCCGCCTTTAATTTATAGTCTTGCAGTTATAACGGCGCTTTATTTGAATCAGGACTATCCCGTGCGCATGTCGCACCTCGGGGCCTTGATCGCCTGGGGCATTGGCTCGCTTTTGACAGTTGTCGCGGTGACATTGAATGTCTGGGCGGTGAAGACGCTGTTCGAAAGCCGCACGACCGTGCTGACGCAACGTTGCACGGCGCATCTGGTGACCAAGGGACCGTTCCGCTTTAGCCGCAACCCGACCTATCTCGGATATACGCTACTGACGGCAGGCCTCGGCCTGATGATCGGCAATCTCTGGTTCGTCGCCATGGCGGCCGTAGCGGCGGCGCTGACCACGCCACTGGTCATCCGTTGCGAGGAAATGCACCTGCTCTCTCGTTTCGGCTGTGAATTCGAGTTTTATTGCAAGCGTACGCGGCGCTGGATTTGAAAGCGGGAGGTGCCCGCAGTCGCTGCCTATCGGTATTCAGCGAGGAGTAAAATCCGACCGACCTTCGGCCTCGTGCGTTGCACTAGGTCCATTACGACAGTAGCATTTTCACCGGCATAAAGATCGAATTCACGAACTTTTTTCCCATCAGAAACCCCTTCTAGCCGGGTCGACGTTTTCCAGGTCAGAAAAGAGCAGTCGAGGTCGCCGCACTGAACGCTGATGTCGCCCGCCAAATATCGATTCGAATCGATGGTAACGCTTAGCTGAACGTGAGTGTCCTGATTGTCGATAAGCTGGCAGCGAACATGAATTTGGCAATTGAGTTGGCCGTAGATCGCATCCTTGCCGTCAAGCAAAAGGGCGTAGGCAACCGGAATATCGGTATTGTTGTTATCGGCCGCTTGAGTCTTTCCGACATTGAACGGAACGAGCGCGATCCCTATCGCTAAGACGAAGCTAAACCTTGCCGCCATTTGCCACAACCCTCTGTGAATGCTTGGCTTTTCTACAAAGCATTCTCGTTAGAATTGCGGCGACTACGATGCGTCTTATACTTTGACGGTGGTAGTCACGTCCCCACGCCGATTTCGGCCAGGCGGCCGAGACAGGCTTCTTCGACATTGTCGAGTTCGGTCAGAGTGTCCTCAATATCCTTGCGCTTCTGGCGCAGTTCCTCGCGCTTTTCGTCGACGCGCTTCATCAGGAGCTTCAACTGGCCGATCTCGCCTGGCGGCTCCTTATAGACCTGAATGATCTCGCGGATTTCGGCGATGGTGAAGCCGATGCGGCGGCCGCGCAGGATTTCCTGGATCAGGCGGCGGTCGGCTGGCCGGAAAAGGCGCGTGCGGCCTCTGCGCTCGGGATGGATAAGACCTTCATCCTCGTAGAAACGCAATGTCCGGGTGGAAACGCCGAATTCCCGCGTGAGCTCCGTTATGCTATAAAACCTGTCCAACAATAGTCCGCCTCTCTGGTGCAGAGCCTATAATATTGACTTTTACGTAATAGTCAATTTCAGCAGGGTAGCGATGGACTTTCGATCGTCAAAGATGTGCTGAATTCAAAGGCCTAGCGGCCTTAGTGAATGGAAAACCACCAGGTTGCCAGACCCAGGAACGCAAAATACCCGGTGCAATCCGTGACCGTGGTGACGAAGGCCGACGAGGCGATGGCCGGGTCGGCGCCGAATCGATGCAGCACCAGTGGCAGCAGGATACCGCCAAGGGCTGCCGCGACGAGATTGATGATCATCGCGGCGGCGATGACGATGCCGAGCTGAAAATCATGGAACCAGACGGTGGCGATCGCGCCCATGATGATGGCAAAGAGAATGCCATTGAGGAAGCCGACGCCTGCCTCTCTGCGGATGACGCGGAAGGCGTTGTAGATATCGAGGTCGCCGGTTGCGAGCGCACGCACGGTAACCGTCATCGTCTGCGTACCGGCATTGCCGCCCATCGAAGCGACGATCGGCATCAGCACGGCAAGCGCAACCATTTTCTCGATTGCGCCGTCGAAGACATTGATAATGCTGGACGCCAGTATCGCCGTAATCAGATTGACCGCCAGCCAGACAAAGCGTGAGCGCACCGTGGAGGTGATATTGTCGGACAGCTCTTCGTCGCCGACGCCGCCGAGGCGCTTGATGTCCTCGTCCGCCTCTTCATGGATGACGTCGACCACGTCGTCGATGGTCAATACGCCGACGAGGCGGTCGTTTTCATCGACGACGGCGGCGGACAGAAGGTCGTATTGTTCGAAGACCTGCGCCGCCTCTTCCTGGTCCATGACGGCCGGAATCGGATGCGAGGTCTCGCGCATGATGCTCTCGACCTTCGTCTGTCGCTTGGTGCGCAGAATGCGGTCGAGATCGACGCTGCCGAGCAGCTTGAAGGTTGGGTCGATGACGAAGATCTGGGTGAAGGCTTCCGGCAATTCCTCCTCTTCGCGCATGTAGTCGATCGTCTGGCCGACCGTCCAGAACGGCGGCACGGCAATGAATTCCGTCTGCATGCGGCGGCCGGCTGACTGCTCCGGATATTCAAGGGCGCGCCGCAGTCGTACCCGCTCGGTGAACGGCAGTTGCGACAGGATCTCGTCGCGGTCTTCCTGGTCGAGGTCTTCGAGAATGTAGACGGCATCGTCCGAATCGAGTTCGCCGATCGCGGCGGCGATCTGGTCGTTCGGCAGTTGGTCGACGATCTCCATGCGGATCGCTTCGTCCACCTGCGTCAGCGCCGTCATGTCGAAGTCGTCGCCGAGCAATTGCACCAGCGTCAGACGTTGGTCGGGATGCAGCGATTCCAGCAGGTCGCCGAGCTCGGATTCGTGCAGCCGGGCGACGTTCTGTTGCAGGAATGGAATATCACGCCGCTCGATCGCGTCGTTGACCTCAACGAGGAAATCGGAGCGGACGACGCCGTCCTCGTCGTAGATGTCGGGATTGGTCTTCTCGGAGGCCTTGCGAACGCGTTCGTCTTCGTCGGTCGTCGTCATTTGCCGCCTCCCATTCCGTTCTGCTTATGAAAATCTAGGATTCCGTCATGGAGAATGACGGCAAAAAGCTGATTGTCAACAATTGGATAGGAGGGAAAGCTGACATTTTGTGTCGTGTCTGTAAGACGGTGGCGCTGGCGACGTCTTACCCCTATCCTTAGGCTGCGAACATGTCGTTCCGTTAACAGAGAGAGCCGTGCCAGTCCGTCCCATCGTCCGCTTCCCCGACCCATTATTGAAAACAGCCTGCGCTACCGTCGCCGCCTTTGACGACGACTTGCGCAGGCTCGCCAACGATCTCCTGGACACCATGCGCGCCGCTCCTGGCGTCGGAATCACCGCCGCTCATATCGGTGTGCTTCAGCGCATAACCGTAATCGAACTCAGCCGCGAGGATGGTGTGCACACCTATGTCAATCCGGAGATCACCTGGTTTTCCGATGAGACGATGCGGCATATGGAGGGCAGTGTCTCCATGCCCGGTTTCACGGACGAGATCGCCAGGCCGAAAGCAATCCGCTTTCGCTACCAGGATCTGGACGGTCGGGCGCACGAAACTGAAGCCGAAGGCTTTCTTGCTATCTGCATCCAGCACGAAGTCGACCAGCTCGACGGTCTGTTCTGGCTGCAGCGCCTCTCGAAATTGAAGCGCGACCGGCTGGTGAAGAAATGGGAAAAAGCGAAGGCGTGATCGGTCCTGCGTGTCTAAATGTCCGCACATAAAAATGCGGGCGCCTCGAAGACGCCCGCCTGTTTGTCTGCATGAAGCGGCGGATCAGCCCTTCAGCTTGGTGTTGCAGAGGCTGTAGTAGCCGCCGCCCTTCTGGATCCACTTCAGGCCGTTAAGGGTATTCTTGGTCTTGTTGTCGTTATAGGCGTCGACGCAGGTGTGGAAGCGGCCCTTGCCGGGCGTTTCGCTCGAATATTTGGGATCGACGGCCTTCGGGAAGGTCACGCCGGCCGGCGCTGCGGTCGTAGCCTTCGGCGGCTCCTTGGCCGGCGGCTTGGTGGCATCAGGCTCATCGGCAGCCGCCGTCGTCTTGGCGGTGGCAGTGGTCTTTGCCGGCGCGGTGGTTGCCGGTGCAGTGGTGGTAGCGCTTGCGTCGGCAGCGCACTGCGAAGCACGGAAATCATTCCACGTCTGGCCGTTCAGGGTACCGGCAGCCTTGGCCGCCTGATACTTGGTGCTGCACTCTTTCATGGTTAGCGCAGAAGCCGGCGATGAGAGGGCCATCGAGCCCACAACTGCAAGAGACGCAAAAGACATCAACAGGATGGCACGACTGGTCATTGGCAAATCCTCCGCTCTATGACGAATGTCGAAACTATTAATCATCCCCGCCCCTTCGGTTGTCAATTGACGCACGAGTCGCGGGCAAGCAACGACACCATATGGGGGAGAACATGAACGGTAACTGTACGGAAACAGCTATCAGAGAGAGTACCTTCGCCTGAGACGCAACTTTTAAAGGAATGTGGTGACGGCGATCGCCAGAAGGAAAAAACCGCCGAAGCGGGTTTCTGGTGTGGTCGAGAAGAAAACGGGTATTGGTGCCGAGCTGCCCGTTAACCTCGTCCGTCAACCATTATCGCAGGTTCAGATTGCCGGCGCATTAATAGATCAGTAACCATCTTTTCGATTGCAAGCTTAGAGATGGAATACGAATGCCCCCTATTGAAATTCCTTTCGAATACAAAATTGAAACAAAAGAAGTGCGACTCGGTCGATGGGTCTATGTGATTCATTTGAACGAGGACAGAAGCCGGCCCAGCAGAAAATTTCGAACGCAGGAAGCTGCTCTCGACGACGCTTACGAGATGCTCTCCTACATGCTCTGATCCGTTATCGTGTCCGTGCGAGTCGAGTGAGATGCAAACATTTTGCTAATTGCGGAGCGGAACGTACTCCGCAAGACCGACGCGGTGCGATTCCTTGGAAGGCCACAGACCTCATCGTGCTGGCCCGGATCGGCTGCCGAATCGAAGGCACCCCATGCTTGGTTGCCAGCACGATATCACGGCAATCCTGGGCCATTTCCGAAGCGAAGACGAGCGAGGTTTATAGTCGTGGAGCGGAACGCTGGAAGCTTGCCCTTGGAGCGATGGAAAAGGTCTCCCAGGCTCTGTTCTGACGTCGGACACTTGGCAAAGAAAAAGCCCGCAAAGGCGGGCTTTTCTTAATCAACTTGGTGCGGTCGAGAAGACTCGAACTTCCACGGGTTGCCCCACAGCGACCTCAACGCTGCGCGTCTACCAATTCCGCCACGACCGCATCGTGGTAGGGCCGGATTGCTCCGGCGCGGCTGCATGTAGCAAAAGCATTCGGGGGGCACAAGAGCGATATGTCAGTTTTTTTAACATTCGCCCACAGCTCCCTTAAACGCGCCTTTGGATTCACGGCATCCGTCTCGTAGATGTTTGAATTCCTGGCCAAATGCCTCCATATGTTGATAACCTATCGGCGCGCCAAATTTCCAAGGGAGCTGTCTGCCGAACAGGCGCAAAGGACTGGCTGATGCTACGCACCGATCTCCAACATCAAATGTTTCCCCCTGCCGGCTCTCCGCCCGTGCGTTGGCGTATCGCCGATGGTCTCGTGCCCTATGATGAAGCAGTGGCGGTCATGGAGGCGGAGGTGGCGGCGATTGCCGAGGGTCAAGCGCAGGAGCTTGTCTGGCTGGTCGAGCATCCACCTTTATATACAGCAGGCACCAGCGCCAATGCGGCCGATCTCATCGAGCCCGATCGTTTTCCCGTCTTCGCCACCGGGCGAGGCGGCGAATATACCTATCATGGCCCCGGCCAGCGCGTTGCCTATGTCATGCTGGATCTGAAGCGCCGGCGTCAGGATATCCGCGCCTTCGTTGCCGCATTGGAAGAAGTCATCATCCGCACCCTCGATTCGATGAATGTTCGCGGTGAGCGGCGTGAAGATCGTGTCGGCGTCTGGGTGCGCCGTCCGGAGAAACCGCTGCTGCCGGATGGGACCGTGGCTGAAGACAAGATCGCCGCCCTCGGCATTCGCGTGCGCAGATGGGTGACGTTTCACGGCCTGTCGCTGAACGTCGATCCCGATCTCGGCCATTTCACCGGTATCGTGCCCTGTGGAATTTCCGCCTATGGGGTCACCAGCCTCGTCGACCTCGGCCTGCCGGTGATGATAGCGGATGTGGATATCCGTCTGCGGGAAGCTTTCGAAGAGATATTCGGCGAAACCACCAATGAACCCTGATGAGGCTTAGTGCGCGACGTCCTTGCTGACATTGCGCAGCCGGATTTGATGGTCGAGCCTTTCGATCTGGCGCGTTGTCGTCTCGATCAGCCGGCCGATTTCCTGATGGGCGGACCGTAGGCGCGAAAGCTCGATTTTGACGGCCTCCAGTGCCCGTTCGTCGCTGTCCTCACCCGGTCCATCGCCGGAGCCGGTCATCAGCCAAGTCGGCGACACGGCGAACATGGCGGCCAATTTGACCAGAACGGATGGTTGCGGCTCCGAACGGTCCGATTCCCAGGCAATTATCGTCTCCTGCCTTAAGCCCAACTGGCTTGCCAGCGATTCGAGGCTGATGCCGGCGGCGTCGCGGGCCATGGAAAGGCGTCCGCCCAGGGTATCGTCGCCTTCATCCGAAAAAACGGTCGTCTCTTGTTCCGTCTTCAACATCGGTGCGATCCTTGTTGGTTGCGCCGGTGAATTTCTGAGCGGCGCGCTTATTTTTTAGCGGATTTTCCAAGCAGACATAGGTCTAGGGGCGTCATGTCACCACCGCGATCTGTCTGAATTGGCAAAGTCCGCGATTTTTGCGCCAAATGGTGTGATGAATTGGCAACGGCGTTGATGCCCGTCTTGATCGGACGGGATTCCTGTGTTTGATCTCCCGCATGTCCCAAATCTCAGTCGTCCCCGCCCATCAGAATCCGCTGCAAGGCATGGCCATCATGGCCAGCGCCATGATCGTCCTGCCGGTGATGGATGCGATCGCCAAATATATGGCGACCTTCGAGGCGATGTCGCCGGGACAGGTGACGTTCTACCGCTTCTTCTTTCAACTCGTCTGTACTATGCCGCTGCTCTTTGCCGCCTTTGGATGGGCAGCGCTTTCGGCCAAGCGCCCCTGGGTGAACCTTTTGCGCGGCGCGCTGCACGGCGCGGCAAGCCTGCTGTTTTTCGTGGCGGTCAAATACATGCCGCTTGCCGATGTCTTCGCCATCTATTTCGTCGAACCTTTCATGCTGGCCGCTCTTTCGGCTCTGTTTCTTGGCGACAAGGTCGGCTGGAGGCGCTGGCTTGCCATCGTCGTCGGCTTCGGCGGCGCGATGATCGTCATTCAGCCAAGTTTCGAAATTTTCGGCTGGAAAGCGCTGCTGCCGGTCGCCTGCGCCTTTCTCTTTGCGCTTTATCTCTTCATGAACCGTGCCGTCGGCGAGGCGGATTCGCCACTGACCATGCAGACGATGGCCGGCATCGGCGGCACGATCTTCATGGCCGGTGCGCTTTCGATAGGGGCATCGGCTGGCGTTGCCGATTTCGTACCGTCCCTGCCCGCTTCCTGGCTCGGTCTCGTGTTGCTGCTGATTCTCGGCTCGATCTCCGGCTATGCGCATATGCTCGTCGTGCGCGCCTTCCGGCTGGCGCCACTGTCGCTGCTGGCGCCTTTTCAATATTTCGAGATCATTTCGGCTACCATTCTCGGCTATGCGCTGTTCGGGGACTTTCCAAATGTTTCCAAATGGATCGGCATCCTGATCATCGTCGGATCGGGTCTTTTCATCATCTGGCGCGAGCGCGTTCAGTCGCGTTCGACGAAATCGGCTTGAGTACGCTCATCTTCCGCATGGACCGCTGGCGCAATTTATGACTAAAACGCTGATAGGGCTATGCATTGGGCGGAGTTTTGATGTTCAAGAAAATCCTGATCGCCAACCGGGGCGAGATCGCTTGTCGTGTGATCAAGACTGCGCGGCGGATGGGGATCTCGACCGTCGCGGTCTATTCCGACGCCGATCGTGACGCCTTGCACGTCGAAATGGCCGATGAGGCCGTGCATATCGGTGCAGCCCCTGCCGCCGAGAGTTATCTCGTAGCCGAAAAGATCATCGCCGCCTGCAAGGAGACCGGCGCCGAAGCGGTGCACCCCGGTTATGGCTTTCTCTCCGAGCGCGCCTCTTTTTGTGAGGCGTTGGAGAAGGAAGGCATCATCTTCATCGGTCCGAAGCCGAAGGCGATCAGGGCGATGGGCGACAAGATCGAATCGAAGAAATTCGCCAATGACGCCAAGGTTTCCACCGTGCCCGGCTATCTCGGCGTCATCGACGATGCCGACCATGCCGAAACAATTGCCGCCGAGATCGGCTATCCCGTCATGATCAAGGCTTCGGCGGGCGGCGGCGGCAAGGGCATGCGCATCGCCTGGAGTAGTGAGGAAGTGCGCGACGGTTTCGAGCGTGCGCGCTCCGAGGCGAAAAGCTCCTTCGGCGACGATCGCGTCTTCATCGAGAAATTCGTCGTCGATCCGCGGCACATCGAAATCCAGGTGCTGGCGGATTCCCACGGCAATGTCGTCTATCTCGGCGAGCGTGAATGCTCGATCCAGCGCCGGAATCAGAAGGTCGCCGAAGAAGCGCCCTCGCCTTTCCTTGACGAGGTGACACGCAAAGCCATGGGCGAACAGTCCGTCGCGCTTGCCAAGGCGGTCGACTATCAGAGCGCCGGGACGGTCGAATTCATCGTCGACCGCGACCGCAATTTCTATTTCCTAGAGATGAATACCCGCCTGCAGGTCGAACATCCCGTTACGGAACTTGTTACCGGCATCGATCTTGTCGAACAGATGATCCGCGTCGCCGCCGGCGAAGAGCTGCCCTTTGCCCAGGATGATATCAAGCTGAACGGCTGGGCGATCGAAAGCCGCCTCTATGCCGAAGATCCCTATCGAAACTTCCTGCCGTCGATCGGCCGGCTGACGCGCTATCGTCCGCCGCATGAAGGTAAGAGCGGCAATGTCGTGATCCGCAACGACACCGGCGTCTTCGAAGGCGCTGAGATCTCCATGTATTATGACCCGATGATCGCCAAGCTCTGCACCTGGGCGCCGACGCGGCTTGAAGCGGTTGAGGCCATGGGTGAAGCGCTGGACGGTTTTGTTGTCGACGGCATCGAACATAATGTGCCGTTCCTGTCGGCACTGATGAAGCATCCGCGCTGGCGCGAAGGCCGGCTTTCCACGGGCTTCATCGCGGAGGAATATCCGGACGGTTTTGCGCCGATGACGCCGGACAAAAGCGAATCTGCGGTGCTTGCCGCCGTCGCACTCTCCTGCGGCCTTGTCGATGCCAACCGCCGCGAACGCTATGCCGACCGGTTGCGGCCGGCGACGGGGCCGTTGCGTGAGGAGTGGGTGGTCAAGCTCGGCGCGGACTATGTTCCAGTGACGCTGCAGGACGGGCTCGTCACCATCCCATTCGAGATGGACATGCAGATCAACGGCGGGATTTTGGCGGTCGCGACCGATTGGCGCCCGGGCGACGCCGTCTGGGCCGGAACGGTCAGTGGGCGGAAGGTGACGGCCCAAATCCGTCCTTTCCTCAACGGGCTGCGCATCGACTGGCAGGGCCTTTCGGTCCGCGCCAGGATATTTACGCCGCGCCAGGCGGAACTTGACAAGCTGATGCCGGTCAAACTGCCGCCGGATACGTCAAAGTTGTTGCTCTGCCCCATGCCCGGGCTCGTCGTCGCTATTGCTGTTGCGCAAGGCCAGGAGGTCAAGGCGGGGGAAACGCTGGCGATCGTCGAGGCGATGAAGATGGAGAACGTCCTGCGCGCTGAGCGCGACTTGATCGTCGGCAAGATCAATGCGAAGCCGGGCGAAAGTCTTGCCGTCGACGCGGTGATCATGGAATTCGCCTAATCCGTATTCGCTACGAAACGCTCGATTTTTCGCTTGAGCCATCCGGCGCGGCCATGCCAATGTCGCGCTAACCAAATCATTAATTTAGAAGGGATGAAACGATGGACGTACGCGCCGCCGTAGCCGTTGCCGCCGGTAAACCGCTGGAAGTCATGACCGTTCAGCTCGATGGCCCGAAGGCCGGCGAGGTGCTGATCGAGGTCAAGGCGACCGGCATCTGCCACACCGACGATTTCACCCTGTCGGGCGCCGATCCGGAGGGCCTGTTTCCGGCAATCCTCGGCCATGAGGGCGCCGGCATCGTCGTCGATGTCGGCCCGGGGGTGACCTCGGTCAAGAAGGGCGACCACGTCATTCCGCTTTATACGCCCGAATGCCGCGAATGTTATTCCTGCCTCAGCCGCAAGACCAACCTCTGCACCGCGATCCGCGCCACGCAAGGCCAGGGCCTGATGCCGGACGGCACCTCGCGCTTTTCGATCGGCAAGGACAAGATCCATCACTATATGGGCTGCTCGACCTTCGCCAATTTCACCGTGCTGCCGGAGATTGCCGTTGCCAAGGTCAACCCGGACGCTCCCTTCGACAAGATCTGCTATATCGGCTGCGGCGTCACCACCGGCATCGGTGCGGTCATCAACACCGCCAAGGTGGAGATCGGCTCGACGGCGATCGTCTTCGGTCTTGGCGGCATCGGCCTCAACGTCCTGCAGGGCCTGAAGCTTGCCGGCGCCGACATGATCATCGGTGTCGACATCAACAACGACCGCAAGGCCTGGGGCGAGAAATTCGGCATGACGCATTTCGTCAATCCGAAGGAGGTCGGCGACGACATCGTGCCTTACCTCGTCAACCTGACGAAGCGCAATGGCGACCTCATCGGCGGGGCCGACTATACGTTCGACTGCACCGGCAACACCAAGGTGATGCGCCAGGCGCTGGAATCGTCGCATCGCGGCTGGGGCAAGTCGGTCATCATCGGCGTTGCCGGCGCCGGCCAGGAAATCTCGACCCGTCCGTTCCAGCTCGTCACCGGCCGCAACTGGATGGGCACGGCCTTCGGCGGCGCCCGTGGCCGCACCGATGTTCCAAAGATCGTCGACTGGTACATGCAGGGCAAGATCCAGATCGACCCGATGATCACCCACACCATGCCGCTCGAGGACATCAACAAGGGCTTCGACATGATGCACAAGGGCGAAAGCATCCGCGGCGTCGTGGTCTATTGAGAGACCGTTTGAAAACGGGGGCGGTTTGCGGCGGTCCATGATTCAGGATTCTGATGTGAACAGCAGCGAATCGGCCCCGGATGGCGGTCGGTGTTGGAGCAACTCAAGCGTCCGTTAGACTAGGCGACACCCTGGAGATTGGAACATGGCGCTCAAGCGGATGGACAACGTCGGAATCGTCGTCGAAGACCTCGAAGGGGCGATTGATTTCTTTCGCGAACTCGGCCTTGAGCTCGAAGGGCGGGCCACGATCGAAGGAGAATGGGCCGGACGTGTCACCGGACTGGGCGATCAGCATGTCGAGATTGCCATGATGCGCACGCCGGATGGCCACAGCCGGCTTGAGCTCTCCCGCTTCCTCAGGCCGCCGGTCGTCGCAGATCACCGGAACGCCCCGGTCAACGCTCTGGGCTACCTCCGCGTCATGTTTACCGTGGACGACATCGACGAGACGCTTGAAAGGCTCCGCACGCGCGGCGCGCAGCTCGTAGGCGAAGTCGTCCAGTATAAAGACGCGTATCGGCTCTGCTACATCCGTGGGCCTGAAGGGATTCTCATCGGACTTGCCCAAGAACTCCGCTGAGCGCAAATCGAGACGGCACGGGAGATTGCTGCACGACTTTGAATGGCACGCGGCCTTTTCGCAAACCGATCCTGGTTTGGCGGCCGCGGGCAAAGAAGGAGGAGGAAGCTGAACATGCCAAGTCAAGTATCGATACACCCGGCGCTCGACGGCGGAGTGAAGGCGGGACAGGCGAATTTTAGTGGTGGGACGCTCGTCTGCGCCTGCACCGATCGCCCCGTCAAAGTCGCCATCACCGGCGCGATTGCTCATAACCACGCCTGTGGCTGCACGAAATGCTGGAAGCCGAATGGTGCTGCCTTTTCGATCGTAGCCGTCACCGCGCATGAGAATGTCAAGGTTCTGGAAAACGGCGACAAGCTCGCGGTCGTGGATCCCGACGCCCTGATCCAGCGGCACGCCTGCAAGGCTTGCGGCGTGCACATGTATGGGCCGGTGGAGCGCGACCATGCCTTCAAGGGCCTGGATTTCATTCATCCCGAGCGATTTCAGGAAAGCGGCTGGCCCGAACCCACCTTCGCAGCTTTCGTTTCGTCGATCATCGAGTCGGGAACGCCGCCATCAGCCATGGCGTCCATTCGCAGCCGGTTGAAGGAGCTGCGCCTTGAGCCCTACGATTGCCTGAACCCGACGCTGATGGATGTTCTCGCAACCTGGGTCGCGAAAAAGGCAGGCACATTGAGGGAATAGGTCTGGCCCATGACGGCGGACTTCGCTAAACCGCGACTGCGCGTTCGGCCGGACGCGCAGCGCTCTCCAATGAAGCACGTTCTGTTCCTATGATCTATGTCGATGCCGATGCCTGTCCGGTCAAGCCGGAAATTTTGAAAGTGGCCGAGCGCCACGGCATCGAGGTGACACTGGTCGCCAATTCCGGCCTCCGCCCCTCGCGCGATCCGATGGTGAAGAACGTCATCGTCTCCAATGCTTTCGACGCCGCTGACAACTGGATCGCCGAACATGCGGGGCCAGGCGATATCGTCGTGACGGCCGATGTGCCCCTGGCCGGGCGCTGCGTCGTCTCCGGCGCGCTGGTGACCGGACCGACCGGCCGTGTTTTCGACAACACCAATATCGGCATGGTCACCGCGATGCGCGATCTCGGCGCGCACCTGCGTGAGACCGGCGAGAGCAAAGGCTACAACGCCGCTTTTTCGCCACGCGACCGCTCCGCCTTTCTTGAAACCTTCGATCGCCTTTGCCGGCGTGCCAAAGCTCACAATTCGTCTGGAGGTCAGCCTTGAACATCATTTCCCAGAACACCGCTTTCGGCGGCATGCAGGGTGTTTTTTCACATGAGTCCGAGGCCTGCCAATGCGAGATGACCTTCGCGGTCTTCGTGCCGCCGCAGGCGATCAAGGAGCCCTGCCCGGTCCTCTGGTATCTCTCCGGCCTGACCTGCACCCATGCCAATGTGATGGAAAAAGGCGAATATCGTCGCATGGCAGCCGAACTCGGCCTGATCGTGGTCTGCCCGGACACCAGCCCGCGCGGCAATGACGTCCCCGATGAATTGACCAACTGGCAGATGGGCAAAGGTGCCGGCTTCTATCTCGACGCCACCGAAGAGCCCTGGGCCGAGAACTATCGGATGTACACCTACGTCACGGAGGAATTGCCCGCCCTCGTCAGCCGGCAGTTCCGCGTGGATATGAGCCGGCAAGGCATTTTCGGCCATTCCATGGGCGGCCATGGCGCGATGACGATTGCGCTGAAGAATCCGGACCGCTTCAAGAGCTGCTCCGCCTTTGCGCCGATCGTGCAGCCCTCGACGGCCGATTGGTCAGCGCCGGCTTTCGAGAAATATCTTGGCGCCGACAAGGCGGCCTGGCGGCAATACGACGCCTGCGCACTCATCGAGGATGGCGCTCGCTTCCCGGAATTTCTGATCGACCAAGGCAAAGCCGATGGTTTCCTCGAAACCGGTCTGCGGCCCTGGTTGTTCGAAGAGTCGATCAAGGGCACCGATATCGGCCTGACGCTGCGCATGCACGAGCGCTACGATCACTCCTACTATTTCATCTCGACCTTCATGGACGATCACCTGAAGTGGCATGCCGAACGGCTAGCATGAAACGGGTGGCATAGCAGCCATGCAGTCCCCAGCTTGAAAAGCCAATTTAGCTGAGGCATATATTTCCCCGCGCAGACGACTGCGGCGGCCGGCATAGATTGCCGACCGCAAGCACCGCGGGGACGGCCTCGCTCTTAAAAAGGAGCGTAACATGGCTTGGTTCCTGCTTTTCCTCGCAGGTTTGTTCGAAATCGGTTGGGCTGTCGGCCTGAAATATACCGAAGGCTTCACACGGCCGATCCCGACCGGTCTCACCGTCATTTCGATGGTGGTCAGCCTCGTCTTGCTCGGCCTTGCGGTGGAGACCTTGCCGATGGGCACGGCCTACGCTGTGTGGACCGGCATCGGCACGGTCGGTACCGTCCTCCTTGGCATCTGGCTGCTGGGTGATCCCGCGACCGTCGTTCGCCTGTTCTGCATCGGCCTGATCGTCGCGGGCATTGCCGGGCTCAAGCTCGTCGCCTGAACCTCATTTGCGTCACTAGAGCACTTCCAGGAAAAGTGCGAGGCGGTTTTCCGCCAGGAATGCGTAAAAACAAAGAGATAGAGCGGGAAAGCGATTCCGTGAAACGCTGAACCGCTCTAACGCTGGCGATTGTCCAGTGCCCAGAGGCCGGGGCCTGCAAACACCAGGAACAGGAAGATGAAGCAGAACAAGATCGGGCCGTCGCCCTCGTTGTTGGCTGGAAAGAAGCCCATCTGCGCGTGCACTAGGAAATAGGCGAAGGCCATTTCACCGCTGAGGATGAAGGCAACAGGCCGGGTGAAGAGCCCGAGCAGGATCAGAATGCTGCCGACAAGCTCAATCACCCCGGCGACGAAAAACAGTGTCGAGATTTCAAAGGGCGCGGCGGGAAAATTGAAGAGCTTTTGCGTGCCATGCTCTAGGAACAATAGCGCGGTCACAATTCTGAGAACCGCAAGGGCGGCGGGCTGATATTGGGACAGGCGCTCGAAAGCCGGCATGAAAATCTCCGTTTTAACTGAGAAGGCGGCCAGTATCTCTAGGAGATATGGTCGCTTTCCGCTGATATCGGAGTCAACACGCGAACGGCGAAATTATTCGCCGGGCTCGGATATCGATCCAAGCCCGGCGATTGCATATTATTTCCTGCGACCGTCGATGGCCAGGAGGCCTGGGCCTGCGAAAACCAACAGCAGGAAGACAAAGCAGTACAGGATGGCCGCATCGCCTTCATTGTTGACCGGGAAAAAATTCCTCGGCATGTGCGCCATGAAATAGGCGACCGCCATGTTGCCGCTAAGGATGAAAGCAACAATCCGCGTAAACAGGCCGAGAACAATCGCCAGGCCGCCGACAGCTTCCAGAATGCCCTGGATCAAGATCAGGGTCGGCAGCGGACCGTCGAAATGACCGCCGGCCGGAAAAGCCAAAAGCTTCTGCGTGCCGTGCTCCATAAACAGTAGACCGGTCATGATGCGCAGCGCCGCCAGGGCGTAAGGCTGATATTGATTCAGTCGATCGGAAAGTGCCATTTTGTACTCCAGTTTTGGTTTCTGAAGCCACCATTAGTTTGTGTGCACGCGAAGGTGAAGACACGGCTTCTGACGCCCAATCAATTTTCCGTGTAGAATCCGTGACTTGTTGTCACATGCTCAAAGCGGAATATTGTCGTGCTTTTTCCAGGGATTGGTCAGATCCTTATTGCGCAGCATCCTGAGCCCCTGTGCCAGCCGCCGCCGGGTAGAGTGCGGCATGATCACTTCGTCAATATAACCGCGCTCGGCCGCGACGAAAGGAGACAGGAAGCGATCCTCATACATCTTCGTATGCGCCGCGATCTTCTCAGGATGGGCGATATCCTTGCGGAAAATGATCTCGACCGCGCCCTTGGCACCCATGACGGCGATCTGCGCGGTCGGCCAAGCATAGTTCAGGTCACCGCGCAGATGTTTCGACGCCATGACGTCGTAGGCGCCGCCGAAGGCTTTGCGAGTGATGACAGTGAGTTTCGGCACGGTAGCTTCCGCATAGGCAAAGAGCAGCTTGGCGCCATGCTTGATCAACCCGCCATATTCCTGCGCGGTTCCCGGCAGAAAGCCCGGTACGTCGACAAAGGTGACGAGCGGAATATTGAAGCAATCGCAGAAGCGCACGAAACGCGCCGCCTTGCGTGAGGCGTCGCTGTCGAGCACGCCCGCGAGCACCATCGGCTGATTGGCGACGAAGCCGACCGTCGCGCCCTCGATGCGGCCGAAGCCACAGACGATGTTCTTGGCAAAGCTTGCCTGAATTTCGAAGAAATCGCCCTCGTCCGCCACCTTCAGGATCAGCTCCTTGATGTCGTAGGGCTTGTTGGCATTGGCCGGGATTAGCGTGTCGAGCGAGGAATCGGGATCGGTGACCGATTGATAGCACTCGATCTCCGGGAGATCAGTGGTATTCGACTGAGGCAGGAAATCGATGAGCCGGCGCACCTGCAGCAGCGTATCGATGTCGTTGTCGTAGGCGGCATCGGCGATCGAGGATTTCGTCGTATGCACCGAGGCACCGCCAAGCTGCTCCGCCGTCACCGTTTCGTTGGTGACAGTCTTCACCACGTCCGGGCCGGTGACGAACATGTAGGACGTGTCGCGCACCATGAAGATGAAATCGGTCATAGCCGGCGAATAGACGTCGCCGCCGGCGCAGGGACCCATGATGATCGAGATCTGTGGAATAACGCCGGAAGAGAGCACGTTGCGCTGGAATACCTCGGCATAGCCGCCAAGCGCCGCCACGCCTTCCTGGATGCGCGCGCCGCCGGCATCATAGATGCCGATGATGGGGGCGCGGTTTTTCAGCGCCATATCCTGAACCTTCATGATCTTCTCTGCATGCGCTTCTGAAAGCGAGCCGCCGAAGACCGTGAAATCCTTGGCAAAAAGAAAGACCGTGCGGCCGTTGACCGTGCCCCAGCCAGTGACCACGCCGTCGCCGGCGATCTTGGTCTTGTCCATGCCGAAATCGATCGAGCGGTGTTCGACGAACATGTCGAATTCCTCGAAGGAGCCTTCATCGAGGAAGATTTCGATGCGCTCGCGCGCGGTCAGCTTGCCGCGCGCATGCTGCGCATCGATACGCGCCTGCCCGCCTCCGAGCCTCGCGATCTCCCGGCGACGTTCCAGTTCCTGCAGGATCTCTTTCATGATGGCCCTCTTTTCCGCTTATCCGGCTTAGCATGGCGCAGCAGCAGTTTGAAGCCGAAGGCTCAGTTCACCAGCGGCGGTGCCTTCAGCACGAAGATGGAACGGATGCGGGCGGCGATATCTTCAGCCATCAGATTGTCGGCTGCGTTCGGGTCCGGTGTGAAATTCGCCGTATCGAAGGAGGCGATGGCAAGCACCGCACCGGTATCGACCGAATCGACGTCGATATTGATCTTTGCCGTATTGCGATCGTGGTTGAAGCTTCCGGCCTTGCGGACATCGGTCAGGCGGATGGTGAGTGCCACCTTCGGCAGCACTGTATCGCGGGTGGTCACGGCGATGGCGGCATTGACGCGTTCGTTGATCGCCGAAAGCAGTACAGGCGAGACAGGCGGCACGGCTTGATCGGCAACGACGGTGGCGCTGCGCACGTCATAGGCTGGAGGTGCAGGCGGCGCCGTGCCCGGCCAGCTCGTGCATGCAGCCAACGCCAAACATCCCACGAGTGCCGATACCGCACCCGACCTCCACAACAACATGATTCGCGTCCCGAATTCCCAACCCTTGAGATGCAGATTTCGATATAACGGACTGCAAATCAACAATATTCAACTGCGAAGCGCGGAAAAAACATCGGTGGCTGCCTGAAACTCTTCGAAGCGCTGAGCGCGGCGCTGCTCGGCCTCTTCGTCACGGCCCCAATGTTCGATCGTCCAATCCTCGTCGAGATGGGCGAGCGCCCAGACTTCATCGAGCGGCAGTCGGCCTTCGGCGAAAGCAAGCGCCAGGATCGCCGAACCCGTCAGCGTCGTGATCGTATGCAGGCTGGCGAGTTCCAGCGGCGTGTCGTATTTGCGCAACGTCACGGCAAAGGCGGCGATCGCCTCACGCGGCTGCTCCTGATGCATGACGCCTTCGGCCAGGATGAAACGGGCACCGAGTTCGTTTGCGGCCCAGTCGATCAGCGGGTTCCACTGCTCCGATTGCCGCTCCACCAGGCGCTCCGGTCCATCGGCGCGATAGCAAAGCATATCTGTGGAGGAAAAGCGCAGGATGTCCTCGAATACCGCCTGGCTATCGATCGCCACACCGTCGAGCGCCGTGTTGACCAGCCGCGTCACCGGCATGGTCGCAGGATCGATGACCTCGACCTGCCGCGTCCATTCGGCTGCAACCAGCTTTGCGAGCGCCTCGGTCGGGACGGCGAGCGATTGGCGCGCAGGCGTCTTCACCACCTTGCCGTCGAGCTCGATCACGTGGCCGTCTTCGCTCTCGCGGACGCTTACATCCTTGTAGAAGCGCTTCGGCAGCGGCTTCTTCATCTGGATCTGAGCCCGGCGAATGGGATCGGGATGGCTCAGGTCTTCGGAAAGATCGTTCAACAGGTCGCGCATGGCGTCACCTCAGAGAATATGGCTCAACAAGTCGTTCGGGTGATGGGCAATCGTGTCGGCACCTGCCGCCAGCAGTTCTTCCACCGAAGCATAGCCCCAGGCAACACCGATCGCGGTCGCACCGGCCGCTTTCGCCATCTGCATGTCGTAGACGGCATCGCCGATAACGATTGTATCATGCGGATCCATGCCGGTCTCGCTGCAGCATTCCGTCACCATCGCGGGATGCGGCTTGGAAGGGCAATCATCAGCGGTGCGCGAAACGGCGAAATAGGGCGTAAAGCCGTTCGCTTCAAGAACATGCTCCAAGCCCCGGCGGGACTTGCCGGTCACCGCGCCGATCAGCAATTCATCGCGGGCGGCGAGCGTCTCGATCAACGGTTTGATCCCGTCGAAAAGCGGCGTCTGCATATCGCCCTCGTCGCGCACGTCGGGGAAGATCGATTTGTAGTGCGCCGTCATGGCAATTGCCTCGTCATCGACATGCGGCTTGCCCTGCATACGGGCAATCGCGATGTCGAGTGAGAGACCGATAATCGACTTGGTGGAGGCGACATCGGGACGCTTGTGGCCGAAATCGACGAAGGTGCGCGCCATGACCTCGTGGATCAGCCGGACGCTGTCGACCAGCGTTCCGTCACAATCGAAAAGCACCAGCTTCATTCGTCGTCCGGCTCCCCGGCCGATGCCTCGTCAAAGCCGAGGAGGTTCCAGGTTTGCACCATATGCGGCGGCAGCGGCGCGGTGATGCGCAGGCGCCCGCCGCTCGGATGCGGGATATCGATATGGCGGGCATGCAGGTGCAGCCGCTTCTGAACGCCGCCGGGAAAGTCCCAATTCGGGTCGTCCTCGAAATATTTGGGATCGCCGATGATCGGATGGCCGATATGCAGCGCATGGACGCGGAGCTGGTGCGTGCGGCCGGTATAAGGCTCCATTTCCAGCCAGGCGAGACGCTGGGCGGCGGTTTCGACAACACGGTAATAGGAGACAGCGTGATCGGCACCCTCCTCGCCGTGTTTGGCGATGCGCATCCGGTCGCCATCGGCGGTGGCTTCCTTCACCAGCCAGGTCGAGATCTTGTCCTCGTGCTTGCGGGGCACGCCCTTCACCAGCGACCAATAGGTCTTCTTGGTGTCGCGCTCGCGGAAGGCGGCCGTCAGCTTCTGTGCGGCACCGCGGGTGCGGGCGACGACGAGAACGCCGGAGGTATCGCGGTCGAGGCGATGCACTAGGCGCGGCTTTTCACCCTTCTGGCTGGTCCATGCCTCCAGCATCTTGTCGATATGGCGGCTGACGCCGGAGCCGCCCTGCACGGCGAGGCCGGCCGGCTTGTTCAGCACGTAGACCTTGTCGTCCTCATGCAGCAGCATGCGCGCCAGCAGCTCGGCGTCGCCGGAATGCTTCAGCTCCTTGCCTGCGATCGGTCCGCTTTTCGGCCCCTTGGCGTCGACATCCAGCGGCGGCACGCGCACCATCTGTCCCGGCTGCACACGCGCATCTGTCTTCACGCGCCCGCCGTCGACACGGACCTGGCCGGAGCGCATCAGCTTCTGTAATTGCCCAAAGCCCAGCCCTGGAAAATGCACCTTGAACCAGCGGTCGAGGCGCATGCCGGCCTCGTCGGGCTCGACCTTTATATGCTCAATCCCGGCCATTCGTCTTCTTTCAAGAACCGCGACATGACCCCGAAAAGCGCGAAATGGTTTCGGACAAGATCATGCCAAATCAAAGGACTGGGGCGGCCTTGCCCCAGGGCCGGGTCATCCGGCCTTTTGAGGTGGCTTTAGAGCATTTCGACGAAAAGTGGAAACCTGAATTGTCTGCCCGACGGGAATTTTGTGACAATGGTGCCCGGTAAACCTCATTTTGCGTTCGGCGCCACGACAGGAAGGTTGATATCGACCATTCCCGCCTTATCGAACATCAGCATCACCGGCACCGTGCCGCCCTGCTTGAACGGCGTCTTCACCTTCTTGAACATCATGTGCAGGCTGTTGGGCGAAAGCGTCACCGTGGCCCCAGCGGGGATGGCAACACCCTCTTTGAGTTCCCGCATCTGCATGACCTCGCCCTGCATCTTCATCTCGTGCAGCTCCACCTTGCCGGCGGCCGCTGAGGTCACGGACGTCAACCTGTCGTCGCTGCTGCCGCCATTGTGAATAGTGATGTAGCCGCCACCGACCGGCTGCCCCGGCAGCATGGCGCGGACATAGCCGCCGCTGATGTCGAGATCGCCGAGCTTGGCTGCAGCCGAACCCGCCGGCGCTTTGCCGGCATCCATATGCATCCCGGGCATTTTGCTCATGTCGTCGCTCTGCTGCGCCATGACGGCGACAGCCGAGAATGAAAGTGTGGTCGCCGAAATCAGCAATGCGGCGGCGAATTTGCGGTTCATCATTGTCTCCTGCCCGGCTCCTATATTGGCACCATGGGATAGCTTCTCGAAGCGCGATTGCAAAGTCCCCTGCATCCATCGGTCGCGCGTACCGGCCTCCGCTCATCAAGTCGCCACGACAAAAATTTGTTTCAGAGCGACATTTGCCCCTTGCCATCTCTGGCGACTACCAGATAATGGCACCCAACCCTGTTGGGAGAATCCGGCGCAAGCCGGTGCCGAAGGAGCAACCGCCCCGGAAACTCTCAGGCCAAAGGACCAACATGGGGCAGACGGAACTCTGGAGAGTAGCGCGCAAGCGCTCGCCGAAGGGATAACAATCTCAGGCAAACAGACAGAGGGGGCTCATCGAAGGCGCAGCCGCGCCTGAATTTTGAGCTCTGCGCTTTTAGCCAAGCGCAAAACCCGGAGGCGTCATTTGGACGAGACCGCTGCCCTCAAGAAGACACCCCTTCATGCCCTGCATCTGTCGCTCGGTGCCCGTATGGTTCCCTTCGCCGGCTATGACATGCCGGTGCAATATCCCGCGGGCGTGCTCAAGGAACATCTCTGGACCCGCGCATCGGCCGGCGTGTTCGACGTCTCCCACATGGGTCAGGTCACGATCCGAGCCCGTTCCGGAAGATATGAGGATGCGGCGCTTGCACTGGAAAGCCTAGTGCCGGTCGATATTCTCGGGCTCGCCGAAGGCCGTCAACGCTACGGTTTCTTCACCGATGACAACGGTGGCATTCTCGACGATCTGATGATCACCCACATGGACGACTACCTCTTCGTTGTCGTCAACGCCGCCTGTAAGGATGCAGATCTCAAGCATCTTCAAGATCATATCGGCGATAGCTGCGAAGTCACTTTACTTGATCGCGCCTTGATCGCGCTGCAGGGGCCGCGTGCCGTTTCAGTGCTTGCCGAACTCTGGGCGGATCTCGCCCATATGAAATTCATGGATGTCCGCCATTGCCGCCTGCATGACGTTTCCTGTCTCGTCTCCCGCTCCGGCTATAGCGGCGAAGACGGCTTTGAGATTTCCGTACCGGCCGACAAGGCTGAGGATATTGCCCAGCGGCTGCTCGAACATCCCGATGTCCAGCCGATCGGCCTCGGCGCCCGCGATTCCCTGCGTCTCGAAGCCGGGCTCTGCCTCTATGGCAACGATATCGATCAGACGACGACGCCGGTGGAAGCCGCGCTCGAATGGGCCGTCCAGAAAGCCCGCAAGACCGGCGGTGCCCGCGCCGGCGGCTTTCCCGGTGCCGGCCGCATCCTTGCTGAATTCGACAATGGTGCCTCGCGCCGCCGTGTCGGTCTGAAGCCGGAAGGCAAGGCGCCGGTGCGTGGCCACGCCCAGCTTTATGCCGACGCCGAGGGTAAGACCGAGATCGGTGAAGTCACTTCCGGCGGCTTCGGGCCGAGCGTCGAAGGCCCCGTTGCCATGGGCTATGTGCCAGTTGGTTTCGCCGCACCGGGAACACAGGTCTTTGCCGAGGTTCGTGGCAAGTACCTGCCCGTCGCTGTCTCTTCCCTGCCCTTCATCACTCCCACCTACAAACGCTGAAAACGTCATATTCCAGAGAGGATCTTCCATGCTGAAATTCACCGAAGAACATGAGTGGCTCAACATCGAAGGCGATGTCGCGACCGTTGGGATCACGGCGCATGCCGCCGAACAGCTCGGCGATCTGGTTTTCGTGGAATTGCCCGAGGTCGGCGCCAGCTTCTCCAAGGGAGACGATGCGGCGACGGTCGAATCCGTCAAGGCGGCGTCCGAAGTCTATTGTCCGCTCGACGGCGAGATCACCGAGATCAACGAAGCCATCACCGCCGATCCGGCGCTCGTCAATTCTGATCCGATGGGCGCTGGCTGGTTCTTCAAGCTGAAGCTGAAGAATATTGCTGATGCCGATGGTTTACTTGATGAATCCGGATATAAGGAGTTCATTGCGTAATGAATACGCCTACGGAATTCACATTCACCGACTACCAGCCCTACGATTTCGCCAATCGCCGCCATATCGGTCCCTCTCCGTCTGAAATGGCTGATATGCTGAAGGCGATCGGCTATGACAGCCTCGACGGGCTGATTAATGCGACGCTGCCGCCCACCATCCGCCAGAAGGCGCCGCTCACCTGGGCTGCGCCGATGACGGAACGTGAGGCGCTCGACAAGCTGCGCGAGACCGCCAACAAGAACAAGGTCCTCGTCTCGCTGATCGGCCAGGGCTATTACGGCACGATCACGCCTCCGGTCATCCAGCGCAATATCCTGGAAAATCCCGCCTGGTACACGGCCTATACGCCCTATCAGCCGGAAATCAGCCAGGGCCGCCTCGAGGCGCTGCTGAACTACCAGACGATGATCTGCGATCTGACGGGCCTCGATGTTGCCAACGCCTCGCTGCTCGACGAAGCAACCGCTGCCGCCGAAGGCATGGCGATGGCCGAGCGCGTGGCGAAATCAAAGGCCAAGGCTTTCTTCGTCGATGCCGATTGCCATCCGCAGACAATCGCATTGATCAAGACCCGCGCCGAACCGCTTGGCTGGACCGTCATCGTCGGCAATCCCTTCACCGATCTCGATCCGGTCGATGTCTTCGGCGCCATCTTCCAATATCCGGGCACGCATGGTCACATCAACGACTTCACCGGCTTGATTGCAAGGCTGCATCAGACCGGCGCCATCGCCGTGGTCGCCGCCGATCCACTGGCCTTGACGCTACTTAAATCGCCCGGCGAAATGGGCGCGGACATTGCCGTCGGCTCATCGCAGCGCTTTGGCGTGCCAGTCGGCTATGGCGGACCCCATGCGGCCTACATGGCCGTCAAGGATGCCTATAAGCGCTCCATGCCCGGCCGCTTGGTCGGCGTTTCCGTCGACGCCCGCGGCAACCGCGCCTATCGCCTGTCGCTGCAGACTCGTGAGCAGCACATTCGCCGTGAAAAGGCGACGTCGAACATCTGCACCGCGCAGGTGCTGCTCGCCGTCATGGCTTCCATGTATGCCGTCTTCCACGGCCCCCAGGGCATCAAGGCGATCGCCCAGCAGGTGCATCAGAAAGCCGTGTTGATGGCAAAGGGCCTGGAAAGGCTCGGCTACAAGATCGAGCCTGAGACTTTCTTCGATACGATCACCGTGGAGGTCGGCCATATGCAGGGCCTGATCCTGCGCGCGGCTGTCGCCGAAGGCGTCAATCTGCGCAAGGTGGGCGAAACCAAGATCGGCATGAGCCTTGACGAGCGAAGCCGTCCGGCAACGCTGGAAGCCGTCTGGCGTGCCTTCGGCGGCAATTTCCGCCTCGCCGACTTCGAATCCGGCTATCGATTGCCGAAGAACCTGCTGCGCACCAGCGAATATCTGACGCATCCGATCTTCCATATGAACCGTGCCGAAAGCGAGATGACCCGCTATATCCGCCGGCTCTCCGATCGTGATCTGGCGCTCGACCGCTCGATGATCCCGCTCGGCTCCTGCACGATGAAGCTTAATGCAACGGCTGAGATGTTGCCGATAAGTTGGCCGGAATTCGCGGATATTCATCCTTTCGTCCCGGCCGATCAGGCGCTCGGTTATCGTGAAATGATCGATGACCTGACGGAAAAACTTTGCGCTGTGACGGGCTATGACGCCTTCTCCATGCAGCCGAATTCCGGCGCGCAGGGCGAATATGCCGGCCTGCTCACCATCCGCAACTATCACATCGCCAACGGCCAGGGTCATCGCGACATCTGCCTGATCCCGACCTCGGCCCACGGCACCAATCCGGCTTCTGCACAGATGGCAGGCATGAAGGTGGTCGTCGTCAAGGTCAGCGATGACGGCGATATCGACATGGCGGACTTCCGCGCCAAGGCGGAGCAATATGCGGCCAATCTCTCCTGCTGCATGATCACCTATCCGTCGACGCACGGCGTCTTCGAAGAGACGGTGAAAGAGATTTGTGATGTCGTGCATATGCACGGTGGCCAAGTCTATCTCGATGGCGCCAATATGAACGCCATGGTCGGCCTCTCTCGTCCCGGCGACATCGGCTCCGACGTCAGCCACCTGAACCTGCACAAGACCTTCTGCATTCCGCACGGCGGCGGCGGCCCCGGCATGGGGCCGATCGGCGTCAAGGCGCATCTGGCGGCGCACCTGCCCGGCCATCCGGAGATGGACGGCCGCAGCGGTGCGGTCTCCGCCGCAGCCTTCGGCTCTGCTTCGATCCTGCCGATTTCCTGGAGCTACTGCCTGATGATGGGCGGCGAAGGGCTGACGCAGGCGACGAAGGTCGCAATCCTCAACGCCAACTATATCGCAGCGCGGCTGAATGGCGCTTACGACGTGCTCTACAAGTCGAAGACTGGCCGCGTGGCGCATGAATGCATCATCGACACGCGCCCGCTGGTCGACAGCGCCGGCGTCACCGTCGATGACGTCGCCAAGCGCCTGATCGATTGCGGCTTCCACGCGCCCACCATGAGCTGGCCGGTTGCCGGCACGCTGATGATCGAACCGACCGAATCGGAGACCAAGGCCGAACTCGACCGGTTCTGCGAGGCGATGCTTGCGATCCGCGAGGAGGCCCGCGCCATCGAAGAAGGCCGGATGGACAAGACTGACAACCCGCTGAAAAATGCGCCGCACACGGTTGAAGACCTCGTCGGCGAGTGGAACCGGCCCTATTCCCGCGAGCAAGCCTGCTTCCCGCCGGGTGCATTCCGGGTCGACAAATACTGGTCGCCCGTCAACCGTGTGGACAATGTCTTCGGCGATCGGAATCTCATCTGCACCTGCCCACCGGTCGAGGCCTACGCCGAAGCTGCCGAGTAAGCGCTTTTCCGAAAAAGTGAAGCGGTTCAGCCGCTTCACTCCTGTCCGACATAAATCTATCGCGAAAAATCTCTATGACAGCGCCGCGTGTCCGATCGGACGCGCGGCGTTTTTGCTCGTAAAAAATCAATTTGAGAACTGCCATGCGGATGTCACCGCCCATGTGTGCCTGCGGACATGGCTTACATGAGAGCGAAGCTGCGCTCATCCGCGACTGGCTTATACGGAAAGGCATATGGGATGGATGGGGAAAAGCTCATCAGCATGGACGCCATGGATGGCTATATTGCAGCCGCTTTCGAAACCGACGATCCCTCTCACATCGCCAGGGCCCTCGGCGCCGTGGCGCGAACGCGCAACATGAGCAAGCTTGCCAAGGATGTCAGCATGAACCGCTCAGCGCTCTATCGGGCGCTCAGTGGCGATGGAAATCCGGAATTTGCGACGATTCTAAAGGTCGTGAAAGCACTTGGCTTGAAACTGACGCCGGTGCCGGTGGCCGACCGCAAATCGGACGCTGCCTGATACTAAGGCGGCGAAAGGTTTGTTCAGACCGCCGGAGCGGCCTGACGCTGCGCAGCCAGGGCCGCGAGATCGGCGGGCTTCAACTCGACGGATTCGCCGCAGCCGCAGGCCGACGTCTGGTTGGGATTGGTGAAGGTGAAGCCGGAACGCAGCGTGGTGGTTTCGAAACCCATCTCGGTGCCAAGGAGATAAAGCACGGCCGACGGCTCGACCCAGACCTTGGCGCCGTTGCGCTCGATCAGGTCGTCCTTGGCATTCGGTTCGGTCACCAGGTCGATGGTATATTCCATCCCGGCGCAGCCGCCCTTCTTGATGCCGACGCGAACGCCCTTGGCATCGGGACCGGAATTTTCGACGATCGCCTTGACGCGCGCTGCCGCGTCATCCGTCATGCTCATTACTGCAAAGCCCATGGGCCCATTCTCCTTCCACAACCGGGGTCAAGATCCGGTGCTTCGAGTCATAATGTAAAGCGGGCGGCTTAAAGCTTCAATACCAGCCGACGGCCACCTGCGCCTCTTCGGACATGCGATCCGGCGTCCACGGCGGATCGAAGGTCATGCTGACTTCGACGCCGGAAACCCCTTCGACAGCACCGACCGCATTTTCGACCCAGCCAGGCATCTCGCCGGCGACGGGGCAACCCGGCGCGGTCAGCGTCATGACGATCTTCACCATGCGATCGTCCTCGATGTCGATCTTGTAGACGAGACCGAGTTCGAAGATGTCGGCAGGAATTTCAGGGTCATAGACCGTCTTCAGCGCGCTGATGACATCCTCGCTGAGGCGCGCCAGTTCGGCCTCGGGAATGCTGGAATGCACGATGCCCTCGCGCACGTCGATCTTCTGTTCGCTTTCATCGAGTGACATCGCTTGCCTCCTTAGGCAAAGAATTTTCGCGCATATTCCAGCGCATCGGCCAGGGCATCCACCTCGGCACGGGTATTGTACATGCCGAACGATGCACGGCATGTGGAGGTCACGCCGAAGCGTTTCAAGAGCGGCTGGGCGCAATGTGTGCCCGCGCGTACGGCAACGCCCTGCCGGTCGATCACCATCGAAACATCGTGGGAATGGATACCCGCGAGTTCGAAGGAGAAAATACCACCTTTGCCGGGTGCCGTGCCGAAAACGCGCAGCGAATTGATCTCCCGCAGCCGCTCCGCCGCATATGCCGCGAGATCGGCCTCGTGCCGGGCGATCGCCTCTCGGCCGACGCTTTCCATATAGTCGAGCGCGGCGCCAAGTCCGATCGCCTGAACGATGGGCGGAGTGCCGGCTTCGAAACGATGCGGCGGATCATTGTAAGTGACGTTATCCTCGGTGACGTCGAAGATCATCTCGCCGCCGCCCTGGAAGGGCCGCATCTCGCGCAACCTGTCCTTCTTGCCATAGAGCACGCCGATCCCCGAAGGGCCGTAGAGCTTGTGGCCGGTCATGACATACCAGTCGCAATCAATGTCCTGCACGTCGACGGGCAGGTGCACGGCGCCTTGCGAGCCGTCGATCAGCACCGGAATGCCGCGCTCATGCGCGATGCGGCAGACTTCTTTGACCGGAACGATGGTGCCAAGCGCATTCGACATGTGGGTGATCGCAACGAGCTTGGTACGTTCCGTCAGGCTCTTTTCGAAATCCTCGATATGGAAGGCCCCATCGTCATCCACCGGCACCCAGACCAACTTGGCGCCCTGCCGCTCGCGGATGAAATGCCAGGGCACTATGTTGGAGTGATGCTCCATAATGGAGACGACGATCTCGTCGCCCTCGCCCAGCTTGGGCATGCCCCAGCCATAGGCGACGGTATTGATCGCTTCGGTGGAATTCTTGGTGAAGATGATATCATCCACCGACGGCGCATTCAGGAAGCGGCGCACTTTTTCGCGCGCAGCCTCATAGGCCTCGGTGGCCGCATTGGACAGGAAATGCAGCCCGCGATGCACGTTCGCATATTCGCGAGAATAGGCATGCGAGATCGCGTCGATCACGACCTGCGGCTTCTGTGCTGATGCACCGTTGTCAAGATAGACCAGCGGTTTGCCATGGACGGTCGTCGACAGGATCGGAAAATCCCGGCGGATTGCTTCGACGTCATAGGCGGTGGCTGGTACGATCTTGTCCACGAGCATTGCTCCAATCAGGCGTGATTTTCGAGCCAGTCCGAGATAACGCCTTCCAGCGCCTCGACCAGGGCTTCGTCTTCCAGCTCTTCGATAATCTCGGCCACGAAGGCATTGACCAGCATGGCGCGGGCCTTGTTCCTGGGGATACCGCGCGCCATCATGTAGTAGAGATGGTTCTCGTCGATATCGGCAACCGTGGCGCCATGGCCGCACTGCACATCGTCGGCGAAGATTTCCAGCTCCGGCTTGACCGAGAACTCGGCATCGTCGGACATCAGCAGCGTGTTGCAGGCCATGCGGGCATCGGTCTTCTGCGCATCCGGAGCGACCCGGATCATGCCTTGGAAGACACCGCGAGCGCGGTCGAACACCACGTTGCGCATGATCTCCGTCGAGCCCGTATGCGGTACGTCGTGGCCAAGCACCAGCGTCACATCGGTATGCGTATCGCCACCGAGCAAATTGACGCCGCGCAGAACAAGGTCGGAGCCCTCGCCTGTGACTTTTACATGCAGCTCCTGGCGCACCAGCTTGCCGCCGGCATTGATGACGAACAGCTTCAGCTTAGCCTGCGCGCCGAGGTCGACGCGAATCTGGCCGAGATGCGTATCCTCGGTTCCCTGCTCCTGCAGGATGATCCAGGTCACTTCGGCACCCTTGCCGATCTTGATATCGCTGACCGAGGAGACCATTGCCGCAGCACCGGGCACGGCCTGGTGGCGTTCGATCACGGTCGCCTTGACATCGGCGCCGAACGAGACCGGCAGACGGCTATGGATCTGGCCACCGGCATGGATGAACTGGATTTCGAGCGGCGCATCAAGCTCAGTCCCATCCGGAAATTCGATGACATAGCCGTCGCGCACGAAGCTGCCGTTGATGCGGCCGATGGCGTCATCCCTTCCTAGCGCGGTCAGCCGAGCGGCGGCGGTACCGTCAGCCAGACTATCGGCATAACGGCGGACAACCAGGCCATCGACCGAGGTTTTGCCGCTCGTGCTGCCCTGCAGAACCGATAGCACGGCCGAACCGGGAACGGTCGGCGATAAGGGCTCGACGCTGCCGGCGCCTATGTCTGTCGGGACGGAACGCAGCAGGGTCTTGAAATCGGTATAATGCCAGGCTTCGAAACGCCGCGTCGGCAGGCCAGCGGTCTTGAGATCGTCCAGCAAACGGTCGCGGACGGCGAGCACGTCGCCATCACCCGGCAAATCGCCCAACTGGTTGTTATAAGCCTCGATCAGCGCCGTCTCAGCGGCGGTCAGACGGCTCGTCGTCTGAATGTTCATCGACGTATCCTTTCCGCCCCGATCAGGCCGCAGCCCCGATGATGTCGGCATAGCCGTTGGCTTCGAGCTCATGCGCCAGCGTCTTGTCGCCGGACTTGATCACCTGGCCCTTGTAGAGCACGTGCACGGTGTCCGGGATGATATAGTCGAGCAGGCGCTGATAGTGGGTGATGACGATCACGGCGCGATCGGGAGAACGCAGCGCATTGACGCCGTCGGCGACGATCTTCAGCGCATCGATATCGAGACCGGAATCGGTTTCGTCCAGCACGCAAAGCTGCGGCTCGAGGAGTGCCATCTGCAGGATTTCGGCGCGCTTCTTCTCGCCGCCGGAGAAACCGACGTTCAGCGGGCGCTTCAGCATCTCGGTGTTGATCTGCAGCTTGCCGGCAGCGTCCTTGACGCGGCGCATGAAGTCAGGCGTCGTCAGTTCGGCTTCGCCGCGCGCCTTGCGCTGCTCGTTCATCGCCACCTTCAGGAACTGCATCGTGGCGACGCCGGGAATTTCGACCGGATATTGGAAAGCCAGGAAGATGCCCTTGGCGGCGCGTTCGGCGGCGTCGAGTTCCAGAATGCTCTCGCCATTGTAGAGGATATCGCCTTCCGTGACTTCGTAATCGTCGCGGCCGGAAAGAATGTAGGAGAGCGTCGACTTGCCGGAGCCGTTCGGACCCATGATGGCAGCCACTTCGCCAGCCTTCACCGTCAGGTCCAGGCCGCGGATGATCTCGGTGCCGTCTTCGGCGATGCGGGCGTGCAGGTTCTTGATTTCAAGCATAGTAGAATCCTATCGAAGGAATGAAGGTGCGGCGCGCCGCTTGCGCGCCAAAAACATGTCTCTTGTCGAGGGCTTTACCCTACGCTGCCTTCCAGCGAGATGCCGATCAGCTTCTGCGCTTCAACGGCGAACTCCATCGGCAACTCCTGCAGGACTTCCTTGACGAAGCCGTTGACGATCAACGCAATCGCCGCTTCTTCCGGGATGCCGCGCTGCAGGCAATAGAACAACTGGTCCTCGGAGATCTTCGACGTGGTGGCCTCGTGCTCGAAATGCGCCGACGAGTTCTTCGCCTCGATATAAGGCACCGTATGCGCACCGCATTTGTCGCCGATCAGCAGCGAGTCGCATTGCGTGAAGTTGCGGGCGTTGGTCGCGCGGCGATGCGCCGAGACCTGGCCGCGATAGGTGTTCTGCGATACGCCGGCGGCGATGCCCTTCGAAATGATGCGGCTCGACGTGTTCTTGCCGAGGTGGATCATCTTGGTGCCGCTGTCGACCTGCTGGTGGCCGTTGGACACGGCGATCGAGTAGAACTCGCCACGGCTGTCGTCGCCGCGCAGGATGCAGGACGGGTATTTCCAGGTGATCGCTGAGCCGGTCTCGACCTGGGTCCAGGAGATCTTCGAGCGATCGCCGCGGCAATCGCCACGCTTGGTGACGAAGTTATAGATGCCGCCCTTGCCGTGCTTGTCGCCCGGATACCAGTTCTGAACGGTCGAATACTTGATCTCTGCGTCGTCCAGGGCAATCAGTTCGACGACAGCCGCATGCAGCTGATTTTCGTCGCGCTGCGGCGCGGTGCAGCCTTCGAGATAGGAGACATAGGCTCCCTCTTCGGCGATGATCAGCGTACGCTCGAACTGGCCGGTGTTCTTCTCGTTGATGCGGAAATAGGTGGAAAGCTCCATTGGGCACCGCACGCCCTTCGGCACGAAGACGAAGGAGCCATCGGTGAACACGGCCGAATTCAGCGTCGCATAGAAATTGTCGGTCGTCGGAACGACGGAGCCGAGATATTTGCGCACGAGATCAGGATGCTCGCGGATCGCCTCCGAAATCGACATGAAGATCACGCCGGCCTTCTTCAGCTCTTCCTTGAAGGTGGTGACCACCGAGACCGAATCGAACACCGCATCGACGGCGATCTTCGGCTTCTCGACGCCAGCAAGGATCTCCTGCTCACGCAGGGGGATGCCGAGCTTTTCATAGGTCTTCAGCAGCTCCGGGTCGACTTCGTCGAGCGATTTCGGACCGGCAAACTTCTTCGGCGCTGCGTAATAGTGAATATCGTTGAAGTCGATCTTCGGATAGTCGACGCGCGCCCATGTGGGCTCTTCAAGCGTCAACCAGCGACGATAAGCCTCGAGGCGCCATTCCAGCATCCATTCCGGTTCCTGCTTCTTGGCAGAGATGAAGCGGATAATGTCTTCGGAAAGACCCTTGGGAGCCTTTTCCACCTCGATGGTGGTCTCAAAACCGTACTTATACTGGTCCACATCGATCAAGCGAACCTGATCGACTGTTTCCTGGACTGCAGGCATGTCGTTCTCCAATCTCGCCGGATCCAAGGTCCGGCAGCTTGTCAACGTTGCGGCAGACTGAAATGTCTACCCTCTATGTAGTCGGCCAAAAGGGACTTTTCAGCCCGCTTGGCAAGCGGAAATTTCTGTTTCCGCAAAATTGTGGCCGTTAGGCCGCAGCTCCGGCAAGTTTACGCCGTCCCGCAATTCGGGCGAACGCAGCAATCGCGCGTTCGACATCCTCTTCGGTCGTCGTAAATCCAAGCGAAATGCGCAGCGCCCCGAGCTTGGGATCGCAGCCCATCGCCATCAGCACATGGCTTTCACCCACCTTGCCGGAAGAGCAGGCGGAACCTGCCGAAATCGCCACCCCTTCGAGATCGAAGGCGATCTGTCCGGTTTCGGACTTCAGCCCCGGCAGGGTGAAGAAACTGGTATTCGGCACGCGCGGGCCGCCTTCGCCGTGAATGATGACATCGGGCGCGGCAAGCCGCATGCCCTCCTCCAGTCGGTCACGGAGTTTCGCAGCGGCCGCATTGCGGCTGTCGAACTCGGCGGCGGCCGCGGCCGCGGCCGCGCCGAAGCCGACGACGGCCAATGCGTTCTCCGTGCCGGAACGATGCCCTTTTTCCTGTCCGCCGCCATGGATCAGCGGCTTCGGCATCAGCACTTCGCCGCGAGAGACGAGCGCGCCGGCCCCTTTCGGTCCGCCGATCTTATGCGATGAGATGACGAGGAAGTCGGCGCCGATCTCGTTGATATCGATCGGAACCCGGCCTGCCGCCTGCACGGCGTCGACGACCAAGAGGCCGCCGAATGCCTGCACGATCTCAGCCGCTTCGCGCACGGGCTGGAGAATGCCGGTTTCGTTGTTAGCAAGCATGATCGCCACCATCGGCAGCCCACTTGCCTTGTCATGGGCCGAAAGCATCGCTTCCAGCGCAGCAAGATCGACAACACCGTCCGATGTCACCGGTATTTCGCTGATCTTTTCCTTCGGGAATCGGCCACCCTCCCTGAGGGCTGGATGCTCGATTGCCGATATATAGAGATGGCCGATCGCAAGGGGCGTACGGCCCATGCGGAATTCCGGCGTCAGCACCATGTTGGCGGCTTCCGTTGCGCCGCTGGTAAAGACGACATGAGCCGGTTCGGCCCCCGTCAGACTTGCGACCTGCCGGCGCGCAGCTTCGATCGCCGCCCGCGTCGCACGCCCTTCGCCATGAACAGAATTGGGGTTTCCATAGAGGTCCAAGGCGTGCAACATAGCGTCGCGCGCCGCCGGATGAAGCGGTGCGGTGGCATTCCAGTCGAGATAAAGGCGCGTTGCCGCCATAATCTTCTTCCTGCCTGACGAAGCCTTGTTGTGCCCGGCTCATTTTCCTTGAAATTTCAGCCGGGCATGCCTTATGACACGTTCGACAAACCGTTGCACAAACAACGCATGGAAGATCGTGCCAAGTTTCGAATTGTTCTAAACTGCGTTCTAGAAAAGATGAGCGCATTAGTCAAGTCAACTTGCTGCGTCCCGCCTAGTTTGAACGCAGAAAAAGAAGAGCCGGAGTATCGATGCCCGAAGTTATTTTCAACGGCCCCGCAGGCCGCCTTGAAGGCCGCTATCAGCCATCCAAGGAAAAGAGCGCCCCGATCGCTATTATCCTGCACCCTCATCCGCAATTCGGCGGCACGATGAACAATCAGGTCGTCTACCAGCTCTTCTATATGTTCCAGAAGCGCGGCTTCACGACGCTTCGCTTCAATTTCCGCGGTATCGGCCGCAGCCAGGGCGAATTCGACCATGGCGCCGGCGAATTGTCTGACGCCGCTTCGGCGCTCGACTGGGTGCAGAGCCTGCACCCGGATTCGAAGAGCTGCTGGGTCGCCGGCTATTCCTTCGGCGCCTGGATCGGCATGCAGCTTCTGATGCGCCGACCGGAAATCGAAGGCTTCATGTCGATCGCACCACAGCCGAACATCTATGATTTCTCGTTCCTGGCGCCCTGCCCGTCCTCGGGCCTGATCATCAACGGTGATTCCGACAAGGTCGCTCCGGAAAAGGACGTCAACGGCCTCGTCGAAAAGCTGAAGACGCAGAAGGGCATCCTCATCACCCACAGGATCGTCCCCGGCGCCAACCATTTCTTCAATGGCCAGGTCGATACGCTGCTCGGCGAATGTGAAGACTATCTCGATCGTCGTCTGAATGGCGAATTGGTGCCAGAACCGGCAGCCAAGCGGATCAGGTGATTTACCCCTTCTCCCTTCGGGGAGAAGGCTTTCCGTTACCGCGACATCTGAAAACTGAGACCTGAAACGCCGTCGATCACAATCGGCGCGCGATATTGCATGCCGATTTTACGGAGAACCCGCTGCGACGCGGCGTTTTCCGGATGGGTGAAGGCGATGAACTGGCGAGCGAAACCGCGTTGGAAAAACCAGTCCGCAAGCGCCCCTGCAATTTCGGTGGCATAACCATTTCCCCAGGCTTCCCGACGGATGGAATAACCGAGTTCGAATTCGCCGCGTTCGCTCTCCTCAAACCGGGAAAAGCCAGCCCGTCCGATGAAACGGCCGTCGTCGCGTCTGAGCATCTTGTATTTGGTCACGCCATCGCGCGCCTGTTCATTAAACCAGCTTTTGAGGCGCGCCTCGGCCTTCTCAAGAGTCCATGGCGCGGCGCCCGAGAGATAGCGAGTCGTCTCGATCGTCGAATGCAATTGTCTGATGAGCTCGGCGTCGCACTTGTCCCACATCGTCAGAATGAGACGCGGGGTCTCCAATATAATGGTGTCGCTCATTGGTCGCGTCGCTTCCCAATCCTGCTCAAACTTCCCACGCGGCAGTCAACCAAAATGGTGACGAGCCGATAAATCAGTGCTAAACGCGCCGCGACGGTTCAACAATAGCGATTTCGCCGCATGGCACACCTGCGGCGCCCCGAGAGACCAAGATCATGGCTGAGTTCAAATCCGATTTCCTGCGCACCTTGCAAGAGCGCGGCTTCATCCACCAGATTTCCGATGAAGCCGGCCTCGACGACCTCTTCGCCAAGGAAACCGTGACGGCCTATATCGGCTTCGACCCGACGGCGCCGAGCCTGCATGCGGGCTCGCTGATCCAGATCATGATGTTGCATTGGCTGCAGGCGACCGGCCACCGTGCCGTCTCGCTCATGGGTGGCGGTACCGGCATGGTCGGCGATCCCTCTTTCAAGGAGGAATCGCGTCAGTTGATGACGATCGATACCATTGAAAGCAACATCGCCTCGATCAAGCGCGTCTTCTCCAACTACCTGACATACGGCGAAGGCCCCAAAGATGCGTTGATGATCAACAACGCGGAGTGGCTGCGTTCGCTCAACTACCTGGAATTCCTGCGCGACGTCGGCCGCCATTTCTCGGTCAACCGCATGCTCTCCTTCGATAGCGTCAAGACGCGCCTGGATCGCGAGCAGTCGCTGTCCTTCCTCGAATTCAACTACATGATCCTGCAGGCCTACGACTTCGTCGAACTGGCCAAGCGTTACGACTGCCGCCTGCAAATGGGTGGTTCGGATCAATGGGGCAATATCGTCAACGGTATCGACCTCGGTCACCGCATGGGGACCAAGCAGCTTTTTGCTCTGACCTCGCCACTGTTGACCACCTCCTCGGGTGCCAAAATGGGCAAGTCGGCCTCCGGCGCGATCTGGCTGAACGCCGACCTGCTCTCGGCCTATGATTTCTGGCAATACTGGCGCAACACCGAGGATGCGGACGTCTCCCGCTTCCTGAAGCTTTATACCACGCTGCCGATGGACGAGATCGCCCGCCTTTCCGCCCTCGCCGGCTCGGAGATCAACGAGGTCAAGAAGATCCTCGCCACCGAAGTCACCGCGATCCTGCATGGCCGCCAAGCCGCCGAACTTGCCGCCGAAACCGCGCGCAAAACCTTTGAGGAAGGCGGGCTTTCTGAAAACCTGCCGTCCGTCGATCTTCCCGCATCCGAACTCGACGCCGGCATCGGGCTGCTCTCGCTGATCGTCCGCGCGGGTCTCGCCGGCTCGAACGGCGAAGCCCGCCGTCATGTCCAGGGCGGCGCCGTGCGCATCAATGATCAGGCGATCAGCGACGAACGCAAGGTGATCGGCAACGGCGAAGTCACCGCCGATGGCGTCATCAAGCTGTCGCTCGGCAAGAAGAAGCACATCCTGATCCGCCCTGCTGCTTAATAGGCTGCCTGACACCGAAACACGAAAGCCGGCGCAACCCGCCGGCTTTTTTACGCTTTCAGCGCCTCCGCAGCAATTTAATGCACGGTCATGTCGGACCATGGCATTTCCGTTCGTCTTTTGTAGAGATCAACTCTGGAGGCGAGTTATGGACGAACTGCCGGTAATCGAAACGAGGCGTAAAGGTAAAAGCCTCACGCAGAGCATGCTGATTCCCAGCAAGGACATGGTTGCTCGGGCACTCCGGGCCGCCCCTCCTGGCGAATTATCTGACATTGCCAAGATAAGACGGGCGCTCGCCAGGGAATATGGAGCGGATGCCTGCTGCCCCGTGACCGTCCAGCGACATCTGGTGCAAATCAGTCAAGACGGCACTGCCCCGTTCTGGCGCGTGGTCGATCCTGAGCGACCTTCCGCCCGGCGCATGATCGGCGGACCTGAACGCATACGCGAGCGGTTGGCGAACGAACGATGATCGGTTTGGCCTGCGTGCTCGGCGTGAAGCTCAGAACTCGAAGATCTGCCGGAACACGCCCGGTGCGATGATCGACAGCGGGTTGATCTGCAGGTTCGGTTTTTCAAAGTTTCCGGTGAGCCTGAACGTGATGCCGATCAGGCCGCGGTCGCTGCCGTTGCCAAGGATGAATCCGACGATCGGCACTTCGGCGAACAGCCGGTTGAGGCCATAGGCGGGCATGAACGTGCCCGTCAGGTCCATGTTGCCGTTCGCGTCCTTCACCGTGCCTTGAAACGTCGCGCCCACCTGTACGCCGCGGACAACGCCATTTTCCACCGCAAGCGTCCCCTTACGCAGCACCAAGCGCGCGAAACCGCGCTCGAAACTCTGGGATCGCGTATCGATATTCTGTTTGACGGCCGAATTCAGGCTTCGCCCATTTTTGCCGCTCGGTGTGGAAACGATGGTCGAAAGCTTCTTTTCGTCGATGATGGCGAAGTTACGGATATCGAGCGAACCGTCCCAGGCATCAGTTCCCGTGGAGCGTAGCGACAGATTGAGCAGGCCGCCTTGCAGATGCTTGTAGAGATCGGCAAAACGCGCCACTGCGCCCGCATCGCCGCTGGTGATGCGAATAGTTCCGCCGTCTCCGCCCTTGCTCACCTGGCTGACGACGGCCTCGCCGCTGTGCGTGAGGCCGGAGAAATCCGCAGCTATCGTGCGGCCGCCGACGATGGAATAGACGCCCTTGAGATTTCCGATCGACTCATCGTTGAAGCCGACGACCTTATCGAGATTGGCCCGGATCGTTGCACCGGACGAATCATCCTTGTTGTCACTTTTGTCGCTGGATGCTGTTTTCAGCCGCGCCAGAACTGGCCGGAGATCGGCCGAATTGCCGGCGACGGATATGTCGTAGTTGCCGCTTTTGCCGTGCTTGATCGACAGCGCGAAATCATCGAGCGCGGAAAGCTTGACGCTATCGAAATTTGCCGAAGACAGGCCACCCTTGCTGACGACGAGATCGCCGCTGACACCGAAGCCATCTCCTTTGAGGACGAAATTTTTGAGCACTGTCTGGCTGTCCGGCCCGGAGGCCTCGAATTGGGCGGTGGCTGGAATGCCGCTGCCTTTCGACCAGCCGACCCACGGAACGGTCAAGGCCGCCTTGGCGAGGTCGATCTTGACGCCCTGCCGATCGTCGTCGATGCGCGTGAGTTCTATCTTAATCGGGCCATCGATAATGTCATTGAGACCCGGTATGACGCTGTTACGTTGGGCATCGGTGAGCGTGGCAGTGATCACGCGACTGCGTTTGGCCGTTGATTTGCCGTCCGTCGGTTCGACCATATCGATTTGCGCTGGAATGCCGTCGATCTGCGCCTGGGCATCCAGATGCACGGATTGGGGATCGGCGTCGATCTCGCCCGTAAGATTGGAAATCTTGCGGTTGTTCATCGGCTTCAGCAGATCGACGTCATCGAGCTGCAAGTTCGCCTTCCAGACCGGCGGCGGCGGCTTCTGATCGCTGATCAGGCCGATTGTCGCATCGACCTTGGCGACGATCTTGCCGTTGAAGTTCTCCGGTTTGAACTCGGTTCGCTGCAGCACTTCCAGCGGCTTATAGGTCAACAACTCGCCGATGGAATCGCCCGTGCCGGATATTTCCAGCGTGAGGGTGGCCATCAATGGCTTGTCGTAGGCCGACGGGATCGAGAAATTGCTGTCGTTCAGCGTCACCGAGCGGCCTGAGGGGAAATAGGAGGTGCCGCTCGCAATATCGACGCTCATCGTCGGACCGGTCAGATCGAAATGCGCCTGGGTGTCCCGGATTGGCGGAATCTCGCCTGGCACGTCGAGGCGCGCCTCATCGATATCGAAGGCGATGTGCAATTCGTTCTTTCCGAGCTGCAGCTTGCCCGTTTTCGCCGCTTCCGCCAGTCGTCCGGCGGGGATGAAGACCGAAATGACCCCATTGGTCACCGTGCCGCCGAAGAGGTTTTTCTCCACCCAGACCCGAGGTTTCGAGGCCATCCAGAACGGCCAGAGCTGCTTGATCGCGGTCGTATCGAGCTTGTCGGCGCGGCCGCCGAAGCTGATCTCCGGCGAGCTGTCTCCGAGTTTCAGATGCAGGGAGCCAAACAACGCGCCCAGCGGCGTGGAGATGCCGAGATTTTCGAATTGCAGTTCCTTGGTCGCCGCCAGGAAACGCCCCGTCGCCTGCCCGTCGAAGCTGACCGGCTGTTCGCCCGAAATGGAGGATGCTGCCGTGCCGCCACGAATCAGGAAGTCGATGCCGAAGCCCTTGCCGGCATTGGCGTCGATATGGTCGAGGTCGATCAGCGCCCCGGAGAATGGCACAATAGTGCCGACGAATTGAGCCTTAGACGGCGCAATCTCAAGCGTGTGGTGGGCGAAGTTGTAGGCGAGATTGATGTTGGCCTTTGTCAGCTCCTGCGGGTCGCGGTCCATGTAGAGCGTGCCGGGTTGGACATCGATCGAGGCGCTGAGCTTTGGTTCTATCCCTGAACCACCACGCATGGCGGTCACCGTCATTCCGGCGAAACTCATGATGCCCTGGCGCGGCGTGCCGTTCTGATCATAGGCCATCGTTAACGGCTTCAGGTCGAGATTGGTTACCTTTGCGGTCAGGGAAGAACTGCGCCCAGCCTCCTGTTGATCGGCGGTGACATCCAGCGTCGCGACGGAGCCGTTGACCGCAACCTGTCCATAAAGATGCAGCGATGTCGGTCCGCTGCGCTCGAAGGTGAGGCTGTCGACCACGAGCGAGATCGGCTCGCCGCCCTCCTGTCGTGCCAGCTTGACGGCAAAGCCGGAAATGCGCACCGAGTTCGTGCCGCCGCGTTCGACGAAACGCTCGAGGAAATCGAGATTGTCGAAGGCTGACTTCAGCGCTTGCGGTAACGCATCGACGCGCAGCATCGTCAGGTCGACGGGATCGCCCTGCGGCAGCAGCGACGTGTCGAGCGCGATGCCCTCTGCCGCCACATTGGCCACTTCGACACGGCCTTCGACAAGCGCCAGCGGATCGAGCACCATGCTGACCGCCGACATGGTCGACAGGTGCTTGCCGCTCTCCTGGTCGACCACATTGACGTTGCGGGCTTCCAGCTCCAGCCGCAGGGTGGGCGTAAAGCGGACCACGGTCGAGCCAACCTCCGCTTTGTAGCGAGGCCCGATCGCGCGATCGAGGGCAAGCTGTGCCTTCTGCGACAGGGGTTCATCGAAAATGCCGCCCTCGATGGTCGCGATGACGGCGCCGGCGATCAGGGCGAGAAAGGCGATGAAGACAAGGGTGATGCGGCAGACATGCCAGACATGCGAGCGCTTGCGCCGTTTGCGCTCGGGGACATGCACGATCATAGGATCGTCGACCTGAGCGGAAGGCAAGTGGTCGAGCGAGACGAGATCCTTCTTGCGGAATATAATCTTTTCGCCTCGGATCACTCCCGTGCGTCCCTTTCTTTTTTTGCAATTTTGTTGGTGACGCTGCGTCCGATGTGGACGGCATACCGGCGCAGTATATATGGCTGGTATTTAGTGTCATCCAAAATCCCGGCAAAAGAAAGGTTTTCCCGTGACCGAAATCTCTCTGGTTGAATTGGGCATCGGCGACAGAGCGCCAGATTTCGATCTTCCGCGCGATGGCGGCGGCCGTGTGAGCCTTGCTGATTTTGCCGGCAAGCCATTGGTGCTGTTCTTTTATCCCAAGGACGATACGACCGCCTGCACGACCGAATCGATCGCCTTCACAGCGCTTGCCGCCGACTTCGAAAGGGCGGGCGCGGCCGTCCTCGGCATGTCGCCGGATTCGGTCAGGAGCCATGACAAATTTGTGAAGAAGCACGCCCTCTCCGTCCCCCTCGCTTCCGATGAAGAGAAGACCGCCGCCGAGGCTTACGGCGTCTGGCGGGAAAAGAGCATGTATGGCAGGACCTACATGGGCGTCGTGCGTTCGACTTTCCTGATTGGGGCGGACGGCAGGATCGTCAAGATTTGGAGCAAGGTCAAAGTGGCCGGCCATGCCGAAGAGGTCTTGGCTGCTGTCCAGGAACTCTGATGCCGGTGGAAATCGAGACCATCACTTCGCTGCGCGGCGGCGCGATAGCCGCTATCTGCTCTGCCGATCTCGATCGCAAGACGGCGCTTGCCCAGGAATCGGCGACCCGCTGGTTTGCGCGCACGCTGTCGCTGCGCTCGCCGCTCGATCCGGCTCTTGCCGATCGTCCCGGCCGGCCGGAAAAGCCGGAGCTGGTGCCGCCAAAGCATATGAAGAAGCGCTCGCTGCACACGGTCAAAGGTCGCATTGCGCTGCTGCATGCCATCGCCCATATCGAGCTCAACGCCATCGATCTGGCGCTCGACATCGTCGCGCGCTTCGCCACCGAACCAGTGCCCAATTCCTTTTTCGACGGCTGGATGCAGGTTGCTTTCGAAGAAGCCAAGCATTTCCGCATGGTGCGGGCGCGTCTGCGCGATCTTGGCGCCGACTATGGCGATCTGCCCGCCCATGACGGCCTGTGGCAGGCCGCGCACGCAACCCGCAACGACCTCACTGCACGTCTTGCCGTCGTTCCGCTCATTCTCGAAGCTCGCGGCCTCGACGTGACGCCGGCGCTGCAGGCGAAAATGCGCGAAACGGGCGACTTGGAGAGCGCTGCCGTCCTTGATGTCATCTACAATGACGAGAAAGGGCATGTCGCCGTTGGCGCCAAATGGTTCCGCTTCCTCTGCGCCCGCGAAAGGCGCGATCCGGCCCGCACCTTCCAGGATTTGGTGCGCGCCAATTTCCGCGGTTCGCTGAAGGCGCCGTTCAATGACATCGCCCGCGCCGAGGCCGGTCTGACGCCTTCCTTGTACCGCGCCCTTACGTCTACAAGTAATGCATAACATACTAAACTATAAGAGTTTTTTGGTTTTCTAGGGGTGAGGCGGAAAGCAATCGTTAACCATAATTCCGTGTAGTCTCCAGTGGATGCCGATGCGCATCGATTGGGAGATTCTCGGTGACAGCCAAGCCTCAGAACCGGGTTTTCGGCAAACAAAAACGACAGCACACCATTATCGTGGCGAGCGGCGATACGGTGCGCCACATGACCGTGCGCCCGTGGATGGCGGCGCTTGTCGTGTGCCTCATCGGCATCTTTTCGATCGGATATCTCCTCGCCACCTCCTATCTCGTCCTGCGCGACGACCTGATCGGCGCCACCATGGCCCGGCAGGCGCGCATGCAATATGACTATGAGGATCGCATTGCGGCGCTGCGCGCTCAAGTCGACCGCGTTACGTCCCGCCAGCTTCTCGACCAGCAGGTCGTCGAGGAGAAGGTCGACAAGCTGATGGAGCAGCAGCAGGCCTTGTCATCGCGCCACGGCAAGCTCGATGCGCTGCTTGACCGCGCCGAGAGTTCTGGCCTGATGAACAAGAATGCATCTGGAGATGCCAGTGCGGCGGCCAAAGGCGACCACGCGGAATTGACGGGAGGGCTTAAGTCGATCGAGAGGCTTCTGTCGAGCGGCAAGCCCGCCGATGCGACCCCCGACAATTCCACCCTCGCCTATGTTCCCGCCCCTGAAACCGTCGCCGACCGTGCCGACCGGGTGTTCTCCAGGGTGACATTGTCACTGAAACATATCGAACAGGATCAATTGACCCGCGTACGCCATCTGACGACCGGCGCGTCGGAGACCGCCGATGAGATCCAGTCGATCATGCAGAATGTCGGCGTCAAGGTTCCGACCGTGATGGCCAGCGCTGCGAGCAAGGATGAGAGCGTCGCAAATGATGATGGCGGCGTCGGCGGTCCTTATGTCGCACCGGAAAATGTCGATCAATTCGATCAGTCCATGGCCAATCTCGACACGGCATTGACGCGCCTCGAGACGGTACGCGGCGCAGCCGAAAGCCTGCCCTTTCGCAATCCGGCGCCGGGCAAGCTAATCACCAGCCCCTTCGGCAATCGCAAGGATCCCTTCTTCGGCAAGCTGGCACTTCATACCGGCACCGATTTCCACTTCAGCCCTGGGGAAAAGGTCAAGGCGACGGCGCCTGGCAAGGTCGTCTCCGCCGGCTGGACAGGTGGTTATGGCAACATGGTGGAGATCGACCACGGAGACGGCATTTCGACGCGTTACGGCCATATGGAAGAAATTCTGGTCAAGATCGGCGATACGGTCAAGGCCGGCGACGCCCTCGGTCTTGCCGGTAGCACGGGACGTTCGACCGGCACGCATCTTCATTATGAAGTGCGCGAAAACGGCCGTGCGATCGACCCGATGTATTTCATCAATGCAGGCACGAAGCTCGCAAGTTATATCAATGGACTAGGGACAATCTGACCGCGAGAATTGTGACAAACGAGCAACAAAGGTGGCGCTAATCTAAAAATTGCGTTATCTATTGGTCTGAAGCTTTCTGAACCACCTGCTTTCCTTGACTTCGCGGGTATTTGGTTCTATGTCGCGCTGCATTGCGGCATGCTAGGGCATGTCGACTCACGAGTGTTCGACCGAACCGGAACGGAAATAGTTTTCCCTTTGACAACATTTGCTGACCTTGGCCTGAGCCAAAAAGTCCTATCCGCGGTAACTGACGCGGGCTACACCACACCGACTCCGATCCAAGCCGGCGCAATTCCGTTTGCGCTACAGCGTCGCGATATCTGCGGGATCGCCCAGACGGGTACCGGCAAGACCGCCTCCTTCGTTCTGCCGATGCTGACGCTCCTCGAAAAGGGTCGTGCCCGCGCGCGCATGCCGCGCACGCTGATCCTAGAGCCGACGCGCGAACTCGCCGCACAGGTCGCGGAGAATTTCGAGAAGTACGGCAAGAACCATCGCCTGAACATCGCCCTGCTGATCGGTGGCGTTTCTTTCGAAGATCAGGATCGCAAGCTGGAGCGCGGCGCCGATGTGCTGATCTGCACGCCAGGCCGCCTGCTCGACCATTTCGAGCGCGGCAAGCTGCTGATGAGCGCCGTCGAAATCTTCGTCATCGATGAAGCCGACCGTATGCTCGACATGGGCTTCATTCCCGATATCGAGCGCATCGCCAAGCTCATTCCTTTCACGCGCCAGACGCTGTTCTTCTCGGCCACCATGCCGGGCGAAATCCAGAAGCTGGCAGATCGCTTCCTGCAAAATCCGGAACGTGTCGAAGTCGCCAAGCCTGCTTCGACGGCAAAGACCGTCACGCAGCGTTTCGTCGCTTCCCACGGCAAGGATTATGAGAAGCGCGCGACGTTGCGCGATCTCATCCGCTCCCAGACCGATTTGAAGAACGCCATCATCTTCTGCAACCGCAAGAAAGATGTCGCGGATCTCTTCCGCTCGCTGGAACGCCATGGCTTCTCGGTCGGCGCGCTGCACGGCGATATGGATCAGCGCTCGCGCACGACCATGCTGCAGAACTTCCGCGACGGCAATATCCAGCTTCTCGTCGCTTCCGACGTTGCGGCGCGCGGCCTCGATCTTCCCGATGTCGGCCACGTCTTCAACTTCGATGTTCCGATCCATTCGGAAGATTATGTCCACCGCATCGGCCGCACCGGCCGTGCCGGTCGCTCGGGTTCCGCCTTCACCATCGTCACAAAGCGCGATACTAAGCATGCCGATGCGATCGAAAAGCTGATCGGCGAAGATGTCGAATGGCTAAACGGCGACCTGTCGTCGTTGCCCCCGGTCGAAGAAGGCCGGGACGACGATCGTTCTTCCCGTCGCCGTGACTCCAAGAGCAGAGGCCGCGACCGGGATCGTGGCCGCGGGGGCCGGAGTGCCTCGAGTCATAAATCTGATATCGACGTCGAGGATAATGGCGTCGAAGTGATCGAAGAAGCAGCACCAGCAAAGGCCGAAAGCGTGAGAAACGAGCGCAAGTCTGAGAACAACAACAAGTCCCATAACGGTTCTCGTAACAATCACCGGCCCTTCCCTGCTGCCAACGACGACAACCGCGAGCGTCGCAATCGCTATCGCGATCAGGACGACGGCCCGACCCCGGTCGGCTTCGGCGACGATATCCCCGCCTTCATGCTAATTGTTGCCAACGCCAAGGGCTGATAGGCCCGCAGCGCATGGGAAAGCCCGGTATCGATTTCCCAGGACTAGGAACCGGTCTCGCAATTTTGCGGGACGGAAAGCTGTTGCTCTATAAGCGCCTGAAGGCGCCCGAAGCCGGCTTATGGAGCATCGTCGGCGGCAAGGTCGATCATATGGAGCCTGCCGCCAAGGCCGCCGTCCGCGAAGCGGAAGAGGAAAGCGGTCTCTCCATCGGCAAGATCGACTATCTCTGCACGACAGAAGTCATCATCGAGGCCGACCGCCAGCACTGGATCTCACTGATCTATATCTGCAGGGACTTTTCCGGCGAGCCTCGCCTGATGGAGCCCGACAAGCTCTCCGATTTCGGCTGGTTTGGCCGTAACGAATTGCCGACTCAACTTTCCGATTTCGCCAAGGCAACCATCGCCCATTTGAGCGAAGACGATTTTCGCTGAACTCTATTTCTCCGCCCGCACCGCCGCCTCGTAAGCCAGTCTCACCCAGCGCGCCATGATGTCCGGATCGTCGAACGCATCGTCCGGGATCGACCAATAGGGCATGTTGACGGGTTTGCCTTTCTTGCCTTCATAGGCCCAGCGCCGGGCGCCGGCTGCCTCGAATTCCGGAGCGCTGATTTCGTCAGCTTTCAGCAGCATCTCGTCGCTTACTTCGACGGCGACGATACGGCCCATGTGGTAGACGCCCTTGCCGCCGAACATGCGCTTGATCGTCACCGGCCCAAGCGCCTGGAACATCTCCTCGATCTCGATATTATCCATTCCCTACCCCTTCAAAATGCCACCGGCGGCCAATACGGCTTCGGGCGTATCTACATCGAGATGAGCGGCATCGCCAATGTCGACATCGATGACGGCAAGCCCCGCAGTTTCGATGATATGCCGGGCGCCGACATCACCTTCGAGCCGCATCACAGCGTCGAACACGGCGCGCGGCAGGATGACGGGATTGCCACGTTTGCCGCGCGATACCGCACGGACGATCGCCTGACCGTTCGCCTTCCGGAAGGCCGCAATCAGCGTCTTCAGGTCGTCGCTGGTGACACCCGGCATGTCGGCCAGCATGACCAATGCGCCATCGGCGCGTTGCGCGAACGGCGCGCTGATGCCGGCGACCAGCGAGCTTGCCATGCCGGACGCATAGTCTGGATTGTGCACGCGCTCGATCGCCAGACCGGCGAGCGCCTGCTCGATCTCCTCGCGGCGATGGCCGGTAACGACGATGACAGCGGAAGCCCCGCTTGCCATAGCCGTCGCAGCCGAGCGTCGCACCAGGGGGATGCCATCGAACTCCGCCAACAGCTTGTGCGGCCCGCCCTCGCCCATGCGGCGTGCTTTGCCGGCCGCAAGAAGCACAACAGCAACAGAGATCTGAGCCTCCGGCTTGACGGCGATATCACGTGGTCTTGGCCGCGATTGGATTTCCATGAGAAGTCCCCCGACGCCCATGCCGCTGATCTCATGCGGCGTCGGCTTTTCGCCGGCAAGGATACGATCCAGCACCCAGTCGAAACCATTCTCTTTCGGGCTGCGAGCGCAGCCGGGCGCGCCCACGATATAGACATCGCCGATCCGGCCGAGCACCAGCAGATTGCCGGGATCGACTGGCATGCCGACCTGGATCACCTGGCCTTCCGCAAGCCGGATTGCCTCAGGAATGACGTCGCCGGCATCGATGACAGCCGACGCACCAAAGACGATGACGAGTTTTGGCGATTGATCCTCCGCCCGCAGTGCCTTGCCGATCGCTTCCGCGACCGCAGGCGCACGATGCGCCACGCGCTCTTCCCGCTCCAAAGTGCTGCCGGCAAGCTGAAGCCGCTGCGCAAGGATGCGCGCCGTCTTGTCCATCACGGAGGTCTTCAGCGACGGCAATTCGGTCGCGATCAGCGACACCGCATGCGGCTGGAATGGCTTGACCTCGAAGACCGTCGTCTGCCGCAGGATGTCGATGCCCGCAGCAACCTTCTCACCTGAAACTGCCAGCGGAATGATCTTGAAGGTCGCTACCATATCGCCGCGACGCACCGGCACATGATCGGCAAGACAGGCAAGCGTGATGGCCGGATCGACGCGATTCAGCCGGTCTACGGCGGCGCGGTTTGCGACGAACAGGCCATCGACCGCGCTGTGGACATTGACGCGCCCCGTAGCCGCTTCGGAAAACGTCAGATGATCCGGGGCAATCGCCCGCGCCAATTGCGCCGCGGCCTCATCCTCCATGAGATCGTCAGGCGCGATTCTGGCGGCGGTGACATGGGAGATATTGGCAGCGATGAGACGGTCGAGATCGGCGCGGTCAAGGACATGGCCCTTGGCGAGACTGCCGTCTGGCAATCGGATGGAATGCGCAAGCACGGCGCCTTCGGCTTCCGCTGTCGCAAAATCACCGAATATCATCGCCTGTCACCCTTCGGTGATGAGACGTCACGGCCGCGCAGCGCGGCGATGATCTCGGCCAAGATGGCAACGGCGATTTCCGCCGGGCTCGATGCGCCGATGGGAAGGCCGATTGGGGCATGAATTCGGGCAAGATCGGCGTCCGTCAGCCCCTCATGCTTCAATCGTTCCACGCGGCTCGCATGCGTCTTGCGACTGCCGAGCGCGCCAACATAAAAACAGCCTGCTTTCAGCGCCTCGGCGATCGGGAAATCATCGATCTTAGGATCGTGGGTGACAGCGACCAACGCCGTATAGGCGTCTAGCGGGCGCTCCTTCAAAACATCCACCGGCCAGTCGGCAACGAGATCGACGCCATCGAATCGCTCCGGTGTCGCAAAAGCGGTGCGCGGATCAATGATGCGGATGTCAAAGCCGGCCAGCTCGGCCATACCAGCCAAAACCTGGCTGATATGCACGGCGCCGATGACAACGATTTGCGGGGGCGGCAAATGTACGTTGAGGAAGAGGCTTTCCCCTGCGATATCCACTGCCGAGGATTTTCCCGAGCGGAAGGCGGAAGCCACCGCGTCGGCAAACGGGCCGTCGAGAGCTTCGCCCTCGACAATCAGCCGATCAGGTCCACCGGAGAGATCGGTGACAAGGACAGCCGCTTGCCGCGCGCGCCGCAGAGCATTCAGTTTCGCCAGTATCTGACGGTCCATCAGCCAAGCCTCTCGACATAGACGCGAATGCGGCCGCCGCAGGACAGGCCGACGCGCCAGGCGGTCTCATCCGCGACGCCGAATTCCAGCATGCGAGCCTTGCCGCTATCGATCACATCCAGTGCCTCGGTGATTACGGCGCCTTCCACGCAACCGCCGGAGACCGAGCCGTGAAAATTGCCCTCGTCGTCGATGACGAGATGGCTGCCGGTCGGGCGCGGTGCGGAACCCCAGGTATCAACGACGGTCGCCAATGCCACGCTGCGGCCGGCGGCGGCCCATTCCTCCGCGACAAAAAGCGGATCCAGGCTTTCGGGTGTATGCGTCATGGGTGCCTCACAGCTTGGCGAGAAAACGGCGTGGATCATAGGCGCTGGCACGACCGGCGCTCAGGGCTGATACGAGATCGGCTAGAGATAATAGATTGTGAACCGGACGGAATTCGTCAACATGCGGCAGCATGGCGCGAACGCCACGGGCGCGGGGTTCGAAGCCTTCGAAGCGCAAGAGCGGATTGAGCCAGATCAGCCGCCTGCAAGAGCGGTGCAGCCTGTCCATTTCGCTTTGCAGAAGCTCCACGCCCTCCCGCTCCAATCCATCGGTGATGAGGAGAACGATCGCGCCCTGCCCCAGCACCCGCCGTGCCCAGAGCCGATTGAACTCCTTCAGGGTCTCGCCGATACGCGTGCCGCCAGACCAGTCGCGGACGGCGGCGGCGCATTCGTCGAGCGCCTCGTCCGGGTCCTTGTGGCGCATCTGCCTGCTAACATTGGTCAGCCGCGTGCCGAACAGGAACGTATGCACGCGCCTGCGCTTCTCGGTCAGCACATGCAGGAAATGCAGGAATATCCGAGTATACTGGCTCATCGAGCCTGAAATATCGGCAAGCACCACCAAGGGCGGCTGCATCTCCTTGGCCTCGCGGTAACGCGGCAAGATCAGCGTGCCTCCGGTGCGAAGTGCCACCCGCATCGTCGCCCGTGGATCGACCTTGGCGGACACATGAGACGGCACGAAGCGGCGGGTGCGGACGCTGTCGAGCGGCAATTCCAGCCTCGCCAGCTCTTTCCTCGCGGCGGCAATTTCCGCAACCGACATCTGGGCGAAATCCATGCGGCGCAGGAGTTCGTTACCCGATGTCGTGAAGCGGGCATCGATCTCGATATCCGGCGCCTCGCGCTGTGGCCGGCGGTCGTCGCGGTCGCCAAGCAAAGCGTCGCTCACACGGGTTTCGCCCGGTTTCGGCTTTTCCTTCTCACGATTATCGGGCGCGACCGGCGACATCATCGCGATCATCTTCTGCACGAGATCGCGCGAACGCCAGAACAGCCGGAATGCTTCGTCGAAAACCGCAAGATCCTCATGCCGTTTGACGAAGATGGAAGACAATGCCGCGTGAAACTCTTCGCGCGAACCGATGCCGATCGTCTCGACCGCTTCGATGGCGTCGGCAATGGCCGCCGGCCCGATCTTCAGGCCGGCCTTGCGTAAAGCTCGTGCGAAGAAGACGATATTATCTGCAAGACGTCCGTCACCGAGCGGTGACGGCGGGACGATGGCGCCATCTCGCGTTGCCGATTCCATCGTCTCATCCCGTTGCCAGCAGTTCGGATTTGACCTCGTCCAGCACCCGGTTGCCTTCGCCGCCCTGGATGCGGGCAATATCGTCCTGGTATTTCAGAAGGGTGCCGAGCGTATCGGAAATCGTTTCGGGATCGAGCGCCAGCCGGTCGAGCTCGGTCAGCGCCGTCGCCCAGTCGATGGTTTCGGCGACGCCGGGATTCTTGAAGAGGTCGAGCGTGCGTAGCTTCTGCACATAGGCGACGATCTGGCGCGACAGCGCCTCGTTACAGCCCGGCACTTTGCGGCGGATGATGTCAAGCTCCTGTGCCGCTTCGGGGTAATCGACCCAGTGATAGAGGCAACGCCGCTTCAGAGCATCATGCACCTCGCGGGTGCGGTTGGTGGTGATGATGACGATGGGCGGTTCGGCGGCGCGAATGGTGCCGAGCTCGGGGACGGTCACCTGGAAATCGGAAAGCACTTCGAGCAGAAAAGCTTCGAACGCCTCATCGGTGCGGTCCAGTTCATCGATCAGGAATACCGGCGCACGCCCTCCCGTGCCCGATAGCGCCTGCAGCACGGGCCGCCGAATGAGATAACGCTCGGAAAAGATATCGGCCTCGATACGGTCACGGTCGGTAAGACCCGACGCTTCGGCAAGGCGGATTTCCAGCATCTGCGCCGGATAGTTCCACTCATAGACGGCGGAGGAAACGTCGAGCCCTTCATAACATTGCAGGCGGATCAGCGGCCGGTCGAGCGCCTTCGACAGCACTTTGGCGATCTCGGTCTTGCCGACGCCGGCCTCGCCTTCCAGAAAAAGCGGCCGTTTCATTTTCAGCGCCAGAAACAGCACTGTGCCGAGCGCACGCCCCGCGAGATAGTCGTGAGTGCCGAGCATGTCGATCGTTTCGTCGATCGAACTCGGCAGCGACGGTGCACGATGATGATGATGATCAGGCATAGTCTCTCGATCCAAGCGATTATGCGCTAGGGAGGTTATAACGTGTGATAGTCCCTGTTCATATAGAGCAGCGCCGGCTTTGTTTCATCGAAATGCACCGCCACCACTTCGCCGAAGATGATGTTATGCGTCGAAGCCCGTTTGATTTCGGTGACGCGGCAATCGAAGGCTGCCAGCGCGTCGGTAAGAACCGGCGCACCGGTCACGAGCGTATCGAACTTGCCCGTTGCGAAACGCTCTTCATTGGTCAAATTCGTCTTGCCGGAGAAGGCATCGGCGAGCGCCTGATGATGGGCGCCGAGAGCGTTCAGGGCAAAGATGCCGCTTTTGAAGAAGATTTCGTTCTTCGCATTGTTGTTGTTAAGGCAGATCAGGATTGTGGCTGGATTGTCCGAGACCGAGCAGGCAGCCGTGATCGTTACCCCGCGCCGTTCATTGCCAAGTGCGGTGGTCACTAGCTGCACATGCCCCGCATAACGGCTCATGGCGTCGCGATAGTCAGCCGGATCCATACGCTGCTTGTCTAGCACGATTGCTTCCCTCGTTTTCGTCATTTCTCGTTTTCATTCAATATGGCGGGCACACGTTAGCTTTTCTACAATAGGATTATTGAAATCAGAGAGATTTCGCTGCTTTTTCTTTGACGACGACCTTCAGGCGGATAAAAGGGCAGGAGAATTGTCCGGGATACCATGTCGATGAACGTTCTGCGCCGCACACCGCTACTGATTGCGCTGCTTCTGGCAGCGGGCAGCAGCTATGCCGCCGGTGTCAATATCGGCATCGTCGCGCCGCAGAACGGAAACTTTGCACCCCTCGGCGCCCAGATCACCACGGGCGCCAATTTTGAGGTGCAGGCGCTACAGGATTCGGCCACCGTCGTCGACGAGCCCTGCACGGAGGATGGCGGCAGGGCAGTGGCCGAGTCGTTGATCACGGCCAAGGCGCAAGTCGCGATCGGCTTTCTCTGCAGCGAGACGCTGGAAGGGGCACTGCCGCGGCTGAAGGAGGCCGGTATCCCCGTCATCACCGTTTCCGTGCGTTCCCATATCGTGATGGAGGATGCGTTCAAGAACGGCTGGCCGTTTTTCCGTCTCGCTCCAGTCGACAGCACCGAAGCTGCCATGGCGGTCGACACCATCCTGAAGAGCTGGGTAGCCGAGCCGATGGCGCTTATCGAAGACGGCACGATCCACGGCCGTGAACTGGTGGAAGCGGTGCGCAATGCGCTTGAAGAGAAGGGCCTGAAGCCGGTCTTCACCGACACCTATCGCCCCGGCCAGGAACAGCAGATCGCCCTTGTCCGCCGGCTGAAGAAGGCCGGCGCCACCCGTGTCTTCGTCGGCGGCGACCGCAGCGATGTGGCGGTCATTGCCCGCGATGCTCACAGCGAGAATATCCCGTTGACGTTGATGGGTGGTGATGCAATGCGCGCCGCCAACCAGCCGGTGCCTCTGGCAGACGGCGTGGAGGCCATCGCCCTCCCCGATTACGCCAGCCTGCCCGTTGCCCAAACGACCGCGCAGGCGATGCGTGCCAAGGGTATCGAACCGGATGGTTATATTCTGCCGGCGGCGGCCGCCGTGCTGATTGCCAACCAGGCCGCGGAAAGTGCCAAAGCGGAAAACAAATCGATTGCCGACAAGCTGATCGGCACGGCCTTTCAGACGCCGATCGGCCAAATCACCTTCGGTCAGAACCACGAATTGATGGAAAATCCCTACCGGCTGTTGGAATGGCGCGGCAACGCCTTTGTGCCACCGACACCGCCGTCGAACTGATATGGTCCATGCAAGGCTGGCGGATTAGGTTGTTTGCCTGCCGAACCGGTGATAAGCCAAGCGCGATAAAATCAGACGGAGTTCAGCCATCTCATGACCTTGCCGATCCGCATTGCGCCCTCCATCCTCGCGGCCGATTTCGCCAAGCTCGGACAGGAAGTCAAAGATGTAACCGAAGCCGGGGCGGACTGGATCCATCTCGACGTCATGGATGGACATTTCGTGCCGAATATCTCGTTCGGCCCCGATGTCATCAAGTCGCTGCGTTCCTATACCAACGCCACCTTCGACTGCCATCTGATGATCTCGCCCGCCGATCCCTATCTCGAAGCCTTCGCCAAGGCCGGCTGCGACCGCATTACGGTTCACGCCGAAGCCGGCGCGCATCTGCATCGCTCGCTGCAGACCATCCGTCATCTCGGCAAGAAAGTCGGCGTCACCCTCAATCCGGCAACGCCCCTGTCCGTTCTGGAAAACGTGCTGGATGATATCGACCTGATCCTGATTATGTCGGTTAATCCCGGTTTCGGCGGCCAAAAGTTCATTCCCGCCATGGCGGACAAGATCCGGAATGCCCGCCTTCTGATCGGGGACCGTCCGATCGAACTCGAGGTCGACGGCGGCGTCACCGTCGATACGGCTCCGATCGTCACCGCCGCCGGCGCCAATGTCCTTGTCGCCGGCTCGGCGATCTTCAAGGGTGAATCCGTCGAGGCCTATCGGCAGACGGTTTCCGACCTGCGCTCTGCGGCAGAACGAGGCCGCGTTGGATCAAATTAATCCGGCCAGCACTGTCGCGACTACCGGGCGGCTGAGGGCCGCCTTTCCGTCCTATCGACAGCTCTTGTTCGGGGCGCCCTGCTGGGGCGTAGCGATGGCGAGTTCGGCGCTATCGGTGCTCTACCTGCGCAACGGTCTTCTGACGAGCCATTTGCCCGCGCTGATGGCGGTCTATTTCTTCGGCGGCGCGCTTGCCTGGCCGTTCACGCTACCGCTCGCGCGTCTACTCGCGCATCGCCGGCCGCTCGAAGCGCGTTTTGCCGCTTTCTTTCTGGCGCTGTCGCTGGGCACCGTCGCGATGACCGCCTTTCTTTTCGCACTGGACTATCGCTGGTTTTATGCCCGATGGCATGCGCCTTTCGGCACGCTCGTCTGGGCATTTCAATTTGCCTTCACCAGCGCCAGCGCCCTCTATCAGTTCGCCATCCTCGGCCTTGGCCTGTTCCTGCCGTTCGGCTTCATCTTCCTGGTGATGGCGAGCCTTTATCTCGCCAGACATATGCGTTGAGTTGAAGGAAAGAATAAGCCAAGAAATGTTGAGATTGCCTCCCGTCTTTGTTATGGGGGCGCCGAGGATTTGTTTCCCCTTACCTAAGAAAGCTTGAGCCCATGATCCCGCGCTACTCTCGACCGGAAATGGTCGCCATCTGGTCGCCCGAAACCAAATTCCGCATCTGGTTCGAGATCGAAGCCCATGCTTGCGACGCGCTGGCCGCGCTCGGTGTCATTCCGAAATCGGCGGCCGAAACCATCTGGGAAAAAGGCGGCAAGGCGACTTTCGACGTTGCCCGCATCGACGAGATCGAAGCCGTCACCAAGCACGACGTCATCGCCTTCCTCACCCATCTTGCCGAAATCGTCGGTCCCGATGCCCGCTTCGTGCATCAGGGCATGACCTCCTCCGACGTGCTCGACACCTGCTTCAATATCCAGCTCGTTCGCGCCAGCGACCTTCTGCTGGCCGATATCGACAAGCTGCTGGAAGCCCTGAAGCGCCGCGCCTTCGAGCACAAGGATACCGTCACTATCGGCCGCTCGCATGGCATCCATGCCGAACCGACCACCTTCGGCGTCAAGCTGGCGCTGGCCTATGCCGAATTCGAGCGCTGCAAGCAGCGCCTGATCGCGGCTCGTGAGGAAGTTGCCACCTGTGCGATCTCCGGCGCCGTCGGCACCTTCGCCAATATCGACCCGCGCGTCGAAGAACATGTCGCCGCCGCTCTCGGCCTGAAGCCGGAGCCGGTGTCCACGCAGGTTATCCCGCGCGACCGTCACGCCATGTTCTTCGCCACGCTCGGCGTCGTCGCCTCCTCGATCGAACGTCTCGCCACCGAAATTCGTCATCTGCAGCGTACCGAAGTGCTGGAGGCCGAGGAATATTTCTCCCCCGGGCAGAAGGGCTCTTCGGCCATGCCGCACAAGCGTAACCCGGTACTGACGGAAAACCTGACCGGCCTTGCCCGCATGGTCCGCTCCTATGCCATGCCGGCGATGGAGAATGTGGCGCTCTGGCATGAGCGCGATATTTCCCACTCTTCCGTCGAGCGCATGATCGGCCCGGATGCGACGGTGACGCTCGACTTCGCGCTGGCTCGACTGACCAGCGTCATCGACAAGCTTTTGGTCTATCCGGACAATATGATGAAGAATATGAATAAGTTCCGCGGACTTGTTCATTCGCAGCGCGTGTTGCTGGCACTGACCCAGGCAGGCGTTTCCCGCGAGGATTCCTATCGCCTCGTCCAGCGCAACGCCATGAAGGTTTGGGAACAGGGCAAGGACTTCCTTGAAGAATTGCTTGCCGACCAGGAAGTCCGCGCCGCTCTGTCGGAGGAAGATATCCGCGAAAAGTTTGACTTGGGCTACCACACCAAGCATGTCGACACGATTTTCAAGCGTGTATTTGGCTGATCAATCTATTGGTCGAGATTTGACGAGGCGGCGCCGACAATGCGCCGCCCTTTCTGTTTTATGGGAGGCTTCCCAGCAGTCTCGTCCCCTTCTCCGCTGCCGCTAGGCCTGTCTCCATCGCGCTTGGCTGCCTTCGCCACTAGGCGATCGAGATGTTTCAAATCTTCTTCGTCAAGGTTCTCTATGCCGATGAAACGGTTTTCGGCGGCGCTGGTCAGGATAAGTTCGTTGAGCTTGGCTTGAATGGCGCGCGTGTCGCGCGTCTGGGCGTTCTGCAAGAGGAAGACCATCAGAAAGGTGATGATGGTCGTGCTGGTGTTGATGACCAGTTGCCAGTTTTCGGAGAAATCGAAGACCGGTCCGGTGATGCCCCAGACAATCACTGACAGCAGAGCCAGTATGAAGACGACCGGTTTTCCAGCCCATTCCGAAACGATGGTGGCAAAACGGGAGAAAATATGCCTGAGCCTTGCCATATGGATCCACATCTTCCGCCGAGGGCCGCATGTCCGGAACGGACATGCGAAGATCTGAGCCTAGTTCGCAACGCCTCTCCCGAATGCGCTAGGATTCGGAAGAGGTGGGCGAGTTGATGCGGATCAACGTTGCAATGTCACGACCGGTTCCATTCGATGCGACGGGAACCATGACGCGGCTGAATTCAGCTCAATGCGGCCGGTGCCACGAGTTTGCGATAGAGATGCCAGGTGGCATGTCCGAGAATGGGCATGACCACTGCAAGCCCCGCAAAGATCGGGATCGTACCGACAACAAGAAGCCCCGCCACGATCAATCCCCAGATTGCCACCGGCACCGGATTAATGAGTGTCGCGCGAATGCTTGCGTCGATCGCAGCCACGGCACCGACATCTCGGTCGAGCAGCAGCGGGAAGGTAACGACGGTGGTTGCCAGTACGACGAGCGCAAAGACGAAGCCGGTGAGGTTGCCCCAGAACATCATGCTCATGCCCTGCGGCGTCGTCAGCACGTTCGAGATGAAGGATGACAGAGTTGCCGGGACGCTATCGCCGAAATAGGCGGTATAGATGGTCTGCGCGACGACAAGCCAGACGATGAATAAGCCAAACAGCATAAGGCCGACCACAATGATGGAGGGCAACGCCGGAGAGAAGCGGACGTCAAAAGCATGCCGCCAGGACGTGTCCAGCCCTTGCTCCCGCCGCCGGCTGATCTCATAGAGCCCGATCGCTGCCAGTGGCCCGAGCAGCGCGAAGCCGGACATCAGCGGAAACAGCAATGGCAGTAGATTCGCACCGGAACTCCAGATCGCTAGTGCTATGCCCGCGATCGGATACATGAGACACAGGAATACGTAATGGGATGGTTTTTCGCTGAAGTCGTCCAGCCCCAGTTTCAGGGCGTCGATGAGATCGGCAATGCCGATCTTGCGGATGGCCGGACGCGTAAAGGTGTGATTTGCGCCAGCCATGACATGAAATGCCGTCATAGTATTCCTCCTCCTCATCAGCCAAAATGCGTTTAGCTGGCGGCACGAAAATGTCGGGCAACAAGAGGCGCCGACATCATCATTCGCTACCGGCAGGCGGGATCCTAGCAAATTTTGCCGTAATTGTCGCCTTTTCCCTTGACACCTCGGTCTTCCTTTTCCACATCGGCGCCATCATGAAAGCCTCCGACGCAGATATTCTCATCATCCCCGGATACACCAATTCCGGCCCGGACCACTGGCAGACGCGCTGGGAGCGGAAGCTCTCGACGGCGCGGCGGGTGGAGCAGGCCGAATGGTCGAAGCCCGTGCGCGAGGATTGGGTTGCCCGCATCGCCGAAGAAGTGAACGCCTCGACCCGGCCCGTGGTGCTGGTGGCGCATTCGCTTGGCGTGCCCTCGGTGATCCACGCGATCCCGCATTTCCGCAACAAGGTGGCTGGCGCCTTCTTCGTCGCGCCGCCCGACGTCGCCAATCCGAAGATCCGGCCGAAGCATCTGATGACGTTCGGTCCTTACCCGCGCGATCCCCTGCCTTTTCCATCGATCACCATCGCCAGCCGCAACGATCCCTTCGGCAGCTACGAGCATGCCGATGAAATGGCGGGGAGCTGGGGCTCGCTGTTGATCGACGCCGGCGAGGCCGGCCATATCAACGCCGATTCCGGCCATGGTCCCTGGCCGGAAGGCACGATGGTCTTTGCCAAGTTTCTCGGCAACCTCAAGCCGTGATTGCGGCCGAGCCGTGATAGAATGGCGCAAACTGGCTCACTAGCCTGTGAAGTACAGGGCGGCTTTCATTCCATCGTCAAATAAAAGCCTGTAGAACATGAAAGGACAGGATCGCGATTCTCGCATTGGTATAGAACCAAAGCCGGAATTCCGAGGAAGGAGGCGCTGGCGGATTGTGAATTCGCTTCTTATCCGTTATGGGGACGCCCACAGATCGATCCACTTGCGCTATCTCAAAGCGCTAACGACAGAGAACAATACCGATGAACCGTCGCCGCCGTATTTACGAGGGCAAGGCCAAGATCCTTTACGAAGGGCCTGAGCCGGGCACGCTGATCCAGTTTTTTAAGGATGACGCCACCGCCTTCAACAAGAAGAAACACGAAGTTATCGATGGCAAGGGCGTTCTGAACAATCGTATTTGCGAATATATTTTCAGCCATCTGAATAAGATCGGCATTCCCACGCACTTTATCCGTCGTCTCAACATGCGCGAGCAGTTGATCAAGGAAGTGGAGATGATTCCGCTCGAGATCGTCGTGCGCAACGTCGCTGCCGGCTCGCTCGCCAAGCGCCTCGGTATCGAAGAGGGCGTTGTGCTGCCGCGCTCGATCATCGAATTCTACTACAAGTCCGACGCGCTCGAAGATCCGATGGTCTCCGAAGAGCACATCACGGCGTTCGGCTGGGCCAATCCGGCTGAGCTTGATGACATCATGGCGCTCGCCATCCGCGTCAACGACTTCATGACCGGCCTCTTCCTTGGCGTCGGCATCCAGCTCGTCGATTTCAAGATCGAATGCGGTCGCCTGTTCGAAGGCGACATGATGCGGATCATCCTCGCGGATGAAATTTCGCCGGATAGCTGCCGTCTCTGGGATATCGAAACCCACGAGAAGATGGACAAGGATCGCTTCCGCCGCGACATGGGCGGTCTGTTGGAAGCCTATTCCGAAGTCGCCCGCCGGCTCGGCATCATCAATGAAAACGAACCCGTGCGCGGCACGGGCCCGGTTCTCGTCAAGTAAGCGCAGGAAGGACAATCGTGATCAAGGCTCGTGTAACCGTCACGCTGAAAAACGGCGTTCTCGATCCGCAGGGCAAGGCAATCGAGGGCGCGCTCGGCGCACTCGGCTTCGACGGCGTCCATCAGGTCCGCCAGGGTAAGGTTTTCGACCTGGAGCTTGACGGCTCCGACAAGGCCAAAGCCGAAGCCGAGCTGAAAACCATGTGCGAAAAACTCCTCGCCAACACGGTGATCGAGAATTTCAGCATTTCGATCGACTGATTGCCGTTTTCCAAGAGCCATTCTTCCTTTGTCAAAGACAATGAAGTATGGCTCTTCGATCCCATTCCTAGCCAGTATCTTTCGCTTATGTCGGGAGCAGAATCATGAAATCAGCAGTCGTTCAACTTCCCGGCCTCAATCGCGACCGTGACATGATCGCGGCGCTGACCAAGATTTCCGGCAATGCGCCTATCACGGTCTGGCAGACGGAAACCGAGATCCCGGATGTCGATCTGATCGTTATTCCCGGTGGCTTTTCCTATGGCGATTATCTGCGCTGCGGCGCGATCGCAGCCCGCATGCCGGTCATGCAGGCGATCAAGGAAAAGGCCGACAAGGGCGTCAAGGTTCTCGGCGTCTGCAATGGCTTCCAGATCCTGCTGGAAGCCGGCATGTTGCCCGGCGCGCTGATGCGCAATGCCTCGCTGAAATTCGTCTGCCGCGAGATCAAGCTCGAGGTCGCCAATGCCGAAACGGATTTCAGCCGCGCCTACGCCAAAGGTCAGGTGATCCGCTGCCCGGTCGCCCACCATGACGGCAATTATTTTGCCGACGCGGAAACGCTGGCGGCGATCGAAGGCAATGGTCAGGTGGTGTTCCGCTATGCTGAAGGCACCAATCCAAACGGCTCCATCAACGATATCGCCGGTGTTATCAACAGCAAGGGCAACGTGCTTGGCATGATGCCGCATCCGGAGAACCTGATCGAAGCGGCCCACGGCGGCGCCGACGGTCGCGGTCTCTTCGCCTCCGCCCTCGACGTGATCGCCGCCTGAGGCGATGCGTCCGCACCAACATTAGGATTGCCAAACCAGCCGACGTTTTGCCTCGAACAGAACCTCGGAAAGGTTCCGATTCACATCATCATCGGCTAAGAGCTGCCCAACCGATTTATTGGAAGAGAGATTGATGCGCCCTCGCCTCGTTACCGGATTGTATTCTGCCGCCACTCTCGCAGCACTTGGCCTGCTCTTCACGTCCTGCACGACGCGCGCTCCGACTGTCACCACTGAGCAGCATAGCGCTCTGTCGACGATGGAGCGCGTCATGCTCAATGCCAATGCCTGCTGGTTCAAATCGGCCGATCCGGTCTTTGCTGGCTACCAGCTCGCTCCCGAACTCAATTCCTACACCGGCCGCCCGCGCATTCTCGTGGTTGACAAGAAGCACCCGACCGGCCGGCCGTCTCTCGTCGTTCAGGCGGAAGGCAATCCGGCGCAGTTGCAGGCCTTCGGCCCGATGATGTCAGGCGCCTCCGGCGGCCGCATCACCGGGGATGTCAACCGCTGGGCCGCGGGCACGAAGGGCTGCTGAGGCAGCGGCGACGTCGTCATTATAGCGCGGACAATCAGCGTTGCCGGAAAGGACGGGCCTGCAATTTCGGAGCCAGTGCAGCCACTTGTGCCGCACTGAACCAGTCCCATCGCTATGACACATGTGTTCCTAGCTTTAAACGCCGTTTAGCAGGTTATGAGGTCAATTAAACGCGGCACGTTTTGGATACATTCCTGGGAAAGCACACCGTGATTTCCCAGGAATAGCGCGAAAACAACAAGTTGCAGCGTCACGTAAGACCGATCCAAGGTCCGCCTGTCAATGCCACCCCCGCCAACGCGGAAAGATCTAGCTGGAGTTGGTCAAGGTCGAAGCCTTGCTGGAAGTGGCGAATAACTCCGTCAGAGTCGATAAGCACGTATGTTGGGTAAGCAGCTTCCGGAATATTGTTTGCAAGGGTGTACTTGTTAACGAGCCACCGCAAGTCCGATTTCGGGTCACCCCCGCAATGAACCACCGCTTCCTTTGGATCGAAGTTGTACTTTGTCGCCCATTGTTGCGCCGTTACCTGCGATGAAGCCCTATAACTCCGGTCATCGACGAGCACCGTAAAAGGTGTCAACTTCAGCTTCGTACCCTTGGTGACGTTTACATTGTCAATAAATCCGCGGGTTTTTTCAGCCGCAAAATTACAAGGACCGCACCACTGGGCGCAGATATCGACCAAAATCCAATCCTTGTTCGGGCTATACTTGCTAAGTTGGACAGTTTTGCCGGACTGATCCTGCCCGACGATGTCAGCGGCTTTGTCGCCGACGCGATAGCCCTCTAGGGTTGGTAATGCGAAGAATGCCAGCTGTCCGGTACCCCAGCCGGCACCGCCGGGGATCTGGGTGTTGTATTGGAAGCGCTGTCCGTTCGAGTTGGGATGAACGTAGATTGGTATCGTTCCCGTCCTCGGCTGAGTCGACGGATAGGCGTAAAATGGATCTTCTCCACCAGTCCAACCGTCGTGCGCTCCTTCGATCGTATCTATCTCAAAGCGATCCCCCGATCGATGACGATAAAAAGGTATCGTCCCTTCCTGCGGGGCAGAGTAGGCGTAGAACGCAATGGTCTTGTTTTGATCCCATCCATTCTCCGCGGTCATTTGGGTGCCGTACCGGAAAAATTGCTGGCTTTTCGATTGCGCGTAAATAGGAACTGCATCTGTCATTTGAGTGTCCCCCGATAATAAATGATTGGGCATCTACAAGCGGATGTTTCGAGTCCGAGTAGCGTCAATTGAACATGCGAGTTACGCCACAGGGGGACTTGCGGCCATAATATGTGCCGCGCACGAATGACCGAAGCGCGGCGTTAAACACAACGATGTCAGCGCTCCCTCCGGTTGCATCGATGCGACCAGACGCCAAGACGGCGATCGAACTTGGCTCCCCCATTGCTAGTTGAGCGCGTGAGGGAACGATACCACTGCCGCCCACTTAGTCAAGTATTCACTAATATAATACTATCAGCGGCGCTTCGCGAAAAGCTGCCTACCATTCATCGGCGTTGACCCACCCTCTGCGACCTCTCCGCAGCGCTAGGCATGGAAATAATGGAAATATATGTCGCCGACCGCGAACGAAGGCATGATCTTCGCCGCCGCTCGGCTAGATCTCGTCGCAATCGCCTCTTGCCGGCACGCTCAGTCCCAGAAAAACGATTTGTTCACCTCGTCCATCGCCTCCTCACGGGTCAGGCCGATGTCGCGCAGCTCATCATCCGTCAGATACCGCAAAGTCCAGCGGCTTTCCCGCTTCTGCAGCCAAACCGCAAAAGCGTCGACAAGACGATGCGCCAAGCGCGATACTCGCGCGGAGATGCTCGGCGACCTTTCGTCAGCTAGGGGACTCTTGCTGAAGTGAATTGTATCTATTGTATCCATTTCTTGCTCGCTTGATCGTGACAATCGGAATGTATCGAGCCAAACGACACAAATTGACTCATAATATTGACTCCCTTTGCGAAGCAATCTAAGAAATTGTCATTATGACAAATTGGCTGCCTGACATATCCAGCGGAACCGGCCCGGTTTACATTCGCGTTGCCGACAGCATCGAGAACGCGATTACGCATGGCGTGCTGCCGCCGGGCACGAAGCTGCCGCCGCAACGCAATCTCGCCTACGATATCGGCGTGACGATCGGCACAGTCAGTCGTGCCTATGCGCTGGTGCATGAGCGCGGCCTCGTGGCCGGTGAGGTCGGGCGCGGCACCTATGTGCTCGAGCGCGCCAACGGCAAGCAGATCGAGCCCGTGGACCCGATCACGCAGGCGCTTGCTGGCACCCGCGGTCTCGAGGTCCCCGGCGACAAGATTCGTTTCGACACGACGGCAGCACCCGATATTGGCCAGGGCGAGATCATCGGCCAGCTCTTTGCCGATATCAGCCGCGAGCATCGGGCGGAGATTTCCTCTTATTCACGGAACTTCCCGGCCAACTGGTTTCGCGCAGGACAGGTCTGGCTTGCCCGCAACGGCTGGCAGCCGGCGATCGAAACGATCGTGCCCACCCTCGGCGCTCACGCCGCCGCTATCGCCGTCATCTCCGCCGTCACCTCACCGGGCGACAAGATCGTCTTCGAGAACCTGACCTATACGCAGGTCAGCCGCGCCACCCGTCTTCTCGGCCGCCGCTCCATACTTGTGGACTCCGATGAGCATGGCATTATCCCTGACGATTTCGAACGGCTTTGTCAGCAGCAGCATCCGCGTCTCGCCTTCCTTATGACGACGGCGCACAATCCAACCCTGGTGACCATGCCGGAGGCGCGTCGCCGGGCAATCGCCGCCATAGCGCGCCGGCACAGCGTCTGGCTGATCGAAGACGATCTCTATGGGGGGATGACCGAAGATCAGAATCCGCTGATGGCAGCTATTGCGCCCGAGCGCACTTTCCTCGTCAGCGGCCTGTCGAAATCGGTGACCGCGGGCGTGCGCGGCGGCTGGGTCGCCTGCCCGCAGCATTTCGCCCAACGCATCAAGGTCACTCACAAGATGACGACTGGCGGCTTGCCCTTCATCTTGGCGGAAACCTGTGCCCGGCTGGTGCTTGGCGGCCATGCGCTGACGCTGCGCCGACGGGCTGTGGAGGAAATCCGCATCCGTGAGCAATTGGCGCGGGAAGCCCTGTCTGGCTTCGAATTCACCTCGCATCCGCACGTGCCGTTCCTGTGGCTGAAACTGCCGGAACCCTGGCTTTCGGGTACATTCAAGAATGCCGCCCTCGCCGAGGGCGTTCTTGTCGATGACGAGGACGAGTTCAAGGCCGCCCGCACGGACAGGGCCTATCACCGCGTTCGCGTCGCTTTTTCTTCACCGCAGCGGCGTGACGACGTCGCAAGCGGCTTCATGACGTTGCGTCACCTTCTGGAAAACGGATCGGCAGGTTACGACAGCCACATATGAGGCTGACGGCCATTTATGACGGCACTGTTGCACTTTCGCTTCAGTTTTTGCCAAATGCACTGTCATATAATTACCCCTACTTTACCCCGACCTTAAGGATGCTACCACTTGGTTAACGACTGCGAATCGCTTGCCATCTGGGGGTTGGGTGCATGGCTTTTGACGCTATTTCTGGTGGCCGGTTTTGGACGAGTGCGATCACCGCTTTGGCAATGACTGGTTCGGTTATCGTCGCTGAATCCGCTGCCGCCGCCGACATTGCGGACACAAAACCAGCCCCGGAGATCAAAATATTCGATGAACTTCGCTTCGGCGCCAGCGGCTCCATCCAGACTGGCCATGACCATGAGGCCGGCGTCTTTCCGGAAGTCGAGGTGTTGTTCAATCCATTCGGCTACAATCCGACGGACAATTGGAAAGATCAGCTTTTACGCCCCCGCATCCATTTGGGCACCTCGATCGGCACCACGGACACAGCGGCGACGCAAGTCTTTACCGGCCTGTCCTGGACGCTCACCCATAGCAACGGCATCTTCACCGAAGCCGGTTTCGGCGGCACCGTCCATACCGGGAATCTCGACGATTGGACCAAAGACGGCCCAATGCTCGGCTGTCGCCTGCTTTTCCACGAATATGCCGGGGTCGGCTATAATTTCGACAATCATTGGAGCCTGATGGCGCAAGTGGCGCATTCCTCGCATGCCAATCTCTGCGATGGGCCGAATGCCGGCATGACGCGCGCCGGGCTGCTGGTCGGCTACAAGTTCTGATCGCCAGGCAGCAATTGAAAATAGCGATGCCCGCTCTTCACCCATTGTGAATCGCGGGCATTTTCCTGTCGCACGATGGGTTCACATGCGCTAAAGAGACCTCGATCCCCTGACCGGCCTTCAAACCCTTTACAGGCAAGGACCATCGAGCGCCCATGACCCTTTCGAATTCGATCCAGATCACCCCGGAACTTATTGCCGCCCACGGCCTGAAGCCGGACGAATATCAGCGCATTCTGGATCTGATCGGCCGCGAGCCCACCTTTACCGAACTCGGCATTTTCTCGGCGATGTGGAACGAGCACTGCTCGTACAAATCTTCGAAGAAATGGCTTCGCACCTTGCCGACCAAGGGGCCGCGCGTCATCCAGGGCCCGGGCGAAAATGCTGGCGTGGTCGATATCGATGACGGCGATTGCGTCGTCTTCAAGATGGAAAGCCATAACCACCCGTCTTATATCGAACCTTACCAGGGTGCGGCGACCGGCGTCGGCGGCATCCTGCGCGACGTCTTTACCATGGGCGCCCGCCCGATTGCCGCCATGAATGCGCTGCGCTTCGGCGAGCCGGATCATCCGAAAACCCGCCATCTGGTTTCCGGCGTCGTTGCCGGTGTCGGCGGCTATGGCAACTCCTTCGGCGTACCGACCGTTGGCGGCGAAGTCGAGTTCGACGCGCGTTACAACGGCAATATCCTGGTCAATGCCTTTGCGGCCGGTCTCGCCAAGTCCAATGCTATCTTCCTGTCGGAAGCCAAGGGCGTCGGCCTGCCGGTCGTCTATCTCGGTGCCAAGACGGGCCGCGACGGCGTCGGCGGCGCGACAATGGCGTCGGCCGAATTCGATGAATCGATCGAGGAAAAGCGCCCGACCGTTCAGGTCGGCGACCCCTTTACCGAAAAGTGCCTGCTGGAAGCCTGCCTGGAATTGATGCAGACCGGCGCTGTCATCGCCATCCAGGACATGGGTGCGGCCGGCCTCACCTGCTCCGCTGTCGAAATGGGCGCCAAGGGCGACCTCGGGATTGAGCTCGATCTCGATAAGGTGCCGGTGCGCGAAGAGCAGATGTCGGCCTATGAGATGATGCTGTCGGAAAGCCAGGAGCGCATGCTCATGGTACTGCAGCCGGAAAAGGAAGCCGTCGCCAAGGCGATCTTCGTCAAATGGGGACTGGATTTCGCCATCGTCGGCAAGACCACGGACGACCTGCGTTTCCGTATCATCCACCAGGGTCAGGAAGTCGCCAACCTGCCGATCAAGGATCTCGGTGACCAGGCGCCGGAATATGACCGCCCGTGGCGTGAGTCCAACAAGCGCGCCGACTTGCCCGCAAATCTCGTCGCCGCCCCTGAGGATTATGGCCAGACCCTTTTGACACTCGTGGGCTCGGCCAACCAATCCAGCCGCCGCTGGGTGTACGAACAATACGACACGCTGATCCAGGGCAATTCGTTGCAGCTTCCCGGCGGCGACGCCGGCGTCGTCCGTGTCGAGGGCCACCCGACCAAGGCCCTCGCCTTCTCCTCCGACGTCACCCCGCGCTATGTCGAAGCCGATCCGTTCGAAGGCGGCAAGCAAGCCGTGGCCGAATGCTGGCGCAATATCACGGCAACCGGCGCCGAGCCGCTGGCCGCGACCGACAATCTGAACTTCGGCAATCCGGAGAAGCCCGAAATCATGGGCCAGTTCGTCGGCGCCATCAAAGGCATCGGCGAAGCTTGCCGCGCACTCGACTTCCCGATCGTCTCGGGCAATGTCTCGCTTTACAACGAGACCAACGGCGTCGCGATCCTGCCGACGCCGACGATTGCCGGTGTCGGGCTTCTGCCGGACTGGAAAGCGATGGCGCGTATCGGCTCGGCCTCGGACGGCGATCGGATCATCATGTTCGGCGTCGACGGCAGCCATCTCGGCTCTTCCGTCTATCTGCGCGATATCCTTGGCTCCACGGACGGCCCGGCCCCGGAGGTCGACCTCTTTGCCGAGCGCCGCAACGGCGATTTCGTTCGTTCTGCCATCCGCAATGGTCAGGTCACCGCCTGCCACGACATTTCGTCAGGCGGCCTTGCGCTGGCACTGGCCGAAATGGCGATGGCGTCGAACAAGGGTCTGCGCATCGATCTTGCTGAATGCAAGGGCTTGCCGCACGCCGTACTCTTCGGCGAAGATCAGGCGCGGTACGTCGTCGCCGTGCCGGCCGATGTCGCCGATTTCGTCTGCATCAATGCGGAAAGCGCCGGCGTGCCGTTCCGTCGCCTCGGCGAGGTCGGCGGCGATGCGCTTGCCGTCGACGGACTGCTGTCCGTTTCCGTTCGGCAGTTGCGCGAGGCGCATGAATCGTGGTTTCCTGCCTTCATGGATGGCAGTGCGCTCGTCGCTGCCGAATAAAGTGAGGTAAATCACTAATGCCAATGAATCCCGGCGATATTGAAGACATGATCAAGGCCGGCATTCCCGGCGCCAAGGTGACGATTCGCGACCTGGCCGGGGATGGCGACCACTATGCGGCCGAAGTCGTGGCCGAAGCCTTCCGTGGCAAAAGCCGCGTACAGCAACACCAGATGGTCTATGACGCGTTGAAAGGGAATATGGGCGGCGTGCTGCACGCCCTGGCGTTACAGACCTCAGCGCCCGACTGAGGAAAGCCGGGCGTTTTCGCCATCATTGCCGGCGCCGAAAGTCAGATCTGGCATGTTGGCGTGGGTGAATGTTGCAAAGCTGGAAGCCGGCAGTGGGCTGGCCGTCAAAAGCGTGAAATCGAAGGAAGCTCGGACATCCGGTCCGAGCACATATTGCCTGTGCACCCGCAGGAAATCGCGCTTGATCTTGGCGTAATGCTGCGACGTCAGCATCTTCTTGAAGCGGACGAATATGATCGTGGGCTGCAGACCGTCCGCATGTCCGCAGACGACGGCAACCTTCGTCTTGTAGAAATGAATCGCATCGGTCAGGCAATGGACGTCGAGCCAGAATATCTCCTGGCAGCGGGCCAATAGGCCAACGCGCGAGCGCAGCACGGCGGCGGGCCGCATCAATGCGCATTGCAGGATGGCGCTGCCGAGCGTCGTGAACACGACGCGCTTGCCTTGGAATAGCTGAGGCTCCCGTTCGAGCAGCAGCCCGATCACATGCGCGGCGACGCTCGAGCCCATGCTGTGGGACGAGATGACATATTCGTCGGCCGGCTCGTCAAGCGCCTGGCGGGCACTGATGGCGCAGGCTTCGATCCACTGTTCGGCACCGATACCGTTCAATCCCGCCATGGCGACGGCCATTTCCCAGTCGGCAAAGAGATGCAGCGTATGCAGCCGCTCAGCCTGCGGCAGGAAGACATAGATGAAGAAGGCCACCGCCAAGGGAATGCTGCCGATATGGCTCCAGGAGGGAAACCCGAACGCAAAGGGCGAGAGGGCGATGGACAGGCTGATGAGCAGCCCGACCAGCATCAGCAGGAACGGAAAGATGAAGAACAGGCCAAACCGCCAGGCATGCCGAAAGTAGCCTGTTAGACCGCCTGACAGCGCGACCTTGGCAGCGGCGAGATAACCCTGCCTCAACCGCACGGAAAAAGGCCTGCCGTTCAGCTTGGCGACCAGATCGTTATGATCGAGGATGTGGATGCGGCTCTGGGTTTCCCAGCCCGCTCCCTCGGCAGTGACGTCGAAATACGGCGCTCTACCGAAATTTCGAAGCGTATCGACGGCGACCGAAAAATCCCACGCGGCGGCACTTTGTCTGGCGGACCGCTGATAACGCGCCCTGTGCGCAGCGGCGTCCAATGGTTCGAAGCCGGGGAAGTGAAGGACCACCCTCTTTTTTATGCTATTCATTATGTTCTTAATTCCCGGCGGGTTGGCGGCGTCGCGAAGACATGGGATGCTGCTGACACCATGACCTGTCGGCTTTTTCATGGCAGCTTATCGTCAAAGCCGTGCGAGAAACTCCCACGATATGGTTAAGGAATCTCTGACATCAGCAATCGCTGCGGGCATACGGCGAAAGTTCGGCACAGGAATCGCTCGACGGAGCGATCATGATCTTCTGAACGGTCGCAGATTGTACTTCCGGCGCTGGCGTGGTGGATGCGCGATAGCCGAAAGCGATACTGAGAACCAAAACGATGATGCTGACCGTGATGGTGCTGTTCAATATCGATGCTCTAGGAGTGCGAACATGCTCGTAATATTCCCGTTCGCCCTCACTCGTCTCACTGGCGCCATAAAACTCGCGCTCTTCGCCGACCTGGCCGTCGGAATAGTGATGATGGCTCATGGTGCCCACTCCCTCGAAAATGCAATGTAAAAAAAGGGACTGGTACCCGCACACCGCCTTCGGCGGCATGCCTCGAAACTTCCCGCCACCGGCAAAAATAGGCCGGCAACACGATACTAAGCGTCCCTTGTTTATTCCCTATGTGTGTTGTTCAGCTTCCACGTTGAAGGAGTGATTTCAAAACGCACTGTTCAAGAAAAGTTGCTAATTCCAATGTCGCGCCATGATTCGGAACCATTGTTGCGCGAAAGCCCATTCATGCGATGAAAAACATATCGAGTGCATGATTGCGGCTGGAAATCGAAGCTTCACCTTGCTATTTAAGGAAAAGATTTGAAGCTGCGGACCTTGAACCCGCATGTGAAAGGACGAGACATGAGCGGCATCAACGAATTTATCGACAATGAAGTGAAGAACAACGACGTCGTTCTCTTCATGAAGGGTACTCCGCAGTTCCCGCAATGTGGTTTCTCGGGCCAGGTCGTCCAGATCCTCGACTATATCGGCGTCGACTATAAGGGCATCAATGTTCTGGCCGATTCGGAAATTCGCCAGGGCATCAAGGACTATTCCAATTGGCCCACCATTCCCCAGCTCTACGTAAAGGGCGAGTTTATCGGCGGTTGTGACATCGTGCGCGAAATGTTCCAGGCGGGCGAGTTGCAGCAGCACTTCCAGGAACATGGTATCGCCGTCCGCGGCGCCGCCTGACCGGTCACCGGGCTCTATCGTCCGGTTTCCATAGTCCAATTCAGTTGATAAGGCGCTGCCACCGGGCGGCGCCTTGATATGTTTATGGGAAAAAAACCGTGACGACTACATCCCAGGCTACGGCCCATGGGCAATTACCCATGGGCAAACGCGAGTTCATTGTGCTCGCGGCCTTCCTGATGGCGGTCAATTCGCTGGCCATCGACATCATGATCCCCGCCCTTCAACAGATCGGCTCCAGTCTCGGCGTGGAAAACGAAAACCACCGGCAATATGTCGTGACCGCTTATCTGATCGGTTTCGGCTCGGCGCAGCTTTTTTACGGCCCGCTGTCTGACCGATTCGGCCGCCGCGTGCCGCTGCTGATCGGCCTTGCCGTCTATATCGTTTCCGCCTTCGGCATTGCGCTGATCCCGTCCTTTGCCGGCCTGCTTGCCCTGCGCTTCATCCAGGGCCTGGGCTCCGCGGCAACCCGCGTCATCACCATCTCGATCGTCCGCGACGTTTTCGGCGGCCGTCAGATGGCCGAGGTCATGTCGTTGATCATGATGGTCTTCATGATCGTTCCCGTCATCGCACCGGGAAGCGGGCAGATCATCATGCTCATGAGCACCTGGCACATGATCTTCGTCTTCATCGGCACGATGGCGACGCTTGTCGGCATCTGGATGTACTTCCGGCTGCCGGAAACGCTCAAGCGGGAGAATGTCCGCCCCCTCACCGTAAAATCCGTCGTTTCCGGCTTCGGTATGGTTCTGACGAACCGTGTCGCTCTTTGCTACACGATTGCCAACACCTTCCTGTTCGGAGCGCTGTTCGGTTTCATCAATTCGGCACAGCAGGTCTATAACGACATATACGGGCTCGGCGCCTACACACCCCTTGCCTTTGGCGGCGTGGCGCTGTTCATGGCACTGTCATCCTTCATAAATTCGCAGCTCGTCGGACGCTTCGGCATGCGACGGCTGTCGCATGCGGCCCTGCTCGGCTTCGCCACCATCACGTTCCTGTGGCTGATGGTGCAGCTCAACGGACCGGCACCGATGCCCTTCCCGCTGTTCATGATCCTCTTCGCACTGGCAATGTTCCAGTTCGGATGGATCGGCTCGAACTTCAATTCGCTCGCCATGGAACCATTGGGCCATGTCGCCGGCACGGCGTCTTCGGTGCTCGGCTTCATGAGCACGGTCGGCGGCGCCTCGATCGGCGCGGCGATCGGTCAGCTCTATAACGGAACGGCGACCCCGATGATCGTCGGCTATTTCACGGTCTCGCTGATCGGCATCGGCTTCGTGCTCGTCGCCGAAAAGGGCCGCCTCTTCCGCCCGCAGAATGCACCGCCGCCTTCCGATTCATCTCTCGCCCTGCATTGATAGGCACATTGACATGAACCCGATCCAAACCAAGCCTGCGGAGCAATCCGGCTCCGCCCGCATCGGCCTCGGCATCGTCGAATTCATCATCACCATCGCATTGATGACGGCGAGCATCTCGATGGGCATAGACAGCATGCTGCCGGCCCTGCCGAATATCGGCCAATCGCTGGCAGTCGCCAATCCCAATGACACGCAATTGGTCATCGGCGTCTATTTCCTCGGCTTCGGTATCTGCCAGCTATTTTTCGGCAGCCTGTCCGACGCCTACGGCCGGCGGAATATTCTCCTTGGCGGCCTCATCTTCTACACGGTAACGCTGTTCGCGGCGGCTTGGAGCGGCAGTCTCACAACGCTGCTTGTGTTGCGCTTCATCCAGGGCGTCGGTGCCGCCGCTGTTCGTATCACCACCTTGGCGATCGTGCGCGATTGCTTCGGCGGCCGCGAAATGGCGCGGGTCATGTCCTATGTGACCATCGTTTTCATGATCATGCCGATGGTAGCGCCCTCCGTCGGTCAGTTGATCGTCGCCCATTCGAACTGGCAGTGGATCTTCATCGCCTTGGGTATCGCAAGTGCCGTTCTCTTTCTCCTCGCGTTTTTTCGCATGCGGGAAACATTGCCTGACCATGAGCGTCTGCCGCTCTCGGTCACTTCGGTCATATCCGGCTTTAAGACTGTGCTGACCGACCGCATCACCTGCGGCTACATGATTGGCCTGACGCTCTTTACCGGCGTCATCTGCGCCTATGTCGTGTCGGTTCAGCAGGTATTCGGCGAGGTCTACGGGCTCGGCGAGTGGTTCCCGATCGCGTTTGCCGCGACGGCGGCGGGTACTGCGGTCGCACAATTCGCTAACGGCTATTTCGTTCGCAGCTTCGGCATGCGGCGCATTTCGCATGCGGCGATGATCATCTTCACGCTCCTCGGCGCCTTCGGCTATGTCGTCGGCATGACCGGTCAGCCGAGCTTTCAGTTCACCTATGCGCTGATCTCGGTGATGCTGATGATGTTTGCGGTCATCACCACCAATTTCATGGCCATAAGCCTGGAGCCGATGGGGCATCTGGCGGGCACAGCCGCCGCCATTACCAGCTCCGTTTCCACCACCGGCGGCGTCGTGCTCGGCGGCATCGTCGGCCAGATGTTCGATGGAACCGTTCAGCCGCTGATTGCCGGTTTCACCGTTTTCGGTGCCTTGACGATTGTTGCAACGCTATGGGCAGAAAAGGGCAGGCTCTTTACCCATCCAGGCGACAGCCCGCAGCTCGAACCTGGCATGGGTCACGTCTGAGTGACCGTCTCTCAACGCGGCGATCAAATGTCGCCGCGTTGGCGCTTGACCCAGTGGATACCGGCAAGAACTGCCAGGCCCAAGAGCGGCCATATCACCCAGGGCGTGCCGTGCCATGACAGAAGGTTGATCCCCACGAGGCCGGCGCCGACCACTGCGAAAATGGCAAGGCGGCGATCGAATTGTGTGTTCGTTCGCGCCCAGCGAAGCCCCGCCGCCATAGCTATACCAAGCACGGGCCACGCCGCCCAAAACTCACCATGCCATGTCAGAATGTTGAGCACGACCAAACCTGCAGCGATTACCGCAAGCACGCCGTAGCTCCGCTCGCCTCGTAACCTGGTTCCAACAATGGTCGTGGCCGCACTCGGCACTTGTTCGCGCACGCTGCGAGGGTTTGTCGATGCCGTGGCGGTTTGCGGTTCACCGATCCGCACCGCATAACTCGGCACGCCGCCATCGACATTCTTGACCTCGAGTTGGCCAAGAAAATCGAACCCAACAGCCACCTTGTTGCGGACCTGGTCGTAGACCGTATTCGAAATGACGATGCCGCCGGCCACCGCACATGCCTGAAGGCGGGCAGCGATGTTGACGCCGTCGCCGTAGATATCGTTGCCCTCGGCGATGACGTCCCCGAGATTGAGGCCTATGCGGAAAAGCATCTGCGTATCGGGGTCGCTGTTGGCATTATAGCCGGCAAGTTCGTTTTGGACGTCGATTGCCGCGCGCAAGGCCTCGACAACGCTGGGGAATTCGGCAAACACCCCGTCACCCCAGGTATTGATCACCCGGCCGCCATGCGCTTCGATCAGTCGCGCCATGGCGTCGCGATATCGCTTCAGCGTTGCGAGTGTGCCTTCCTCGTCGTTCCGCATCAAGCGCGTATAGTCTTGAACGTCGGCGGAAAAGATGGTCGTCAGCTTGCGGCTCGTTTCGGTCATCTCGCTTGTCCCAGCCGGAAATCCCGCCGAAGGGCGGTTGCATAACGTGGGTGAAGATAATGTTCCGCTCGCGACTTTCCAAGGGGAATCACAGGTAGAAGCCGCGCCGCGGCATCCGCCTGACGCTGCGACAACCGCTATCTCAAATGGTGAAAACCTCTTGCCTCAAGAGTTCCCATGATGCTCTGTCCGGTGTCACCAATACGCCGCCCTCGACATGATGCGGCAGATAGGGCGAGCCGTCGAGGCGCCTGGCGTAAGCGCCCGCCTCCTCCGAGATCAGTACGCCAGCCAGATGATCCCAAGGCATCAGCTTGTTGTACATGAGATAATGAACGTGCCCGCCGGCAAAGGTGCGGTATTCATGGGCAGCGCAGCGGTAGTTGGTGAGAAAGCGCACTTTGGCGAGATTGCCCATGATCTCGGCTCGTTTGACCTTCGGGAGGTAGCCGGTGGAGGCCATGCCGACCATCTCTTCCAACGCAACCGGCGTTGCCACCGAGAGGCGCTGCGCCTCGCCGTCCGGCCGCCGGAGCCAGGCTCCGCCGCCCTTTTCCGCCAGCACCCAATCGTCTCCCATCGGATCGAAGATGATGCCGGCGACCGTCTCCCCCTTGGAGATCACCGAAGCCATGACGCCGAATGCCGGAACGCCAGCGGCGAAATTGAATGTGCCGTCGACGGGATCGACGATGATGGCCAACTCCGCCCCATATATCTTGTCGAGCAGCGCTGGATCGGCCGCAACCGATTCCTCGCCGATGAAAAGCGCGTCGGGCCAAAGCTGTTTGACCTCCGCCTTGATCATCCGCTCGGCCTGTTCATCTGCTTCGGTCACGAGATCAGTCGCCTCGCTCTTGGCGCGAACATCTTCGCTGCCGAGCCGGCGGAAGCGCGGCAGGATTTCCGTCTGCGCCGCACGGCGCAAAAGGTCGGCAAGGGTCGTAACGTCAACGGACGATGTCATAATGCGGGTCCTTTCCTGTCAGCCACCAATGATCTCGCGGCGTATGATCCGCCAGCTTTCCTCATCCGGCGCCGAGATAATGCCGCCAGTCGTTTCACCGGGACGATAGGGCGTTGGCGTACCGTCGAATTTTGCCGTAAAGCCACCGGCCTCCTGATGTACCAGCACTCCGGCAAGATGATCCCAGGGCATCAGCTTCGGGTGACCATTGAAGTGAATCTTGCCCGAGGCGACCAGCCAATATTCGTAAGCCGAGCAGTTCAGTGAACGGGGCATACGCACCTTCGCCATATTGGCGCTGACGCGCGAGCGGTCCGGCTCGTCCATATAGCTCCAGGATATCGAGCCCACCATCTCACTCAACGGTACTGCCGGCGCAACCGTGAGCCTGCTCACCTGCCCTCCCCGTCGCCGCTCGTAAGTGCCGGCGCCGCGCATGGCGGTCACCGTGTCGCCCAGCACGGGATCATGGATGATCCCGGCAATGGTCTCGCCCTTGGCAACAACGGCGAGGATCGTTCCGAAGGCTGGCAATCCGGATGCGAAATTGAGGGTGCCGTCCACGGGATCGATGACAAAGGCCAAATCCGCATCCGCCAGCGCCGGGACAACGGACCTGTCGGCCTCATAGGCCTCCTCGCCCACCACGAGCGCGCCGGGAAAGCGCGCTTTCAGCGCAGCCGTGATATGCCTCTCCGCCAACAGATCGGCCTCCGTCACTGGATCGACGGCCGAGGTCTTTTCAGAAATGTCGCCGACGCCAAGATTACGGAAGCGCGGCAGGATCTCACGCGCCGCAGCCTCGGCTACAGTCGCCATAAGAAATTCGAAGTCTGTATCGGAGAAGGTCATCGGTGGCCTTTGTCTGAAGAGAAGCCTCCTCTTATGCCCGATTCGATGAAGCCAATATGGCAAAACCGATTAAATCCGACGACCGCAGCTCAGGTGCTTTTCGTCATCAACGCGGCAAAATCGAAAAGCTTGGGGTCGAGCAGGTGCGACGGGTTCACATGCGCCAGTGCCCGCAGCATCGTATCCTTGCGACCTGGCATGCGGCGTTCGATATCGGCCAGCATGTCCTTCATCGCATTGCGTTGGAGACCGTCCTGCGAGCCGCAGAGATCGCAAGGGATGATCGGGAACTGCATGGCGGCGGCAAATTTGGCGAGATCGTCTTCGGCAGCATAAGCGAGCGGACGCAGCACCATCAGGTCGCCCTCGTCGTTCAAGAGCTTCGCCGGCATCGAGGCCAGCCGACCGCCGTGGAAGAAATTCATGAAGAAGGTTTCGAGGATGTCCTCACGATGATGACCGAGCACCAGGGCATCACAGCCCTCTTCACGGGCGATGCGATAGAGATTGCCGCGGCGCAGGCGTGAACAGAGTGAGCAATAGGTGGCGCCCTCCGGCACCTTTTCCTTCACGATCGAATAGGTATCGCGATATTCGATCCGGTGTTGAACACCGATTTTTGTCAGATACTCCGGCAGGACATGCTTCGGAAAATTCGGCTGGCCCTGGTCGAGATTGCAGGCGATCAGCTCCACCGGCAGCAGGCCGCGCCATTTCAGATCGAGCAGGATCGACAGCAACCCATAGGAATCCTTGCCGCCGGATAGGCCGACCAACCAGCGCCGCTGGCCCTTCAGCATCTGGAAATCTTCGAGCGCCTGACGCACCTGGCGCAGCAGGCGCTTGCGCAGCTTGTTAAAGGAGACCGACCGCGGCGCATTGGCAAACAGTGGATGGACGGCAACATCGCCATCCTCAGCTTCGATATCGAGCTCGTCTGCCACTGTCGTTGCGATATTCATCTTGTCATACCTCGGCCATCGCCACGCTGATACCAGAAAGCGCGGCGGGAAGACACCATATCAATCACCGAAGACCGACCATCCGGTATGGGCGGCGAGCATTTCCAGCGCCACCGCGCCAAGCTGCGAATTGCCGACCTTGTTCAGCCCCGGCGACCAGACGGCAATCGAGCCGATACCCGGCGCCACCGCGAGAATGCCGCCGCCGACGCCGCTCTTACCGGGCAAGCCGACATGATAGGCGAAATCACCGGAACCGTCATAATGGCCGCATGTCAGCATCAGCGCATTGATGCGCCGCGCCCGCTTCGGCGAAACGACGGAGTGGCCGGTGATCGGATTGCTGCCGCGGGCCGCGAGATAAAGCCCCGCCTTGGCCAGTTGCTCGCAAGTCATCGACAGGGCGCATTGATGGAAATAGACGCCAAGTACGTGCTCGACGGGATGATCGAGATTGCCGTAGGCGCGCATGAAATTGGCGAGCGCGACGTTGCGGAAACCGGTCTGCGTCTCCGAGCGCGCCACCTTGTCGTCAATGGTGATGGACTCGTCATCGGCAACGTAGCGCACGAAGCGCAACAGCTCGCCGATCGCCTCTCGCGGCGCATGGCCGGAGAGCACGATATCGCTGACGGCGATCGCCCCGGCATTGATGAAGGGATTGCGCGGTATTCCCTCCTCACGCTCGAGCTGGACGATGGAATTGAAGGCAGTACCGGACGGTTCGCGCCCGACCCGCTTCCATAGGCCTTCACCCACCTTGCCCAACGCCAAGGTCAACATGAAGACCTTGGAGATGCTCTGAATGGAAAAGGGAATATCGGCATTGCCGACGCTGCGGACATTACCGTCCACCGTCGCAATCGCCATGCCGAACTGGTTCGGATCGACTTTGGCGAGCTCAGGAATATAGTCGGCGACCTTGCCTTCGCCGAGGCGCGGCAAAAGCTCCGCATGGATGCTGTCGAGAATTGCCTGCAAATCGCTCATCGGACGCTCCAAAGACAAAAAAGCCGCTCGAAAAGAGCGGCTTTTGCATTCGCAAGAAAGATATCCGCCTATTAACGCGAATAGAATTCGACGACCAGATGCGGTTCCATGACGACCGGGTACGGTACGTCGCCGAGAGCCGGAACGCGAGCGAAGGTCGCAACCATCTTGTTGTGGTCGGCTTCGACGTAGTCCGGAACGTCGCGCTCAGCGAGAGCCACCGATTCCAGAACGGTGACGAGCTGCTTGGACTTTTCGCGAACTTCGATAACGTCGCCAGCCTTGCAGCGGTAGGAACCGATGTTGACGCGAACGCCGTTTACGGTGACGTGGCCATGGTTGACGAACTGACGGGCAGCGAAGACAGTCGGAACGAACTTGGCGCGGTAGACGATCGCGTCGAGGCGCGATTCGAGAAGGCCGATCAGGTTTTCCGAGGTGTCGCCCTTGCGGCGGTTGGCTTCGTCGAAGATGGCGCGGAACTGCTTTTCACGCAGGTCGCCGTAATAGCCCTTCAGCTTCTGCTTTGCGCGGAGCTGCACGCCGAAGTCGGAGAGCTTGCCCTTGCGACGCTGGCCGTGCTGGCCCGGGCCGTATTCGCGGCGGTTAACCGGGGACTTCGGACGGCCCCAGATGTTCTCGCCCATACGGCGGTCAATTTTGTACTTGGACGATTCGCGCTTGCTCATCGCATTTCCTTTCAAAGTGTTGAGCGGCCCGTTGCCAAGCCGCGAAGGAAACACGCCCTCCTCTGAACTCCGTTTTCGAGCTCTGACAGGTCTCTCACGTTAGCGAACGGACGAGACCACGGGACATGTCAAATGAAACACCGGACATTTCTGCCCGGCGTTGGCGCGGTCTGTAAGGGGTCGTCATGAAAATGTCAACAGCGCCAGACGCGCTTGTGCAAGATTACAGCAGCTATTCCGCCGCCGCCTGTTCGCTGCTATCCAGATCAGGCGCATTGGCGTCGCCTGGCGCAGTCTGGGAACCCATATCCGGGAAAGCGACGATGCGCTTGCCGGAAAAGTCCGTATGGACGACGACGCTGCCTTGTTCTTCGAAATAGCTGAGCAGGCGCCGGGCGCGGCGGGCCGAGTGGGTGCCGTAGGCGCGGGCGATGCGGGCGTCGGATGGACATGGCTCACCACAGATGGCCGCCTTGGCAAGCATCAGGAAAACACCCTGCAGATCGTCGGTAACGCTGGAGGAGAGTGACAGCGCGGTTGCCCAGGCATCCGTCGCCATCGTCGCCTCATCGGCGCCGGAGCGCACGATCGCGACGCGTCGGCGAAACTCCGGCAGCGATATCGGCACACCCGGTACGCGACGCATGCGCAGCCGCACGAGGAACTCCTGATAGAGCACCGAATCCGTGCGGAAGGCCGAGGCTGAGTCATCGAGAATTTCCGAGAGCACGGCACTCACCCGCGCCTCGCGGTCCTCAGGCGATAATTCCGGCTGGCTGACCTTCGGTTCAGCCGGCGCGGCGCCGGCCGCAGGCGCGGAGCGGGAGAGCTCCGCCAGGATATCCGTCGTCGGACGTGGCGCAGGCGCAGCGCGACGAACGACCGGCCGTGAGAATTCCTCCGGATCCGGCGTGAAGATCAAATCCTCCACGTCCTGCGGCGCATCCGGCAGCGGCATCAGCTTGGGGCTGGAGGAGCGCGCCGACGTTTCAACCGCGCCGATGGTGATCGGCAGCGGCCGGCGCGACAGAGCCGGACCGAGCGCGACGAAATTGCCGCGCTTCAGGTCACGGAACATTTCCGCCTGCCTGCGGTCCATGCCGAGAAGGTCGGCGGCGCGGGCCATGTCAATATCAAGGAAGGTACGCCCCATCAGGAAGTTGGACGCCTCGGCCGCAACGTTCTTGGCAAGCTTCGCCAGGCGTTGTGTGGCGATGACGCCGGCAAGCCCGCGCTTACGGCCACGGCACATCAGGTTGGTCATGGCGCCGAGCGACATCTTGCGCGCGTCTTCGGAGACGTCGCCGCCGACGGAAGGGGCAAACATCTGCGCCTCGTCGACGACGACGAGCACCGGATACCAATATTCGCGATCGGCATCGAACATACCGTTGAGGAAAGCGGCCGCGGCGCGCATCTGCTGCTCAATATCGAGCCCTTCGAGCGTCAGCACGCAGGAAACACGATGTTGGCGGATACGGTTGGCGATTCCGGCAAGTTCGGCCTCGGTGCGCTCGCCGTCCACCACCACATGGCCGAACTTGTCGGCCAGCGTGACGAAATCACCTTCGGGATCGATGATGACCTGCTGTACCCACTGCGCCGACTGCTCCAGCAGACGCCGCAACAGATGCGATTTCCCGGAGCCGGAATTGCCCTGCACAAGGAGACGGGTCGCCAGCAGCTCCTCGATATCGAGTTGGGCGCTGGTCCCGCCGGACGCCGTTCCCATGTCGATGCCGACCTGCAATGCACTACCCCTTTGACAAGACTCAAATGTGAAGACGCCCATCTTTCAGAAACAGGGCGTCCCCGTCTATCAAAGATTTCCAAGCTTCGCGTCCGTGGATTGAAAAAACCCACAGGCAATTGCGGGGCTTATCTGAACCGCAGATTGGCCCGCGACAGCTCGCTGACGGAGGTGCATCCCATCAGCTTCATGTCGCGCTCGATCTCGGTGCGCAAATGCCGCAATGCGCGCTCCACACCTGCCTGACCGGCAGCGGCCAGCGGATAGAGGTAGAAGCGGCCGATACCGACAGCCTTGGCGCCGAGCGAGAGGGCCTTCAGCACATGTGTGCCGCGTTGGATGCCGCCATCCATCATCACATCGATGCGGTCACCGACGGCATCAGCGATTTCCGCCAGTTGATCGAATGCCGAGCGCGAGCCGTCCAATTGCCGGCCGCCATGGTTCGAAAGCACGATGCCGGTACATCCGATGTCGACAGCACGCTTGGCATCCTCGACCGACATGATGCCCTTCAGGCAGAACTGTCCGTTCCAGTACTTCACCATCTCGGCGACATCGTTCCAGTTCATCGACGGATCGAGCATTTCGGTGAAATACTTTCCGATCGACATAGCGCCGCCGCTCATGTCCACATGTTCATCAAGCTGCGGCAGACGGAATTTCTCGTGCGTGAGATAGTTGAGCGCCCAGGCCGGCTTAATGGCGAACTGGGTGACACCGGCCAGATTAAGCTTGAACGGAATGGAGAACCCGGTGCGAAGATCGCGCTCGCGATTGCCGCCGGTAATGCTGTCGACCGTCAGCATCATCACATTGACGCCGGCTTCCTTCGCCCGCTCCATCATAGCCCGGTTCAGCCCGCGATCCCTGTGGAAATAGAACTGGTAGACCTGCGGGCCTGGATACTTCTTGCGGATTTCCTCAAGGCTGACGGTCCCGAGCGAGGAGACGCCGAACATGGTGCCGAGCGAGGATGCTGCAGCGGCCACTGCATTTTCGCCCTGGTGATGGAACAGCCGCTGCAACGCCGTCGGCGAGCAATAGAAGGGAGTTGCGAGCTTTTGTCCCATGACGGTGACAGACATGTCGATCTCGCTGACGCCGCGCAGGACGTTCGGAACGAGATCGCAGCTTTCGAAGCTTGACGTGTTACGCCGCAGCGTCACCTCATCGTCGGCGGCACCGTCGATATAGTTGAAGATCGGACCGGGAAGGCGCTTTTTCGCAAGGAGGCGAAAATCATGGAAGTTGTGGCATTCACGCAGACGCATGGCTTGCCTCGACAACGACACCGCAATCATTCCCAAAAGACATCAAACATCGACCTCCCAATATCCCGCCGCTCAGTCCGATCGTGAACTACAGCCGATGCAAGCGTGCTTCCCACTTGTAAAGCACATCCGGCTCTTTCTCCTCATTGCCTGCTCCGTCAGACTCGTCAACCACGAAGAAGCCGTGCTTCTCATAAAAGCGGCGCGCGGGCTCATTTCTCTTGAATGTCCAGAGTGAGAGCACCGGATAGGTCGATTTGGCAACATCAAGTAGGCGGCTGCCGATACCATGCCGCTGCGCCTCGGGCAGAACATAGAGCTGATCGATCCAATCCTCGAGAAAGGCGATGACGCCGACGAGGCGACCGCCCTCCTCCGCGCCCCAGATCTGGCAATCTTTGAAAACCACCGCGCTCCAGAAGCCGACATCCTCTTCCGGGGTATGAAGCCCGGCAAGCATCGGCAGCCGCTCATTGAAGGACGCGCGATGGACGGCCGCAGCCGCCGGCATGTCCGCGAGATCGAGTTTACGAAATGAAACTTTGTCAGTCATCATCAAGCCTTGAGCCCGAAACCCTGCATTAGCCGCCGAGTCGAAAAATCCGGCGTACCGGAAGTGAAGACGGCGAAATCGAAATTGTCCGGATGTACGGCATCGGCCACCAGCGGCACCAGGCTGCGGGCGCGGCGTGCGATCGCTTCCGCAGGATCGAGCCAATCGACCGGCCAGGGAGCCAACCGGCGAAAGACATTGGCCATGAAAGGATAATGCGTGCAGGCGAGCACGACGATATCGGTCCTGCGTCCTTCCTTCTCCACGAAGCACTGAGCGATTTCGGAGAGGATGGCATCGTCCGAGACGGTATCGCCGCGAATATAGGTTTCGGCCATGCGCGCCAGATTCTCGGAACCGACTAGGCGGACATGGCATTGGGTCGCAAAGGACTGGATGAGATCGCGCGTATAGGCGCGTTTGACGGTGCCTGGCGTCGCCAGCACCGAAACCAGCCCAGAGCGCGTGCGCTCGGCAGCCGGCTTGATTGCCGGCACGGTGCCGACGAACGTCATCTGCGGAAAGGCGGCGCGCAGATCGGCGCCGGCGAGCGTGAAGGCCGTGTTGCAGGCGATGATGCAGACTTCGGGATCATGCTCGGTCAGCAGCTTCGCGAAAAGGCCGACAATGCGCTCCCGCAAAGCCTGTTCTTCCCAGCCGCCATAGGGAAAGCCGGCACTGTCGGCGACATAGATAAAGCCGCGCTCCGGCATCAGCACGCGCGCCTCGCGCAGCACGGTCAGGCCGCCGATGCCCGAGTCGAACACCAGAATGGGTTTCAGCTCATTCGCCGTTGCTGTCATCGTTTGTGGTTTCCTTGGGCGCGGCAGGGGATCGGGGATGCGAGCCGCTGCCGCGCGGAGATTTGCGCGAGAAGCGGTCGAGGGATGAGATCACCCCGCGCAGGACGCTGATTTCCTGTTCCGTAAACGCCCGGCGCGAGAGGACCGCGCGCAGATTGTCGACCATTTTCGGCTTTTTCCCGGCAGGATGGAAATAGTTGCGTGCGTCCAGCGCTTCTTCGAGCTGATCGAACAGGCCGAAGAGCTGCTCCTTGGTGGAAGGCCTCTGTTCCATCGCCTGGAAGGGTACGGAGGCTAGATCCTCCATGCCGGATTTCATCCATTCGTAGGACATCAGCAGCACCGCCTGTGCGATGTTCAGCGAGGCGAAGGCGGGGTTGACGGGAAAGGTCACGATCTCGTCGGCGAGTGCCACTTCTTCGTTGGTCAAACCCCAGCGCTCGCGGCCGAAGAGAATGCCGGTACCCTCGCCGGCTGTGAATTTTGCCCGCAGCGTTTCGGCGGCGGCGACGGGAGAACGCACGGGCTTATAGCCATCGCGTTCGCGCGCGGTCGTTGCGTAGACGAAATTGAGATCCGCGATCGCCTGCTCCAGCGTGTCGTAGACTTTGGTTGCCTCGATGATGTGATCGGCCTTGGAGGCAGTCGCCTGCGCCCTCTCATTTGGCCAGCCGTCGCGCGGATTGACCAGGCGCAATTCCGCCAGGCCGAAATTTGCCATGGCGCGGGCCACCATGCCGATATTCTCGCCCATCTGCGGCTCGACCAGAATAATGGCCGGCCCTTCGGCCAGAAGTTGACGCTCGCTGTTGGTACCTGCCATGAACTCAAATCCCCATGCGGTAAGCATACCGCGCTAATGAGGGCCGGAATAGCGGCGCGGGCCTCAATCGGCAAGGGCGAAGTCGGTTGTCGGCATCGATCGGGTTATAGCGGCAGGCCGCAATACCCGGCGAGATAAGAACCCACCGGCCACGACCCGATCACTGCTGCGGCTGATCCTGCTGCGGCGTTTGATCCGATGGCTGCTGTTGCTGCTGTTTGACGATGTCCTGCATGACCGATTTCAGCGAATTGGACTGGCCGCCATCATCGACCGTGATGATGTCGTCGATCACGGGCTTTCCGGCCTCCTGGATGACTTCGAAGCGCACAGCGGTCGTTTTTTGATAGTCCGCATCCGTGCCCATGCAGACAGATTTCTTGAAGGTGGCAATCACCTCTGTCGTATCGCCCTTCGGCGGTTGCGGCGCGATATTCAGTTCCTGCAGCGGGCATGCATCCTGCCCGCCAACGATGACATCGTAATCGAAGGGCGAAATGCCATCTTCATCCGCGGCGGGGAACTGCGCCGCCGCCTGGTATTTCGCAACGAAATCCTTGCTGTAGATGTCCTTCAGCTTGCTATCGTCGAAAATATCCTGCCAATCGCTGTCACCGCCCGCCCAATTGGAAACGGTCGCGTCCATCACCGTCTTGACCGGCGCCATCACGTCGGCCGCCCCGGCCGAGCTGGCGCCCAGCGAGAGCGGAAGGAAAACGGCGAAAAGCGCGGCAGCGGCAATTTTTTGCATGATAAAAATCCGTGATGATCGGCGAAGCATTCGCGCGACATTAGTCGCATCCGGCGCTTTGGCAATGGCTCGATCTTGAAAAGCATGCGTCTCGATGAAGGGGACGTGATCGGCAAAAACGCCGTTTCGGCGCCTCTATCGGCTTTGCGTTCGAGACTTGCGGTGCTATAGCCCTCGGGACTTCATATCACTCACAGGGACATCCGGTCCCCATCAGCTTAAACGAGGCAGAAGCATGAAGAAGATCAAGGTCGCTAACCCGGTTGCCGATCTCGATGGCGACGAAATGACTCGCATCATCTGGCAGCTTATCAAAGAAAAACTGATCTTCCCCTACCTCGATATTGATATCGACTATTACGACCTCTCGGTCGAAAACCGCGACGCCACCAATGATCAGGTGACCGTCGACGCCGCCAACGCCATCAAGAAGTACGGCGTCGGCATCAAGTGCGCCACGATCACGCCGGATGAAGCCCGCGTGAAGGAATTCAACCTCAAGGAAATGTGGAAGAGCCCGAACGGCACGATCCGCAACATCCTCGGCGGCGTCATCTTCCGCGAGCCGATCATCTGCAAGAACGTTCCGCGTCTGGTTCCGGGCTGGACGCAGCCGATCGTCGTCGGCCGTCACGCCTTCGGCGACCAGTATCGCGCCACCGACTTCAAATTCCCGGGCAAGGGCAAGCTGACCATCAAGTTCGTCGGCGAAGATGGCACGGTGATCGAAAAGGAAGTCTTCAACGCTCCTGGCGCCGGCGTTGCCATGGCCATGTACAACCTCGACGAATCGATCCGCGAATTTGCCCGCGCTTCGATGATGTACGGCCTGATGCGCAAGTGGCCGGTCTACCTGTCGACCAAGAACACCATCCTCAAGGCCTATGACGGCCGCTTCAAGGATATCTTCGAAGAAGTCTATCAGAACGAGTTCAAGGCGCAGTTCGACGAAGCCGGCATCACCTACGAACACCGCCTGATCGACGACATGGTCGCTTCCGCGCTGAAGTGGTCCGGCGGCTACGTCTGGGCCTGCAAGAACTACGACGGCGACGTTCAGTCCGACACGGTTGCCCAGGGCTTCGGCTCGCTCGGCCTGATGACCTCGGTTCTGCTGACACCGGACGGCAAAACGGTCGAAGCCGAAGCTGCTCACGGCACAGTCACCCGCCACTACCGCCAGCACCAGAAGGGCCAGGAAACCTCGACGAACTCGATCGCCTCGATCTTCGCCTGGACCCGCGGCCTCGCGCATCGCGCCAAGCTCGACGACAATGCCGAACTCGCGAAGTTCGCCGCGACGCTCGAAACCGTCTGCGTCGACACCGTCGAAGCCGGCTACATGACCAAGGACCTGGCACTGCTGATCGGCCCCGACCAGCCGTGGCTCTCCACCACCGCTTTCCTCGACAAGATCGACGAAAACCTCAAGAAGGCCATGGCTGCCTAAGCCTCGCCGACTTCGAGACCTGCGGGAACCCGGCCTTGGTGCCGGGTTTTCTTTTGCCCGAAATCTTGCCGCCTTGACCGACCGGCGGCTAGAATGCGCCCAACAAAGGGAGAGACAGATGGCTGAAGAACTCGTTTTCTATACCAACCCGATGTCGCGCGGACGCATTGCCCGCTGGATGCTCGAGGAGATCGGCCAGCCCTACCGCACCGAATATCTCGACTTCGGCACGACGATGAAGGCGCCCGAATACCTCTCAGTGAACCCTATGGGCAAGGTGCCTGCCATCAAGCACGGCGATACCATCGTCACCGAATGCGCTGCCATCTGCGCCTATTTGGCCGAAACCTTTCCTGAAGTCGGTCTTGCGCCGACAGCAGCCGAACGCGGCAATTACTTCCGCTGGATGTTCTTTGCTGCCGGCCCGATGGAGATGGCCGTGACCAACCGCGCGCTGGGCTTCGAAATCCCTCCCGAACGCCTGCGCATGGCGGGTTGCGGCAGTCTGGAACATGTCTTCGACACTCTGGAACAGGCGGTTAGCGCCTCACCCTTCATCGCTGGCGACCGTTTCACGGCCGCCGACGTCTATGTCGGTTCGCATGTCGGCTGGGGCCTCAATTTCGGCACTATCGAGAAGCGTCAGGCTTTCATTGATTATTGGGGCCGCATCAGCGACCGCGACGCCTACCGCCGCGGCAACGAATTGGACAATGCGGCGATGCCAAAGCAAGCGAATGCTTGAAAAGACAATGGACTAGAGCCAACTTCTCATTCAGCACATCATACGGTTATTGCAGCGGCATATGGATTTCCGTCAGCAACTCGGTCGGCGGCACATCGCGTGGATTGTTGAGATATTCTTCGAACATCACCGCATCGCGCAGTTGCCGGCCGGAGGCAGGAAGCCATTCGGCATAGAGCCACTGATAGGCCTTGTACATATCGGCATACGACCCTTTGTGCCGTAACACAGCATACTCGCCACCGTCGATTGTCCGCCGTTCCAAGGGCGCCTCGGCGGCAATATCGTCGCCAGCATTGACGCAGGCATAGGAGCGCAATTTGTCGACCGCGATCAGGTCGGGATCATCCAGATAGACGCCGATCATCCGCATATCGGGCCTGGCAAGACCGCGAGCGAAGATGGTGCCGAACAGAATTTCGAAAGCCTGGCCGATCTGCATGTAGGAGCCGCGATGGGCGACACCGATAAGCGAAATCGGCGAGAGGATGCGAAGCGTAACGTCGAACATGACCGTGATCCTTCCTTGGGTACTGGGTTCGAAGATCGTGTGGCTTCCCTCATTCCGATATCGCGCCGGCGGGGTGCCGTAGACGGATTTGAAGATGCGGTTGAACGACTGGAGGTTGGGATAGCCCGACCGCTTTGCAATGTCGTTGACAGATAGACGGGTGTTGACGAGATCGCCGGCGGCACGGTGCAGCCGCAGCCGCTTGACGGTCGCCGCCGCCGTCTCGCCATAGATCGCCCGATAGATCCTGTGCCAATGATAGCTGGACATGCAGGCGATCTCGGCAAGCTTTTCCATATCGAGCTCGTCATCCAGATGCTCGTGGATATGGGCCGAAACCCGCCGCAGGCGGGTCTCGTAAAGCGCCCATGCCGTTCCGCCACTCATGTCAAACCCCTTGCAAATCGATCGGCCTCAAAAGACCATATCTCGATTTGACAAATCCTGCTGAGTTTGGCGGACAAAACAAAAGCGGCGGGGCCATCAGCTCCCGCCGCTTCTGATCAGTGTAATAAAAAACTCTTAGCCGGCGAGTGCGGCAGCAACTGCCTCAACCGCTTCATCAGCCTTGGCGCCATCCGGACCGCCGGCCTGGGCCATGTCGGGACGGCCGCCGCCGCCCTTGCCGCCGAGCGCGGCGGAGGCAATGCGGACGAGATCGACAGCGCTGAAGCGGCCGGTCAGGTCTTCCGTGACGGCAACGACGGCGCTGGCCTTGCCGTCTTCCGAAACGCCGATTAGCGCCACGACGCCGGAACCGAGACTGGTTTTGCCGTCATCGGCAAGACCCTTGAGATCCTTCGGGTCGACGCCGGAAATGGCCTTGCCGAGGAACTTGACGCCATTGACGTCACGGACCGCATCGGCGGAACCGCCTTGGCCGCCGCCCATGGCGAGCTTGCGCTTGGCGTCAGCCAGTTCGCGCTCCAGCTTGCGACGCTCATCCATCAGCGCCTCGACGCGCGACACGACATCGCCCGGCTGCACCTTCAGCGTCGAGGCCAGCGTCTTCACGCGCTCATCCTGCTCGGTCAGATAGTCGCGAGCGGATTCGCCGGTCACCGCTTCGATACGGCGGACACCGGCGCCGACGGCACTTTCGCCAAGGACACGGATAAGGCCGATCTGGCCGGTGGCGGAGACATGTGTGCCGCCGCACAGTTCGACGGAATAGGGCTTGTCAGCCTTGGCACCGCGCACACCCTGCCCCATGGACACGACGCGGACTTCGTCGCCATACTTCTCGCCGAACAGCGCCATGGCGCCCTCGGCAATGGCGTCATCGACGCTCATCAGGCGGGTCGTGACCGGCGAGTTCTGCAGCACGATTTCGTTAGCCATATCCTCGACCACCTTCAGCTCTTCAGCCGACATCGGCTTCGGATGCGAAACGTCGAAACGCAGACGCTCGGGCGCCACCAGCGAACCCTTCTGCGCCACATGGGTGCCAAGTACCTCGCGCAACGCCTCATGCAGCAGATGGGTCGCGGAGTGGTTGGCGCGCAGGCGCGACCGCCTGTTGTGATCGACCGTCAGCACGACGGCGTCGCCGATCTTGATCTTGCCTTCAGACACTTCCGAGCTATGAACGAAAAGGCCTTCGCCCTTCTTCTGCGTGTCGCTTACGGTGAGCTTGCCGTGGTCGCTAGAAACCACGCCGGTATCGCCCATCTGACCGCCGGATTCGCCGTAGAACGGCGTCTGGTTGACGATGATCTGCACCCTGTCGCCGGCAGATGCGCTGTCGACGGCAACACCGTCCTTGACGATTGCCTGGATAACGCCTTCAGCGGCCTCCGTGTCGTAGCCGAGGAATTCGGTGGCGCCGAACTTTTCCTTGAGCTCGAACCAGATGGTTTCGGTTGCCTTGTCGCCGGAGCCAGCCCAATGCGAGCGGGCTTCGGCCTTCTGCCGTTCCATCGCGTCGGTGAAGCTCGATATGTCGACGCCGATGCCGCGGGCGCGCAGCGCATCCTGCGTCAGGTCGAGCGGGAAGCCATAGGTGTCATAAAGCTTGAACGCGGTCTCGCCATCAAGGCTGTCGCCCTTGTGAAGCGTCGAGGTTGCATCGGCAAGCAGCGACAGACCACGCTCCAGCGTCTTGCGGAAACGGGTCTCTTCCAGCTTCAGCGTCTCGGAAATCAGCGCTTCGGCACGCACGAGCTCGGGATAGGCGCGGCCCATCTGCTGGACGAGCGTCGGCAACAGCTTCCAGACCAGCGGCTCCTTGGCGCCGAGCAACTGCGCATGGCGCATGGCGCGGCGCATGATGCGGCGAAGCACATAGCCGCGGCCTTCGTTCGACGGCAGCACGCCGTCGGCGATCAGGAAGGCGGAGGAGCGCAGGTGATCGGCGATGACGCGGTGGCTGGCGCGGCGTTCGCCCTCGGCCTTGACTCCGGTCGCCTCTTCCGAAGCCTCGATCAATGCGCGGAACAGGTCGATGTCGTAATTGTCATGCTTGCCCTGCAACACGGCAGCAACGCGTTCGAGACCCATGCCCGTGTCGATCGACGGACGCGGCAGGTCGACCCGCTGCTCCTTAGTGATCTGCTCGAACTGCATGAAGACGAGATTCCAGATCTCGATGAACCGGTCGCCATCCTCTTCCGGCGAGCCGGGAGGGCCGCCCCAGATATGGTCGCCGTGATCATAGAAGATTTCGGAACATGGGCCGCAAGGACCGGTATCGCCCATTGCCCAGAAATTGTCGCTGGTGGCGATGCGGATGATCTTGTCGTCCGAAAGACCGGCGATCTTCTTCCAGAGATCATAGGCGACATCGTCGGTATGATAGACCGTCACCAGCAGGCGCTTGGCGTCGAGGCCGAATTCCTTGGTGATCAGGTTCCAGGCAAGCTCGATGGCGCGCTCCTTGAAATAGTCGCCGAACGAGAAATTGCCGAGCATCTCAAAGAAGGTATGGTGACGGGCGGTATAGCCGACATTGTCGAGGTCATTATGCTTGCCGCCGGCGCGCACGCATTTCTGTGCCGTCGATGCAGTCTTGTAGGGGCGCTGCTCCAGGCCGGTGAAGACGTTCTTGAACTGCACCATGCCGGCATTGGTGAACATCAGCGTCGGATCGTTGCGTGGAACAAGCGGGCTCGACGGCACGATCTCGTGGCCGTTCTTCTTAAAATAGTCGAGAAAGGTCGACCGGATTTCGTTCACACCGCTCATATTGGGCCCTTCAGTCCTTGCCTCGAGCGAGATGTCCCATCTCGCTCATGTTCCTTCACCTAGCATGGTCTTGTCCAAAAACCGCTTCGCACTTTTGGGGATCACGCGTTGGCAATATTTAACAAATCCAGTGGCTTTTATCGTCCGCTCCCGGCCCTGTCCAGCCGCACAAGCAAAACCGGCCGTACATCCCTTGGACAATACGGCCGGTTTTGAATTTTAGTCTTGGTTAGTCCTGAGCTTGGTCGCGGAAATTACGCGTCCGCGGCGTCGCTGTCATCAGCGTCTGGTCCGCCATTCTGCAGGAAGCGATCGGCAATAAGACCTGCATTCTGGCGCAGCGACAGCTCGATCTCGCGAGCAAGATCCGGATTGTCGCGCAGGAAGAGCTTTGCGTTTTCGCGGCCCTGCCCCAGACGCTGGCTGTTATAGGAGAACCAGGCGCCGGACTTCTCGACGATGCCAGCCTTGACACCGAGGTCGATCAGCTCACCAGTCTTGGAAACGCCCTCGCCATACATGATGTCGAATTCCACCTGCTTGAAGGGCGGTGCCATCTTGTTCTTGACGACCTTGACGCGGGTCTGGTTGCCGACCACCTCTTCGCGCTCCTTGACGGAACCGATACGGCGAATATCGAGACGGACGGAGGCATAGAACTTCAGCGCATTGCCGCCGGTCGTCGTTTCCGGCGAGCCGAACATGACGCCGATCTTCATGCGGATCTGGTTGATGAAGATGACCATGCAGTTGGACTTCGAGATCGAAGCGGTAAGCTTGCGCAGCGCCTGGCTCATCAGGCGGGCCTGCATGCCCGGCAGGCTGTCGCCCATCTCGCCTTCGATTTCGGCACGCGGCGTCAGCGCGGCAACGGAGTCGACGACGAGAACGTCGATGGCGCCGGAACGCACCAGTGTATCGGTAATTTCAAGCGCCTGTTCGCCGGTGTCCGGCTGCGAAATCAGGAGGTTCTGCAGGTCGACGCCGAGCTTGCGGGCATAGACCGGATCGAGCGCGTGTTCGGCGTCGACGAAGGCGCAGATGCCGCCCTTTTTCTGGGATTCGGCGATGGTCTGCAGCGCCAGCGTCGTCTTGCCGGAGCTTTCCGGCCCGTAGATCTCGATGATGCGCCCCTTCGGCAAGCCGCCAATGCCGAGAGCGATATCGAGGCTCAGGGAGCCGGTGGAAACTGTTTCGATTTCGACCACGTTCTCGTTCGAGCCGAGCTTCATGATCGAGCCCTTGCCGAACGACCGCTCAATTTGAGAGAGTGCCGCTTCAAGTGCCTTGCTTTTATCCACCGATTTGTCCTCTACAAGCCGCAAAGAATTCTGAGACATCCGATCCACCTTTAGGTTATTGAAGCCGCTCAAGCAATGTCGCCGCTGATGAGAATTGTGTACTCTATTTGTTCTCATGTCGCAAGAGCACAACAAGCAATTGAAAGAAAAAGGTAAAATGAATTTCGTTCTACATTTGTTTTCTTCTTTCATAGCAAGCACTTACGTGTCCTTGCCGGGCATTTTGCGTGAGATATCAGCCGGCTCGATTCGCCTTTGGAAGCGCTGAGGAGATCGATATGGCGAAGAAGATTCTCGTTTTGGGTGGTGCCCATATCGACCGGCGCGGCCGCATCTTCGGCGAGACGGCGCCGGGGGCCAGCAACCCGGGCGCATGGTTCGAGGAACCGGGCGGTGGCGGCTTCAACGCGGCACGCAATCTGGCCCGTCTCGGCTTTGATGTGCGGCTGATCTCGCCGCGTGGCGGCGATGCGGCCGGCGAGATGGTGGCGGAAGCGGCGCTCAATGCCGGCGTCGACGACAAGCCCTTCGTTTTTCTCGATCGCAAGACGCCGAGCTATACGGCAATCCTCGAACGCGACGGCAATCTGGTGATCGCCCTCGCCGACATGGAGCTCTATAAGCTGTTCGTGCCGCGCCGGCTGACGATCCGCGCCATCCGCGATGCCTTCGAAGCCACTGACCTGATCCTTTGCGACGCCAATCTACCCGCCGAAACGCTGGCCGCCATCGCAATGCGCGCAGCCGATTGCGGCAAGCCATTGGCCGCGATCGCGATTTCGCCGGCCAAAGTGGTGCGCCTGAAGCCCTGCCTTGCCGGCATCGACCATCTTTTTCTGAACGAGGCCGAAGCTGCGGCGCTGACGGAGAGCCGTCCGGACGATCCGCGCCATTGGATCGCCGGATTGCGGGCACTCGGCCTCAGGGGTGGTGTCATTACACGTGGCAAACGCGAACTGATCGCTTTTTCCGGCGATGCCGCCGTCAGCCTGCAGCCGCCCGTTATCGATGAGGTTGCCGATGTCACCGGTGCCGGCGATTCGCTCGCCGCCGGTGTTCTGGCCGCCCTGCTTGCCGGTCACGATCTCGGCGAGGCGGTGCGCTATGGGGCAGCGGCCGCCGCGATCACCGTGCAATCACCATTCGCCACGGCGGAGGATCTTTCGCCCGACCTTCTGAAGGCAATACTGGCTCTTGTTCCCGAAGCCGCTATTTTGTCATGAAGCGCGCGATTTTCGCATTTCCCAACTCAGCCAATCGGACACAACCATGACCAAGCCCATTTCACCCCTGCTGCCGATCTCCTATTCGAAGGAGGTTGCTTCAGCAAAATTGCGCGGCGCTCCATTGGTGGCATTGGAATCGACCATCATCACCCATGGCATGCCCTATCCCGGCAATATCGAGATGGCGCGTAGCGTCGAGGCGATCATCCGGCAGGAAGGCGCCGTGCCGGCGACAATCGCCGTCATTCATGGCGTGCTGCATATCGGCCTGCAGCCTGAAGAGCTGGAGGCGCTCGCTCAGACAACTGGTGCGATGAAGGTTTCGCGCGCCGACCTCGCCTTCGCCATTGCAGAGCGCCGCACGGGCGCCACCACGGTTGCCGCGACGATGATCGCCGCAGCGCGGGCCGGCATCAAGGTTTTCGCGACCGGCGGCATTGGCGGCGTGCATCGCGGCGCCGAGGAAAGCTTCGATATCTCGGCCGACCTGGAAGAGCTCGCCCGCACTGACGTCATCGTGGTCTGCGCCGGCGCCAAGGCCATCCTGGATATTCCGAAAACGCTGGAAGTGCTGGAAACCCGCGGCGTGCCCGTCGTCACCTACGACAGCGCCGAATTCCCCGCCTTCTGGTCGCGTTCCTCCGGCCTGCCGAGCCCGCTGACCTTGAACAGCCCTGCCGCGATCGCCAACTTCCAGGTAACCCGTGAACAGCTTAGCATCAACGGTGGCATGCTGATCGCCAATCCAGTTCCGGAAGCCGATGAAATCCCGCGTGAGGAGATGGAAATCTACATCGAACGCGCCTTGGACAGCGCCGAGCGCGACGAAATCGCCGGCAAGGCGGTCACTCCCTATCTGCTCAGCACCATCTTCGACATCACCGACGGCCGCAGCCTGAAGACCAATATCGCGCTGGTCGAAAACAATGCGCGCCTTGCCGCGGAAATCGCCGTTGCTCTGGCGGAATGATCGGAAGCGAGTCGCGTCGATAACGGATGGCAACCCGCGCAGCCGCCTTAGGTCAATGTGAACAGACCTAACGCGGCGCGCAATTCCGCAAGGGTTGCCTCCGTCCGCTGCCTTGCCCTGAGCGTACCTTGCCGCAGGACTTCCAGGGCGTAACCGGGATCGGCGGCATAGTGGGCACGGCGCTCGCGGATCGGGGCCAGCAGAGCTTGCAGAATATCTTCAAGATGCTGTTTCACGACCATGTCGCCAAGACCGCCCCTTCGATAGCGCTCCTTTAGCTCTTCGACGAAAGTCCTATCCTCGGCAAAGGCATCGAGATAGGTGAAGACGACATTGCCCTCGATCTTTCCCGGATCGGCGGCGCGCAGATGAGCAGGATCGGTGTACATCCGGCGCACGGCTTGCCGAATATCGTCCGGCGATGCGGATAGCGGGATGGCATTGCCCTGCGACTTGCTCATTTTGGCTTTGCCATCGACGCCCGGCAGGCGTCCGATCATCGGGATCATTGCCTTGGCTTCCGCAAGAACCTCGCGGCCGGCCTGCCGGTTGAGACGACGCACGATTTCGTTGGTTTGCTCGATCAGCGGAGCCTGATCTTCACCCACCGGAACGATCGTCGCCTTGAACGCGGTGATGTCAGCCGCTTGAGCGACGGGATAGCAAAGAAAACCCGCTGGGACATCACGCTCAAAGCCGCGAAGCTGAATTTCCGTCTTGATGGTCGGGTTGCGCTCCAGCCGTCCGACGGTCACGAAGTTCATATAAAGCACCGTCAGTTCGGCCAGCGCCGGCAATGCGGATTGAAGGCAAATTGTCGTTTCGGCCGGATCGATCCCCACGGAAAGATAGTCGAAGACGACTTCCAGCACGTTCCGGCGAATCTTCTCCGGATCATGCGCGTTGTCGGTCAGCGCTTGCATATCCGCCAGAAGCAGGAATTGCCGATGCGTATGCTGGAGGGCCACGCGGTTCCTCAGAGAACCGACGTAGTGACCGAGATGGAGGGGACCTGTAGTCCGATCGCCTGTGAGAATGACCGGGCGATTATCGATAGGTGACATTTAGTTGCTCCGTTAAGGAGCCGCCGCGATCGGAAAGATGCCGGGAAATGACCATGCCTGCCGGATCACGGCGGCAAGGGTCGATTTCAAGAAATGACGACTGCCGCTCCTAGAAGGAGCGCCACCACATCCGCAGGCTGGCGTTAGCGAGGTCGGTCATATCGGTTTGATGCCACGGATCAGATTGGAATGGCAATGGTGAACGTTGGACTTGTGACGCCGGTATCGTCCAAAGCTTGCATATTTCTTTGGTTCGCAGAGCGATAAAGCGCATCAAAACAGCGCTTTACCCGGCCTCCCTCACTTAGCGATCCAGCGTTTCCCTGACCACGACGGCAAGCTGCTTCAGCGAGAAAGGCTTCGGCAGGAAGCCGAACTTGGCATCGGCCGGCAGGTTGCGGGCAAAGGCATCTTCGGCATAGCCGGATACGAAGATGAACTTCATATCGGGATATTTCTTGCGCAATTCACGCAGCAGCGACGGTCCGTCCATCTCCGGCATGACGACGTCGGAAACGACGACATCCACCTGTCCGTCGAGTTCATCCATGATATCGAGCGCTTCGACGCCGGATCCCGCCTCATAGACGGTATAGCCACGCGTCTCGAGCATGCGCTTGCCACCCCTGCGCACCGCCTCCTCGTCCTCGACAAGCAGAACGACGGCCGATTTGCCGGTGAGGTCCGCAGGCTCCTCCGGCGGCGGGACGACAGCGGCAACGCTCTGGTCCATCGCCGAGATATCCCGGCTTTCGGAGGCCTGGCCTTCGATAACAGTCGGAATTTCGACGATATGGCGCGGCAGGAAGATGCGGAAGGTCGTGCCCTTGCCGACTTCGGATTCCGGGTGGATGTAGCCGCCCGATTGCTTGATGATGCCGTAAACCATGGCAAGGCCAAGCCCGGTGCCCTTGCCCACTTCCTTTGTGGTGAAGAAGGGCTCGAAGATCTTGTCCATGATGTCGGGTGCGATCCCCGTACCCGTGTCGCTGACCTCGACCAGCACCATTTCCTCATGCGGCAGATAGGCATAGTTGAAGGCAGCCACGTCCGTTGCCGACAAATTGCGGGTGCGCAGCGTCAGCGTGCCGCCCTCGGGCATGGCATCGCGGGCGTTGACGCAGAGGTTGATCAGCACCTGCTCGAACTGCGACAGGTCGGTCTTCACCGGCCAGAGATCGCGGCCATAATCGACATCCAGTTTGACATGTGTGCCCGACAGCAGCCGGTCCACCAGCATGCGCAGGTCGCCGATCACATCCGTCAGATTGAGGATCGTCGGCCGCATCGTCTGCTTGCGCGAGAAGGCCAGCAACTGCCGCACCAGCACGGCGGCGCGGTTGGCGTTGCGCTTGATCTCCATCAGATCGGCGAAGCTCGCGTCGGATGGCCTTGCCTGCAGCAGCAGATGATCCGACGACAACAGGATCGCCGTCAGCACATTGTTGAAATCATGCGCAATGCCGCCGGCGAGCGTGCCGACTGCATTCAGCTTCTGCGTCTGCGCCATCTGCGTTTCCAGCGCCTTCTGCTCGGTCACTTCGACAGCGTAGACGATGGCCGCTTCTTCGGGCGCTTCGTCGGTCTGATCGATGACGGCATTGATATAGAAGCGGAAATGCCGTGTATCGTCCTTCGGATTGCGCGAATCGATCGGCGGGATATCGCCCTGCCGATCCTTGGCGGCGGCAAGTGCCTGTTCCAGCCGCGGCCGGTCAGCGTCAAAGACGATGCTCTCGAGGGCGGCGCCACGCTCGATATCGTCGCGCGAAACGAGATCGGAGAAGAGCTTCAGGAAGGGTGCGTTAGTGCGCAGAATGCGACCTGCACCGTCCACGGAGGCGATCGCCATCGGCGTGTTGTTGAAGAAGCGACTGAAGCGCATCGCCGCAACGGAGGCCGACTGATCGTTGTCGCCTCCATTCTGCCGTGTCAGCACGATGGTGCGGCTTTCGCCAGGCGCCCCGTCACGCATCGAAGTGACACTGTGGACGATCTGCACCGGCAGGCTTTGGCCGTTGGCGCGGCGCAGATCGAGATCGAGCGTCACCGTCTTTTTCAGGCCGGGTTCGGCCTGGACCGACTGGATCAGCGTCAGACCCTCGCCGGCCACGAGATCGCCGATAGTCATCGAGCCCGGCGTGAATTTGGTCAGATCGAAGCCCAGCCATTCAGCGAGCGTCGCGTTCAGATAGAAGATTTCGCCCTTGCGGCCGGCAGAAAAGAAGCCGGCCGGCGCATGATCAAGATAGTCGATGGCGTTCTGCAATTCCTTGAAGAAACGCTCCTGATCATCCCGCTCCGAAGTGATGTCGGTGATCTGCCAGATATGTAGCGCTTTGCCGCGCCCCTGCTCAGGCGGCAGCACACGCGCCTTTAGGCGATACCAATGCGCGCCGTTGCCATTGCTTTCCCCGGGGCCGAGCGGCTTCAAGAGCCGGAACTCCTCCGAACCCTCCTTGCCGTCGCGCAGCCCGTTGGCAAGGCGATAAAGCGCTTCATTGGATTCGCGATTGCGGGACAGCAGCGTTTCCAGCGATTGGACGTCGGTCGCCTTGGCCGCGCCCGTCAACCGGCCATAGGCGCCGTTGGCGTAGACGATGCGGCCCTTTTCATCCGTGATCAGCGTGCCGTCCGGATGGCTGTTCAGGAATGAGCGCGCCAGGCTGTCAGACTGCGTCTGCGGCATGACTTCCACGAAACCGATAATCGAGGAGACGAGAAAGAAGATGCCGACCATGGCGAGAATGCCGAGCCCGCCAAGCACGGTTTCATTGTCGAGCTGGTCCTTGAAAACGACAAAAGCAGCGGCGGCGGCCACCAGCACCAGGGCGAGCAGGATGATGCGCAGCACGGTGCCCGAACGAACCCCGCGATCCACCAGCGGCACGCTATACTCGTCGGACTGACGCTGCTTCGTCATAAACCCCTCGTCTCCGCCCTCTTCCCTCTCACGTCACGCACTTGACGGATCGCCGGATTCGGAACTTTCGAATCTTCTTTAGCAATTTGCCGCATCAGCAAAAAGCTTTGCGGGGCTAGAAAGGCCTGTATTCACAAGGAAGAGCGCTGGACAAAGAACGATCTATCTTGTTTCCGGAGCGGACCTGTCCATATGATCGCCTCATATCGAGACAAAGGTGCGGACGCGGGACCGGTCGTTTTAACGGCAAGGCTGCGGCATTGGGGAACAATTACGGAGTATCTCGAAATGTGGGACGAAATCGCCGGGGCCTATGGCAGTCGCTTCTTCCTTGCAGCCGGTGGGGTCGGCATTGCCCTCCTCCTCTTGATCTGCATCCTCTGGATCTTCCGCAGCCGAGCGCCCTCGCCCTTCGTGCGCGGCGGCAAGAACCGCCAGCCTCGCCTGCAGGTGCTTGACGCCGCCGCCGTCGACGCTCGCCGCCGGCTGGTGCTGGTACGGCGCGATGGCATAGAACATCTTATCATGATCGGCGGCCCGACCGATATCGTCATTGAGTCGGGGATTTCCGATGCCGCCAAAGCAGGCATGCCGGCACCGACCCCAGTCGGAACGCCGCTGGCCTACGAACGCCGGTTGGAACCGGCGCAGGAGGCCCCGCGCCTCGATCATTTGCCGGCGACCGCTTCCGAGCCACCCGTCCTCCAGAAAGCTGCGGTCGAAGCCCATATGCCGCCGGAACCCAGTGCTGCCGTTGAACCGGCTCATCTTCATGTCGCGCCGGCGGCCGAGCGCCCGCAACCCGCCTTGGCGCCACAACAGCGCACGCCCGAATCGGTGGCGATGCTGGGGGAAGCGGAAGTCGCCGATATTCTCGATGCCGCTCGTCGGCACGTATTACCGCAAGAGCCGGCGCGTGTCGCTGCCGCCCCACAGCCTGTCCACCAGCCCATGGCCGCCTCTCCGCAGCCGATCCGCCAGCCGATTGCGCCCGCAGTCGCTTCGGCGCCGCCCGTGGTGGCACCGCCGCCAGTGCGCGAGCCCGGCGCCGATTTCCAGCGCATATTGGAAGCGGAAATGTCAAACAATCTTACCGCGGAACGGATCATCCCGAATGTGCCGCAACGGCAGATTCAGCAGCCTGCGGCCTCCCCGGCGCAGCGCCGCGATCCGGAACTGCCGCCGATGACCGGGGCGGATACCGCGCTTCAGAAAGAGGTCGCCCGCATTTTCGGCGAAATGAGCGTCAACCGCGACAAATGAGGCGCGGCCAACCGCTCCTGCGAACATGAAAAAGGCACGACGGAAATCTCCGCCGTGCCTCAATTTTTCGCTCCAATCGGAGGGTCCGAGACCTATTCGTCGCGATAGACCTTCTCGCGGCGCTCGTGGCGTTCTTGCGCCTCGATCGACAGGGTCGCGATCGGACGGGCGTCCAGACGCTTGAGACCGATCGGCTCGCCGGTTTCCTCGCAGTAACCGTAGGTGCCATCTTCGATGCGCTGCAACGCGGCGTCGATTTTCGAGATAAGCTTGCGCTGACGGTCGCGGGCCCGAAGTTCGATGGCTCTGTCGGTTTCGGAAGAAGCCCGGTCAGCGAGATCGGGATGATTTGCGCTTTCTTCGGCCAGGTGGTCGAGGGTTTCGCGCGCTTCTCTTAGGATATCATTTTTCCAGGCGACTAACTTTGCGCGAAAGTAAGCCCGCTGGTTCCCATTCATGAACTCCTCGTCTTCCGAGGGCACATAATTGCTAAGATCGATCTTCTCACTCAACGCGATTCTCCTGAAGAACATCTCATATGGCGCGCTGTATATCCCAACCGGTAGTATCGATTCAAGCCAAATAGACGTGGTAAATGGATTTTTAAATTTGTCATAAAAGTTGGCTAAAGGTTTATTTTTCCATTATATATTCGCGATGACGCAAATGTGATAGAACCATAACCTTCGCGTGAATGACCGCCAACCCCTCCGTATTGCCGTTCGCCCCGCAGTTGACGGCATATAGGATCAGGCGGTACGTCAAAGGCAAATCGAGCACGGGAATTCCGCTATGACCCGCATCACGCCTCCGCCGTCCCGGATTTACCTGTTGCGTCATGCCAAGGCCCTGCGGCCAACTCCTGGTCAGAAGGATTTCGACCGCGCGCTTAGCAGTGATGGCTATGCCGCCGCTGAAATTGTCGCCAAAAAAGCCGTCGACAAAGGCTACAAGCCGGAACTCGTGATATCCTCGACAGCGTTGCGATGCCGCCAAACCGCCGACGCCATTCGCCACGCCATGAGCCCCTCTACCAAGTTCCGTTACGTCGACGCGCTGTATGACGCCACAACAGAGATCTATCTCGAAATCATCTCATCGCAGGTGACCGAGGACTCCGTCATGTTGGTCGGCCATAACCCGATCATTGAAAGTACGCTGCAAGCACTAATTGGCCATCACGCCTTGGTCTCCGCGATTCCCAAAGGCTTTCCGACCGCCGGACTCGCCGTTGTTGACTCGACGCCGTCGGGCTGGGTCCTCACGGATTTCTTCAAAAAATAGGTTCAGCAGAAAAATATCAGGCGAGCGACGATTTAGAGGGCGTGATCCGCAAAGCCCAATCATCTTTTCTGCTATCGCATTGCTTCCTATATTGACCGTGACGCTGTCACTCTGGGATTTCGCCTTGCCGCCGAGCCTGACCTCCTTCACAGACGACGCCCTGATCGCCTTCGATAATCTCGTCGACCGCACGACAGGCCTCGTCAATCCGACGATCCGGCTCGGAGTTACCGGCCTTTCCCGTTCCGGCAAGACCGTTTTCATTTCCTCCCTGGTGCACAATCTGCTGAACGGCGGTCGCCTGCCGCTGTTCGAGCCGGTGCAATCCGGCCGGGTCTCCGCCGCACGCCTCGAGCCGCAGCCGGACGATGCGGTCCCACGTTTCCAATATGAGGATCATATCCGCGCGCTGGTGAAGGAGCGTGTCTGGCCGGATTCGACGCGGGCCATCTCGGAACTGCGCATCACGCTGGACTATCAGAGCGCCAGCGGCTGGAACCGGCTGTTTTCGCCGGGGCGCCTTTCCATCGACATTGTCGATTATCCCGGCGAATGGCTGCTCGACCTGCCATTGCTCGGCAAGGACTTCCGCGCCTTCAGTGAGGAAACACTGATGCTGGCGAAAACCGGTATTCGCGCGGAGCTGTCGCGTGCATGGCTGGCGATAACGCAGGCAACCGATGCTTCCGCATCCGCGGACGAGACAATTGCGCGCGAACTCGCCGCCGCTTTCTCCAGCTATCTCAAAGCCTGCAAATCTGACGAACGTTCGCTGTCCACCTTGCCCCCCGGCCGTTTCCTGCTGCCCGGCGATCTCGACGGTTCACCGGCACTGACCTTCGCGCCGCTGGTGCCTCCGCCTGAAGGCAAAGCGCAGAAGAACTCGCTGTGGGCAATGATGGAGCGCCGCTATGAGGCCTATAAGTCCGTCGTCGTAAAACCCTTTTTCCGCGAGCATTTCGCCCGCCTCGACCGGCAGATCGTCCTCGTCGACGCATTGCAGGCCATCAATCGTGGCCCGGAAGCGGTTCAGGATCTGGAGCGCGCTCTGACGGATGTGCTTGCCTGCTTCCGTCCTGGCAGCAATTCCTTTTTCTCCTCGCTGCTCGGCCGCCGCATCGACCGCGTACTGGTCGCCGCAACCAAGGCCGATCATCTTCATCACGAAAGTCACGACCGGCTGGAGGCTCTGACCCGCCGCCTGGTGGAACGCGCCATCGAACGGATCGGCATGGCCGGCGCCGGCATCGAGGTCATGGCGATCGCCTCTGTTCGTGCCACGCGTGAGGCCACGGTAAAACGCGACGGTCATACGCTTCCCGTCATCGTCGGCACGCCGATGGATCGTGAGGCCATCGCCGGCGAGACATTCGACGGCAACCGCAAAACGGCTGTTTTCCCCGGCGACCTCCCGGAAAATCCGCGATGGCTGTTCGATGCGCTTGAACCAGGTGCCGCAAGCATCCATCTGCCCGAGGTCAGCGTCGTCCGCTTCCGTCCGCCGGAGCTGGACGAGACCGGCGCCGGCATTAAACTTTCCGTGCCGCATATCCGCCTCGACCGCGCCATGCAGTTCCTGTTCGGAGACCGCCTCGCATGACGAAGCCGACCGCAGACGATCCCAGAGGCAGTTCCCGCCGTCCCGCCGCCTTTTCGGTCGAGCCGGAAATGTCGAAAGGCGATGCGGCTGCAAAAGCGGCAGCAGAGGCGCCCCGCCGTAAGCCACAGAGTTTCGATACGGAAATCGTGCTGACGCCGGATGAGGAAGATCCATTCCTCAACCCTGCTCTCGCCGCTCCCGATACTGAAACCGCAGTGGCCGCGCCGCGCCGCAGAGGTTTCTCCTTCGGCAAAATCGCCGCCGGCGCCTTCGGCATTCTCGTGTCGCTCGCCTTCGGTCTGTGGACCGATCAGTTGATTCGCGATCTCTTCAGCCGCGCCGACTGGTTGGGCTATACCGCCCTTGCGGTGCTCGGCATCGGCATCCTCGCCGTCCTCGCCATCGTCATTCGCGAGACTGCGGGCATGATGCGGCTTGCGGCCGTGCAGACGATCAAAGCCGAGGCCGAAGCCGCCAGTGTGGAAACACGTCCGGCACGCGCAAAAGCCCTGGTCCAAGGCCTCTGCTCGCTTCTGGAAGCCAATCCGGAAACGGCGAAGGGCCGCGCGACGTTGAAAGCGGCGGAAAACGATATCATCGACGCGCCGCATTTGATCGACCTCGCTGAACGGGAACTGCTGGGTCCACTCGATCGCCGAGCCCGGGCGCTGATTCTCGGCGCGTCCAAACGCGTTTCGGTTGTCACGGCCGTTAGCCCGCGTGCGCTGGTCGACATTCTCTACGTGCTCTACGAATCGGCCAGGCTGGTGCGCGCCATGGCAGAGCTCTATGGCGGCAGGCCCGGCACGCTCGGCATGATCAGGCTAATGCGCGACGTGCTCGCTCACCTCGCGGTTACCGGCTCCATTGCCGTCGGCGACAGCATCGTGCAGCAGTTGATCGGCCACGGTTTAGCCTCGAAACTCTCGGCCCGGCTGGGTGAAGGCGTTGTCAACGGCATGATGACGGCGCGCATCGGCATCGCTGCAATGGATCTCTGCCGGCCATTGTCGTTCAAAGCGCTGAAACGGCCGGGGATCGGCGATTTCGTCGGGGATCTGGCGCCAAACGTGACCGGCCGCTGAGTGCAGCAAACGCCTGTAAAGGCGGCTTTTACCTCCATAAGAAACCAAGCATTAACCATTCTAAGGCAAAAGTGGAAACCAGTTTCCGGTTCCTCTTCGTTAGGGAATGTCCATGTTTTCGCGCCAATTTCTTCTTGTTTGCGGCTTTGCCGCCGCAGCCCTCTCTGCAGGAGCTTGGGTGCATTCAGCCGATGCGGCATCCCGTGACAAGGCCTTCTTTCAGTCCGTCGCCGGCTCATGGCGAGGCCCGGGCGAGATCGTCGCCGGCAAGTACAAGGGCACGAAATTCACCTGCAACCTGACGGGCCAGGCGCTCAACGGCGGCACGGCCGGTGTTAAACTCGACGGAACTTGCCGCGTTGGCGTCTTCCAGCAGCCGATGACGGCGGAAATCACCCAGAACGGCGGCAGCTATACCGGGAAATTCCTGGACGGCGCGGCCGGCAAAGGACTGGACGTCACATCGGGCACCGTCAACGACGGCACCGTGGTCCTCGGCCTCAATCGTCAAAAGCTGAACGGCGCCATGATCGCCCGCGTCGCGGACAACAAGACGATGAACGTAACGATTTCCGTCAAGGTCAACGATCAGATGGTGCCCGTCATCGGTGTGACGCTGCAGCGGGCCGCTGATATCGATCAGATGGCTGTCGGGTCAATCCAGTAACGTTTATGCACTGACGGCAATGACGCCTCCGCCTGATGTGATCAGGCGGAGGCGTTTTTCGTTTCCGACCGAGACGCCTTCATCGAGCAGGGGACGGCAGCATTGGCGTTACGCCGGTTTCCACCAATCGCGGCTTTCGTCCGCCACTTCTATTCCCTGCACATCCGCTTCGCTCAACCAATCCGCCACCTTGCGACCACTCACCACGAGATCGGCCCCGAAATCCGCGAGCGGCATCAGCACGAAGCCGCGTTCCGTCATGCGCGGATGCGGGATCTCCAACAGCGGTTCGGCCCGTTCAAGATCGCCATAGGTTAGGATGTCGATATCGATCGTCCGCGGCCCCCAGCGTTCGATACGCACCCGCTTCATATCCCGCTCGATACCAAGGCAAACATCGAGCAGCGCCTCCGGCGACAGCGTCGTATCGACCGCTGCGCACGAATTGTAAAAGAAGGATTGGTCCGTCTTGCCCCAGGGTGGCGTGCGATAAAGGCGGGAAACCGCAGCGACGTGGCAGTCCGTGCGCACATCAAGCGCGCGCAAGGCAAGCGCCATGGCTTTGACGGGATTGTCGAGGTTGCCGCCGAGGCCGAGGGTGGCGCGCGTTTGTCCGGTCTCAGGCAAAATGCTCAACGCTCACCTGCACATAATCGAGAACGCCCGGAACCGGGGCATTGGGTTTGCGCACCGAGATCTTCGCCCGGCGCACGCTCGGAAAGCGCCGGCACAATTCCTTCGCGACATCGAGGGCCAGCGCCTCGATCAGATAGCGACGGCGCCCGGTGACGATCTCTTCGATAACGCTGAAGGCGATGCCGTAGTTGACGGTATCGTCGATCGAATCCTGCTCCAATGCACCGCCGGCTTCGACATCGAGCTCGGCATCCACGAAGAAACGCTGGCCGAGGAATTCTTCTTCGTCGTGCACGCCATGGCGGGCGAAGAAAGCGCAGTTCTGAAGGGTGATGGTGTAGATCATATCGCTCATGGCGTCCTGCCGCCTAGTTTCGCCCGTGTCCTGAGGATAGCATCGGCAACCGCCAGGGCATCCCTGTTGATTGCGACATTGTGTACCCGAAAAATTGCAGCACCCTGCAAACGCAATATAGCGCTGGTCGCCGCAGTTCCCACATCCCGATCCGGCGCATCCCGTCCGGTCACCGCACCGATGAATCGTTTGCGCGATGTGCCGGCCAGCAAAGGCAGTTCGAAGCGGAGCAGTGCCGTGAAGCGCGCCATCAGCTCCAGATTCTCCTCGACATCCTTGGCGAAACCGAAACCGGGGTCGAGGACGATATTCTGCCTGTTCACGCCGGCGGCTGCCGCGATATCGAGCGATCGGCTGAGAAACAGCACCTGATCGTCGATGACATCGGGAAGCTTTGCCCGTTCGCGGCCGGTATGCATAATGCAAAGCCCGGCGCCGGTCTTGGCTGCCAATGCCGCGATTTCAGGCTCGCGCTGCAGGCCGAAGACATCGTTGACGATATGCGCGCCGGCGCTGATCGCCAGTCTAGCGGTATCGGCACGATAGGTATCGATGGAGATCAGCGCATCCGTCTTGCCGCGCAACGCCTCGATGACGGGCAGAACACGACCTTGCTCCTCCGTGGCGCTGACTACCTCAACGTCTGGCTTGGTCGATTCCCCGCCGATATCGATGATCGCAGCGCCCTCCTCCACACAGGCAAGAGCATGTGCGACCGCGGTGTCGACGGCCTCGTAGTGTCCGCCGTCGGAAAAGGAATCCGGCGTCACGTTGACGACCGCCATGATGGCGCTCCGTTCGCCGACATCGAGGCTGCGCCCATGCGCGACATGCCAGCTATGGCTGCGAAGCTCTGTCACGATCCGTCCATCCCATTGAAAATGAAAAAACCTCGCGCCGGATATTGCGCTTGCAGTGGCTATGCCGCAAGCTCCGCCGAAGTTCAACCTGGTAGCAGCACGAATGCCGTTTGCACCCCGACAGATCCGGGTCTCGCTTATCCTGTTGCTTCTGTGCGGCATTTCCAGCGGCGCCGATGCGGAGGTGGTTGCTCACAAATCCGTCTCTTATTTCGATATCAAAGGAGACAGCGCCGATGCGCTCGATGCGGCATTGAATGCGCACGGACCGGTTACGATGGGTTCCAGCAGCCGCCATCCCGGGGCAACCAAGGTTCGCTTCGGCGGCAATGCGACATATGCGGAGCGGAACGGCCGCTGCTATATTTCCGACGTCAAGATCACGGTCGATACCGAAATCATTCTGCCGCGCTGGCGCGACCGTCGGCATGCGACCCGGCAGCTATCGATGATTTGGGATACGCTTTCGGCGGATATCCGCCGCCACGAGGATCGGCATGCGGAAATTGCGCGCGAACATGCGCGGCGGATGGAAAAGTCGATCCTTGCCCTGCCTTCGGCAAAGGACTGCGACACGCTTCAGGACCAGGCAAACGAAGTGACCACGCAGGAAACGCAGTTGCATGACGAGGATCAGGCCCGATTCGACAAAATCGAAGCGATCAATTTTCAGAGCCGCATCCAGAGGCTGATGACCTATCGCAGCCAGCAAACTGGTGAATGACAGGTCGCTAACAGATCTTTTTTCGCGAAATGGCGCTCTGATCACAACAATCTGTGTGAAAACTGTCACTATACCTGTGAATCATTCACAACTTCTCATTTTTGAACTTTACGAGAATCTGAAATAGGTTTTTCCTATTGCATATCGCGTCGATCCGCTCAGCCGGATTGTTATCGGAAGCCAGAGGGGTTTTCGCAAAGACCGATCAAAGTTTTTGCGTGACGGGTTCGTTCGTCCCGCCGCGCTGTCGAGTTCAGTGTTTAACGCGTGTGCCCAGTGTTCTCCTGGCGCGTCCTGAAGCCGCAGGTGTTTCCTCCCTTGCCTGTTGGTGATGCGCCCGCCTTGCCTCGCTCGCTGCGACAAGCTGAGCGGGGCTTCTTTTTTGTGGACGCGTCCCAAACGGCTCGCATTCCCGGGAGATGGACTTAGGCCTGGCGCTCCGGAACATGCACGACGAGGCCGTCAAGTGCCTTCGTCACCTTGATCTGACAGGACAGACGCGAAGTCGGACGGACATCGAAGGCGAAGTCCAGCATGTCTTCTTCCATTGCTTCCGGGCCGCCGACCTTTTCGGCCCAGTCCTCATCGACGTAGACATGACAGGTGGCGCAAGCGCAGGCGCCGCCGCATTCCGCCTCGATGCCCGGCACGGAATTGCGCACGGCATTTTCCATCACGGTGGAGCCCTCGTCGGCGTCGAGATCAAAACGGGTGCCGTCGAAAGCAACGATGGTCAGTTTGGTCATGTGAATGAATTCCGGTATTCGTGAGTGAAGGGAGGATCCGGAATTTTTCTTCCAACAATTCCCGGGGGCAGTCAACAATTGCGCCGCCGAAACGGCAGAAACCGTTTGGCAGCGCAAGGGCAAACATTAGGTGATTTCGGGCGGCGTCAGCTCAACGCGACAACTTCAAAATGAAATTCTCAGCCTCGATGACGCAGGCCGTGACCGCAGCCATGCGCGCGGCGTCACCGACATCGCTCTCAAGCGCATTGGCGGCGTCGGCCACCTTGAACGCGCCGACGGCACTTGCCGCACCCTTCAACCGATGCGATGCGGCGATCGCGCGCTTGCGGTCGCCGCAACCGATTTCCTGCAGACAGGAACGTGCCTGCCGGGCAAACATCTGAAGCACTTCCACTTCCAGAGCCTTGTCGCCCATCGTCTGCTTTGCCAGGTGAACCAGATCGATCGCCCGTTCCCGCGACGGCGCTGCGCCCCGCGAATTGTCCGGGGCTTCGAATGCGATATTCAATGCTGCCATATGCCAACTCTCCCGTCTTATATCTATAACTGTCTCTGGGATTTGCCGTATGGTTGCGGCCTGCCGATGGCGATCGAGTTAAATTTTGGGACAGTTGGACCTTAAATCTGCCGACATGGTTAACGCGCGTTAAACATGGCTAAATTATTAGGTTTTCAGGAATTTGCGCAGACGAAAAGTGTTAACAATGACTTAATGGGACAGTGTCCCAACCGTGGAATTAATTGTCACGCTTGGGGGAATGTGTCACTACGGTACTGGCAAATTGGGTTCATGGCGCATGCCTTTGCCCAAGGGGTGGATAGTGGTAATGTTTTAATATCATCCGTTTGAAAAAGCGGGTATCCACTATGAAATGTAATGGGAAATCCATCTCCGGTCTCAGCCGAAGGCGGGTAACCTAACGGGAGGCAGGTTCGTCTTTTCCGGACGTTGGCGGATTTCCGGAGAAGACACGGCAGGCCCGATCGAGTTGTAACGAGGCGTAACCGTATGGCGAACAAAAAGTACATCGAGTCGATCGAGGACAAGGCCTTTCAGGCTTTGGACGAAGCTTTGCAGATCGATTTCAGTGACGAGAACTTGGAGCCTCGCAGCGGTTCAACGCCTGACACCCCGGAGACAAGAGTGTCTGAGCCATCGAATCCGCCTGCAAGACAGACTCAGGATGATGCGGCACGCAAGGCAGCCGCTGCGCGGAGCGCCGCCGCAGCGGCTCGACCGACCGAAGTGCCGAAGAGCCCGATCTTTGCTCCGGCCAATGACGCCAATCGCGTCAGCCCGGCCAGCATCCTGAAATCCCTCGATGGCGGTTCTCAGAGCCGCGCCGTACGCAACGCGACCATCTTCTCGCTGTTCTGGATCGTCGGCGGCATCGGCCTCGCTTTCCTGCTTTACGGCCCGCAACTCTTGAATATCCGCACGGTCGCCGATCTCGCCGCCCTCCCCGGCGTCATCGCCTGCATCATCGGCATCATCGTTCCCGTCCTTCTGTTCTATGCTTTCGGCATAATGATTTCGCGCGCGCAGGATATGCGCAATGCAGCTCGTTCGATGGCGGAAGTGGCGCTGCGGCTCGCCGAGCCGGAAACCGTCGCTTCCGAGCGCATCATGACGGTCGGTCAGGCCGTGCGCCGCGAAGTCTCGGCCATGAACGAAGGCATCGAGCGGACGATTGCTCGCGCCACCGAACTCGAGACGCTCGTTCATACCGAGGTCAACGCGCTGGAGCGCAGCTACGCCGACAACGAACTGCGCGTGCGCGGCCTCGTGCATGAGCTCGGCTCCGAACGCGATGCCATCGTCAACCACGCCGAACGCATCCGCTCGTCGATCGTCGGCGTGCACGACCAGATCAAGGAAGATCTGTCGCTGGCGACCGAAGAAATTGCCGTGCGGCTGTCGACCTCGGGCGAAGCTTTCGCCTCCATGATCGATACGCGCGCTGCGACGCTGATGGAGAAAACGGATACCGCCGTAGAGGCGCTCGGCACCCTCCTCGCCGCCAAGACCGATAGCCTGCTGCAAAATCTCAATGCATCCGGCTTTGCGTTGAGCCAGGAATTCGACACGCGTCTTGAATCGCTGTCCTCGACGCTGGCGGAACGCGGCAAGGAGCTGTTGGGGCAGTTCGAAACCCGCGCCTCCACGCTCGATGCCAACACCGAGAAGCTGAATAACGCACTCAATGATCGCGCCCGTCAGTTGAACGAGACGCTGGTCGCCCGCACGCGTGAAATCAGCGAGAGCTTGACCGGTAGCGAACGCTCGATCACCGGCACGCTCGATGATGTACTCTCCAAGCTCAACACCGCCCTCGATGAAAAGGGCGCGAGCTTCCGCCAGAGCCTGCAGTCGACCGCAGACGACACCATTATGGACATCGACCTGCGCTCCGGCTTCTTCGAGGAGCGTATGCAGTCGACCGTGGCGCAGATTTCGACCGCCTTTGACGAGCGCGTCTCGGAATTCACCTCCGCTTTCGACAAGCGCGCCGGCTCGCTGGACAGCAAGCTGTCGGAAAGCCTGACACGGATCAATGAAACGCTGAGCGGCGGCTCGGATGCCATCGACGGCATCCTGAATTCCAGCATCGAGCGCCTCGGCTCTTCGCTGACCGACCAGTCCTTTGCTCTGGCGACGACGCTTGCCACCAGCCAGGAAGTGCTGGAAAGCGCGATCGGCTCTAAGGCCGGCGAGATCGCCTCCGCTCTCGAAGGGGCAACAAACGGGATCACCTCGGCCCTGACCTCGGGCACCAGCGAACTGAACTCCGCCCTCGCCTCGCATGCCGGCAGCTTCACGTCCGCGGTCCAGGGCGTGACGCGCGATGTCTCCGCCGCCCTGCAAAGTGGCACCGAGGAACTGACATCAGCTTTTGCCGGCCGCTCCGGCGAACTTACGGACACGCTTGCGGCACATTCCGGCGAATTCAGCAAGGCGCTGCAGACGGCGACCTCGGACATCTCCTCCGCCTTGAACAAGGGCACGAGCGAGCTGACCAATACCTTCCTTGGCCGCGCCAGCGAGATTAACAATACGCTGTCGGCCCGCACCGGCGAAATCACGCAGGCACTCGGCTCCGCGCATGAGCGCATCGACGCCGTCATGGCCGAGCGCAGCAGCGCCTTGTTCGGCGCGCTCTCCGACAACCAATCGCGCTTCGAACAGACGCTGGCCGATCGCTCCGAGGGTATCATCAACGCCGTCACCGGCAGCCACGAGCATCTGACCGCGGCTCTCGACGAGCGCACCTCGATGCTGGCCATTTCGCTTGCCGAAAACCAGCTTCGCCTTGAAAACACGCTCGCCAGCCGCGCCGATACGATTGCCAGCACGGTTGCCGAAACCCACAGCAAGCTGGCCGACACTCTGGACGACAAGGTCATGGCGCTCGCCATCGCGCTGTCGGACGGACAGTCGCGCATCGAGGACACTTTGAGCGACCGGGCCGAGAGCCTGACCAGCGCGCTGGCGGAGACCCACAACAAGCTCACCGACACGCTCGACGACAAGACGATGGCGCTGGCCATTGCTCTCTCCGACAGCCAAGCGCGCCTGGAAGACACATTGTCCGGTCGCGTCGAGGGCTTCACCGGTGCGATTGCCGATACGCACAACGCGCTGGCAAGTACCTTGGATGACAAGACGAGAGCGCTGGCCGCCGCACTCAGCAACAGCCAGTCCCGCATCGAAGAAACGCTTTCCGGCCGCGTCGAAGGCCTGACAAGCGCGATTGCCGATACCCATAGCAAACTTGCTGACACGCTCGACGACAAGACGATGGCACTTGCCGTTGCGCTCTCCGAGAGCCAGTCTCGCATAGAAGAGACACTCTCCGGTCGCGTCGAAGGTCTGACCAGCGCCATTGCTGATACCCATAGCAAACTCGCCGACACGCTCGACGACAAGACGATGGCACTTGCCGTTGCGCTCTCCGAGAGCCAGTCTCGCCTGGAGGATACCCTGTCTGGCCACGCCGAAGGCGTCGCCGATACGTTGGAGGGCAAGACCAAGGCTCTCACGGCAGCATTGACGAGCGGCCAGGCGCGCCTCGAGGAAACGCTTTCCAACCGAGCTGAAGCGATCGCCAACGCTTTCACGGGCAGCCACACCGCCCTTGCCGATACGCTGGACGAAAAGGCGATGGCCTTGGCCATTTCGCTGTCCGATACGCAATCGCGCCTCGAAGATTCGCTTTCCAACCGACTGGACGCGCTCTCCGAGACGGTCGCCGGCACGCACGACAAGATCGTCAACAGCCTCGACGACAAGACGCTGGCGCTTGCCATCGCCCTGTCGGACAATCAGGCTCGCATCGAGGAAACGCTGGCAAACAGCGCCGAGGCGATCGCCCACTCCGTTACCAGTGGCCATGCGGCGCTAACCGATGCGCTCGATGACAAGAGCATGGCATTCGCCATCACGCTCGCCGAAAATCAGAGCCGTTTCGAAAGTGCCCTGGAAGCACGCGCCGATGCTCTTCTCGACAGCGTATCCGGTGCGGAATCCCGCGTCGCCGGCGCGTTTGGCGACAAAGCCGATGCAATCCGTGCCGCCTATACCGAAAACCAGGATCGTCTCGATCGCTCGCTCAGCGCCCATACCGAAGCGCTCTCAGGCCTGCTCGGCAGCAGCAGCAACCGCATCGAAAACGTCGTTGGCGGCTCGGCCGAGCGCATCGAAAATGCGCTCAACACCACCACGCGCCAGCTCGAAAATACGCTGGGTGTCGGCCTGTCGCAGATGGATGAAAACCTTGCCTCCGCCTATGAGCGGATGCGCAACACCTTGGAAGATCGCAGCAACGCCATCAGCCTGACGCTCCGCGATGCCCATGCCCAGCTCGACAACACGTTGACCGAACAGGCGACCGCGATCGGCACCTCGATCGCCACCAGCGCCAGCATGCTGGAAATGTCGCTCGAAGATCGCGAAGTTTCGCTGCGCCAGACCATCGACGCCAGCGCGCGAGCGCTCGAAGAGCGGCTGCATGGCGGCGCCGGCGATATTGCCGGTCGCATTCAGCAGGCAGCCGGCGATATCACGCGCTCGGCAGAGACCTTCTCGACCAACCTCAACCAGTCGATCGACGGCATGACCAGCCGCTTCGCCGAAACCGGTTCGCGGGTCGAAGCCAGCCTGTCCGCCCTCGAAAACCGCATTCATGATGGCGTCGGCGGCGTTGCCGCCCAGGTCGATGCCGCCGGCAACCGACTGTCCGACACGCTTTCGAGCGGTATCTCTCAGATCGACCGCAGCGGCGACGACGCTGCAGCCCGCATTGCAGCCGCGCTCGACAACCGTCTGGCAACCATGGCAGAGGCGATCGACAGCCGCACCGCCAATCTGAGCCAGGCGCTCGAAAGCGGCAGCGCCCACATCGAAGAGCGCCTGTCGACCATGGACCGCGCCCTGAATGTCGGCCTCGAAGCCGTCAACCGCACCATCGAAGGCAAGGCCACCAACCTCGCCACGACGCTACGCACTGCCGTTGCCGATGCCGCTCAGGGCATGGACAGCGAGGCGACCCGCACGGCAGACCTACTCGCCCGCACCGGCCAGCAATTCGCCGACGATCTCGGCAATCGCAGCGATGCCTTTACTCGCTCCATGAACGAGCGTTCCGAAGAGATCGTGACGCGCGTCTCGGAAACACATAACCGTCTGGCGAGCCAGGCGGCTGCAGTCGCTCAGACTTTCTCGGAGGCTGGCAACGCGATCGTCAACAAGGTCGCCGAGGCCGAGGGTCTCGTCGGCAATCAGGTCAACGCCATCTCGCAGGCCCTGTCCTCCGCAGAGCAGTCGCTGGAGGCCCGTGGTGCTGCCATCCGCAACACGCTCGCCGGCGGCAGCGAACAGATCGCCTCCACCATGGCGCAGGTCGAGCGCACGCTCGACGAACGCAGCAACGCAATCCGCACCAGCCTGGAAGATCGCGCTCGCGAGATCAACGCGACGCTTGCCGATGTCGACAAGGCTCTTGAGGCCCGTGGCACCTCGATCCGCTCTTCGCTTGACGAGCGCACGCGTGAGCTGAACTCCATGCTTGCCGGTCGCTCTAGCGAGCTGTCACGCCTGATCGAAGAGAAGGCCCGCCCGATCGTCGACCGCTACGCGGCCACCGGCCAGGAAGCGGCAGCGCTGATCTCGGCCGCAGCTCAGGAAAGCAGCGATCGCCTGCGCGCGGAAAACGCCGCTTTGATCAACGCGATCGCATCGCGTACCAACGATACGCTGGCGGCGATCTCGGCCCGCACCGAACATGCCGCCAGCGCAGTCAGCGCGTTGGAGAACAATCTGCTTGCCAGCGTCAACGGCATCATCGAGCGACTGGCGGAAAACAACTCTGCAATCGCTGGCATGCTGAGCGGCGCTGCCGAGGAATTCGCCACCATCGACAACCGCCTCAACGCGACGTCAGCCCGGTTTGCCGACTCCGCATCGAAGGCAGGCGAGATGGTTTCCGCCTCGACGCGGCTTCTCGAAGGCAAGGTCGACAAGCTCTCGGATATTTCCGGCAAGACATTGTCGCAGGTCGGCGGCATCATCGGCCGCTTCGACGAACATTCCAAGGTCCTGTCCCAGGCCTCCCAGCTTCTGGGTGCCGCGCAATCGAACCTCGTCTCGACGCTGGAAGAGCGCGAAACAGCGCTGCAGAACCTATCCATCGGCCTGGTTCAGCGCTCGGAGGAAATCGAGAACACCATGCGCGCCCTCGGCAGCATGGTGGAAAGCGCCTTCGACCGCGCCGAACAGCGCTCCAACCAGGTCACCGGCAATCTGCGCCAGGGCGTTCAATCCTCCTTCGCCGATATCGGCCGCGTGCTCTCCGATGCGGAATCCCGCGCTGAACAGGCGGCAGAAAGCATGCGCAGTGCGCTGCAGAAGGCAGGCGAAGAGGCCAACCAGACGATCGACGGTACCTTCGCCAATGCCGAGCGTCGCTCGGGCGAGCTGACGAACCGTCTGCGCGGCGGTCTCTCCGCTTCGATCGCCGACATCGAGAATATGCTGACGGAAGCTAGCAAGACGTCCGATGGCGCAGCCCAGCAATTGCGCGAGACGCTGCGCGTCGCCGTTGACGATGCCGTCGGCCGCTTCTCGGGCGCAACCGACGAGATCCGCCGCTCGGCAGGCGATATCCGCAGGGAACTCGACCTGACCCGCAGCGAACTGAAGCGCGGTGCCTTCGATCTGCCGGAAGAGGCCAAGGAAAGCGCGGCCGCCATGCGCCGCGCCGTCGCCGAACAGATCAAGGCTCTGCAGGACATTTCGCAGATCGTCGGTCGCTCGACACAGCAGTTGGAAATCTCCGAACCTTCCGCCCGTGCGCTGGCTGATGCGCAACCGGCTCCGCGTCCCCGTCCGGCAGCGCCCGCTCCGGCTGCGGCCGCCCCCGCTCCGGCTCCTCGGCCTCAGCAGCCTGCACCGCAGCCACCCGTTCAGCAGGTGGCACAGCAGCCAGCGCCGCAACAGCCGGTCCTTCAGCCACAGCAGTCGGTGTCTCAGCCTCAGCAGCCGCCGATCGAGGCTTTGGGCCTTCGAGGCACCCTCGCCGAGCGTCCGGTTGCTCCGCAGCCGCGTCCGGCCGAAACCCCGGCTCCTGCCCGCCAGGAAACGGCTGCAGGTGGTGGCTGGATCAGCGATCTCCTGCGCGGCGCATCGCGCGACGACCTTGCCGACCTGCCGCCGGCTCGCCAGACCGCACCACGCCCGCAGACGGAAGCAGCGCCGGTCGCGCGCAATCCGCGGCATGTGGTCGAATCGCTGAACTCGCTTTCGGTCGATATCGCCCGCGCTATCGACCACGATGCTTCGGTTGATCTGTGGCGCCGTTATCAGCGCGGCGAGCGGGATGTCTTCACCCGCCGCCTCTATACGCTGAAGGGCCAGCAGACGTTTGACGAGATCAAGCGCAAGTACGACCGCGAGCCGGAATTCCGCACCGCTGTCGATCGCTATATCGCCGATTTCGAAAAGCTGCTTGCGGACGTCGCCCGCACCGACCGCGACCGCAGCGTGACGCAATCCTACCTGACCTCGGATACCGGCAAGGTCTACACCATGCTGGCCCACGCGGCGGGACGCTTGAGCTGATAACTTAGATACTGCGCAAACAGAAATCCCCAGTCATCGTGCCGGGGATTTTTGATTCAAGCCGGAATACAGGAAGATCGGTCACAAAAGGCGGCCCATCGGACCGCCTTTCTCATTGCCGATATAGGGCTGAACTCAGTGAACGACTTGCACTTTGGAGATCAAGCCGCTGGTGATACCGACGAGCAGGAAGCTGTTGTGGATGCGGACCCAATGATAGCCGCGCGGCGGAGCCGACAGGTGATGACGACGATAGTCGACGCGGGTAGCCCGGCTACGATCGGCGGTAGATAGCCGGCGACCGGTAACCCAGCCGCCCTTGCGCACGACAATCTTCTTCTTCTCGACATTTTTCTCGACGACAGCCTGCTTGTTCGCCGGCGCTGCATTGGCTTCAGGCGTCATCGCTAGCGGAGTCGCCAAAACCGAAGCGGTGAGCAGGACCGAGAAGAACTTTTTCATCGAAGTGTTTCCTCAATTTATATCTGCGGACAAATTACCCCAAAAGCAATGAAACGAAACTGAAGATAGTGTTACAATTTCGTAATAGAAATATATGTTTGCGAGCATTTGTTAATCGAGTGAGTGCTTAAAGTTGGCAACTCAAAAAATTTCGCACGCCTTGCAAAGCATGGCGGGCGAATGATCGATCAAAAGTCGAAACAATCAGAGCTCGTCGTAATTGAACCAGTCGAAATCGGCCGTCTTTGTCCGACCCGACGTATCGAACGCGAACATGCCGGCAAAGGCGCCCGTGAAGGAGCCATGTTCCCCGCGCCCGCCCTCGTCCGAAATGACGCCAGCGTCGAGAACCGGGCCGATAGCTAGCCATGCTCCCATGCCCTCGGCCTGCCAGAAGAACTGCAGGCTGTTGTCGCGGATCTCCATGGCGAGCTGGATGCGTCCATTCGGAACGGAGATGCCGCCTCCGATCGGGAAGCTTAGCCGGCCATTCGGATAATCGCCGGCGCAGGTCATGATGGTGACTGAGCGGCCGAGTTTCTCATGCAAAGTGACGGCAATCGCATGCAGTTTGAACCTGTTATAGTAATGAGTCAGGCCGGCGACCTGCTGATAGGTGTCGGGCTGGAACTCGACGACCGTTTCGGCGCGAAAGCTGTGGTGCTCCTGCCGGCGGGCGACGAGCGCCTGTTCGAACCATGAGCCTATGCTTTCCCGAGCAAACAGACGCAGATGCCCGGGCCGTTCCGTCAGGCTGAAGATGCGTTCCGGCTGCGGCGTGCGCAACCACTGGAAATCCATCGGCAACTTGTCTCCATCGAAATTGTAGCCGCTGCGGCGTGGCTTCTCGATCGGCAGGGCGTTGCGCAGGCCCTGTACTTCGACATCGGGAACAACCGTGCCGTTTTCGAGATAGAGCCAGCCGTCCTCTCTCCAGACGCATTTCTGCAGGCTGGTCTCGCGGCCGAGCGTACAGCGGCGATGCGGCGACAACGGCCGGCCGGAGAGATGCGTGTGATAAAACTGTCCGTCCGGTGTCTCGACATATTGGCCATGCCCTGCCCGCTGCAACGCTGCTTCCGGATGATCCTTCGAGGTGATGAGATGCTTGTTCGGATGCAGCTCATAAGGTCCATCGATGTTGCGCGAGCGCGCCATGGTGACGGCATGGTCGTAGCCCGTTCCACCTTCGGCCGTCGTCAGATAGTACCAACCGTTCCGCTTGAAGAGATGCGGCCCCTCGACCAAGCCAAGCTCGGTGCCTGCAAAGATGTTTTTGATCGGCCCCTTCAACGATTTCGTAGCCGGATCCCACTCCTGCAGCAGGATACCATCGAAGGCGGGCGTCTTCGGCGAGCCGCCGTAGCTTTCGGTGCGATGGTTCCATTGCATGTTGACGAACCATTTGCGGCCGTCATCGTCATGGAAGAGTGAGGGATCGAAACCCGAGGAATTGACATAGGAGGGCTCGGACCATTCGCCTTCGATCGTCGACGACGTCACGATGTAGTTATGCGCATCCTTGAAATTGCCGTCGTAGCGTTTGACATCGGTATAGACCAGCCAGAACAGGCCATCGGCATAGGAGAGGCATGGCGCCCAGATGCCGCAGCTATCCGGCTCGCCGCGCATGTCGAGCTGCGAGGCCCGCTCCAGCGGTCGGCGTACCAGCGTCCAGTTCACGAGGTCTCGTGAATGGTGTATCTGCACACCCGGATACCATTCGAAGGTCGACGTGGCGATGTAATAGTCCTCGCCGACGCGGCAGATGGATGGATCGGGGTTGAAGCCCGGCAAAATCGGGTTGCGGATCATGGGACCATCTCCTTCAGAGAACTCGTCAATATGCGCCGTTCGTACGGCAATGGAAACGCCACCGGCAACGATGCACCGGTCACGACGAGGACCAAGCAAAACGCCCGGAACCTGGTTCCGGGCGTCTTTGAATGTTTATTCGCGCTCGGCCGACTTGGCCCAGAGATTGATGTCAGCCTCGCGGGCGTAGACATCGATCTCCTTCAGCTCCTCCGGGGTAAACTCGAGATTGTCGAGCGCCTTGACGCAATCGACGATCTGCGACGAGCGGCTGGCGCCGATCAGCGCGGAGGTTACTCGGCCGCCGCGCAACACCCATGCGATCGCCATTTGCGCCAGCGTCTGGCCGCGCTTCTCAGCGATCCCATTGAGCTTGCGAATATTATCGGTGATCGACGGACGGATGAAGTCGCGTTTCAGGAAATGGTTCTGGGCGGCGCGGCTGTCCTCGGGAATGCCGCTCAGATATTTCGTCGTCAACATGCCCTGGGCGAGCGGCGAGAAGACGATCGAGCCGATGCCGAGCTCTTCCAATGTGTCAATGAGACCGTCATCCTCGACCCAGCGGTTGAGCATGGAATAGCTCGGCTGGTGGATCAGGCAAGGCGTGCCGAGATCCTTCAAAATGGCGGCGGCTTCGCGGGTGCGCTGCGAATTGTAGGAGGAGATACCGACATAAAGCGCCCTGCCCGAGCGGACAATATGGTCGAGCGCGCCGCAGGTCTCTTCCAGCGGCGTGTCCGGATCGAAGCGGTGCGAATAGAAGATATCGACATAGTCGAGGCCCATGCGCTTCAGGCTCTGGTCGCAGGACGCGATCAGATATTTGCGGCTGCCCCATTCGCCATAGGGACCCGGCCACATATCATAGCCTGCCTTGGAAGAGATGATCAGCTCGTCGCGCAGACCGGCGAATTCGGTGCGCAGGATCTCGCCGAAAGCGGTCTCGGCGCTGCCGGGAGGCGGGCCGTAATTGTTGGCGAGGTCGAAATGGGTGATGCCGAGATCGAAGGCAGTGCGGCACATATCGACCTTGCGGTCGTGCGGGGTATCACCGCCGAAATTATGCCAAAGCCCCAGCGAAACCGCCGGCAGCTTCAGACCGGAGCGGCCGGTTCTGTTGTATTTCATGTTCGCATAGCGATCGGATGCCGGTTGCCAAGCCATGGTTCCAATTCCTCTGAGATGAAAAGCGCGCGGACTCCTCGCCCGCGCGCAAACTAGCTTTTCGCGCGCTTACTTCAAGAGCGCCTGCGCCTCTTCGATGCCGAGAGCAGCCGGCTGCGTGCAGGTCGTGGTCAGATCGACGAAGCGGTTCTCCGCACCCGATTTCAGGATCGAGGTCATGACATCGACGCCGTGCAGTGTACGGTCGAGCGAGCAGCGAGCATCGCGGCCATCGATCAGCGACGCCGCCAAGTCGGCGAGACCAGCCGTGCGATAGTTGGCACGCGCGCCGTTCGGGCTCTCCTGATTGACAATGCCGAAAGGATGGGCCCATTCGCCGAGCGGCTCGATGTCCTTGCTGCGACCGCTGGCCTCGACCGTGCCGCCAAAGAAGTTCGGATCGGGCACGTAGAGGGAACCTTCGGTGCCGTAGAGCTCCATGTTGGCATGGCGATGCGACCAGACATCCCAGCTTGCCGTTAATGTCACCGTTGCGCCGCTGACGAATTCCAAGAGCGCCTGGATCGTCGTCGGCGTCTTCACGGGGATGACCTCGCCACTGCGCGGCTCGCTCGTGATGGTACGGGTTTCCGACGCCATCGACGTCATGGCGCCGACGCGCTTGACCGGGCCGATCAGGTTGATGAGATTGGCGATGTAGTACGGTCCGAGATCGAGGATCGGGCCGCCACCCGGCAGGAAGAAGAAGTCCGGGTTCGGATGCCACATTTCCATGCCTGGGCTCATGACGTAGCACGCGCCTGAGGTGATACGTCCGATGCCACCGTCGTCTACGAACTTACGGGCGAGCTGATGGGCGCCGCCGAGGAAGGTGTCGGGAGCGCAGCCGACGGCAAGCCCCTTCTCCTTGGCGATGCGGCGCAATTCTTCGCCCTGCTCCAGCGTCAGCACCAGAGGCTTTTCGGAATAGACGTGCTTTCCGGCCTCCAGAATGCGCTTGGAAACCGCGAAGTGCGCGTCCGGGATCGTCAGATTGACGATGACGTCGAGCTCATCATTGGCGAGCAACTCGTCGATGGTCTGCGCTTTGACCTTGTATTCCTCGGCGCGCAAGCGTGCCGCGTCCATGTTGATATCAGCGCAGGCGAGCACTTTCAGGCCCTTGAAGAGCGGAGAAAGCTTGAAATAGGTGGTTGAAATATTGCCGCATCCGATGATGCCGACGCCAAGTTCCTTAGTCATGTGGGATGCCTCAGTAGGTCTTGAAGGATGCGATGGAACGGGTGATCAAGCGATCGATATCGCTCGGATTGTCGTGCTCGAGCACATAATGCTTTGCCTTGGTGCCAGCGAGCGCCTTGATCAGCTTCGGCCACGGAACCGTCCCATGACCGAGATCGGCCCAGCCGTCTTCATCCTTGTTTTCGCCGAGCGCAGCGATGTCCTTGACATGCACGGAGGAAATGCGCGAACCGAGCTTTTCGATCCAGGCAAAAGGATCGGCACCGCCACGGATCACCCAGGCGATGTCGGCTTCCCAGGATATCTCCGGAGCGCCCTCGAAGATCTGCTCGATCGGCAACGAACCGTCGGCCTGCTTGACGAATTCGAAGTCGTGATTGTGCCACCCGAACTCGAAGCCGGCATCCTTGTAGGGCTTGCTCATCTCATGCAGGCGTTTGCCGAAAGCCAGCCAGCCGGCGGCATCCTTCGGGCGCTGATCGGCGCCGATATGCGGCGCATAGATCGAATCCATACCGAGAATTTTGGCGATGGTCAGCGACTTCTGCACTTCGCCATCGAGGAAATCCGGGCTGAAATGGCCGCTCGTCATGCTAAGGCCATTTTGGTCGAGCTCAGCACGCAGGCTCTTCAAACCAGCTTCGTCCAGATCGGAATAGATGCCGCCAAAACCTTCGACTTCCGCATACCCGGCCTTGCCGAGCTTTACGAGGATATCCGAATAAGGCTGAAAATTGCGGGCGCTATAAAGCTGGAATCCAAGTTTCGTCATCGATATTTCCTCCAATGGCCTCGCGGCCTGTTGTTTTGGGCCTCAGGCCCGTAAATCGCCGCCGAAAGGCGGCCGGATATCTCAGTCTACCGATTGGCTGGCCAACGATTGACTGGAGTGCAAGTCGTAGAAGCGGAAATCGGGAACGCTGCCGGCAATCGGCTTTGTCGGCGTGAAGACGATGCGGCGGCTCTCGCCGGCGGCGAGATCGAACGCATTGTCGGAGTAGCGCCCTTCCGTCTCGCTTTCGATCATCACGAACAGGGCCAATCCCTTCGCCGTCACGGTGAGTTCCAACGTGCCGTTCTCCTCGATCTCCTCCCGCAGCACCGTCAAACCCGCAGGCCGTAGCTCCAGAGCCTTATAGGTGCCGTGAACATAGTGCCCCTCGCCGCCCATTCCGTTCGATGCGGTGAAATGCCACGCCAACAGGCAATCGGCCGGCACCTGGGACGCATCGATCGACAGCGCCGTGACGGCTGCATCCGGTGTGCAGACCGCATGCGCGGTCGTCAGCGGGACTCGCTCGCCATCGAGCTTGAGCAATGACACCGCGATGTCGGCGGTGACGTCCGCATTGGTGTCGTTGACGAGCGAGAAACGAATGGTCCTGTTGTCTTCGGACGGAATGGCGGCGACAGAAACCGGCTGGAAGAAACGACGCACCAGATAATGCATCACCTTCCAGCGCCCGCCGTAATCGAGGCTCGACCAGGAAGCCACCGGCCAGGTGTCGTTGAGCTGCCAGTAGATGGTGCCCATGCAATGCGGCTTGAGCGACCGCCAATATTCGACCGCGGTCTTGATGGCGAGGCCTTGCTGCACCTGGCTCAGATAGACGAAGTTGGGAAAATCCTTCGGAAAGCGGAAATAGCGGAACATCGTGCCGGCGATGCGCTCGTTGCCGCCGGCATTCTTCTGGTGCAGCTCCATGACCGGCGATGCGATATTCATATCCTTGGCGTCGGCATAGGTCTTGATGACAGGCAGCGAGGTATAAGACTGGAAGCCGAATTCCGAGCAGAAGCGCGGACGCACGGAACGGTAATTGTCGAAGGACTTGTTCTCGTGCCAGACCGACCAGTAGTGCATGTCGCCGGAGCCGTCGGCATGCCAGGCATCGCCGAAATTGAGATAGCCGGAGGCCGGGCTCGACGGCCACCAGATCGCATCCGGCGCGGCTTTCTTAGTGGCCTGTTCGATCGTCCGGTTGAGGCGGTCGTAGGAGACGAGATAGCGGTCGCGGTCTTTGCGGGATTCCTCGAACCAGGTAAGCGCCCCCACCAGCTCGTTGTCGCCGCACCAGAGCACGATCGACGGGTGCGTCGCCAGACGCTTGACCTGATAGCCGACCTCAGCCTCGACATTCCCGAGGAAATCGGCGGTCGAAGGATAGAGATTGCAGGCGAACATGAAGTCCTGCCAGATCATCAGCCCCAGGCGGTCGCAGATATCGTAGAACCAGTCATGCTCGTAAAAACCGCCGCCCCAGATGCGGATGATGTTCATGTTCGCTGCCGCGGCCGATTGCAGCAAGTCCTCGGTCAAGGCCGGGCTCGAACGTGAAAACAGCGCATCCGCCGGGATCCAGTTGGCGCCGCGGGCGAATATCCCGCGCCCGTTGACCTTGAGTGCGAAACGGCTGCCCGCCTCGTCCTTGTCGGTGATCAACTCGACGGTGCGCAGGCCGATTTGCCGCGTCACAGTCTCGGAATTGGTCTCGACAGAGAGAGTATAGAGGGTCTGTTCGCCGCTGCCGGCCGGCCACCAGAGCTTCGGCCTGTCGATATGGAAGACATGCGTCACCGAGGTCTCGCCCGCATTGACGCCGACATCAAGCCGCAGACGCTCGTCGTCGAGCGAGAAATAAAGCTGAGCAACGCCAATACCCTTCGCAAACAGCGCTACAGTGACGATGAGATCGACCGAGCCGTCGCCATTGTGCTCCTGCCGGGTGACCATATTCTCGATGCGGGCGATCTCGAGCTTCTTCAGCGCGATCGTGCCGTAGAGGCCGAGCGGTGCCACCGCGATGTTCCAGTCCCAGCCGAAATGGCATTGCGGCTTGCGCAGCATATTGCCATTGGGGATCGGCGAATTGGCGGTGCTGTAGGGAATGTAGAATGGTTGCCTTGCCTGCAGTTCGGCACCCGCCTTGATGCTGGAATGCAACACGATGCGGATGGTATTCTCGCCTGCCTTCAGGGCTTTCGAGACATCCGGCCGATAGCGCTGGAAGCAATTATTGCCTTCGAGAACGAGGGTGTCGTTGACATAAACGCTCGCCACCGTGTCGAGATAGTCGATGTCGAGATACCAGTCGCCGTCTGCGTCATCGAGCGTAAAGCGGCGCTCAATTTGCCAATCCTGCTTCGCGACCCACTGCACCACTTCTTCGTTTCGGCCGAAATAAGGATCCGGAATAACGTCTGCGGCATGAAGAGCGGTGTGGACATCGCCCGGCACAGGCATGGAAAGAGAATGATCGCTGTCCGGCGAGGTAAGCCGCCACTGACCAGCCAGATCGATAATAACAGTGCCATTGAATGAAGACGACATCGGACCTCCGGAACCCGCTGCAGATGGAGGCGACAGTGCCGCCTCCATTCATATGATCATATTCTGAGTTCTGTTTGTGCGTCAAAGAGCGAAGCGAGCGACATATCGAAGCCGAGCTTCACGGGCGTCGCCGGGCTGAAACGCCGCGCTCCGTTGATGCGCACCGACATGGTATGGCCGGCGTGCTTGAGCCAGAGCAGGTTGTCGGCGCCCATCGGCTCTTCGATATCGACCGTTGCGTTGTGCACCTCGGTGTCGGGACCCAGATCCTCATTCACCTTGATATGCTCGGGCCGGACACCAAGAATGACCTTGCGGCCCGGCTCCAACGCCTCGCCGGCATTATAGCCACCGAGCGAGAAAATCACATTGTTGGTGGCGAAAGCTATCCTGCCCTCCCGGCTCACCAGTTCGCCATGCAGGAAATTCATCGACGGCGATCCGATGAAGCCGGCAACGAAAAGATTGCGCGGCTTGTTGTAGATCGTCGTCGGATCATCGAGCTGCTGGATGATACCGCTCTTCATGATGGCGATGCGGTCGGCGAGCGTCAGCGCCTCGATCTGGTCGTGGGTGACATAGATCATCGTGTTCTTCAGCGACTGGTGCAGACGCTTGATTTCGACGCGCAACTCCGATCGCAGCTTAGCATCGAGGTTCGACAAAGGCTCATCGAACAGGAACACGTCGACATCGCGCACTAGGGCACGGCCGATCGCCACACGCTGGCGCTGGCCGCCGGAAAGCTCCGCCGGTTTGCGCTTAAGCAATGGCTGGATCTGCAAAATCTCGGCCGCCCGCGCAATGCGCTTGTCGATCTCTGCCTGCGGCACCTTGGCGACGTGCAGCCCGAAGGAAAGGTTCTTTTCGACCGTCATCTGCGGATAAAGCGCATAGGACTGAAACACCATGCCGATGCCGCGGTCCTTGGGCTCTTCCCAGGTGACGTTCTTGCCCTTGATGAAGATCTTTCCTTCTGTGATATCAAGCAGGCCGGCGATGCAGTTGAGCAATGTCGACTTGCCGCAGCCGGACGAGCCGAGCAGCACGAGGAACTCACCGTCGTTGATCTCAAGGTTGAGGTTCTTCAGAACGGTGACCGCGCCGAAATCGAGCGACAAGTCTTTGATGGAAACGCTGCTGTTCATGGATCACCCCTTCACTGCGCCGGCGGCGATGCCACGGACGAAAAGCCGCCCGGAGACGAAATAAACGACCAGCGGAACAAGACCCGTGAGGATTGTTGCCGCCATGTTGACGTTGTATTCCTTCACGCCTTGGACGGAATTGACGATATTGTTGAGCTGCACGGTCATCGGGTAATACTCCGGCCTGGTGAAGACGACACCGAACAGGAAGTCGTTCCAGATACCCGTAATCTGCAGGATCATGGCGACAACGAAGATCGGCAGCGACATGGGCAGCATGATGCGCAGGAAAATCTGCCAAAAACCCGCACCATCGATACGCGCAGCCTTGAAGAGCTCCACCGGCAGCGATGCGAAATAATTGCGGAACAACAAGGTCAGGATCGGCATGCCGAAGATGCAGTGCACCATGATAAGCCCGCTAAGCGTGCCGTAGATGCCGATTTCGCGCAGCACGATGACGATCGGATAGATCATCACCTGATAGGGGATGAACGCGCCGATGATGAGGATCGAGAAGAAGAAGTCCGCCCCCTTGAACCGCCAGTTGGCGAGCGCATAGCCGTTGACCGAAGCCACAGCGATCGAGAAGATCGTGGACGGCACGGTGATGCGGACGGAATTCCAGAACCCGCGGGAAAGACCGTCGCAATTGAGACCGGTGCAAGCCGTTGCCCAGGCTTTCACCCAGGGTTCGAATGTGATCTCCAGTGGCGGCGAGAAGATGTTGCCAAGCCGGATTTCCGGCATCCCCTTGAGTGAGGTGACGATCATCACATACAGCGGCAACAGATAGTAGGTGGCGGCAACGAAGAGCGTGCCGTAGAGCATGATGTTGCGGCCGGAAATCACGCGGCGCGGCTTGGCACCCTGCGGTTCCGAATATGTCTGGTCAGTCGAGGCGAGACCGCTGTTCGCATTCTTGAGAGTGATGGTATCAGACACGTTTGCGCCCTCCGCCGAATTCCAGATAGGCCCAAGGGATGATGACGATCGCGACAGTGACCAGCATCATGGTTGAAGCTGCAAATCCCTGACCGAGGTTCTGCGCCTGGAACATGTAGTCGTAGACGTATTTCGCCGGGACCTCCGAAGCGATGCCGGGCCCGCCGCTCGTTTGCGCGACGACGAGGTCATAGACCTTGACGATACCGCTGGCGATGATGACCAGCGTAGTGATGAAGACCGGGCGCATCATCGGAATGACAATGAACAGATAGGTCTTCCACATGGGGATCCCATCGACACGCGCTGCCTTCCAGATATCTTCATCGATGCCGCGCAGGCCGGCGAGCATCAAACACATCACAAGGCCCGTTCCTTGCCAGAGGGCGGCGATCAGCACGCCGTAGATTACGATGCTCGGCGTATAGAGCGGATCGAAAGTGAAGGTCGTCCAACCCAGCGAACGCACCACCGACTGGATGCCGAATTCGGGATTGAGCAGCCACTGCCAGACAAGGCCGGTGACGATGAAAGAGAGGGCGAAGGGATAAAGGAAGATCGTGCGGAAGGTGTTTTCGAACCGGATCTTCTGATCCATCAGCGCAGCCAGCACAAAGCCGATGACGAGGCTGAAGATCATGGAAAAAATGCCGTAAACGGCAAGGTTTTCAATGGATACGACCCATCGCGGCGCCGCCCACAAGCGGTAGTATTGGTCCAGTCCGACGAAGCTCAGACGTGGCAGCAGCTTCGAATTGGTGAAGGAATAAACGACCGTCCAGATCGTGCCACCCATAAAGATGACGACAGCCGTTAAGATCATCGGAATGGATGCAATCTTCGAATTCAGATTGCGCAGAAATTGATTTGGCCGGTCGGCTTTCGCATGACCCGTCATTGTACCTCCTTCTGAAGCGCGACTGCTTCGGTGATCGGGAACCGGGTCAGTGGCCGCGGCTCCTCTCACTCCCTCCTCGTCCACGGTCGAACATCACATCCGTGCAGGTTCGCCGCCCATAAGGATCGCTGCAGCTAGCCGGCTCACAACATGTGTCCAGCCGTGATACCGGACCCGCTATAATGGGGGCCGGTATCACTACAGCGAGACGATTGAGATCAATCAGCCGCAGCGATGATCTCGACGAAGCGCTTCTGAGCCGCTTCCGGCGTCATCGAAGGATTGGCGAAGAATTCGGAGAACAGGTCCTCCTTCTGCTTCTGGCTGTCGGCAGAAAGAAGCTGGTCCGTACCCTGGATCACGTTACCCTTCTTCAGGATCTCCAGGCCCTTCTTCATGCAGTCGTTGGCGGAGGCAAGGTCCACGTCGCCACGCACGGGCAGCGAGCCCTTCTTCAAATTGAAGGCAACCTGCGTCTTCGGATCGAGCAGCGTCTTTGCGAGCGCTTCCTGAGCCTTCGACTTGGCCTCGTCCTTCAGCAATGGGAAGTAGAACGCGTCACCGCCCGTCGAGATGACTTCGTTGACGCCGAGACCCGGGAGGCAGGTATAGTCCGTGCCGGCCTTCTGGCCCGCCAAGGCAAACTCGCCCTGTGCCCAGTCGCCCATGATCTGGCCGCCGGCCTTGGCGGTGATGACCATGTTCGTCGCCTGGTTCCAATCCTGAACGTTGGAGCCCTTGGACATTTTGCGGGCGTCGTCGGCAGCCTTGAAGACCTTGGCGATCTCCGGTCCGGCGGCCACTTTCGCATCCTTGTCGCTAAACACCTTCTGGAAGGTGTCCTTGCCGGCGATGGCGACCATCAAGACGTCGAAAGCGCCCGCAGCCTGCCACGGCTGGCCGCCGACGGCGAGCGGAACGATGCCTGCCTTCTCCAGCGCGGGAGCGGCGGCGACGAACTCATCCCAGTTCTTCGGGACCGGAACGCCGGCCTTCTTGAAGGCGGCATTCGAAAGCCAGAGCCACTGCCAGGAATGGATATTGACCGGCGCGCAATAGATCTTGCCGTCGATCGTGCAGGAATCGAGCAGGCTGGATGGGCGAATGATGTCCTTCCAATGCTCCTGCGTAGCGACATCGGTCAGATCACGCATGAGGCCGGCCTGCACAAGCTCTTCGGCCTGGCGGCCATGGTTGAACTGGGTGGCGCCCATCGGATCACCTCCAGTAAGTCGGCTGATCATGATCGGACGCGCCGTGCTGCCGGAACCGGCAATCGCACCATCGACCCAGTGATTGCCGGTCGCGTCGAATGCCTTTGCCAATTCGGCCACGGCGGCGGCTTCACCGCCGGACGTCCACCAATGGGTCACTTCCAGGTCGGTCGCCTTGGCCGCACCAAATGGTAACACGACGGAAGCAGCCAATGCGACAGCCATCAAACGAATATTCATGAGTTCTCCTCCCTCACTGAAACGTTACCGGAAAAACGTAGTCCAATCATTTTAAACGCGCAACCGCTCGCCCGCAAAATTTTTTCGCAAATTCAAATATACGACTCCAGATTACATTTCTCATTTCGGAAGAAGCCAACATGTCCGGCAATTCAACCGGCTAAATCATCTGAATCCTAATCAACAAAGCTTTGATTTAATTATCATATATCGAGAATTTTCCGCTAAGATTTCTTAAACTCCTTTCGCAATTGCAAAAATTTTTGGCAGAGCCTGTGGATTCAACTACTGGGTATTCCGGCCTCCCCGACGTCAGAAAAAGCGCTCGACTTTTCTACTGTATCGTTACAGATTTTCGAAACGGAGGAGGAGTGACCACATCGCGCATATGCTTGCGGCGCCGCTGCAGGCAATATAAGCGGATGGTCGCGGGAGGCGGCCGGGAGGCAGCATTGCACGACATGGACAGTAAGAAGATTTCCGGCAGCGGCACTACACAATCGACGCACGAACGACCGACGCTCAAAACGATCGCCTTCATGACCGGGCTCGGAATAACCACCGTGTCGCGTGCCCTAAAGGATGCCCCGGATATTGGCGCCGAAACCAAGGAGCGGGTGCGCATGGTCGCCCGTCAATTGGGTTATCAGCCCAATCGCGCCGGCGTGCGCCTGAGGACCGGCAAGACCAACGTTATCGCGCTGGTCCTTAGCATCGACGAGGAAATCATGGGTTTCACCAGCCAGATGGTCTTCGGCATCTCCGAGGTTCTGGCCGGCACGCAATATCACCTCGTCATTACGCCGCACTCGCACAGCAAGGATCCGTTGGTCCCCGTGCGCTACATTCTCGACACCGGCTCGGCCGATGGCGTTATCATATCGCGCACGGAGCCGGACGATCCGCGTGTGGAACTCATGCATGAGCGCGGGATGCCCTTCGCCACGCATGGACGGACGAATATGGGGATTTCCCATCCCTTTCACGACTTCGACAACGAAGCTTTCGCACGCGAAGCGGTGCGCGCGCTGGTCGGCAGGGGACGACGGCGCATCGCGCTTTTGCAGCCGCCGGCCAAGCTCACCTACTACCTGCACACCCAGATCGGCTTCCAAACGGGCCTGCGTGAATGCAACGCCCAGGAGGTTCCGCTAAGAGCCAGCACCGACACGGCGCTTGCGGACATCAAGGATACTGTCGAGGAATTGATGCGCTCCTCGCATGCGCCTGACGGCTTCGTCTGCTCCAGCAGCGCCGGCGCCATCGCCGTCAATGCCGGCCTCGAAGCGGCGGGTCTTCGCCTCGGCCACGATATCGATATGGTCGCCAAGCAATCGACTGATGTGCTGAGCTGGATACGCCCGGAAATCATCTCGATCCTCGAGGATTTTCGCCAGGCCGGTCGGGAATTGGGTAAGGCGGTCATAGCGCGCATAGACGGCGTCGAGCCCGAATTGCTGCAAAGCATCAGCCCACCCGTCTGGCCGAAGAGCTGACAGGAAAAAGGCCCACCGGGATGTCCGGCAGGCCCTTTTGTCTCGTCAATCCGAAAGTGTACGATTAGCCGTTCGCGCCGCTGCCCCAAGGGCCGTGATGGATGTCCTTGCCATCGACGCGATCGAAGCCGTGGGCGCCGAAGAAGTCGCGCTGCGCCTGGATGAGGTTTGCAGTGCCGCGGGCCTGGCGATAGGCATCGAAATAGGTCAGCGCCGAGGCCAGCGCCGGAACCGGCAGGCCGGATGCCGTGGCCGCCGAAACAATGCGGCGCAGCGACGGGATCGATTCCTTGACCATGCCAGCGAAGGCCGGCGTCACGATCAGATTGGCTGCATCCGGCGCCTTGGTGAAGGCGCTGGTGATCTCGTCAAGGAACTGCGAACGGATGATGCAGCCCGCGCGCCAGATCTTGGCGATGACCGGCATCGGCAGCGACCAATTGAACTCCTTCGAGGCCTCCGCCATCACGGCAAAGCCCTGTGCATAGGCACCGATCTTGGCGGCGAAGAGGGCCAGTTCCAGGTCTTTCAGCAAATCGGGACCAAAGCCGATCGGGAACTTATAGTCCGGTGTGCCGAAAATCTCCTGAGCGGCTTCGCGCTGACCCTTGATGGCCGATAGGCTGCGGGCTGCGACGGCAGCTTCGATGGCGGTCGCCGGGATGCCCATGTTCTGTGCCTCGATTGCCGACCACTTGCCGGTGCCCTTCTGGCCGGCCTTGTCGAGGATGACATCGGGCATGGCGCTGCCAGTCGCCGGGTCCTTGGCGGCCAGAACCTTCTCGGTGATCTCGATCAGGTAGGAGTTGAGCCGGCCCTTGTTCCATTCACCGAAGATGTCGCTGATCTCGGCCGCGCTCTTGCCGAGGCCGTCGCGCAGGATGCCGTAGATTTCGGCGATCATCTGCATGTCGGCATATTCGATGCCGTTATGGATCGTCTTGACGAAATGACCGGCACCATCGTTGCCGAGCCAGGCGACGCACGGATCGTCCTTGTACTTGGCGGCGATCGACGTCAGCACTTTCTCGACGCGCTTGTAGGATTCTTCTGTGCCGCCGACCATGATCGACGGTCCATGGCGCGCGCCTTCCTCACCACCCGAGACACCCATGCCGATGAAGGTCAGGCCGGTATCCTTCAGGCGATCGAAACGCGCAATCGTATCGCGGAAATTGGCATTGCCGGCGTCGATCATGATGTCGCCCTTGTCGAGATGCGGCTGCAACGCCGCCATCTGCTGGTCGACCGGCTCGCCAGCCTTGATCATGATGATGATCGGCCGCGGCGGACGGATCGCGTCGACGAACTCCTCGATTGTCTTGCAGGGAATGATCTTGTCTTTCAGCGCACCGGCGTTCGCATAGAACTCATCCGTAACTTGCGGCGTGCGGTTGAATACCGCGATTTTATTGCCCTTTTCGGCAATGTTGAGCGCCAGATTCGATCCCATGACAGCGAGACCGATCAGTCCGATTTCTGCCTTTTCCACGACAATCCTCCAATGAGCTGCTTACTGCGCTGCACGACCCTCGAGACGAGCAAAGAACGCAGTAACACTTTGAAATGACACATAACCCGAAAATCGGCTCCGATTTTTGGGTCAGGCGTTAGTCCGATGTTGTTGCACTCCGGGCGTGAAACGGCAAGCCTTTGCCAGCTTCGAATCGTCTCCATTGCAGGACCGTGCAAGAATGCCCCAGGATTCTTCAAAACTGCAGCCTTTCCATTGAGCCGCCTGCGACCCAATTCTGCAATTCATCAAACACGAATATACAGGAGGAGGCATCCATGTCGACCATGACCGCAAGGATCGTTCATATCTCCATCGATCGCCATTGGAAGGAAGTCTATGGCTTTGCCGGCCGTCCGGAGAACATGCCGCTTTGGGCCTCCGGGCTCGCATCCGGATTGGAGCAGGATGGCGAGGATTGGGTTGCCAAAGGCATTCTCGGCACTGTCCGCGTCAGCTTCACGCCCCGCAACGAATTCGGCGTCATCGATCATACCGTGACGATCGAATCCGGCCTGAAGGTCCATAACGCACTTCGGGTCGCACCGAATGGCGATGGCTGCGAGGTCATGTTCCTGCTGCTGAAGCTGCCGGGCATGACTGACGAGCAATTCGCCGCAGACGCAGCGCATATACAGAAGGATCTGGGCACGTTGAAGTCCATGATGGAACGATAGACAGGCCCAGAGGACGGTTCTGCCTTTTATCGAACGGAGAATCGCACCGTCTTTTGTTCTCGTAACTACGGCAGGAAAACGGCTTTTGCCGTACCCGGTACTGCCCTAAATAGAGCGTAGCGTCCAATCGACGATCTCTGCCGTCACGCCGGCAAAGGCCGTGTCGAGCCCTCGAACGAAATCGGTATTGCTGCCGCCACTGACCGGCACGACTTTGCGGAAGATACTCTGCGTCTTGACCGTGCCCGAGCGGTCATTGAGGATTTTGACCGAGATTTCGACACTTGCCGATTTCTGGCCCGCCGCCGTATCGATCTCGAAGGAACGGATGTCTGTGACGATCTGATAATCGATCGCCAGCCCCTGCCCCGGCACGCCGACGCCGCCGAGCTTGCCGGTATTTTCGAAGGCTTCGACCAGCTTCGACTGCACTATCCGGGTCAGCTTGTCGCTCCACTGCGACTTGCTGAGATACTGGATTTCCGAAGGCGAAACGCGGATGACGATCTGGTTGCTGTCAAGCGCCTGCAGCGCCGTCGGCTGCGGTATCAGAATTTGCCGGCTCTTGACCGAGGGGCCGCTCGCCTTGACCGAAGCGGAGAGATCATATGTGTCGTTGACTGCGGCAGAGCCGCAGCCGCTCAGCAAGGCTGCAAGCAATGGCAGAATAAAAGCCGCCCTCCGGTACACATGATAACGCTCACGCGAAACGCAACCGACCATATTCCGCCTGTCCCCTGCAGCCCAAAAATCGCTATTCATCAACGCCGCGCCCGGCCATCATATTGCTTGACGGTATCGCCGCCGAAAATCAGGCGCTGCGGATTGCGGTCAAAGTTAGTGATTGTGTTATTAAGATTGTCAACCGTGCCTCGCATATCATTGATGAGAGACTGCACGTCGCGCAGGCCGCCACTCGAAAATTTCTGCAGGTTATCGGCGATAGGCCCGATCCGGGCGTTGAGATTGTCCGCCATCGTCTTGAAGGACTGGAGCGTGTCCCTGGCTTCCGCAAACAGCGACTTCGTATCACCGGAGCCGAGCAGCGAATCGACCTTGGTAAGAATGCCGTCGACCTTGTTGGAGGCTGAATTCAGCTTGTTGGAAATATCCTTGGCATTGGCGATCGTCACGTCGATATCTTGCTGATGGGCCGCCACCGAATTGGCGACATCGCGAATGGATATGACGGCCTTCCGGGCGTCCTTGGTCACCTCTGCGATATCGTCCATCGACCCCTTCACCTTGTTCGGATCGATTTGCGCCACGATCGCGTCGACGCGGTCGAGGGTCTTTTGCGCGTTCTGACCGAAGGTGGTGTAGGTATCGGCCGTCTGCTTGAAGGAGGCGATCGTCGCCTTCAGATCGGTCGTCGCGTCAGCCACATTGGCGGTGATCTTGTCGGCATTGTTTACGACATCATTGATCTTATTGGCGTCGACCGCGCGCACCAGCTTCTCGACCGCATCCAGCGTCGATTCGACGCGTGGCGACACGCTCTTGATGGTATCGGAGAGCTGTCCGACGCTGGCGAGGAATTTGTCGATATTGTCGGAATTGTCAGCCAGCGCCTTGGAGAACTTCTGGGCGTTGCGCACCGTATCGGTCAGCGGCCCGCGGGAATCAGTGATGAAACCCTGTATGTCGCCGATCGTGTCGTTGGCGCGGTTCAAGATCTTGTCGGCGGTGGTGAGAAGGTTTGTCACGCTCGACTGATCGGCGAGCAATACCGCCCGCTTACCGGTTTCGATCGAGCGCTTGAGGATGTTCTCGTCACCCTTGCGGCCGCCCGAAAGCTCGATATAGGCGGCACCCGTCAGGCCCTGGATTTCTAGAATGGCCTTGGTGGACGTATAAACCGGTGCGTCGGCGCGCACCTCGGTAAAGGCCAGCGAATAGTTCGGATCATCGGCATCGATCGAAAGCCCTTGTACCGAGCCGACCTGAATGCCGTTAAAGCGCACGGGCGAGCCGACGCTGAGGCCGTTTGCCGAACCGGGAATGCGAACGACCAGCTCGGCCATTGGACCGCCGCGGCCATATTCCGCCATCCAATAGACAAAGCCGAAGGCAGCCGCGATAACCAGCAGCGTAAAGAACCCGACGATCGTATAATTGGCTTTGGTTTCCATAGTCTCTAGTCACTTCCCGCGGCTGTGGGCGCCTGCGCCATTGTCGTCGTTGCGATGCCCGATGTCCTCCCGCGGCACGATTGATCGCGCACGTTTGCCTCGGAAATAGGACTGCACCCACGGGTCATCACAAGCCAGCATGTCCTCAACCGTACCCTCCACCAATACCCGTTTCTGTCCGAGAACGGCAATACGGTCGCAGACGGAAAAAAGGCTGTCGAGGTCGTGGGTCACCATATAGACGGTGAGGCCAAGCGTATCCCGCAGCTTGGCAATCAGCTCGTCGAACTCCGCCGCGCCGATCGGATCGAGGCCGGAGGTCGGCTCATCCAGGAAAACGAGGTCGGGATCGAGCGCCAAGGCCCTGGCGAGGGCGGCACGTTTGATCATGCCGCCGGAAAGCTCGGACGGGTATTTGTCGGCGGCATCGGCGGCAAGCCCTACCATGCGGATTTTCAGATGCGCCAGCTCGTCCATCAGCGCCTGCGGCAGATCGAGATATTCCCGCATCGGCACCTGAATGTTTTCCTTCACGGTCAGGGAAGAAAACAATGCCCCCTGCTGGAAAAGCACGCCCAGGCGCATATCGAGCCCGTTGCGTTCCGGCTCCGAGAGCTTGTCGTAGTCCTCGCCGAGAATCTCGATGACGCCGGAACGGCGTGGCAGCAGCCGCAATACCGTGCGCAGCAGCACCGATTTGCCCGCGCCGGAAGCACCGACGAAGCCCAGAATTTCGCCCCGGTAAATATTCAGGTTCAATTTATCGAGCACGACTTTCGATCCGAAAGCGACGGTGACATCCCGTGCCGATAGCACGACGTCTCTGCCTTGCTCATCCTTATCCATCGGGATTTCCGAGTGAAGCGCGCTCATCCTTGGCAACCCTCAGAAATCGATCGCTGCATAGAACATGGCAAAAAGCCCGTCCATGAGGATCACCACGAAAATCGATTTCACAACGGACTGCGTCACATGCTGACCGAGAGACTCGGCGCTGCCACCCACCTTCAGCCCTTCGACCGCAGCAACGATGCCGATGACGAGCGCCATGAACGGCGCCTTGATCATGCCCGAGATGACGGTGGAGAGACTGATTGCTTCGTGCAGGCGCGAAACGAAAGTGGCGAAGGTGATACCGGAATAGGCCCAGGCAACCACCGCCGCACCGCCAAGCGAGGCGAAGTTTGCAATGATCGTCAGCAAGGGCAGCGCGACGGTCAACGCCACCAATCGCGGGAAGATCAGAACGCCGACCGGATTGAGACCCATGACCTTCAGCGCATCGACCTCTTCGCGCATCTTCATCGATCCGATTTCGGCAGTAATGGCGCTGCCCGAACGGCCGGCGATCATGATGGCGGTCAGAAGCACGCCGATTTCACGCAATTGCAGGATGCCGACGAGATCGACGACGAAGATTTCGGCGCCGAAATAGCGAAGCTGGAATGCGCCCTGCTGCGCGATGATGGCGCCGATCAGAAAAGACATCAGCAGGATGATCGGCACGGCGCGCACCGCCATGTGGTCGATCTGATTGACGATCGACGCGGGCGACACACCGCTGCCGCGCCCAAACTTGAGCTGCGCGCCGCGCACCGCCGAACCGAGAATGTACATGGCCGCGATGAGGTTGCCCCAGATTTCGTAGACGCTTTCGCCGATCGGCGCAAAAAACCGTTCCGCCAAGGATTTCCTCGGCTTGGGCTCCGCGACCTCTTTGTCCGGTTCCTCGGTAAAGGCGGTCAACAGCTCATCGATATGGGGGTTTGAGCCCTCGATCCTGACGCTGGCGCCATGCCCTTCCTGGCTCTCCTTCAGGCGCCGGATCAGTAGCGCACCGGCGGTATCGACATCGGAGAGATCGGAAAGATCGATCACCACCTGATCGCCGCCGCGCTGTTTCGTAAGCTGATCGATCTGCCGCAGCACGCCATGCACATTGGCGCTGCGCCAATTGCCTTCCAGCCGATAGCGATGCCCGTTGCCATCGGGCTCGTCATCGATCCTTGGTGCATCGGGTTTCTGTTCGGCTGCTTTCAAACTCATGCGTCTTTCAGGTCTTGCGTCACAATCGCCGACTCAGGAATCCCAGCTCGACGCAAATGGTTAATATCCGAGTGCATACGCGATTTCCATGCCAAGCCGATGTCAAAATAGGCCATAGCATTTTGATATCCAAATGAATTCGTTTCGCACGGCCTCAGGAGGCCTCGCCCGCCCTTTCGCCAAACGCGGAACTGCGCGGTTGAAGATTGCGGGCAAGGATCACCATAGCGAGGCCGAAGGCGGCAACACCGGCCATGACATAGTAGCTGGAAGGACCGAGCCACGCGTAAAGATAGCCGGACGCCAGGGTCATCAGCCCGAGGAACATGCCGTTATAAAAGAAATAGGAGCCCTGGGCCGATGCTTCCTGAGTTTCCCGCACCGAAGCAACGATGCGGCGCTGAATGCCGGTATGGACGCAGGCATAGGTGCAGGAGTGAAGACATTGCAGCACGAGATAGCCGGCGAAACCGAGATTGATCGGAAACAGTATCCAGCGCAGGACGCACACGCTCGAACCGAAGAAAATCAGCGTCCAGGCACTGAAGCGACGGCTCAGTGTTTTCGACAGGAAGAAAACCATGACCTCCGCCGTTACCCCTGCGCTCCAGAGAATGGCGATCTCCGTGCCTGAAAAACCGAGTTTGCGCCAATAGATCGATGCAAACGTGTACATCACGGCATGGCTCGACTGCTGTATCGACACACCGATCATGGTGATCAGCAATTGCGGCGAGCGCAGCCCACCGCCGGTCGGCGCCTGCAGGTTGATCGGCTGATTGCGCCGGCGTGTCGGCCCGATGCGCGGACAGAAGAAAGCCATCATGGTTGTCAGGAAGAAGCCCCCGACCATGGTGGGCAGAACCATGGTGGCACCCCATTTGCCGATCATCTGACCGCCGATAAGGGTCGAGAAGATGAAGGCGATCGATCCCCAGACGCGCATCGAGCCATAATCGAACCCCCAGCGCCGCACGCCGGAAATGGCAATCGATTCTACGACAGGGACGTAAGGCGCGTATGTCGCCCCCTGAATGGCGTAGACCAGCAACACCGGCCAGAAATCGCTCGTCCAATAAAGCGCGATCGCCGTCAGCAGTGACAGTGCGCCCGACCAGAACAACACGTTCGCGCGTTCATCCACGCGATCGGCAAGTATTCCGACAATGGGCACGACGAGAACGCGCACCACCATCGGCACGGCGAGGATAAGACCGATCTCGCGGTCACCGAAATTCAGTCCCGTCAGCCAAACCGGGAAAAACGGCAGAGCAATGCCGTTGACGAGCAACGGAGCACAATAGGACAAGGCGGTGCGCAGACGAAAATGCGGAGGCGCGCCCTCGCCCGGGAGAGATTTTGTCGCGGGAATCATGACAGACCTGAAGGGAAACTGATTGTTCCCTATCACTCCATCGTGAATACGACTATGGCGAGAAATAGCCGAACCGAAACGTTTCGGATAAAATATGAGGCTGTCGTCAGATTGCAGCGATCAAAAATTGTGACGGGCCGTTATCGGACCCGTGAAGCGGCGCAAATTACGCCGCCTGTGCCCCGAGCGCTTCCGACACGTCCTCGACAGCGGCGCTGACCGGCTGTGCCTCGGTGATCGACTGCCAGGTGATCAGCTCGAACGTGCCGTCTTCATGCTCGGCGATCGCCGTGCAGCTTTCGACCCAGTCGCCTGTGTTGATGTAGCGGATGCCATCGAAGTCCTCGATGACGGCATGATGGATGTGGCCACAGATGACGCCGTCGGCATCGTTGCGCTTGGCCTCTTCGACCACGACACGCTGGAACTCGCCGATGAAATTGACCGCATGCTTGACCTGAAGCTTCGCCCAGGCCGAGAACGACCAATAGGGCATGTTCAGGCGGCGGCGAACGGCGGCAAGGCCGACATTGATCAGGATGGCCATATCGTAGGCCCAATCGCCGAGATAGGCGAGCAGGCGCGCGTTGCGAACGACGACGTCGAATTCGTCGCCATGCAGGACGAGATACTTCTTGCCGTCGGCGGTCTCGTGGATCGCCCGCTCGGCCACTTCGATGCCGCCGAAATGCATGCCGGGGAAATCACGCAGGAATTCGTCGTGATTGCCGGGGATATAGACGATGCGGGTGCCCTTGCGCGCCTTGCGCAGCAGTTTCTGCACCACGTCGTTGCAATCTTGCGGCCAGTACCAAGTGCGCTTCAGCCGCCAGCCGTCAACGATATCACCGACAAGGAAGATGGTGTCCGCTTCGTGATGACGCAGAAAATCGATCAGATAGTCCGCCTTGGCTGCTTTCGAGCCCAGGTGCACGTCAGAAATGAATAGCGTTCGAAACCGCCTGACATTCATGTTTTCATTCACGAACTCAATGTCCGTGCCCTATCCTACGTTGGCTATTCCAAAATCAGACTCGTGTTTCAGGATGATGACAAATCCTGTGCTAGAGGCCTGTTGCGGACGATCAGCCGCGCTTTGCAGCTATGGCGAGATCCGGCCGATCGGTTGTGAAACTTGCGACGCCGAGGCGAAACATCGCCCTTGCCGCTTCACTCGTATGCGCCGCCCAGCCATGCACCGTCACGCCGCTTTTCCGAAAAAGGTCCATCACTTCGGCATCGATGGTGTCGGCCCGCAAGGCAATCTCGTGGACGCCAAACCGGCCAAGCGCGGCAAGAATACCTCTCCAGCCGATTTGCGCGGCTGTCTGCGGCGAACAGAGAAAGATGAGGCCGAGAAGCTCGCCGACATTCAGGCCACGCTCCTCAAGCGCGGCACTGAAGGCTTCCAGGCGCGGGAGCGCGAAACTGGTCACCATTGTCCGCTTCAGCATGTCGGTCGCCAGCAACTCGTCCGCAATACGGCCTTCCATGCCGGCATAGGGTTTGCCGTCCAGCCTCGTCTTGATCTCCAGCCGAAGGTCGACCGCGGACGGCCCGAAGATGTCGATGGTTTCGGCAAGTGTCGGGATGGTCTCGCCGCCGCTGCCGATGACGATATGGCGCATCAGTTCGTCATAGCTTAAATCGGCGATCGCGCCCTTGCCGCCCGTCATGCGGTCGATCAGCGCGTCGTGATGGACGACGAGCTTGTCGTCACGCGTCTGATGCACGTCGAATTCGACGAGATCGACATCGAGTTTAGCGGTTTCGGAAAAGGCGAGCCGGGTGTTTTCGGGCCAAAGATGCGAACCGCCGCGGTGGGAAGCGATGAGGGTCATGAGGGCTCCTCTGTTTTTTGCCCTCATAGGCTCACGCCATGAACCCCTTATGACGCATTCACTTTTCGCTTACCATCGGGCTCGAATGTCACCGTTGCGGGACAAGAAAAACAATTGTGAAAACGGCGCTGCAAAAAACCTTTCCTCTGCGTCAATTGCATACTGTGCACCCTGAGTGATTGATGTATGCAGGGACTCAAAAAGCGCGAGTGCGCAAGCAGAAACGGAGAAGCGTGATGGATACGCACGACACATCGAAGGCAGCCAAGAACATGGCGAGCGGCAATCTCGACGAACAGGCTCTCTTCTTTCATCGCTATCCCCGCCCCGGCAAGCTGGAAATCCAGGCGACGAAGCCGCTCGGCAACCAGCGTGACCTGGCGCTTGCCTATTCTCCCGGCGTTGCCGCGCCCTGCCTTGCCATCCGCGACAATCCGGAAACGGCTTTCGACTACACCTCGCGCGGCAATCTCGTCGCGGTCATATCCAATGGTTCGGCCGTCCTCGGTCTCGGCAATATCGGTCCGCTTGCCTCCAAGCCGGTGATGGAAGGCAAGGCCGTACTCTTCAAGAAATTTGCCGGCATCGACGTCTTCGACGTCGAAATCGCCGCGCCTACCGTCGATGAGATGGTCAGCACGATTTCGGCGCTGGAGCCGACCTTCGGCGGCATCAATCTCGAGGACATCAAGGCGCCCGAGTGCTTCGACGTTGAACGTCGCCTGCGTGAGAAGATGGAAATCCCGGTCTTCCACGACGACCAGCACGGCACTGCCATCATCGTTGCCGCCGCTATTCTCAACGGGCTGGAATTGGCCGGGAAGAAGATCGAGGAGGTCAAGATCGTCGCCTCGGGCGCTGGCGCCGCCGCGCTCGCCTGCCTCAACCTGCTGGTCATCCTTGGCGCCAAGCGCGAAAACATCTGGGTCCACGATATCGAGGGCCTCGTCTATGAAGGCCGTACCGAGCTGATGGACGAATGGAAGTCCATTTATGCGCAGAAGAGCGACAAGCGCGTGCTTGCTGAGTCGATCCCCGGCGCCGACGTCTTTCTGGGCCTCTCCGCCGCCGGCGTGCTGAAGCCCGAGCTGCTGGAGCAGATGGCGGAAAAGCCGCTGATCATGGCGCTCGCCAATCCGACGCCCGAAATCATGCCGGATCTCGCCCGTGCCGCCCGGCCGGACGCGATGATCTGCACCGGCCGCTCGGATTTTCCGAACCAGGTCAACAACGTCCTCTGTTTCCCCTACATCTTCCGGGGGGCGCTCGATTGCGGCGCGAAGACGATCAATGAGGAAATGAAGATGGCCGCAGTGCGCGCCATCGCGTCGCTTGCCCGCGAGGAGCCGTCCGATGTCGCCGCCCGCGCCTATAGCGGCGAAACGCCGGTCTTCGGGCCGAATTATCTGATCCCCTCGCCCTTCGATCCGCGTCTGATCCTGCGCATTGCGCCTGCCGTTGCGAGAGCTGCGGCCGAAAGCGGCGTGGCCCTGCGCCCCATCGCCGACTTCGACGCCTATATGGACGAACTCAACCGCTTCGTCTTCCGCTCGGGCTTCATCATGAAGCCGATCTTCGCCGCCGCGAAGATCGCAGAGCGCAAGCGCGTCGTCTTCTCCGAAGGCGAGGATGAGCGCGTACTGCGCGCTGCCCAGGTTCTTCTCGAAGAGGGCACCGCTGCTCCGATCCTCATTGGACGTCCCTCCGTTATCGAGACCCGTCTGAAGCGCTATGGCTTGAAGATCCGGCCGAACACCGATTTCGCCGTCATCAATCCGGAAGACGATCCGCGCTTCCGCGAATATGTCGACCTCTACTTCTCGCTTGTCGGCCGCAGCGGCGTCATTCCGGAAGCGGCGCGAACGATCGTACGCACCAACACCACGGTCATCGGCGCCCTGGCAGTAAAGCGCGGCGAAGCCGACGCGCTGATCTGCGGCCTCGAAGGCCGTTACGAGCGCCATCTGCGCATCGTCCGCCAGATCATCGGCAAACGCTCCGATGTTCGCGACTTCTCGGCGCTCAGCCTGCTGATCTCGCAGCGTGGCGCGACGTTCTACACCGACACCTATGTCAACTTTAATCCGAATGCGGAGGAGATCGCCGAGTCAACGGTGCTGGCGGCCGAAGAAATCAAACGTTTCGGCATCTCGCCCCGCGCCGCCCTCGTTTCGCATTCGAACTTCGGTTCGCGGGAGTCGGAAAGCGCAACCAAGATGCGCATGGCGCTGGCGCTTGTCCGCGAGATGGCACCGGAGCTGGAAGTCGACGGCGAAATGCACGGCGACAGCGCTATTTCCGAAAGCCTGCGCCGCCACGTCATGCCCGACAGCACGCTTTCCGGCGAAGCGAACCTGCTCGTCTTCCCAAATCTTGACGCGGCCAACATCACGCTTGGTGTGGTCAAGACCATGACCGATGGCCTGCATGTCGGCCCGATCCTGCTCGGCACGGCGCTTCCGGCGCACATCCTGTCGCCCTCCGTCACGTCGCGCGGCGTCGTCAACATGGCGGCCCTTGCTGTGGTCGAGGCTTCTCAGCCGAATTGAGCGAATAGCTCGTCGCGGCCGTCCTCTGAGGCGGCCCCGACGAGCTATTGGCGGCCGGATTCAACTACAGCCTGGCGATCTCACCAGGCGGTGACAAGTGGCGGCCTGAGCCGCATCCGCGATCATTTCGCAAGAATTTTCCCACCCGAACCGTATTTCTGATAGGTTTGTTGTTAAGCTCCACGCTGTATCGTTTTTCAAAGTCGAACCGCTTTCGAAGAGCAAAATCGTGAACCGCGGCAGAAATTACGTCTCTTGTCTTTTACTGTCCCTGCTGGCTGCATCGCCGGCTTTTGCACAGACGAATACCATCTGCGACGAACTGCATGGCCGGTATGCTAATATCACGGAAGTCGTCGGCGCCAGCACTGAGACACGGCAGCTTTCGCGCGCCATCGCCCAACAAAATACCATGATCCGCCGGCTCAAGAGCGATATGCGTATTCAGGGCTGCTCTTACGACAGCAGCATGGTGAATATCGGCGGCTCAGGCGATAGCGGCGACTGCGATGAAATGGAGAACTCGCTGGACCGCATGGAGCAGGACCTGGGTTCACTGATGGATGAACGTGAGCTGAGCTTGACCCGCATCGACGCTGAAAGGGCACAGCGTCGGCAATTGCTCATTGCCATGCAAGGGCAGGGCTGCAACGCCCCGGCGTCGGCCCAGCCGGACACTGTTATCAATACCCGACTGAAGCCGGAACCCTATGCGCCACAAGAACAGTCGCTGGCGGAACCGGAAAGCTCGGTGACGACCATCGAGACGCAGAAGCCCCGGACAGACGCGACACTCCCACAACGGCAGATGCCGGCGACACCGGCACCGTCGATTACCCAAATTCAGCCCAGACAAATGCCGGTGGACCGGCCTTACGATCCCTCAGCAAAAAAGGTGCGCCAGGTCGGGCCGCAATTCCTCGCGACCGACCAGGGCAGCCTCGATCTCAAACATCCAAAGGCGGCTGGTCCTCAGCCGGCACAATAGGCGCTTTGAGCAGCGAGACGATCGCCTCATTGCCTGTCTCCCGCGCCAGATCCCTGTATGAGCGGCCGGATGCATCCCTCACCGAACGATCCGCGCCGCGCTCCAGCAGAAGGCGCATCGCATCGACCTGAGCATTGCGGATCGCAAAGCCGAGCGGCGTCAACCAGTCGCGGTCCGCACTCGCCTGCCCGTGTGGACGGAAATCGCCGAAGCGGATGTTCATCCGCTCAGGATGCGTATTCAGATGTGCTGCCAATTGCTCAACTTGGCCAAAGGCAGCAGCGGCAAAGATGTCGAGTGGTTGTGTCTTCAGGAATTCGACCATCTCCTCCTTGCCGTTATACTCCGCCCAATCGATCGGCGGTGAATAGTAATAGGCATCGCGGATGGTGGTGTCGGCCCCATGCTCGATCAGCAGCTTCACCATATCGATGTGGCCATGCAAGGCAGCCTCATGCAGCGGCGTGCGGCTGGTCATGGCGTTGACGTCGAGGCCGAGCGCCAGCATGCGGCGGACGGGCTCGAAGGCATTGTCCGCCGCAGCTTCGTGCAGCATTGCTGGGTGGGTTCGCCGCATCGCCGCGGGAATGTCGAGGTCCGGCACCATTCGTCTCATTTGGTCAATCGATATTTCGCCGGTCATTATTTGAAGGTAAAGCCAATCCTCCTGCTTCAAGCGAACGGCAACAGCGCCCTTCTGTACAAGGTATAGCGCAAGATCCTTGTCGCCACCGATCCGCGCCCATTCGAAGGGCGTTCGGCCATTGACCGGCTTGTTGACGTCAGCCCCATTCTCGACCAGCAGCCTGACGCGCGCGCCCATGCGCTTTTCACAGGCCCAAGCCAGTTGATAGTCGAACACCGTCTGCGAATTCGCCACCATCAGACCGTCTTCGCGCACCAGCCAATTGTTCTTGTCGGCGGCGGAAAGCCCGTATTCAAGCAGCAATTCCAGGCAGGAATTGTCGGGCTCGAACATCCGGTTATAGAGCGCCTGGCTGTCATTCACTTCCGCGCCGGCGTCGAGCAATAGGCGCGCGAAAGCCTCCCAATCAGGGTGTGGCGGCTGCCGGACCTTGCCGGCTTCGCCCTCTCCGAAGACGCCGGTCAACGCCGTGAAGCGATATTGGCCGCCGTCGAGGAAGAAGGCGTCGGGACCGGCCCCACGCTCGACAAGGACTCGCGCCGCCGACAAGCTGGACCGACCGGGCAAACGAGCATAGGCGGCATAGAGCAAGGGCGGCCAATCGTAAGGCCCGCCTTTCCGATCGAGAAGCTGTGGCTGGCGATCGAGCCAGCGCGCCACACCGGCGGCGTCGCCAAGCGCCGCGGCAATGTAGATGCTGTCCCCGGTAATTTCAGGATGAGCCTCCAGCAATTGCAGCGCCTCCTCGAAGCGTGCCGGATCTGCCGGAACATGGGAGAAATAGGAAACCGTCGCCAGCGACAGGAATTGATTGGCAAGCTGATCTAGGGGAGTTTGCTCGCGATTGGCGCTTTCCAGATGCGCCTTGAGTTTCGTCCAGCTTGAGAAGCCATATTCGCGGGCAAGAACAAGCTGGATGTCCTGAAGCCCGACTTCGAGCGCATCGGCGAAATACGGTGCGACGCGACTGCGTGCCGATGAATCACCGGAATGAACGGCTTTCAGAAAAGCCTTGGCCTGTTTTTTCAGGGAATCGACGGTGGCATTGCCCGCCAGAGAGCGCGTGGTCACGAAAGACCTCCTTTCATTCACGTCCGGTATCCGCGCCCACAGACTGAAAAGAGGTGTGGCAGTCTTACGTTCTATGCATCAGGTGGGCCTTGCCCTTCCCGCGGATCGGATGCGCCCTGCGAACGATCCGGAACTTATCGCGAGCCGTCTGGCCTGTCCAGAGCGATCAGGCCGGCTCGTAGCGGACATAGGCGAACTCATCGCCATTGGGCGCCCAGTTCGGCACATTGATCGTCCCCTGCCCGCCGAAGAGCTCGAACAGCGTCGTCAGATTGCCGCCATCCATATCCATCAGCCGCAGCCGGACATGGAGATCGCGCGGATGGTCGAAGACATCTGGATCGTAGGAGATCAGCACGACCTTATCGTTCTTCGGCGACGGATGGGCGAACCAGTTGCCATAATTGTCGTTGGTGATCTGTTGTAGCCCGGTCCCATCGGGATGGATGCGCCATATCTGCATCAGGCCAGTGCGGCTGGAGTTGAAATAGATCCATTGCCCATCGGCGGAATAGTCAGGGCCGTCATTGCGTCCCTCGCCATGCGTCAGCCGTGTCTCTTCGTCGCCGTCGATCGAGATCGTATAGATATCGAAGATATCGTCGCGAATGCCGCAATAGGAAAACCGCCGCCCATCGGGCGACCAGCCATGCCAATAGGAGGGCAGATTGCGCGTCACTTGCCGCGGGGTGCCGCCTTCGGCCGGCAGCACATAGATGCAAGACTTGCCGTGTTCCGTCTTGTCGGAAATGGCGATCAGCGAACCGTCGGGCGATATGCCGTGATCGTTGTTGCAGAGCGTCGCGAAACCGGTATCGACCTGAACGGCCTCGGCCTTGCCGTCTAGCGGAAGCCGATAAAGCAGGCCATCGCCGTTCAGCAGGAGGTAGCGCCCATCCGGCGAAAAGTTCGGCGCCTCGACCAGCCGCTCGGTCTGCCAGACGACGCGGTTTTCACCGGTGCGGATATTGTAGATCTCGACCGAGCTGCGCATTGCCTCTCCATTCGCCACGGGGCGTTGCGATCAACGATCGCGGAACCGGTTGGTGATCGGATAGCGCCGATCGCGACCGAAATTCTTCTTGGTGATCTTCACGCCCGGTGCCGACTGGCGGCGCTTGTATTCGGCGAGATAAAGCAGATGCTCGACGCGGTGGACGGTTGCGACGTCATGCCCGCGCGCAACGATCTCCTCGACCGCCATTTCCTTTTCCACCAGGCACTCGAGGATGTCGTCGAGCACCGGATAGGGCGGTAGCGAATCCTGGTCCGTCTGGTTCGGCCGCAGCTCGGCAGACGGCGCCTTGTCGATGATGTTGAACGGGATCACCTCTCCCGATGGGCCAAGCGCTCCCGGCGGCACATGCAGATTGCGCCAGCGCGACAACGCATAGACCTGCATCTTGTAGAGATCCTTGATCGGATTGAAGCCGCCGTTCATGTCGCCATAGAGCGTGGCATATCCAACAGACATTTCCGACTTGTTGCCCGTGGTCACCACCATCGAGCCGAATTTGTTGGAAATCGCCATGAGAATGGTGCCGCGGGCACGGCTCTGCAGATTTTCCTCGGTAATGCCGCTGTCGGTCCCTTCGAATAGATCGGAAAGCGCCGAGGTGAAGCCGGTCACCGGCTCCTCGATTGGCACGATGTCGTAGCGGCAGCCGAGTGCCTTGGCACAATCGGCCGCATCCTTCAGGGAATCCTCCGATGTATAGCGGTAGGGCAGCATGACGGTGCGCACCCGCTCCTCGCCCAGCGCATCGACGGCAATCGCAGCGCAGATCGCCGAGTCGATGCCGCCGGAAAGACCAAGCACGACCGATTTGAAGCCGTTCTTGTTCACATAGTCGCGGAAACCCAGCAGGCAGGCGCGATAATCGGCCTCCTCGCCTTCCGGAATATGCGCCATCGGACCCTCGGCGCAATGCCAGCCATTGCCGTTCTTCTTCCAGGTCGTCACCGCCAACGCGGTTTCGAACTGGCTCATCTGGAAGGCCAGAGTTTTGTCGGCGTTGAAGCCGAAGCTTGCACCGTCGAAAACCAGTTCGTCCTGACCGCCAACCTGGGCCGCAAAGATGAGCGGCAAACCCGACTCGATCACTTGCCGTAACGCGACCTGGTGACGGACATCGACCTTGCCGCGATAGTAGGGCGAGCCGTTCGGAACCAGAAGAATTTCCGCCCCGCTTTCGGCTAGCGTTTCGCAGATGCCGAGATCGTTCCAGATTTCCTCGCAAATGGGGAGACCGATGCGAACACCCCGAAAATTGACCGGCCCCGCAACGGTACCTTCATCGAAGACCCGCTTCTCGTCGAACTCGCCATAGTTCGGCAGATCGACCTTGTCTCTGATGAAGATGATCTTGCCGCCGTCGAGCACAGCGACCGAATTGTAGCGACCGGTGTCGTCCTGGCGGGGAAAGCCGATGACAACGCCCGGGCCGCCATCGGCAGTATCCGCAGCAAGGCTCTCCACAGCTTTCCGGCAGGCGCGGATAAAGGCTGGTTTCAACACCAGATCCTCTGGCGGATAACCGGAGATGAACAGCTCCGTCAGCAACACGAGCTGCGCGCCCTCGCGCGCCGCCTCGGCCCGCGCTTCCCGCGCCTTGGCAAGGTTGCCGGAGACATCGCCGACTGTCGGGTTGAGTTGCGCGACAGCGATCCGGATGGTCTGGGTGATGGGGCTTTGTTCTGTCATGCCATATATTTAGCGAGCGCCACCCCGTTCCGCAACAGCCTTCGGCCCTCTTCAAGCGCCAAAGATGGCGCTGCTCGCAGAGGACATATTTCGCCACCAAAAAATACTAAGTAAGCCTTGCGGTTCAGCCGCCATTCATGACAGAGAGGCGACAATTATGTGACGGTTTTGTAACAATTGGAGAGGGCCGTTGGTCGCCTTGATCCCCAGTTCCGTGTTGGCTGGCAGATTTGCCATTCTGCAAAAGCTTGGTGCGGCGAGCCGGCAATCGACGGTTTTACGCCAGCTTCAGAGCCTTGCGCTGACCTTCCTGCTTGCGCTCTTCACCGTCATCGCCGTCGAGTGGATTGCGCGTGGTGAGCTGACGGATCTTCCCGGCTATTTCGATTCGCCTATTCATCCCGGCTTCGCTACGATCGGCATCGTCATGCTCCTGATGCTCGCGCTTGACGCCGTGTTCGGCCGCGCGCATCAATCGATCTTGGTGGTTGTGCCTCTGGTGCTGGTTCCGGCCCTTATCTCCAACCAGAAACAGTATTATCTTTCCGATCCCCTTTATCCTTCGGATTTCCTTTTTGCGCACCAGATCCTGGAACTCATGCCGGTGATCGTGCGTGAGCGCCCGTGGACCGCGGCTGCGGTTGCCGTCGGCATCATCGCCTCGATTGTCGCGCTCGCCTTCCTCTGGCGCTACGCCTGGCGACATGCGACAGCGCTTTCGCGCAATGAGAGGGTCGCGCGGCTCTCCGTCTGCCTGCCGCTCATGACCGTCTTCGTCTCGCAGATGGATCCGACGCAAAATTCGTTCATCCGCGAAAAACTGCGCATCATCCCCATCGTCTGGGATCAGAAGGAAAATTACGCTTACAACGGCTTCATCATCGCCTTCTCGCTCAATCTGCCGATGGCGGACGTCAAAGCGCCTGGCGGATATGGACCAAATGCGATCGACGCCATACCCGCCCGCAATTATGGCTATCTTTCCGGCCCACGCGAAAAGCCCGACATCATCATGCTGATGAGCGAGTCTTTTTGGGATCCGACCAGGCTTTCCAATCTGACCTTCACGCCCGATCCCATGCCGAACATCCGCGCGGCGCAATCGGGCTATGTCTTCTCTCCCGAATTCGGCGGCATGACCGCCAATGTCGAGTTCGAGGCACTGACCGGCTTCTCCAACGCCTTCCTGCCCTATGGCAGCATTCCCTATCAGCAATATGTCCGCCGGCCGATGCCCTCACTTGCCACCTTCTTCCGTGGCGAAGGCTATGCAGCGCGTTCCATCCATCCGTTCAGCGGCTGGTTCTGGAACCGCAACGAAGTCTACAAGGCTTTTGGTTTCGAGGAGTTCCGCACCGAGGAGACCATGCCGCCTATGGAAAAACGCGGCCTTTTTGCCTCCGACGACTCGCTGATGAAGGAGATCATGCGCGAGGGCGACGCCATGGAGCGGCCGTTTTTCTTCTTCGCCGTCACCCTGCAGGGTCACGGTCCCTATGAAGCGCATCGCTACGCCGAGAATACGGTCGATATCAAAGGCGATCTGAGCGACGCCGATCGCGACACGCTCGCGACCTATGCGCAAGGCGTTCGGGAAGCCGACCAGAGCTTGAAAACGCTGATGGATTGGGCTTCGAAGCGCGATCGCGAGACGATTATCGTCCTCTGGGGCGATCATCTGCCGCCGCTTGGCACGGTCTATCCGGATACGAATTACATGCCCGAACAGGTGGCGACCCGAAAAGCGTCGCTCGATGTGATGAAGCGGCAGCATGAAACACCGCTGGTCATCTGGTCGAGCAAAAAGGGCGTGCGCAGGGATGTTGGAACGATCAGCCCGTCGCAACTGCCCTATCATATCCTGAAGACCGCCGGCTACGAGCATCCTTTCTACACCGGCTTTCTCGGCCGCTTGCAGAAGAAATACACGATCATCGATCGCTATCAGCTCGCGACGCGCGACAATCAGGCGTTTCCGGATTGGGCTCGCAAAGAGCAAAACCTCGATCCGCTGATACGCGACTACCGCTCTCTACAGCATGACATGATGTTCGGACATGAATATGGGCTCGACCGCTTCTTCCCATCACATGCCTGGCTGGTCAGCCAGGGCAGTTAGAGCAATTCCAGGAAAAGTGCGAAGTATCCGTCTTAGTCAAGCTTGTTGGTACGTCCAAAAGCGATCCTCTCGGATGAGAGCGATTCCGTGAAACGCTGAACCGCTCTACACTGCAACCCTTTTTGCATTGCAATTCCATCGGGCAGTCGAATACTTGCGGCCAAAGCGACCAAGTCTTCGGAGCGTTCCCATGTATAATCTACCCAATTTCGTTCATCAGCATTTCGACAAAACGGCCGAGGAACTCGGCGAGATCGAAAAGCGTGTATTGAAAAAGGCGCATGAGCGGAAAATCGTTTCCACCGACATCAACGCCGCCTTTTCTGCCGAGGCATCCACGGGCGCACGCCTCGCCGACAGCATTGCCCGCGTCGGCGGCTCCTGGTCTTTCATACTCGCCTTCCTGGCGTTCCTCGTCGTCTGGTGCGTCGTCAACACCATCGTGCTGATGACCCGCGCCTTCGACCCCTATCCCTTCATTTTCCTCAACCTCGTCCTCTCCATGCTCGCCGCGATCCAGGCCCCGATCATCATGATGTCCCAGAACCGCCAGGCCGAACGCGACCGCTTCGAGGCCGCAAAGGACTACGAAGTCAATCTCAAGGCGGAACTGGAAGTTCTCTCCCTGCATCAGAAGATCGACCTGCACGTTCTGACGGAACTATCCGCCTTGCGCGAGGAATTCGCACGGCTGAGCAGTAGGATCGAAGACAAGAGTAGCGGCGGGTCGATCGTCTAAGCTGGCTGACCTTCGGGCCGCAGATAGTTGGATCGCCCGTCGAGGCGGTAGTTGCGAGGCTTTGGAAGTGTCGCGCCAGCCGACAAGAACCTAATCCGAAGGCACCGCCGTCAGCAATCCCGGCCGGCCCTGTCTGTATTGCGGCAATCCATCGTCGATCTCGTAAAAATCGCCCTTGTCGGCGCAGTAGATATGATAGGCCAGTTTCAGATCGCTGGGGCTGTCGAAGAGGCCGGCCATGATCGAGATTTCCTTGGCCTCGTCAGCTACCCAGAAAAGCGCCGAACCGCAGGTTCGGCAGAAACCGCGACGGGCAAAGGAGCTGGCGCGGTACCATGTGATCGCGTCTTCGCCTTCGATCGTGATGTTGTCGAGGGGGACATTAGTCGCCGCGTAATAGAGCCCCGTCTGCTTGCGGCATTGCGAGCAGTGGCAGCCGACCACCTCCCGCAATGGGCCATGTGTCTTGAAACGTACGCTGCCGCAAAGGCAGGCACCGGTGTGATCGTCGTTCATGCTGATCCCTCTCTTTTTCAGCAAGTTTGACGATGATGACGTTCGCGTCAAATGCAAAGAAATGAAGCAGGATTCAGCGAGATTGATTGCAAGAGCACAAAAGAAAAGGGCCGGCATAACCGACCCTTTTCGCAGATGATGATTTTACAGCTTCGATCAGCCGTGTGCGCGCAGACGCTTTTCGTCGCGGCCGCCCTTCATGCGCTCGGCGAGCAGGAAGGCAAGTTCCAGGGCCTGGTCGGCATTGAGACGCGGGTCGCAATGGGTGTGGTAACGATCCTGAAGATCCTCGGCGCCGACGGCGCGGGCGCCGCCCGTGCATTCGGTCACATCCTTGCCGGTCATCTCGATGTGGATGCCGCCCGGATGCGTGCCTTCGGCGCGATGGATCTGGAAGAAGCTTTCCACTTCCGACAGGATGCGTTCGAACGGACGCGTCTTGTAGTTGTTGAGCGTGATCGTATTGCCGTGCATCGGATCGCAGGACCATACGACTTTGCGGCCCTCGCGCTCGACGGCACGGATGAGGCGCGGCAGGTTGTCGGCAACCTTGTCGTGGCCGAAGCGGCAGATCAGCGTCAGGCGGCCGGCTTCGTTCTGCGGGTTCAGAATATCGATCAGGTTGATGAGATCGTCCGCCTGCAGCGAAGGACCGCACTTCAGACCGATCGGGTTCTTGATGCCACGGAAATACTCGACATGGGCATGATCGGCCTGGCGCGTGCGGTCGCCAATCCAGAGCATATGGCCCGAGGTCGCATACCAGTCGCCAGTCGTGGAATCGACGCGGGTGAAGGCTTCTTCATAGCCCAGAAGCAGCGCCTCATGGCTGGTGAAGAAATCGGTCTCGCGCAGGCTCGCATTGCTCTCGGCCGTGATGCCGATCGCTCTCATGAAATCCATGGTCTCGCCGATACGATCGGCAAGCTTGCGATAGCGCTCGCCCTGCGGGCTGTCCTTGACGAAGCCGAGCATCCACTTCTGCACGTTTTCCAGGTTGGCGTAGCCGCCCATGGCAAAAGCACGCAGCAGATTCAGCGTCGCGGCAGACTGGCGGTAGGCCATCATCTGACGATCCGGATTGGGGATACGCGCTTCTTCGGTGAACTCGATGCCGTTGATGATGTCGCCGCGATAGCTCGGCAGCGAAACACCATTCTGCGTTTCGATGTTCGAAGACCGCGGCTTGGCAAACTGACCGGCAATGCGGCCGACCTTCACGACAGGCAGTTGCGCACCAAACGTGAGGACGACGGCCATCTGCAGGAAGGCACGGAAGAAGTCGCGGATCGTGTCGGCGCCATGCTCAGCGAAGCTTTCGGCGCAGTCACCACCCTGCAGCAGAAAACCATTGCCTTCGGCGACGTTGGCAAGATGCGCCTTCAGACGACGAGCTTCACCGGCAAAAACGAGCGGCGGATAGCTTGCAAGCTGCGCTTCGGTAGCCTCCAGCGCTGCCTGATCCGGATATTCCGGCACCTGCTGGATCGGTTTTTGCCGCCAACTGCTCGGTGTCCAATTGTCTGCCATCTCACTCACCTGTTTCCGCACCCGGTCTTCGCCAAGTGTCCCGTCGCCATAAATAACGCGCGCTTATAAACCTTTGCCCGCCGCTTGCAAAGGCGAACCATCTCTTCGAGAGGTCTTTTATGCACCGTGGAATTACTAGCCTATTCCTTATACGCGCTCGCCGTTGCGGATGCGATAGCTTGGCGTGTACATCGTCACCAGCTCTTCGGAGGCCGTCGGGTGAACGGCCATGGTGCGGTCGAAATCTTCCTTGGTGCAGCCGGCTTTCACGGGAATGCCAAGCAACTGCGCCATCTCGCCGGCGTCATGGCCGAGAATATGCGCTCCGATCACCTTGCGGTCGGCGGCATTGACGATCAGCTTCATGATCATCTTCTCACTACGACCCGACAAGGTCGCCTTCATCGGCCGGAACTGGGCGCGATAGACTTCGAGTTCCGGATAACGCTTGGCGGCTTCCTCTTCAGTCAGGCCCACCGTGCCGATCTCCGGCTGCGAGAAAACGGCAGTCGGGATCAGTTCATGATCCGGACGGGTCGGATTGTTCTTGTAGACGGTTTCGATGAAGCACATTGCCTCGTGGATCGCCACCGGCGTCAATTGTACCCGATCGGTGACATCGCCAAGCGCATAGATGTTCGGCACCGATGTCCGCGAATATTCGTCGACGATGATGGCGCCGAGTTCGTTGATCGCTACGCCGGCAGCTTCGAGCCCGATATTCTTCGTATTCGGCGTGCGACCCAGCGCCAGCATCACCGTGTCCACCGTCAGCCGCTTGTCGTTCTTCGTCAGAACGCTCAGGCCATCGTCCGTCTTCGTCACGCTCTCGATGATGTCATGGCAGAGGATGCGAATGCCCTTGGCCTCCATTGCCTCATGCAGGCCCTTGCGCAGGTCCTGGTCGAAGCGCGAAAGGATCTCGGCGCCGCGATAGATCAACGTCGTCTCGACACCGAGCCCGTGGAAGATGTTGGCGAATTCCACGGCGATATAGCCGCCGCCGGCGATCAGGATGGACTTCGGCAGCTCCTCCAGGTGGAAAGCCTCGTTGGAAGAGATGCAGAGTTCGTGGCCGGGCAGCGCCGCATGGAGGTTCGGCGTACCGCCGGTGGCGACAACGATCGTTTCGGCGGTGACGGTTCTGCCTGTTTTCAGCAGACGGATCGTATGGGCATCCACCAGCTCGGCGCGAGTATCGAAGATCTCGGCCTTGGCATTGTCGAGCCCCTTGCGATAGAGCCCTTCCAGGCGGGCGATTTCTTTATCCTTCGCTTCGATCAGCTTCTTCCAGTCGAAGGTGCTTTCGCCTACCGTCCAGCCGAATCCCGCCGCATCCTCAAAATGCTCGCTGTACTGCGAAGCATAGACGAAGAGCTTCTTCGGAACGCAGCCGCGGATAACGCAGGTGCCGCCATAACGATATTCCTCCGCGATGCCGACCTTCTTCCCGAGGGACGCGGCGACGCGCGCGCCGCGTACGCCACCGGAACCACCGCCAATGACGAAAAGATCGAAATCGAAGGAAGACATCGAATACTCCTGCAGAAATGGAAGGGCGCGCGACGCGCCGAAAAGGGGTCGGCACTGATATAGGATTTCGAAGGGCAAAAAGAAAAGCCCGGAACGATATCCGGGCTTTGAAATTCGAGGGCCTGGAAAGGATCAGGCTTACTTCTGCTTCTGCGTCGGTGCAGGCTGAGCGTTGTTGGTGGCATCCGTCGGCGGGGAAACGATCGGAGCCTTCACCACCTTCTGCAGAGCATCGCTGCTCTGGTTGGCGAGATCGCGCGAAATGCCCTGACCCCAGATATCGGCGGCCTTGTAGAGCGCGCGCGTTGCGATCGGGCCGTCCTTGAGAAGCTTCTTGCCAGCCGGGGAGTTGTAGAAATCGGCGATCGCCTTCAGCTCGTCGGTGCTGAAAGCCTTTGCGTAGGTCACAGCGGCTTCCCGCTCGAGGTCGGCGCGGCGCGGCGCCAGAGCCAGTGCGGTTGCGTCGACGGACGAATTGATGGCGTCACCGAAGTTCGGGTTCGCCTGGATCATCGTGCTCTTCAACTGCTCGGCGAGATTCGGCAGGATGTTGTCGAACTGGTTCGTGATGCCAAGCGCGTTGATCGCCGCCCGTGCGGCCTTGATCTGCTCTTCCGTGACTTCCTGAGCGCTTGCGGAACCGAGCGCGATGCCTGAAAGAACGATGGTCGCAGCGGCAAAACGGCCAAGACCCGCTATTTTGATCATGAGTTCAGTGCTCCTATGTATTGTTCGCCTGCAACGTGCGCGCGCCGGCGGGACCGGCAATGATCGCAAGTGTCGCCATGTTGATGAAGAGCCCGTGTTCGACAACACCGGGAATCGAATTCAGCTCAATCGACAGCGCCTCTGCATCAGGAATGCGGCCAAAAGATGCGTCGATAATGAAATGCCCGCCGTCGGTAACGAAGTTGCCGCCACCCGACTGGCGCAGGCTGAGCGCGCCGGAAAGGCCGAGGCGGGACGCCACCTTCTCGATCTGGATACGGGTGGAAACGAGGCCGAAGGGATTGACCTCGATCGGCAGCGGAAACGCGCCGAGCGTCTCGACGACCTTGCTCTCGTCGGCAATGACGATCATCCGTGCCGACGAGCCCGCGACGATTTTTTCGCGCAGCAACGCACCGCCGCCGCCTTTGATCAGCCGCAGGGCGCCATCCACCTCGTCTGCACCGTCGATGGTGAGGTCGAGCTCTGGAAGTTCATCGAGCGACTTCAGCGGCACGCCGAGTTCGACACAGAGCCGCGCGGTACGCTCGGAGGTCGGAACGCCTTCAATCACAAGGCCTGCCACAACCTTTTCGGCGAGCAGCCGGACGAACTCTTCCGCCGTGCTGCCCGTGCCGATCCCGAGCCGCATGCCGCTCTCGACATGGGCCAGAGCCGCTCTTGCAGCTTCGATCTTCAATTGGCGGGCGTCCATGCGCCACATGCTCCCGTTTATTACGTTGGAGTGCTGTTTACACGGCTCTCCCTGCAAACGAAAGCCAAAATAACGGCGCTTCATAGAAATCCGCGGCCATATTCGGCGGGGCTTAAAGAGGCTTTGGTTGCAATTGCCAGCCCGATCTTTTAACTCCAAAAGACCCGCTTCTTCTTACCCAAAGGCCAATTCCTCGTGAAATCTCCCCTTGTCGTATTCGATCTCGACGGCACGCTGCTCGATACCCATGCGGATCTCGTCGAAAGCCTCAACCACACGATTGCCGCATTGGAATTGGCGCCGGTCAGCTATGGCGACCTGACCTATCTCGTCGGCAACGGCGCTCAGGTCATGATCGAACGCGCCTGCAAGCTGCGTGGCTATATATTGAAGCCGGAGGAACTGCCGGCGCTATTGCAGCGATTCATCGCCCACTACACCGAAACGATGCCCGGCCTGACGCAACCCTATCCGGGTCTGCTTGCCGCGTTAGAGGTATTGAAAACGCAAGGCTACAAGTTCGCCGTCTGCACAAACAAGATGGAGGCGCTCGCACGCACCCTTTTGGACCGGCTTGGGCTTACCCACTATTTCGAGGCCATCACCGGGGGCGATACCTTCACCGTTCGCAAACCGAATGCGGAGCACCTGATCGGCACCGTCGAGCGCGCCGGCGGCGACCTTCGCCGGACGGTGATGATCGGCGACAGCATCAACGACATTCTGGTTGCCCGCAATGCCGGCGTCCCCTCCATCGCCGTCCCCTTCGGCTACTCCGACGTCAGCGTCGACACGCTCGGTCCGAGCCGAGTCATCGCGCATTATGACGAACTGACTCCGGCGCTCGTACGCGATCTGTTAGCGGCATAGAGCCGGATATCGGCAGCAATCCGTTGGTAAAGTTGTAGCGGCCCTTGCGCGATTCACGCTGCTACGCCACAACTTATCGACGCTTCAATACAAACGTGATGTCGGCCGGAAATTGCGACGCAAATCAGCCAGCAGTCTGCACCAAGGAGGAAGCGCAGAGGGCAATTTGATGGCGGAGCGCGCGCTTGCTGGTAGCAGATCCTGAAGACCGCAATGGCGGTAGATTGCCCTCTCGCAGAGGATGGCTCGCGCCAATCATTCGCACACTTACAATCTTTGCCGCCCTATGCGCGGCACTGGCATTCTATATCTATGGCGACCGCGTCGTCGGCTATCTCGAAGAAGCAACCGCCGCGAAGCCCGACCCAGCACTGCTCGCCGTCTATGAAAAATACGAAATTGAGCCGCTGCCGAACGTCGTTGCCGGCCGCAAATCAATGGCCAACTACCTCGACATGCTGCGCCGGGAGCCCTGCGACTGGAATGCGCTCTATAATTTTTCCGCTGAATTGCAGACGCAAGGGTATCGCCGCGAAGCCGCGAAAGCGCTGGTCGCGTTTTCCCGCAAATGTACGCCTTCCAATATCGCGCTCCAAAATGCGGCAAGCATTCTTCTCGGCCTCAGCGACTTTGGCGAAGCGATGAAGGTCTCGGACGAGTTGGTTGCGATGACGCCGGGCATACCGGACTTCTATTTTCTGCGCGGACAGATCCGGCAAGGCGCAAAGAAATACAGCGATGCCATCGACGACTATTATTCCGTTATCGGCCTTACCGATAACGTCGCCACCTTGAACAGTCTCGTGTTCCAGGGCATTTCCGACAGCTACCGCGCTCTCGGCGACTACTGCGCGGCGATCACGCCACTTCAGACCTGGGTATCGATCAATCCCGATCATAACGACACTGCGGTGGTGCGCGGAATCATCAAGAATTATACCGCGCAAGGAAAATGCGCGACGACCTATGCGACGGGCAGCGACCGCTTTCCAACCCAGGGCAAGAACGTGATCGTCACCAAGGTCAACATCAATGGCATGGACGGCAAATTCATCGTCGATACCGGCGCGAGCTTCATTGCCGTCACCAAGGCATTCGCGGCGCGAGCCAAGCTGCCCCTTGACGAAGCCGGCGACATTTCGCTGCAGACCGCCAATGGCGTCTCACAGGGTACGCGCACGACATCCACAACGGTCAAGGTCGGACACGTGGAGGCCAACGACGTCACCACCATCGTTCTCGGCGACGAGGCGGCCTTGGGAGACGACATAGATGGCTTGCTGGGTCGGTCGTTCCTGTCACGTTTCGATGTAACATTCGGAAGCCGCGAATGGCGGATCGAGACGAAAAACTGATCCGCTATCGGCCAAGAACAGCACCCATCGCCTGCGGCCGCGATTTTCCTTGAGGCAATTCCAGGCGCTTCTCAGACCTTATTTAGCGCCGGAAATGAGCAACATACCGACGACGACGAAAGTCAGCACATGAAAAAGGCGGCCCGAATGGACCGCCTTTTCTTTTTCAAACACGAGCCTGCAATCAGATCTGTGCGGTGCGCGCCTTCGTGGTCGCGTCGAGCGCCTTCTGTGTTGCCGCATCGCGATCGTAGACATCGTTGAAATACTGCACGACGCCGTCCTTGTTCGGCCAGGCGGTGAAATAGGCGATGTAGATCGGGAACTTCTGCGGCACGGGTACCGCCTTGTTCTGGCCGGTGGCGATCTGCTTTGCGATGTCGTCCACCGTCGTGTTCAGCACGGCAGCGGCCATGGCGCGCGGATCGGCGAGGCGGACGCAGCCGTGGCTGAGCGCACGCATATCCTTCTTGAAGAAGCTTTTTTGCGGCGTGTCATGCATGTAGATCGCATGCGAATTCGGGAAGAGGATCTTTAACTCGCCCAGCGCATTGTCGCTGCTCGGCGGCTGGCGCACGGAGACATTCTGTGTCGAACCGTACCAATCGACGCTGGATGACGCGACGGCATGGCCACCGACTTCGACCTGGTAGCCCATACGGTCGAGATAGTTCGGATCGGCGCGCAGCTTCGGCAGCATTTCGTTGATGATAATCGACTGCGGAACGCCCCAGAACGGGTTGAACTCGACCGTCTGGACCTGATCCTCAAAGAAGAAGGTCTGATGTTCCTTGCCGCCGACGACGACGCGCATCGACAGTTGTTCATGGTTGTTGTTGTGGTAGTAGACCATGAAGGCCGGCTGGTTGATGAAGACGTAGCGCGGGCCAAGTTCACTCGGCAGCCAGCGCAACTGCTCCATGGCGATGACCAGCTTCTGGACCTTCGTATCGTTGTTTTCACCGACCATGGCGCGAACGGAAGACTGGCCGATGACGCCGTCTGCCGTCAGGCCTTTTTCCTTCTGGAAGTCTTCGACCAACGAGACGAGCTCGGGCGTATAGTCCGGCGTGCCTTTGTAGGCAGCAAGCGTCACGGCGTTCTTGACCTTCAGCGCATCCGAGCCGCGATGCTGGATAGCCTTGACGATGTTTGCCATCTCCGGCGAGCTGCCGCCCGGCTTCAGGGTGCCGTTCAGCGAGATGGAGATGTGCGTGCTGTCGTTGCCGCTTTCTGCGTGAAGCTTGGCAAGCTCAGCCTTCAGCTCCGTGAACTCCTGGTTCGAAGGGCTGCGGCTGTTGAGATAGGCGGCAACATCCGGGCTTGCACGCAGCAGGCCGAGAACCGGCGTCAGGTTGACGTCCTTGCGCTTGAAATCGTGATAACCGGAGATCTTGTTCGGGTCGAGACGGCCACGGATCGTATCCTGAACGAACATCAGCACCTTGCCGGAAAGTGCAAGCTCGAATTGCATCAACGCGCGGTCCCGCATTGTCGGGTCGACGCTTGCCGGATCGAAGCTCGGCGCCTGCACGGCATAATCGGCCGGGTCGAGGCCAACGGAACCCGCGTCGGCCAGAACCGCCATGGCAGCCTTGGCCTTGTCGTTGATGACATTGTCGGCAACCCAAAGGAGCGGCTTGCTCTGATCGGCGTAGTAGGCCTCGAGCGCCTTGGCGACATCATTCGTCGCCATCACGCGAGCTTCGGTCAGATAGCGACGCTGCGAAGCGCTGGTGTCGACAGCGACCGGCGTCGAAGACGCATCAGCGACCGCCCCCGTCACCACCGGATCGGCAAAACGGTTGGATGCCACGAGGCGCATAGCCTCGGGCTTGTAGGTATAATATTTAGGCGCACTGACGCTGGGCAGCGGCTCTTTTGCCTGTGTTGGCGCGGTGGCGCCAATACCAGTCTGTGCCGGATTGGCAGTGACCGGGGCGGAAACTTGAGTGCTCTGCTGACGCCCCTGCCCGCCGCGAATGAAATCCATGAGGGTCATCGCGTTCGCGGATGTCGCGCCGGCGGCGGAGAGGCAGCAGGAAAGAGCCAGAACGGATGCTGCGGCTTTCATGACAAGTTTCATTCTCTAATCAGTCCCCGTATCAAGCGGTATCTTCGAGACAGACGGTGCTGTTTTCCAATCAACTCGGCCGCGATGTTCCAAACACCGTTTAACCATTAGAATGAAAACGGCCAGACCCCGTCTTTCGTTCAATGCCTCAACTTTGTGTGAAAAAGCGAAAGCAGGATTCGCGATTTAGTTCACACAAAATTATGAAATTATTAGTTAATTTTTTATTGAATTTTCGCGTGGTTTTTGAGTGGCAATAAGGACGCCACGAAGAATATCTATCGAGCGTGTTAAAAAGAACACGGCTTTCCTTATCGCGTCGAAAACATGACGAAGACTATCATGAAATCCCCCTTCTCTGTTTTCTTGGGCACCATTCGGACCTATATGACAACTATCCTTTTCAACGGAAAAGCAGGACCAGGGATAATGACCTCCACCCGCACTGAAACCGATACTTTTGGCCCGATCGAAGTGGCTAGCGACCGCTATTGGGGCGCGCAGGCGCAGCGCTCGCTCGGCAACTTCAAGATCGGTTGGGAGAAGCAGCCGCTGTCGATCGTACGTGCCCTCGGCATCGTCAAGCAGGCCGCTGCACGGGCCAACATGGAGCTTGGCCAGTTGGATCCCGCTCTCGGCAAAGCGATCGTCGAGGCCGCCCAGGAAGTGATCGACGGCAAGCTCAACGAGCATTTCCCGCTGGTGGTCTGGCAAACCGGCTCCGGCACGCAGTCGAATATGAATGCCAATGAGGTGATCTCGAACCGCGCGATCGAAATGCTGGGCGGCGTCATGGGCTCCAAGAAGCCGGTGCATCCGAACGATCACGTCAATATGAGCCAGTCGTCGAACGACACCTATCCGACCGCGATGCATATCGCCTGCGCCGAGCAGATCGTTCATCATCTGCTGCCAAGCCTCAAACATCTGCATGCGGCATTGGAAAAGAAAGTCGCCGACTTCGCCCACATCATCAAGATCGGCCGCACCCACACGCAGGATGCCACGCCGCTGACGCTTGGCCAGGAGTTTTCCGGCTACGCCGCACAGGTCGCGTCCTCGATCAAGCGGATCGAGCTGACCTTGCCCGGCCTTTGCGAACTCGCCCAAGGCGGCACCGCGGTTGGCACCGGCCTGAATGCGCCGATCGGTTTTGCCGAAAAGGTCGCCGACGAGATCGCCAAAATCACCGCCCTGCCCTTCGTTACCGCTCCAAACAAGTTCGAAGCGCTGGCGGCCCATGATTCGATGGTCTTCAGCCATGGTGCCATCAATGCCGCCGCTGCCGCTCTCTTCAAGATCGCCAACGATATCCGCCTGCTCGGCTCCGGCCCCCGCTCCGGCCTCGGCGAATTGGCGCTGCCGGAAAACGAGCCGGGCTCGTCGATCATGCCGGGCAAAGTCAATCCAACGCAATGCGAAGCCCTGACGCAGGTCTGCGCCCACATTTTCGGCAACAATGCCGCGCTGACCTTTGCCGACAGCCAGGGTCATTTCGAGCTCAACGTCTACAATCCGATGATGGCCTACAATTTCCTGCAGTCGGTGCAGTTGCTCGGCGATGCCGCCGTCTCCTTCACCGACAATTGCGTCGTCGGCATCGAGGCGCGCGAGGAGAATATCAGGGCTGGCCTCGAACGTTCGCTCATGCTGGTGACCGCACTTGCCCCGAAGATCGGCTACGACAATGCCGCCAAGATCGCCAAGACGGCGCATAAGAACGGCACGACGTTGAAGGAAGAGGCTTTGGCGAGCGGGCTGGTTTCGGCGGAAGATTACGATGCGATCGTCCGGCCGGAGACGATGATTGGGCCGAAGTAGACTCTGCGAAGTGGGGAGGCGCTTCCGGCATCTGCCGAAAGCGCGCCCTGTTACGGTGATTACAATCAGGCAGCGACCTTCGTCTCGCCTTTGGCGATAGCCCTTCGAAAGCCGTCGCGCTGCGTAATCCTACCCAGATATTCCAAGAATGCGTCACGCTTCGGGAGGGTTTCGAGCCCAAGGCCCCAGCCGATATGCGATCCGACGTAGACGTCGGCCGCGGTGAAACGATTTCCTGCGATGTAGGGATTCGCGCTCACCGCGCGTTCCAATTGGTCCACGGTGCGCTCGTAGCTGCCGTGCCCGAAAAAGAACTCCTGCTCCGGCGCGGGAACGAAGCCGGCCCGATGATTGGTCACAGCTTGTTCAAGCGGTCCGGCCGCGAAGAACATCCACCGGTAATAATCCGCCCGCTCGTCCGCGGTTGGCGCCAATCCGGCGCTGGCGAAGACCTCGGCGAGGTACACGCAGATAGCGGCGCTCTCCGTTATCACCCGGCCGTCATGAACGATCGCCGGCACCTTGCCCATCGGGTTCACCTCCGTGAAGAAGCGGCCGCGCTGGCTGGAAGCGTCGCCAGGGCGCGCAAGCGCTGCGCCACCCCATCGGTCGGCGGCACTGGAGCGTTCGTAATCGAGCAGAACGGTGTCGTACTCGCACCCCACCTCTTCGAGCATCCATTGAACGATGCGGCCGCGGGAATTGGGGTTGGTGTAGAATGTAAGTGACATGGTCGATCTCCTGAGAAACGGATCCGCATGTTTGCCGCTGCCGGTCACTCGGCCAGTTAGCAAGGTGCGTAGAGTGGAGATAAAGGCCGGGCCGCTTGGCCGCATCAGCACAGAGTGCCAATTTACTTGCGAAATACGCCAAAGTGCTCGAGTGTCCGATTTCGGAGGGATCTGCCCCTAAACCAAACAGAAGGTATGCCCGTCCAGGCGGCGACAGTGACCAAGTCCCATGGATGATTGGGCTCAGGACACTACCAGCCAAAGGCTGCCCTTGTTGAATAGGAAAACGATGAAGGTTGTTCGCGCGGATCGTTGCAGGCTACCCCAAGCATTCTGGCGTGCCGTCGAGCTTCTAGGCTTGCAGCCGACAACTGTACTGAGACAAGCGCGCCTTCCCGCCACGCTTCACCACGATCCCACGGCGATTATCAGCACAGCACAACTTTTCAGGATTTGGCGTGCAATCGAAGCGCTGTCCGGCGACGCGGGGTTCGGCATCAAGATGGTCCGCGAAACCAGCACCGCAACCCACAAACTGGCATTCCTCGCCGCTTCCTACGCAGAGAGCTATCGCGACGGTATTGCGCGGCTTGTACGGTTCAAGCTGCTTTGCAGTCCCGATGAGCTTCTCTGCGACGAAAAGAATGGCCGGGCTGTTCTCACTATAGAGTGGCCGCCGGGCACGGAGCCGGAACCGGCTCTCGCCGTCGACGCCAGCTTTGCGATGCTGATCGAACTCGGACGGCGGGGCACAGGGCAGGCTCTTAGCCCGGTCGGGATCGAATTCGAGCGGGCTGGCCCATCCACCGATTTACACGATGCCTTCTTCGGCTGTCCGATCCGTTTCGAGGCGTCCAAAAATCGACTTATCCTTGCGTCAGCCGACCTCGACCGCCGGTTCATCGACCACAATCCTGAGCTATTGCATATGCTGACGCCAGCGCTTTCGGAGGCAATGCGTGATTTGGAGTCGGGAAGCAGCTTCGTCGATCAGGTCAAGTCGGTGCTGAAGCGCGCTATGGCGAGCGGCCGCCCCGAAGTGGACGATGTCGCGCGCGATATGGGCATGAGCAAGCGGACGCTACAGCGCCGAATTACAGCGGAGGGCATGACGTTTCGATCTCTCCTCGACGAAGCACGCCACAAACTTGGCATTCAACTGCTGGCCGACCCCACGATCAGGGTCGAGGAGGTAGCTTGGTTTCTAGGATATCGAGATACGAATTCCTTTTATCGGGCGTTCAAAGCATGGACCGGTATGACGCCGATGCGATGGCGGCAGACCAACGAGCTTGCGGCCTGGCCAGCCTCATTGGGCACCTCGCCCGGCCTCCTGATGTAAAATGCGCTCCTTGCTGACCGTTATCTCAAGAGCCTGTTTGAGCACCAATTGTCTATGGGATATTGAGTTGCCGCATCCAGCCAATTGCATTTGGACCTTGCCGGATTTAGACCGTTCGCAAACGTCTCTTCCGCCACATCAAGGCATTGAAAGGTCCACGCATGGCTGACGATCTCTTTCCCCTCGGCGACGACGCCACTCCCTATCGCAAGATTTCCGGAGACTATGTTTCCGTCGACACGTTCAAGGGCCAGGACATCCTGACCGTCGATCCCGAGGGTATCCGGCTGCTCGCCGAAACCGCCTTTGCCGATATCAACCACCTGCTGCGTCCAGGCCACCTGCAGCAGCTCGCTTTCATCCTCGAAGACCCGGAGGCGACCGACAACGACCGCTTCGTCGCCTACGACCTGCTGAAGAACGCCAATATCGCCGCCGGCGGCGTGCTGCCCATGTGCCAGGACACCGGCACGGCGATCATCATGGGCAAGAAAGGCCGTCGCGTCTGGACCGAAGGCGGCGACAACGCGGCTCTGGCAAAGGGCGTGCTGGACGCCTACGAGAAAAAGAACCTGCGCTATTCGCAGCTCGCGCCCATCAAGATGTTCGAGGAAAAGAACACCAAGAACAATCTGCCGGCGCAGATCGACATCTATGAGGAAGGCACCGACGCCTACGAATTCCTCTTCGTCGCTAAGGGCGGCGGCTCGGCCAACAAGACCTTCCTCTATCAGGGCACGCCGTCGCTGCTCACCCATGACCGCATGCTGGATTTCCTCAAGGAGAAGATCCTGACGCTCGGCACGGCCGCCTGTCCTCCCTACCATCTGGCGATCGTCATCGGCGGCACTTCGGCCGAGATGAACCTGAAGACGGTCAAGCTGGCCTCGACACGCTATCTCGACTGTCTTCCCACGGAGGGCTCCGAAAGCGGACATGCCTTCCGGGATATCGAAATGGAAAAGGAAATTCACAAGCTGACGCAGAGCCTCGGCGTCGGCGCGCAGTTCGGCGGCAAATATTTCTGCCACGACGTCCGCGTCATCCGCCTGCCTCGCCACGGCGCTTCGCTGCCGATCGGCCTCGGCGTCTCCTGTTCCGCCGATCGTCAGGCCAAGGGCAAGATCACCCGCGACGGCATCTTCATCGAGCAGCTCGAAACTGATCCGTCGAAATACATGCCTGAAATCGACGAGGCCAAGCTTTCCGAATCGATGGTCCGCATCGATCTCAACCGGCCGATGCCCGAGATCCTGGCGGAATTGTCGCGGCATCCCGTCAAGACCCGGCTGTCGCTGACCGGCACTATCATCGTCGCCCGCGACCTGGCGCACGCAAAAATCCGCGAGCGCCTGGAAAAAGGCCTGGGCATGCCGGATTACCTCAAGAATCATCCGGTTTATTATGCCGGCCCGGCCAAGACGCCTGCCGGCTACGCCTCCGGTTCCTTCGGCCCGACGACGGCCGGACGTATGGACAGCTATGTCGACCAGTTCCAGTCCTTCGGCGGCTCCATGGTGATGCTCGCCAAGGGGAACCGCTCGCGCGCCGTGCGAGAGGCCTGCAAGTCGCATGGTGGTTTCTATCTCGGCTCGATCGGCGGTCCGGCCGCCCGCCTCGCTCAGGACTGCATCAAGAAAGTCGATGTGCTGGAATATCCCGAACTTGGCATGGAAGCAGTCTGGAAGATCGAAGTCGAAGATTTCCCGGCTTTCATCGTCATCGACAACAAGGGGAACGATTTCTTCCAGGAACTCAACCTCGGCTGAACTTTGTCAATAGTCAGACAAGAAGGAAGGCACCGTCTCGGTGCCTTCCTGGTAAGTATTTCCACGTTATAATAAAACTAAACCCAAGTCCGAACTTATAAGATTTTACATTCATTGCCTTAATCTTTTTCAAAGATTCTTAGGCTAACTAAAAATAGTGCTTTCATGAAATCATTTAATGGAGTTCGCCGATGAGTACGGTGGTTGCGCCCAAGGCGCAAGTTCCCGACGTGGCAGGACAGATTACCTATGCCATGCGATCCATGGGGGTCGCGCCGATCCCGCGCAACTACGAACTTTTCTACGAAGCCTATATTGGTTCCAATCCTGCCTTGACTCGCGAGCTTGCCGCACTCGGCAGCAACGCCACGCAAGAAGAATTGGATGCACTGGGCGCCCAGCATTTCTCCCACCATGCCGGCCGCGTTTTCGATGACGCCCATGCCCGCCTGATCTCGGAACTCGATGCCGTGTTGCGCACGCTGCGACAGGAACAGACGTCGCTTGAAAGCTACAATCGATTGCTCGGCGAGACCTGCCAACGCATCACGTCCAAGAACAACAATAGCGTCGATCTGCTGCGCAGCGCCATCGACATCCTGGCGGAAGCGACCGGCGACACGATGGCGCACGGCGAAAAGACCGTCGAGAATGTTGCGCAGCGCAGCCAGGAAATGGACCAGGTGCGCAAGGAACTGGACGAATACAAGCGCATTGCCAATACCGACTCTCTGACGCGCCTCTCCAATCGCCGCGCCTTCGATGATCGCCTGGCCACCATCTTTGACAATCAGATGGCCCGGCCCGTAACGGCGCTGGTGCTGGCCGATATCGATTACTTCAAGAAGGTCAACGACACATACGGCCATCCGGTCGGCGACAAGATCCTCGCAACCGTCGCCTCCCTCATCCGCGCCAATGTCCGTCGCGACGCCTTCGTCGCCCGCACCGGCGGCGAGGAATTCGCGCTGATCCTGGAAGGCAATACGTCGGAAGAGGTTATGGCGGTCTGCGAGCGTATCCGCCGTGCACTGGAGACGACGCCGTTCAAGAACTCCCGCACAGGAGTGAATTACGGGCCGATCACCCTCTCGCTCGGCATCTGCATGGCCTCGGAAGCCGGAGATCCCGGCGAACTCTATAGCAAGGCCGATATTGCGCTCTATTGCGCCAAGAATGGCGGCCGCAACTCCAGCTATATTTATCAGGAAGGCATGCAGAAAGACTTCTCGAAGAGCTGGCTCATCTACAAAAGTTAGAATCGGACCAGAGTTAAAGTCTTATCCGCCGGTGCTGCTTCCCCAAGCGCGCCGGCGGATTTTTTTGTTACCACATGCTTTTGGCGGCTCGCGCCGGCCATTCGCGATCGTAGGTCTCCTGATCGAAATCGCCCTTCGCCGCCTTCAGTAGCATGCCGGGCGTCGGCAGGCTTGCCGGATCGACGAATGTCTCCGTCTTCCAGAGTTCGGCACGCATCACGGCCCGCGCGCATTGAAAATAGACCTCGTCGATGGTGATCACCACGACACTGCGCGGATGCTTGCCCTCCATCTCGAAACTCGCAAGCAAACTTTCCTCGATGGAGACCACCGCGCGACCGTTAAGGCGCATCGTTGTGTTTGAACCGGGAATTAGAAACATCAGTGCAATGCGGGGATCCCTGACGATATTGGCCAGCGAGTCGACGCGATTGTTGCCGCGCCAGTCGGGAAGCAGCAGCGTCTTGTCGTCCTGCACGCGCACGACGCCGCCCAAATCACCGCGCGGTGAGCAATCCAGCCCCTCCGGGCCGACCGTCGCCAGCGCCATGAAGGGCGATACCTCGATCATCCGGCGATAAAGCGGCGTCAGAGCAGTCGTCACCTTGGCGATCGATGCCTCGCTCGTGCCGCCATAAAGCTCATTCAGTTCTTCAACGGAAGTGATGATCCGCATGTTGCCTCACGTCTTTTTGATCCAGATACTGGCGGGTTAGACGCAAGGCGTGACGTTGCTATGACACACGCCGCACCGACGTCCGAAGAAAGGATATAACCGTTTCGCCGTCGCTTTCGAATGCATTTTCTTCAGCAGATGCCGGCGCTTCCGCCAGGAATTCGCCGATCGCCTCCAGCACGGGAGCGGCGCTGACGATACGGCGATGGCCGAAGCCGTTGGCCCAGAGGAGGCGAACATGATCGCCGGCGCTGGCGTAGGCGCGGGCATGATCGGCGCTGACTTCCTTGTCATCCTCGGCGTGGATGACCAATACCGGTCTGCCCAGATCGCGAACGCTGTGTTCGGCAACGTACTCATCGAGCGCCCTGCCAGTGACATGACCGACCTCCGCTTCAAGTGCTGCCTGCACTTTAGGATCGAGCCGCATCATCCTGCCGAAATCCGTGAACAGCCAGCCCATTGCGCTCGGTGCGCCGATCAGCACCAGGCGATCCGTCAGAGTCGGCTCTGTGCCCGGCAGAAAGCCGGCCGCGGCCATTGCAATGGAAGCACCGCCGAACGAATGGCCGATGGTCGCGTCGAAAGCGCCGAAGCGCTCCGCCGCAGCCACGATGGCCGAAACCGCAAGGCGCACATTGAGGAAGCGCCCCGGCGAGCGGCCATGGCCCGGCAGGTCGAGCGAGATCACTTCGGCACCCGCATTTGCGAGGAAGACGGCGAGCTCCGACATGTATTCGCTACTCGAGCCCCAGCCATGGACGACAAGAAAGCGTTTCCGCTGGCCCTTGGCCCCGCCGTTCAAGCGATAGGCCATCGCCCGTCCGCCGCGAAAAGACAGCATGATCTGCTCGGCAGAATTCAGACGCGCCCTGCCCTGTGAATGCGCAGCCTCCGCCTTGGCGCCCTGCGGCCGGCGCGACGGTGTCAGACAGAAAAGCTTGAAGGCGGCTTTGCCGGCAAGCTGCGGCGAAATCCTGCCAAGGCTGGACAATCCTAGCCGGGTGACCTTAAGCGCAAAGGATGGCATAGTGGGAATCCAATAATGTTCAATCATGAACAATAAAGTACAACGATGAACAAAAATCAATCCCTACCTTGGGACCATCCGCGTTTTCGTAGCTGGATTGCCGTCGCCCGCGCCTGCCAGCTCATGCAGCAATCGCTCGGCCGGGCACTTGCGCATCTCGACATCAAGCCGCCGCATCTCGACATTCTCGTCAATCTCTTCCGCTTCGAAGGCATCTCGCAGCAGGAATTGGCCCACAAGCTGCTAGTCGGTCGCTCCAACATGAGCATGCTCCTGCCGCAGATGGAAAAACGCGGCCTGATCGAGCGTCGCGGCGATAAACACGACAAGCGCGTGTGGCGGCTTTATCTGACCACGGAAGGCCGACGCTTGACGGAAGAAGCCATGGCCATCCAGACCGACCTCATCGACCGCATGCTCTCGGACGCACCACTCGACGAATGCGAAATCATGACGGCCCACATGGAACGCATTGTCAGCCTGTTGCTGCAGGAAGAACGCGAGCCTTTGGAAACAATCGGCGATTAGTGATTGCCCGGCGGGCGGGCCAACGGCACTGCGCGATTCAGCGAGGCGAACTCCCATATCGCGACGACGATGAGGACCGCCGTGGCGAGGATGCCGAGCTGGTAAACATCGACCTGGGAAACCGCGAGAACCAGCAGCGCCAGCCCGGCGAGGCCGACGAAATGCGATAGCGGCGGCCGCCCGGTCGTCGCCCCCTTGAACCAGAGATTGCCGACAAGGAACACGGCCGGGCCACCAAGGATCGCCGCCGCCATATGTATGTCGGCCGGGTCATGGGGATGGGAGAACAAGAATTCGTCGCCGACGACGCTCAGAATGATGCCCGCCAGGATCGGGATATGCGCATAGGTGAAAGCCTGTCGCGCTAGGCTGCCGGGCGTCTCGTCCTGCTCGATGCGATGGGCGGCACGTTCATGGCCGAACTGGAAATAGATCCACCACATGGCGACGGTGCCGACGAAGACCGTGACGAATACCGCAACGATCAGCGGCGAAAGCGGCTGTTCTGCAAATGTCTTGCCCGCCTGCAGGATTGCCTCGCCGAGGCAGATGATGATGAAGAGCGCGCAGCGCTCGGCAAGATGCGCACCGGAAACATCCCAATCCGCCGCGGTCGACTTGCCAAGGCCGGGCACGGCGAAACCGAAGGCGGGTGCTGCATATTCGATCGCCAGCGCAGCGAGCCACAGCGACACCCGCGTCTCGCCCTCCATCAGGGCGCCGGCAATCCAGAAGATCCCCGACACGATCAGCCAGCAGGTGATGCGGACGAAATTGCGATGATTGGCCGGGCTGACGTCTTTTAGGGTATAGACGGTAAATAGCGAACGGCCCACTTGCATGAACACATAGGCGCCGGCGAAGAAAATGGCTTTCCCGGCAAAGGCATCCGGAATGGACGCTGAGAGAACCAGCCCGGCAAACATCAGCACGAAGAGCATGATGCGCACCGGCATGCGATCGGGATCGAGCCAGTTCGTCACCCAGGCGGTGAATATCCATACCCACCAGACGGCAAAAATCAGCATGCCGGCTTCGAGAGCGCCGAGGGGAGTGAAATGGCTGGCCAGCGCATGCGAAAGCTGCGAGATCGAGAAGACGAAGACGAGATCGAAAAACAGCTCGACGAAAGAGACCTTGCTTTCGTTCTTGCTACCTTTGGCGCGCAGCCAGCTTCCCGTATCCCCACCTGCCATGCCTGTCCCCTTGCTGCTGACAGTGCTAGTGCGGCTTGCCCGCCACGTCGCGGCTCAAGCCCTTTTCCTTCAGTTCGGCCTCATAGGCGGCGAAAAGCTCGGAACCTTTCTCGCCGAGCTCGCGAAGATAGGCCCACGTAAAAATGCCGGTATCATGCATGTCGTCAAAACCGATGCGGACGGCATAGTTGCCGGTCGGCGTCATCGACATGATCCCGACATTGCGTTTGCCCGGCACGGTGATCTTCTGCCCTGGCCCATGTCCCTGCACTTCGGCCGATGGCGACAGCACGCGCAACATTTCCGCCGACAGATCGAAGCTTGCGCCGTCATTGAAGCTCACCACCAGATGATGGCGGTCCTTCGACACTCTCAGTTCGGTTGGCCAGACGTCGCTCATCGATTTTCCCATGCGTTTCAATGCGTACCCGGAGAAGTAGGCCGCCAGTCGTTAACGCGCAAGTGCATTTGAAAATGCATTTCCCTTGACGCAACAATCGCCTATGCACACATTAACATGACAACGGAGGTTTTCGTGAACAGCATTGTCGGTACGATAGGCAACGGATCGCCGCTGGTGGCGGATGCGTCACCGATGATCGACCCTTTCGGGCGGGCGGTCACCTATCTGCGCGTCTCCGTGACCGACCGCTGCGATTTCCGCTGCACCTATTGCATGGCGGAAAACATGACCTTCCTGCCGAAAAAAGATCTGCTGACGCTGGAAGAGCTGAACCGGCTCTGTTCCGCCTTCATTGCTAAAGGCGTCCGTAAGATTCGCCTGACCGGCGGCGAGCCGCTGGTGCGCAAGAACATCATGTTTCTGGTGCGCGAGCTCGGCAAACGCGTTCAAGACGGTGGCCTGGAGGAGCTCACGCTGACGACAAACGGGTCGCAGCTCTCGCGCTATGCAGAGGAGCTCTATGATTGCGGCGTGCGCCGCATCAACGTTTCGCTCGACACGCTCGATCCCAATAAATTCCACGCCATCACCCGCTGGGGCGATTTCGCGAAGGTGATGGAGGGTATCGACGCCGCGCAGAAGGCGGGCCTGAAGATCAAGCTCAATGCCGTGGCGCTCAAGGATTTCAACGAGGCGGAGATACCCGAGCTGCTGCGCTTCGCCCATGGCCGCGGCATGGACCTGACCGTCATCGAGACGATGCCGATGGGTGAGGTCGAGGAAGATCGCACTGACCGGTACCTGCCGCTCTCCAAATTGCGCGCCGATCTCGAACAACAATTCACGCTGACCGACATTCCATATAAGACCGGCGGTCCGGCCCGTTATGTCGAAGTCGCCGAAACCGATGGCCGCCTCGGCTTCATCACGCCGCTGACCCATAATTTCTGCGAGAGCTGCAACCGCGTGCGCCTCACCTGCACCGGCACGCTTTATATGTGCCTCGGCCAGAACGATGCCGCCGACCTGCGCACGGCGCTGCGCGCCACCGAAGATGACGCGCTCGTCTACGCCGCCATCGACGAAGCGATCACCCGTAAGCCGAAGGGTCACGATTTTATCATCGACCGCACGCACAACAGACCGGCTGTCGCCCGCCATATGAGCGTCACCGGCGGCTGATCTTCCCATACCAAGACAAGAAAACGCCGGGCGATAAGTCCGGCGTTTCTATTGGTTGCTGTTGTTTTCTGAAGTAACGCCTCAGGCGGCGCGATACCCATAGCCTTCATGTGCCCCGTCGCCATCGCCCGTGCGGAAGCGGTCGATCTTGTCGGAGAGCATATCGACGCGTTGGCGCAGGCCATGAATCTCGGCGTTGTTTTCTTCCACCATCGCCGCATTTCTTTGGGTGATCAGCTCGACTTCGCCGACCGCTCGCGTCACTTCTTCGATCCCGGTCGACTGCTCGGCCGTTGCCGCGGAAATGTCGGCGACGAGCTTCTGCACGCCGGTCACATGGCCGATGATTTCGGCGAGCGCAGCACCGGTCTGCTCGACCAGATGGACGCCATTTTGCACCTGCGAGGAGCTTGCCGAAATCAGGCCCTTGATCTCCTTTGCCGCGTTGGCGCAGCGCTGCGCCAGTTCGCGCACTTCCTGCGCGACGACAGCAAAACCTCGACCGGCCTCGCCGGCGCGGGCGGCTTCGACGCCGGCATTCAGCGCCAGCAGGTTGGTTTGGAAGGCGATTTCGTCGATGACGCCGATGATCGTGACGATCTTTTCCGACGAGCGGTTGATCTCACTCATGGCGCCGACGGCCTTGGCGACGACTTCGCCGGATTGCGTTGCGTAAGCCTGGGTCTCGTTGACCGAGACCGCCGTCTGCTTAGCGCGGTCGGCGGTGGAACGCACGACGTCGCTCAGACGGTGGAGTGCCCGCGAACTTTCCTCGAGGGCAGCCGCCTGCTGCTCGGTGCGGCGTGCGAGATCGTCGGCGGATGCGGCGAGATTGCCGGTACCGCCCTTGATCTCCTCGGCCGTGTAGCGGACATCCGTCAACGTCTCGCGCAGGGCTTCGACAGCGTGATTGTAGGTGAATGCCATTTCGACGAAATCGGCGGAGAGGTCTTCGCGCATGCTCTCTTCCAGATTGCCATCCGCAAGCTTGGAGAGAACGTCTGCCAGCGCATTCAGCGCCTGCTTCTGCTCGGCTTCGATGCGGGCGCGGTCGGCGGCGCGGCGTGCGGCATCCTCCGCCGACAAAGCGCGTGCGCTCTCGGCCTCCCGCTCCAGGCGGACATTTTCCACGGCAGCGTCGCGGAAGACGGTGACGGAACGCACCATATCGCCGATCTCGTCGCCGCGATTGCGGCCGTCGATCGCCACTTCCAGATCGCCGCTGGCAAGCCGCGTCATGATTTCGGTAACCCGCTTCAGAGGTCCACGCAGCGTTTCGACCAGCATTAGACCGCCGACGATGGCAAGCAACGTACCGAGGATCATGGCAATGACGGAGACATTGGCGGAGCGCTCGCTGTCTTCCTTGCCGATCTCCTGCGCTTGCGCAACGAAGCTGCGCAGCGACGTCATCGCATCCGCCAGCAAGCTGTTGGAATCGACGCGCGTCTTTTTCCAGTCGGACGCAGTCTGCAACAGATCGGCCGAACCCTTGGTCACGCTGTCGATCAAAGGCTGAGTACGAGCAGAAAAATCGCGCATCGTAGAATTGGTCTGGCCTAACGCAGAGATCTTTACGCCGGCGTCTTGCAGATCCTTCAGATCGGCAACGACGGCGTCCCGCGAGGCAGCGTCGCGCACATTCTCCATCCGTGCGGTATGCAGCGTCAGGCGATCGATGATGCCCAGCGCCTGGTCGACGTGATCCAACAATTCTTTCTGGCCGTCGATGATCTTGTCGAGGCTGACGAAGCGATCGGCGGCAGTATCGCTGTTCTTGGCCGATTGCAGGGTCATATCCCCTTCGATCTTCACGAAGCTCTGCAGAATCGGTCCCATGGCCTGGACCTTCAGATCGGCGGTGTCGCCGCCCTTCAGGACTGCGTCAAGCTTATTGGCAGCATCGGCCGCGCCGTTGACCAGCGCGACGCCACGCTTGGAAACAAGAGCTTTCGACGTGGCGACCTGCTTGAGGATCGCATCCGTATAGGTACGCGCATCGGAGATTTCCTCATTGGAATCCGCGGCCATCTGCACCTGGATGCGCAGGTTGCTCATCTTGTCCGACAGGCCCTTGAAGGCAGCGGCATCGTAAAGCAGTTCCTTGGCGAAGGTTTCCTTGTCGCCGAACTCCTTGCGGATGATGTCGATCTGCTTTCCAGCCGCCTTGCCGCTGGCTTCGAGCCCCGACACTGCCTTCTGGATCGCGTCGACATCGCTGTCCTGCTTTTGCTTGATGTTCCAAAGGGCGGCCGTCTGCGTGCGCATCTTGTCGGCCAGATCGCTGACGGCGGAGATCTTGGCGCGTTGATCATTGCTGAGCAGGCCGCTCAGACGCTGGACGCCGGCCGCCTGCGCATCGATCTTGTCCGCAAGCGTCTTGCGCGTTTCATCGGATGGCGACGTGGTGAACTCCTGCAAAGCAGCCTGCAAGTTCTCGAAGTCGCTGATATTTTCGATCGTCGCCCGCGTCACGGTCATATGGCCGTTGAGAATATTGGCCGTGTGATAGCCAACCAGGCCGATGCCGGCGATGAGCACCACCAGCGGTACGACGAAGATAAGAACCTTGGTCACGATCCGGCGGCTTTGCAGAAGACGATCAATGAAGAACATGCCACGCCCCAATGAAATTCGTTGGTATCCGGCGAAGGCGGGACCGTCATTCCCTGCTGCGCTGCGGTAGAGCTTCTGCCTCATGCAAAACTGAGCCGAGCGTCCGGAAATTAGATTGAATAAGGATTAATCACGAACGTAAAAGATCGCACATCTCCCAAAAATCGACAGTGCTGTCCCGATTTTGCGATTTCGGCGTGATTGCACTCGCCATCAGCTCACGTTTTCATTGCGACGCACAATCGAATTTGATCACGACTACACCGGCAATGATTCCAATTTGCGGAAAACCGCAGTAGAGCGAGCTGATATATCCAGGGAATCGCTTTATGCCGCGGACGAAGAATACGCAGGGCGCGCTCTACATGGCCGCAGCTATGGCCGGCTTTTCCTGCAGCGACGCACTTTCCAAATCAGTCATCGCGGTCATGAACGCAGGAGAGATCATGTTTCTCCGCGGGCTTTTTACCAGCATCTTCGTCTTTCTGCTCGCCTGGAATATGGGAGCCCTGCGCTCATGGAAAGTCATTCTGCAGCCGATGATCGCGCTGCGCGTCGTCTGCGAAGGAATTGCGGCAGCAACCTATATCACCGCGCTCGGCATGATGCCGATTGCCAATGCCTCCGCCATCCTGCAGGCATTGCCGCTCGCCGTTACCCTCGGCGCAGCCCTGTTCCTGAAGGAACCGGTCGGCTGGCGGCGTTGGACGGCGATCGTCGTCGGCTTTGTCGGCGTGCTCATCATCATCCGCCCCGGCCCCGATGGCTTCACGACGGCTGCCCTGCTCGTGGTCGCCAGTATGTTCGCCACAGCCGCCCGCGATCTGGCGACGCGTTGTGTCAGCAAGGATGTGCCGTCGCTGATGGTGACGGTCTGTACCGCTGTCTCGATTTCCATCTTCGGCGCCCTGTCGATCGCTCCGCTCGGCGGCTGGCAGCCGATCACTTTCACCCCGTTCTCGCACATCCTGCTCGCATCGATCCTGGTGCTCGTTGGCTATCAATCGGTGATCCAGGCGATGCGCACGGGCGAGATCTCCTTCGTCGCACCGTTCCGCTATCTAAGCCTCATCTGGTCGGCATTGCTTGGCTTGCTGTTCTTCAGTGAGATGCCGGATGCCTGGACCATGATCGGCTCCGCCATTGTCATCGCCTCCGGTCTCTATACATTCTACCGGGAGAGCAAACGGCAAGCGGTCGAGCGCGTCGCCCAGGAATCCGAGCCGCGTGTGCCCGCCTGAGGTCGCCCAACATGCCCGGCTTCATCCCCGATCCCGCCGATATCCCGCCCTATCTGCTCGCCGGCGGTCGCTCCAGCCGCATGGGTGCGAACAAGGCGCTTGCACTTCTCGGTGGCGAAACTCTTCTGACGCGTATAGCCGCTCGCATCGGACAGCAGCAGCGAAAGCCGGTTGCGTTGAATGCCGATGCCGATTGGTCGGATACGGAAGGGCTGCCGTTGGTTCCCGACACCATCCCCGGCAAGCTCGGCCCGCTGGCGGGCGTGCACACCGCCATGCGCCATGCGGTGATGAGGCACCCGGACGCGTCGCATATCGCTACGGCGCCGATCGACAGCCCGTTTTTTCCAATCGATCTGGTCGCCCGGCTGGCCGAAACGATCGAAGACCGAGACGAAATCGCGATAGCCACATCATTGGGTCGCGATCATCCGGTGTTCGGCGTGTGGCCCGTCTCGATTGCCAACGATCTCGCGACCTGGCTTGTCAAGGATGACAAGCGACGCGTCAGGGACTATCTCGCGCGTCATAGTGTCCGAACGGTCGAATTTGCCATGATCCAAACGCCGATCGGTTCCCTCGATCCCTTCTTCAACGTCAACACACCAGAAGACCTGATCGCCGCAGAAACATGGCTCGCGGCATTGGAGCAGACATCATGACAACCAAGCGACCCAAAATCTTCGGCATCGCCGGCTGGAAGAACTCCGGCAAGACCGGCCTTGCGGTGCGGCTTGTCACCGAATTCACCCGCCGCGGCTACAAGATTTCGACCATCAAACATGCCCACCATGACTTCGACATCGACAAGGTGGGCGCCGACAGCTTTCGCCATCGCGAAGCTGGAGCGCATGAAGTCACCATCGTTTCCGGCACGCGCTATGCCATCATGCACGAACTACGCGGCGAGCCGGAGCCGAGCTTCGAGGAAATCCTGGCGCGGCTTGCCCCTTGCGACCTCGTCTTGATCGAAGGCTACAAGCGCGAGCCGATCCCCAAGATCGAAGCTCGTCGCCTCGAGGCGGCCAACCGCGTGCCCTTGGCGCCGCAAGACCCGCATATCGTCGCCATAGCCACCGACCATCCGGTGGAGGATGCCGGCGCACTGACCGTCTTCGATCTCGACGATACCCTGGCGATCGCCGATTTCATCGCTGCGACGGTTGGCCTCGGCGAACTGGCAAAAGAATAAGGCCGTCGGTTTCCCGACGGCCTTACGCGTTTGAGACAGGAAAAGCTTACTGGGTTGAAGCGACCGGACGCACCAGCGCCGTGACACGGCGGATGGTAACGCGACGGTTTTCCTGCTCGGGCCCCTGCGTATTCACCTTGAGATATTGCTCGCCGTAACCCTGGGTCACCAGGTTTTCCGGCGGAATGCCATAGACGTCGCTAAGGACCTTGGCGACGGATTCGGCACGCTGATCGGAAAGGACCAGATTGCTTTCCGGAGTGCCGACGGCATCCGTATGGCCTTCGATCATGAAGGTCTCGGTCGGGTCCTTCTTGACGATCTTGCCCATGGCGTCGGCAACGCCGCGCAGCGTACTCGCCTGCGACATCGGGATTTCCGCACTGCCGGTCGCGAAGGTGATCGTATCGAGGTCGATACGGCGCACCTTGTCGCGGATGCGGGCGGAATAACGCACTTCGTTCAGCGAATAGACCCGCTCGACTGGCTCGACCGGCGGTTCGCGCAGGAAGTCGTAATAATCCGCCTCGCGGTCCGTGCCCGTGTCGATGATGTACTGGTTCAGCGGAATGCGCAGGCGCATCGGCGGCAACTCGTCGCCCGGATCGCGGAAGTAGTCGTCGCGGTCCGGCTGATCCTCCAGTTCCGGGGAGTAGAACAGCACGTATTCACGGCCGCGAGCGTCGATGCGCGAGCGCTGAATGACGTCGCCATAGCGATTGCGCACGGTAATAATGCGATCGCCATCCGGCTGATCGATCGTTTCGCGGTAACGGTCGCGCGGAAGCTGCTCATAGATCGGACGTTCACCCTCACGGATGAAGCGCGCGCTATCATCGTGACGAACGACGTAGGTATTGTCGATATTCAGGATGACGCGGCCGCCCTGATTGCCGTTCGGCTGGAGTGCAACGCCTTCCGGCGACGCGAAATCCGGCCTGCGGTCGAGGCGACGCCCCTGCTCGCTGGTTATGGCTTCGATCCTCACAGGCTGTTGCTGCTGCTGGCCAGCGAGCGCGCGTTGAGCTTCGGCATCGGATGTCGGCGCCTTAGCATAGGCCTGCGGCTGTTGCACCGGGGCGTTCTGCGCTTGCCCAGTCTGAGCCTGACCGGCACCAGTCTGAGCCTGCCCGCCGGCAGCTTGGCCACCCTGACGGAAGCCGCGCCGCGCCGCATCCTTGTCGCTATCCAGCACGGCAGCGCCATTCTGCACCGGCAGAATAACCGTCTCGTTGCTGGCTGCAGGATTTGCAGCGATCTTCTTGCGACGCTCCAGTTCCTGCGGCGAAACCTGCTCACCTCCAGCGGCGGGGGCCGCTGTCTGGGCGCCCTGCTGCGCGGCACCATTGGCAGGCGCCTGCACGGCGTTACCCTGAGCGGGAGCACCGGTTTCGACATTCGGCTGCTGCTGTTTGCCGACCTGCGGAGCTACCTCGTTCTGCGGCTGAGCCTGCTGTCCCAGGTTCTTCTGAACTGGCTTTTGTTCGGGAGTGGCTGCAGGCTGTTGCGCGCCCTGCTCAGTCTGCGGCAGTTTGCCGGTCGCCGGCTTCTGGCCCTGCTGCGTGCCGGGCTCGACCTGATTTCCAGGCTGAACCTGGGTCTTCGGTTGGGCCTGCTCTGTGGCGGGAGCCTGTTGCAGGGCCGGTGCTACCTTCTGTTCTGCTGGTTGCTGAGCTGGGGCTACCTTCTGTTCCGCCGGTTGCTGCGCCGGTTCAGCCGATTGGCCCTGCAGCTTCTGATGCTTCTTCTTCTCAGGCTGGGCGGGGGTTTCCGGCTGGGCCTGTCCGCTCTGAGTCGGCTGTGCAGCCGGCGCCTGTTGCTGCGCGGGCGCGGCCTTCTGTTCGGCTGGCTGCTGTGCCGGTTCAGCCGATTGATCTTGCTTCTTCTGACGTTTCTTGAGTTCGGGCTGGCCTTGCGGTTGCGTTTCAGGGGCAGCCTGTTGCTGGGCCGCTTTCGGCTGCGGCGCTACTTCCGGCTGCGCCGCTGGCTGTTGCTCCGCATTCTGCTTGTGCTTCTTTTGCTCCGGCTGAGCCTGCTGGGTTTCCGGTACCGCCTGCGGCTGCAGCGCCTTGGGCTGCTGTGTTTCCTGCTGCTGCTTGGCGGGCTTTTGCTGTTCAGGCTGCCCTTCGGGCTGGGCTTCCTTCATCTTGCGCTGTGGCTCGGCTCCGCCCTGCTGTGCTGGTGCGGCCTGATGCTTCTGGCCCTGCGGCTCGCCCTGTTCCGCACCGCCTGGCTTCTTGCGCTTTTTCAGCTCCTCTTCGGACTGCCCGTCCGGAGCCGGCTGCTCCTGGGCAACCTCGAAACTTGCATTGCCGTTGACGGCGACCGATCCGGCGGCAGCATTGCTCAACGGTGCGATGGCTTGGTCGCGCAGCGCTGTGGCGGCAGCCGGCTCAAATGCCAGTGATAGAGACAGCAGTGGAAATGCTGCACTGGCAAATAGTCTGGATCGCTTTCCCATAGTTGGGATCTCCTTTTCTTATCATTATCCGCCAAGGTGCGGATCTCAGCCCGCGGAACAGATGCCCCATGATCCCGGCCGATTTTCGGTGTCCATAGGGCTGAATCGCGGCAAACGGTGATATGTTCCAAAGAATTAGATACGGAAAATTAACCCCGCCTGAACGCGCCGGAAGGCTTCCGTTCAGCTTTGCGGGATCGCGCAAGCGCTTTGGAGATAGTGTGTGCGATGCAAACCGGCTTCGTAATTCCAGTTGCAATTTGCGAAAAAAAAGTACGATTATCGAAGGCAGGCGGGCCACGCACCCGCTCCATTCTGGCCGGCCGCCAATGAAGAAAAATAGCCGCCGGTCGCCAACAGAGAGGATCAAAATGCGCATCTCCACTCGTCTTTTCGCCGCTGCATCGCTTGCCGCGATGTCGCTTTTCGCCGGGGCAGCGCTTGCTGACGGCGATTCGATCGTCATCGGCACCGACGCAACCTATCCGCCGTTCGAATCGCTCGACGCCGCCGGCAAATTCGTCGGCTTCGACATCGATATAGCCAATGCGCTTTGCGATCAGATGAAGGTCAAGTGCACCTTCGTGAACCAGGATTTCGACGGCATCATTCCGGCTCTGCAGGCCAAGAAGTTCGACGCCATCGTATCGTCCATGTCGATCACGCCGGAGCGTCAAAAGACCATCGACTTCACCAACAAATACTACAATACGCCGCCGGCCATCGCCGTGCCGAAGGATTCGACCATAACCGAAGCAACCGATGCGGCCCTGAAGGGCAAGACCATCGGCGCGCAGTCCTCGACCACGCACGCAAACTACGCCACCGCGCATCTGAAGGATGCCGAGCTGAAGCTCTATCCGTCGCCGGATGAATATAAGCTCGACCTCGCTAACGGCCGTATCGACGCTGTCATCGACGACGTCGTGGTTCTCTCCGAATGGGTCAAGTCCGATGCCGGCAATTGCTGCAAGATGCTCGGCACGCTGAAGGTCGATCCGGAAATCAACGGCGTCGGCGCCGGCATTGGCCTCCGCAAGGGTGACACCGCCCTTAAGGACAAGTTAAACGCCGCGATTGCCGCGATCCGTGCCGACGGCACCTACAAGAAGATCCAGGACAAGTATTTCGACTTCGACGTCTACGGCGAGTGATCGCCGTCGATTCCTTGGGAAAAGACGACGGCGGAAGCTTGCTCTTCCGCCGTTTTTGTTTGACATATAATATAAGAATAAGAGAAACGCGGCAAAAGCTGCGAGGGGAAATACGGTATGGGCGGATTGTTTTCCGCGTTTGGTTCCTTGTGGGCCTGGATAGATAACGCTTTCGATCCGCTGTGCGGCCCCGTCGGGCTCTTCACCGTGTTCTTCCAGAACACCTCTATTGCCTGTGGAGACACCGGCTGGGGCGACGAGATTGCCGGCGGCCTCAAAGTCACGATAACAGTAGCCGTCCTGACATTGCCGCTCGGCTTGGTCGTCGGCTTTCTGGTGGCGCTGGCACAGCAATCCGAAGAAAAGTCGCTGCGGCTGGCAGCCGGCGTGTTCACCACCATCTTTCGCGGCCTGCCGGAGCTCCTGACGCTGTTCATCATCTATTACGGCATACAGATTCTGCTGCAAACGGCCCTCGCTTACGTGGGCTACACCGGACAGGTCGAGATCAACGCCTTCGTCGCCGGCATGGTCGCCCTGTCGATCGTTTTTTCCGCCTATTGCTCGGAAGTTTTGCTGTCGGCCTTCAGGGCGATTCCCAAGGGCCAGTATGAAGCGGGCGACGCTCTTGGCTTTCACCGGGCCCGCACCATGCGTCTGATCATCCTGCCGCAATTGATCCGCATCTCGCTTCCCAATCTTGGGAACCTCTGGATGAACTTGCTGAAGGATACATCCTACGTTTCCGTCATCGGACTCGCTGACATCATCCGCCAAACGGGCCTTGCCGTGCGCGCGACCAAGGAACCATTCTTCTTCTATTTGGTTGCCTGCGGACTCTATTTGACGCTCGCCGTCATCTCCTCGGCCGGGTTGTCTTACCTCGACCGTTGGGCCAAACGCGCGGAGTTTCGCCGATGAGCTATGCAGAAGTCTTGATCCCCGCGCAGCCGGCACCACCGGAGACGATGAAGCGCCTCTCCAAGGCCCGCATTGCCGGTTATTTCTTCCTGGCCCTCTGGGCGCTGCTAGGCATCGCGCTGATCACGATGATGATCACCAATTGGGACAACGCAAAATTCTTCAAGTTCGGTCCACGCTTTCTGCACGGCCTCTGGATCACGGTGAAGCTGGTCGGGCTTTCCTTCATCCTTGGCGGGATACTCTCCGTTCCGCTCGCCTTTGCGAGAATGTCGAAGAACCGGATTTTGAAGAGCCTGACCTATGGCTATGTCTATCTCTTCCGCGGCACGCCGCTGCTGGCGCAGATCTTCATGGTCTACTACGGCTTTCCGCAGGCGCGCGGCTTCATTGACAGCATCGGTCTCTGGTGGTTCTTCCGCGATCCCTTCAATTGCGGTCTGTTTGCCATGACGCTAAACACGGCGGCCTATCAGACCGAGATTGTCCGCGGCGCCATCCAGAGCGTCCATCACGGCCAAAGCGAGGCTGCGGCCTCGCTCGGCCTTCATAAGCTCGTCACCTTCTACAAGATCATCTTGCCGCAAGCGTTGATCGTGGCGCTGCGGCCTTACGGCAACGAGATCATTCTCCTGATCAAGAGCTCGGCGACCGTATCGATCATCACCGTCTACGATCTGATGGGTGAGACGCGCTATGCCTTCTCGCAGACCTACGACTACCAGACCTATCTCTGGGCAGCGATCTTCTATCTTTCCATCGTCGAGCTGATGCGTAACCGCTGGGCTTGGATCGAGGGCTACCTGACGCGCCATCTGAAGCGTTGACCCTTGCCATGGCAGGCGTCTCCTTGCGCCTGCCGCCTGCACCTTGGCAGCACTCACCTATAGAGGCTGCTATCATATTGATTTTCGAGAAGAAATTTCTTTTTTGCAACACTTTTGTAAAGCTTGGGTTTACCATGAGGTGTTTCCATTTTCCTGTGACATCCGCGTCACGAAGAACAATGGGAACAGAAAGAGAGACCTCATGCACAATGACATGCAAAAGCAGTTGCAAGGCTATGGGCTCACTACGGCGCAGATCCTCTATCGCCTGCCCGATCATCCGCAATTTCTGCAGACCTACATCTGGCAGGACTATGATCTCGCCCCGAATTTCCCGGAGATGCGCGGCTTCCTGAAATTCTGGCAGGAGAAGCTCGACGGGCCGTTACATTCGGTGCGCTATGTTCACCGTCGGCTGATCTCGGCGACCGAGTGGCGGGCAGTGAAGGGAGAGTTCATCCTGCACTAAAACGCATCGCGATCTCTGGGATTCGCTCCTTGCGTTTTAGGCCCTTGATTTTGCGCGTGTCGTTATCGCAAAACCGCTGCGCACTTTTGCGCGACATGCTTTAGTCTGGCTTTGCCAAACGATCAGACATGCGCTTCGCCATGGGTGAAATCGCCGTCATCCGGCCCGCGACGTAATGCGCTATAGAGAATGACGGCATAGAACACGGCCACGATTGCGATCACCGGCCAACCGGGGATCGGTCCGAGCGTTGCATTGTCGGCAATATAGCTCCACGAATGCGCCAGTTCTTGCGGCGCACCATTCGCTTGCAGTTTCGGCGTCGAGATCTTCAAAACCCAGGCCAGCAGCAGGATCACATACATCCAGCAATAATTCCGCCGCAGGCGTCGCTGCATCGCTTCGGAATAATTGAGCAGAAAACGCGGTGCGCGCAGGCTTTTGGCAATCGACACCGCCCAATCGGGATTGAGATTGGCTTCGGGCGCCAAGATCTGCGCAAAATAGCTGCGTTCCAATTGCCGCACCCGCGCCCGATAGACGTCGAAGAAGCGATAGCGCCGCGCCTCGATCATCAGCAGCAAGGTGATCAGCATCATACCAAACAGCAACACGCCATGATGCGACGTCGGCGTCGACAGCGATACGGAAAGCAACGCCGCAACGACGGTGATCGCCCAGTTTGACGTCCGGTCGATGCGATCGCGCCAACTGGTCATCCGCGCGAGCTCGCCGCGGTAGTAATGGGTCAACGTGTTGGTGATCTCCCCCGTCGTCGAAGGCATAGGCGGCGGCTTCCGATCCGTAGCGCTGTTGATGAGATGCGACGTGGTGAGCTCGGTGGCCATGGTTTTTTCCTCCATTTCTCTTTTTTTGCGCAACGGCCTTATGGCCCGCCGCTGCCGCAGACGAATATTTTGCTCCTTCAACGCAGCCATTGCAAAAGCCATTCAAGCGCCTTAATGCCTCCTTGACGAATGAAGGACTGATCGCTCATGGCAAAGAAAAAGATAGACGAAGACGCGCTGGCGGACGCCTACAACCGCGCCCTTGCGCTCGAAAAAGCCGGCGATATCGACGCCGCGGTCAAGGCCTATGAGGATGTGCTGGCGATCGATCCCGAGGATCATGGCGGCGCAGCCGTGCGCATCGCCTCGATGGGCCGCGGCGAAACGCCGGTTAAGGCGCCGGACGCCTATGTCGAAACCCTGTTCGATCAGCATGCTGAAGTTTTCGAAGACGTGCTTGTCGAGCAGCTCGGCTATCATGTTCCGGTTCTCGTGCGTCAGCGGCTGCAGGCACTTGGTCTCGGCCCCTTCAAGCGCATGCTTGATCTCGGCTGCGGCACGGGCCTGACCGGCGGTACGCTGCGAGACATCGCCGAGGACATTACGGGTATCGATATTTCCGAAAACATGGTCGAAGTCGCCCATGAGAAGGATCTGTATGAAACGCTGTTCGTCGCCGAGGTTGAGGATTTCCTCGACGATAATGACGAAGAGCCGTTCGACCTGATCACCGCCACCGATGTGCTGCCCTATCTCGGCGCGCTGGAGCCGTTGTTCTTCGGCGCCGCTGAAAACATGACGCCGGGCGGCCTCTTCATCTTCTCCTCGGAAACCCTGCCCGACAGCGCTATGGCAGGCCGCGCCTACATGGTCGGTCCGCACCAGCGTTTCGCCCATTCGGAAAGCTACGTGCGCGAACGCCTGACCGCGACCGGCTTCGAGCTGATCGAAATCACCGACATCAATGTCCGCATGGAAGAGGGTCATCCGACCCCGGGCCATCTGGTTATCGCGCGCCTTGCGTCGTGATCTGATTTCTCCTGCAGCCAATCCGAATAGTTACCCAATTGGGTAACTATTCATTGCATTCGCTGGCACGATCTGTTACTTAGCCATTTAGGTAAGTTTTGGCATCGCCTCGATGTAGGAAAGGTCGCTGTATGTCTCTCATCCTTTATCAGCATCCCCTCGCCTCCTTCTGCCATAAGGTCCTGATGGCGCTTTATGAGAACGGTACGCCCTTCGAAAGCCGGGTCATCGATCTCGGCAATGAAGAGTCCCGCGCATCGCTGCTGCGCCTCTGGCCGATCGGCAAATTCCCTGTCCTGCGCGACGAGGCGCTCGATAGCACCGTTCCCGAAACCAGCATCATCATCGAATATCTCGACCGGCATTATCCCGGCGCGACGCCGCTGTTGCCGCTCGATCCGACGGATGCGCTCTGCGTCCGCCTCTGGGATCGCTTCTTCGATCTCTACGTTCAGGAACCGATGCAGGCGATCGTTGCTGACATTCGCCGTCCGGAAGATGAGCGCAACCCCAAAGCCGTCGCGCAGGCGCAGGCATTGTTGCGCACCGCCTACGGCATGATCGAGCAGCAACTGGGCGAAAAGCTCTGGATCGCCGGTGACGCCCTGACGATGGCGGATTGCGCCGCCGCCCCGGCATTGTTCTACGCCGAAACGCTCGTGCCCTTTGGAGAACAGCAAGTCCGGCTGCAGCAATATTATCAACGCCTGCTCGATCGTCCGTCCTTTGCACGCGTGCTCGAAGAGGCGATGCCCTACTTCCATTTCTATCCCTATAGCCAGAAGCTGCCCGCCCGTTTCCGCCCGGAACGATCGGATGGTTGAGGATTCCATAGCGCTCGACCGAATGTTCCAGGCCCTGTCGGACCAAAGCCGCCGCGGCATGATCGACCGCCTCGGCCGCGGTCCCGCCTCGGTGATGGAACTGGCCCAGCCGTTCGCCATGGCACTGCCGACCGTGATGAAACATCTGCATGTTTTGGAAACCAGCGGTCTGGTGCGCTCGGAAAAGATCGGCCGGGTGCGGACTTACCAGCTACGGAAAGAAGCGCTGGAGCAGGTCGAACGCTGGATCGCCGAGCGTAGGGCGGGGTGGAACAGGACCTTCGACCGGCTCGATCAGTTTCTGGCCGACAATTCCGAGGAGACGGCGGTGAAATGACCGAGAGAACGACGGAACATACGACGCTGACCATAGAGCGTCATTTCAAGGCGCCGCTGCAGCGCGTCTTCGGCGCCTGGGCGGTGGCCGAAAACAAGCGCCAATGGTTCGCCTGCCACGGGGATTGGACGCCGCTGGAATTTCAGCTCGACTTTCGTCCTGGCGGCAGCGAGAGCAACCGCGTCGCCTCGACGGATGGCGTGGTACACGCCTATCAGGCTCGCTACATCGATATCGTGCCGAACGAACGCATCATCTATGCCTTCGACATGATGCTCGCTGACAAGCGCATCTCGGTATCGCTGGCAACCGTCACCTTCGCGCCGGAGCCTAGCGGCACCACGATGCTCTTTACCGAGCAAATGGTTTTTCTCGACGGCTATGGCGACAATGGTTCCCGGTTGATGGGCACCGAAATCGGCTTCGACAACCTTCGGCTCTATGTCGAAGGCGACGAAAGCAGGCCGAACTAGCCCGCGCGAGCCAGCCAGGATCGTCGCCAACAACTGGCTTTCGAGCTCGGCCGCTACCACTCGCCGACAAATCGGTCTTTCGTCCCCCTCGCCTTTCCGCTAAGCCTTCAGGCAAATTCTTGGAAGGAGTCTCGCGAATGGCAAAGGTCGCTTTCATCGGCATGGGCGTCATGGGCTATCCCATGGCAGGGCATTTGAAGGTCAAGGGCGGTCATGACGTCACCGTCTATAACCGCACCGTCGCCAAGGCCGAAGCCTGGGCCAAACAATTCGACGGCAAGTTCGCCCCAACCCCCGCCGCTGCGGCCGAAGGCGCCGATTTCGTCTTCACCTGCGTCGGCAATGACGACGACCTGCGCGCGGTGACGATCGGCCATGACGGCGTGCTCGCCGGCATGAAGGCGGGCGCAGTCCTGATCGACAACACGACGGCAAGCGCCGAAGTCGCCCGAGAACTTTATGCCGCAGCCAAGGAAAAAGGCGTGGACTTTATCGACGCTCCCGTCTCCGGTGGCCAGGCGGGCGCGGAAAACGGTGTGCTGACCGTCATGTGCGGCGGTGACGAGGCAGTGTTCGAAAAAGCAAAGCCCGTGATCGATGCCTATGCCCGCATGGTCGGCCTGATGGGTGCCGTCGGCGCAGGCCAGCTCACCAAGATGATCAACCAGATCTGCATCGCCGGTGTGGTCCAGGGCTTGGCCGAAGGCATCCATTTCGGCAACCAGGCCGGCCTTGACATCGAAAAGGTGGTGGAAGTCATCTCCAAGGGTGCGGCCGGTTCCTGGCAGATGGAAAACCGCCACAAGACCATGAATGTCGGAAAATACGACTTCGGCTTTGCCGTCGACTGGATGCGCAAGGATCTGGACATCGTATTGTCGGAAGCCCGCCGCAACAAGGCAAAGCTGCCGCTGACCGCCTTGGTCGATCAGTTCTACGGCGACGTCCAGGCCATGGGCGGCAACCGCTGGGACACGTCGTCGCTGTTGGCGCGACTGGAGCGGAAATAATCCGTCCTAGTCCAGCTCGATGAGGGACGCCGCCGGCTCGCCAAACGAGGCGGCGCCTGCTTCCTGCAAACGATGATCGAAGGCAGTTTCACAAACCGGCAACCTTCGCTACGTTTAGCGGCATTTTGCTGCCGGCTGACAAGAACAAGCCGGTGAAAAGAGTTGCGGAGGCCTGGTGTTTCAAATTTCGGATAATTATTCCGCCTTTCCCCAACGCGATATCGTCCGACGCGACGGAGCCGGAATGACGGCATGTATCATCCAAAGCACGCGCCTGCTCTGCAAGCGCCTTGCGTCGCCTGCTCCGGGCGTGGTGCTCGTTCAAAAAGGTCAGAAGATCATTCTCGATCGGGTCGCCGACATGAAGGCTTGCGCCGGCGATCTCGTACTGATCCCCGAAGGCGCCACCTCCGATATCATCAACGAGCCCGATGGCTCTGGCGGCTATCAGGCGCTCGCCCTGCAGTTCGCGCCAAATTTGATCGCTGATTTCGCAGTCGGCGATGCCAGGCCGGTGCAGGAGATCCAGGTTCTCACCGGCATGCAGCCGGCTTTCGAAGAAGCTTATGGCAAGGCAATCGAGGCGATCCGAAGCGGCCCTCTCCTGCCGGACAGCATCGCAGCATCTCGTGTCAACGAAATCCTGTTGTGGCTCGGCGCGCTCGGCCACCGGTTTGCGCCGATCACGAACCCTGGCCCGATCGAACGCCTGCGCCGGATCATCAATTCCGATCCGGCCTACCCCTGGCGCGCTCCGGAGCTGGCGAAAACTATCGGCATGAGCGAGGCCAGTTTGCGGCGCAAGTTGGCAGCGGCGGAAACGAGCTTTTCTGAGCTTTTGGCTGATATCCGGATGACGACTGCACTCACCCTTTTGCAAACGACCGAGAAGTCCGTGACGCAAATCGCTCTGGATGTCGGCTACGACTCGGCCTCCCGCTTCACCGCACGCTTTCGGACGCGGTTCGATTTCGCGCCAAGCGAAATTCGCGGCCATCAGCGTGAAGTTGATCGAAACGGCGCAAAGACTGATCGAAACAGCGCAGCGCTCATCGCCGCAGAATGACAATCTCCCGCCGTCGACGCTGCGGACAGCGTCGCTCTAACGGAGATTGTCATGAAATATTCTATCGCCGCGGCCCTGGCTGCCACGTTGCTGGCATCGGGCCAAGCCTCAGCCTTTGAACTCGCCAGCCCCGACATGAAGGACAGCGGCACGCTCAAGATCGAACAGGTGGCCAACGTATTCGGCTGCAAGGGCGGAAACGTATCTCCCGCGCTAAGCTGGAAAGATGCACCGGAGGGAACCAAGAGCTTCGTGGTAACGCTCTATGATCCGGATGCGCCCACAGGCTCCGGCTGGTGGCATTGGACCGTATTTGATATCCCCGCATCCGCCAAGTCGCTGCCATCGGGTGCGGGATCGACTGGGGGAACCGGTCTGCCTTCCGGAGCCATCCAGGGAAGAACCGACTTCGGCACCTCTGGTTTCGGCGGCGCCTGCCCGCCTCCAGGCCCGGCGCATCGTTACAAGCTGACCGTAACCGCGTTGAAAGTCGATAAGCTCGGCCTCGACAGCAATGCCAGCGGGGCGCTCGTCGGCTATATGACGCAGGCAAACGCCCTCGCCTCCGCTTCCATCACCGCCACTTACGGCCAATGATGGCGCGCTGACAAAGACGCAACGCCCTTACTGCGAAGTTCACGCAGCGGGCGTTGCCCAAACATATCGCTTGTCGATTAATCGTCGCTCGATTTCGCGTTTTCCAGGATCATGTAATCCAGCGGTAGCTCCGTCGAATACTTGATCTGCTCCATTGCAAAGGCCGAGGAGACGTCGCGGATTTCGATCTTGGCGATCATGCGCTTGTAGAAGGCGTCATAAGCGGCGATATCCGGCACGACGACGCGCAGCAGATAATCGACATCGCCGCTCATGCGATAGAATTCAACCACTTCCGGGAAATCGGCGATCACTTCGGAGAAGCGCTTCAGCCATTCGATCGAGTGACTATTGGTGCGGATCGAGACGAAAACGGTGACCTTGGTGTTGACCTTCTCAGGGTCGAGCAGGGCGACACGACGGCGAATGACGCCATCCTCTTCCATCTTCTGGATGCGGCGCCAGCATGGTGTCGTCGACAGTCCGACCTTTTTGGCGAGATCGGCCACGGCCAGAGTGGAATCCTCCTGCAGCAGGCGCAGGATTTTGCGGTCAAGACGGTCCATTTCGAGTGCCCTTTCGAATTATATTCTCTCTATAGCGCATTTTTGCCGGAGGAAAAGAAACTTGTTTCACGAAACAAGGATTTTCACACGTTCTCGCAACACGGGCAGCAGCTCCATCTCGAACCAGGGATTGCGCTTCAGCCAGCCGCTGTTGCGCCAGCTCGGATGCGGTAACGGCAAGACGGCGGGCGACTGATTGGTAAGGAGATAACGCCGCCATTGCGAAACGGTTTCCGTCATCGATGCCATACGCGCCGGCCCGAGATGCCACGCCTGAGCATATTGGCCGACGGTAAGGACAAGCTCGATTTGCGGCATCGCGTCGATGGTCTTTTGCCGCCAGAGCGGCGCGCATTCCCGGCGCGGCGGCAAATCGCTGCCGGCGGCATCGTAGCCGGGAAAGCAGAACCCCATCGGCACGATGGCGAAATGATCTGGATTGTAGAAACTATCGCGGTTGACACCCAACCATTGCCGCAGGCGGTCGCCGGAGGCATCGTTGAACGGCAAGCCGCTCTCATGCACACGCAGCCCCGGCGCCTGCCCGGCAATCAGGATACGCGCCGTCGCCGATAACACGGCAACCGGCCGCGGCTCATGCGGCAATCGGTCCGCCTCCCCACGCAGCGGCGCGTCCCGGCAGATACGGCAGGCGGCAATGGCCTTGCCCAGCGCCTGCAACTCTTCCTTCCACGCCATCAGCGATCCCATCCGACAAACTGTCGCAAATAATCGCCGAGCCCGGCCAGCGGATCATCACTGCGAGCCATATGCTCGTCGCGCCGATAGTCGCGCGGTCGCTCGAAATCACCCGCCCAAAGCCCTGCCTTCGCCTGACGCGCGGCCGCCTCTTCGCTCGCATAGCCGCCATAAGAGACCGCCATGCCGCTGCGCACCATCGCGCCATTAATGTCAACGCCGTCCGCTTTGCAGGTCACCAGCAGCCGACCGTAACGGTCATGTTCGCTTCCCCGACATTCCGCCCGACCCGTCTTCATAAATTTATCAAGAACCTTGCGCGCCTCTTCGCCGCAGGCCCAATCCACGTGAGCGCGCTGACATTGCTGCCGATACTCCGGCGCATCGATACCAAGCAGGCGCAAACGATCACCGTTTCGGGCGAGCGTATCGCCGTCAACGACATAAAAGTTTCCAGTTTGAATGAGTTCCGGGCGATTGTTCATCTTCAACGCCAGCAAACCAAGCAGTGCCAGCAGCGCGAATGTGGTCACGCCGTCACGAAAAAGACGGCTAGGCCGCGTCACGCTTTTGCCTCCTTAAAGAACAAACCCTTGGCAAAGATGGCAAACAAATCATTTCTGAGCAGCATCTTCTTAAGGTTTGGCCGCTAGTCTGTAGCCCTCGGCAGGCCAAAATTCAACGTATCTATGAGCACCGGCGTCAGCACATCGACAGATAAGATCATCGTCGACCGTTCGCGCAGTCACCGTAACCGGGCTGTGTCGAAGACGGTGCGGCAGACGCGCGAGCGCCTGCAATCTGGCCACAACCGCAGCTTCGACCGCGAAGCCATGATGATGCATGTCGACAGCCTCTTGCAGGGCGCCTCGGTTATGCCGATCTTCGTCATCATCGTCGCAGCGCTCGGCGTCTATCTCGCCGGCGGCGCGCAAATCTTCATCTGGGCGATCCCCACCCTGTCGGCACATGCCCTCAACATGCTGCTCGGCCGCCGCGCAAAAAAACGCGAAATGACCGCCGAAAGCGCCAGAAAATGGCGCCAAATGCTGTTGCTCGGTCAACTCCTCATCGGCTTTTGCTGGGCATACTTCGCGATGCAGAGCTGCACGACCTGCGACGGCGACGGCTTCGCGCTTTATAAAGGCGCGACGCTGCTGGTGGGGATCTGCGTCACGGCGATGGCGAATTTCATGCTGCCGCGCGCCGTACCCTTCTCCTTCGCGCCGGCAATCGTCGCACTTGCCGTCAAAGCGGCGCTGACGCGCAATCCGGTCGATATTGCCTTGACCGCAACCGTTGCCGTGGCGGTCGCCTTCTTCACCTTCATTACCAACCGCATGTTTCAATCAAATCTGAAGATTCTTTCGTTCCAGTCGGAAAAGGACGATCTGATCGCCGAGCTGGAAGTCGCAAAATCCATGTCGGATGAAGCGCGACGGCGTGCCGAAGAGGCGAACCTCGCCAAGTCGCGCTTCCTGGCCTCGATGTCGCATGAGCTCAGAACGCCGCTCAACGCCATCCTCGGCTTCTCCGAGGTCATGTCGGCGGAGGTCATGGGGCCGCTGAACAACGCCACCTATCGCGAATACACCACCGACATCCACCGCTCCGGGCAACACCTCCTCAACCTGATCAACGAGATCCTCGATCTATCCCGCATCGAGGCCGGCAAGTATGAGCTGAGCGAGGAAGCAATCTCGCTGCTGGATGTGTCGGAGGATTGCATCGGCATGGTGCAGTTGCGCGCACGTGGCAAGAACATCTCCATTTCGTCGCAGTTCGAGCCACAGCTTCCTTCGGTCTGGGCCGATGAGAAATCCATGCGCCAGGTGATCCTCAATCTTCTCTCGAATGCGGTAAAATTCACGCCGCAAGGCGGAGAGATCACTGTCAAGGTTGGTTGGACCGCCGGCGGTGGGCAATACGTGGCGATCAAGGACAATGGTCCGGGCATTCCCGAAGAGGAGATACCGGTCGTTCTTTCCGCCTTCGGCCAGGGCTCGATTGCCATCAAGAGTGCCGAGCAGGGTACCGGCCTCGGCCTGCCGATCGTTCAGGCGATCCTCGCCAAGCACGACGGCCAGTTCATCTTGAAGTCCAAGTTGCGCGAGGGTACGGAAGTCATCGCCATCCTGCCGGCCAAACGCGTGCTGCAAAGCCTGCCGGCTATCGAGGACGCGCCTTTGGTCGAGCGTCGCAAGAAGAGCTTTGCCTGACGCTTAGGCCAGACGGTGCTTCAGCGGAAAAACAGATGGCTGGCGATCGTGTAAAGGAGATAAAGGCCGGAAGCGACCAGCATGCAGAGGACAGCGAAGGAGCCGAGATCCTTGGCATGCTTGCCGACGTTGGAAATCTCGGGCGAAATCCGGTCAATGACTTCCTCGACCGCCGTATTCATCGCCTCTACGGCGAAAACGCCGAGAAACAGCACGACGGCAATCATGATTTCCGCAAGGGTTGCCCCGACGACGACGAGCAGGATCAATCCGGCGGCTGCGAACAACAGCTCTTGCCGGAAGGCCGATTCTTGCAGCAGGCGTTGAAAGCCACCCCAGGAATAACCGGCGGCGGCAAAGAAATGCCGGATCCCCGTTTCCTTGGTTACCGCTGATTTCGAAAACTCGGCCATTCCTGCCCCGCTTGCAACGTCTTAACCGCAAAATTAGCAGCCTTGCGAATACCGTTTCGCTATTCCCAAGGCAAGCCGACAACCGCGTCGGCCAAAGAAATCATTACAGTTTTATGACATAGGTCGAAAGTCGGTCGGAATTTTGAAGGCGGAGCGCTTAATCGCGGCGCTCCGCCGTTTTATCCGTCAATGCTTGTTAGCGACGCCGGCGCTCTCGAAGGTCGCCATGCCGGAATGGCAGGCAGCGGCGGCCTTGACGATGCCAGCAGCGAGCGCTGCACCCGTGCCTTCGCCGAGCCGCATGCCGAGCGCCAGCAGCGGCGTCTTGCCGAGCTTATCGATCGCCTTGAGATGCCCCGGCTCAGCCGAGACGTGACCGATCAGACAATGATCGAGAGCGGAGGGGTTGGCAGCCTTGAGGATCGAAGCGGCGGCAGTTGCGACATAGCCATCGATAATCACAGGGATGCGCTCCATACGGGCGGCGAGGATGGCGCCGGCCATGGCCGCGATCTCACGGCCGCCGAGGCGGCGCAGCACTTCCAGCGGATCCGAAAGATGGTCGCGATGCAGCGCCACAGCCTTTTCGACGGCAGCGATCTTGCGCTGCAGCATCTCGCCTTCCGAACCTGTGCCGGGTCCAACCCACTCCGCCGCCGTGCCGCCATAGAGCGCATAGTGGATGGCAGCCGCGATCGTCGTGTTGCCGATACCCATTTCGCCAACGCAGAGCAGATCCGTCCCGCCGGCAATGGCTTCCATGCCGAAGGCCATGGTTGCGGCGCAATCGCGTTCGCTGAGAGCCGGCTCTTCGGTGATGTCGGCGGTCGGGAAATCCAATGCCAGATCGAAAACCTTCAGGCCGAGATCGTAGGCCACACAAATCTGGTTGATCGCAGCGCCGCCGGCGGCGAAATTCTCCACCATCTGCTGCGTCACGGCCGGCGGAAATGGCGTGATGCCCTGCTTGGTGACGCCGTGATTGCCGGCAAAGATCGCCACGAGCGGCCGGTTGACGGCCGGCTGACGGCCCGTCCAGGCGGCGAGCCAGAAGGCGATCTCTTCCAGACGGCCGAGAGCGCCCGGCGGCTTGGTGAGCTGGGCGTCACGCTCGCGAGCGGCGACAAGCGCTCGGGAATCCGGACCGGGAAGGTCGCGCAGCAGCGTGCGGAAATCGTCGAATGGCAGGCCGGTAACGCTCATGAATGCCGTTCCTTGTCTTTTGGTCTCAAATCAGGTTCTTTGCGTGCGACTCTATTAGTCTTCGGCACAGGCGCGAACAACTCCAAAAACGCCCGATGCTGTCGCAGGAATATCGGGGAGAGGATGAATATTCGGGAATACACAGGCGACACCGCGCGCGCCGTCGCTTTCTTGAGCCGCATTCCCATGCCGCCGTCCTTCTTTGAGAGCTATGACGGCAAGCTTGCCCGCGTCTCGCGCACCTTTCCCCTCGCCGGCCTGCTGATTGCCCTGCCCGCCGCAATCGTCTTCGGCGTGCTGCTTGCCTTCCACGCCGACCCATTGGTGGCGGCGCTGCTGGCACTTGCAATCCAGACGATGACGACGGGCGCTCTGCATGAGGATGGTCTGAGCGACATGGCAGATGGCCTTGGCGGCGGCAAGGATCGCGACAAGGCGCTCGCGATCATGAAGGATAGCCGCATCGGCACCTACGGCGCTGTAGCGCTGATCCTCTCTTTCGGACTACGCGCCGCAGCGCTTGCCGCCATCGCCCGTGGCCTTACGCCCTTTGCCGCAGCCCTCGCTCTGCCGGCTTCCGCCGCGCTCAGCCGCGGCGCCATGGTCTGGCACTGGTATATCCTGCCCCCCGCGAAGCAGGACGGCGTTGCCGCTGCGGCCGGCAAACCGGATTACAGCGCAATGCAAATAGCGCTCATCACCGCGCTGGTGCTTTCGGCTCTTCTGCTCTGGCCTGGCCTCAGGCTTCCCGCCTTTATCCTGTACCTCTTTGTCACCGCAGCCGCGGCATTTCTCCTCACCCGCCGCGTACGCCAAAGGCTTTCCGGTCACACCGGCGACACCATCGGTGCGACGCAGCAGATTTGCGAGATCGCCGCCCTCTGTACCCTTGCCATGTGCGTTTGAAGCATCGATATATATGCCCTTATGCTAACACCCTGCATTCTTGTCTGCTCCATTGATATGAATACCGGCTATTGCTTCGGCTGCGGACGCACGCGCGAAGAAATCGGCGCATGGACGACCTACAGTGACGATGAGCGACGCGAGATCATGCAGGTCCTGCCGGAGCGCCTCGCCACCGTCGAACGCAAGCCGCGTCGCGAAACCCGTCGCCAGCGGCTGGCGCGGGAGCGCGGCGCAGTATGAACCGCCTGAACGTCGCCCTCGCCATTATCGGCATAGGTCTCGCGCTCCTCGTCTTCAACAATAGCAGCGGCACGACCTTCGGAATCGACAATGACGACTTTGCCGGCATCGTCTATCTGGTGCCGCTCGCACTGGTCATGGCGGCAGGCATTTGGGCGAGCCGCCATACGGCGAGCCAATCATTGCGCAATCTGCTGATCTGGCTAGTCATCATCATGGCGCTGGCGACTGGCTACATTTACCGCCGCGATGCCCAGCAGGTTGGCGACCGGTTGATGGCCGGCCTTGTGCCCGGACACGCCGTCGTCGTCACGACAAGCGAAGGTGGCCAGGAAGTCATTCTCCACAAGCTGCTGAACGGCCATTTCGAGGCACAGGTGATGATCAACGGCCAGCCTATCGACATGCTCGTCGATACCGGCGCCAGCACCATCGCTTTGTCGCAAAAAGACGCCGAGCGCGTCGGCATCAATCCGGAAAACCTCACCTATTCCATGACGGTCATCACCGCCAACGGCAGGGCCAGGGCCGCTCCCGTCGAACTCGGCTCCGTCGCCATCGGCCCGATCCTGCGCCGCGATGTCCAAGCGACTGTCGCCGAAGATGACAAACTCGACCAGAGCCTGCTCGGCATGAGCTTTCTGGAAACGCTGGGCTCGATGCAGATGCAGACGGATGAGCTGCGGCTGCGGGATTGAAGGCTTTACATCAACAACGACAAATCGTCCCAAACGAAGATGATGTTGGCCGATCGCCAAACCGGGCCGGGATCGACGTAACGGCCTGATATCCGTCCGCCCAGCGACCGGTAAAATGCGATTGCCGGATCGTTGCCGACAACAACGCCGAGGGCAGCGCCGGGATAGTGGAGATCGGCAAGATGGCACGCCAGTTCCCGCATCAGGCGACGGCCGAGACCCTGGCGTTTGAGCGAGGGATCGACGTAGAGAGATCGTATTTCCCCTCGCCCTTCGAAGACGGGCTGCGATGGCGCACCGACCGAGCCGATGCCGACCAACCGATCGCCCTGCTCCGCAAGAAGCACCAATTGATCACGACCGGGCTTCTCCAATGTCGCCGCCCATCTGGCTTGCCGATGGGCTTCGTCGAGGCTGCGAAAAGCTTCGGGAGACGCCAGCGTTCGATAGGTTTCGCGCCAGACGGTAACATGCAGATTGGCCATGGCCGCCGCATCGTCGGGAAGAGCCGATCGAATATTGATATCCATCCTCGATCAGCCACCTTTCAACACGGCGCTTCGCAGCGCTCCGACGAGATAGAGCGACCCGGTCACCAAAACCCAGCCATTGTTCTGCGACGCCATCGCCGTGGCACGGTCCAACGCCTTTTGCACATCAGGTTCGGCTTCACAGGCCATTCCCATGGATGATCCCAACGCTTGCAGCTCATCGGCCGGATAAAACCGGCCGGAGCCAGCCGCTTCCGTAAAAAGCGTATGGACAGCGTAGTGAGACAGCACCGTCAGGAACCCGAGCGCATCCTTGTCGGACGCCAGTGCAACAATGGCGATACACCCGCTGTCGAACTCGCGGTCGCGGCTGATATCCCGCAAAACGGCCTCGATATTGAACGGAACATGCGCGCCGTCCATCACCATTGGCACCATTCGCGGAGCCGTATTTGGCGCTGCGGGCAGTTCGAAGGTAAGCCGCTCCATCCGTCCCGGCAGATGCGCGCTATCCCTGACCGCCTGGTCAAGCAGCCATGCGCCGATCGCGACGCCTGCTCGAGCACCCTCGCGCGCACGTTCGCCATGCTGTCCCAAATAGTCGAGGACCAAGCCAGCCAACGCGGCATTCTTGTCCGCTATCGTGGCGTCATCGGGAAAGTCGGTGCGCAATACGCGACAACCGAGCTCATCTGCGCGTTGCTGCAAAACCCGGCCCGCAGCATCTGAGATCGGAAGTGTCGTCGCGATAGTTGCGCCGGACTTCAATATACCCACCTTCTCGCCCGCGATCGCCTCGCGCGTACTGCCGAGGATTTCCGTATGTTCGAGCTCGATATTCGTGACGACCGCAACTTCGCCGAAGACGACATTCGTGGAGTCCAGTCGGCCGCCAAGCCCGACTTCCACAACCACCCAGTCGAGACCGGCGTGCTGGAATACAAGAAAGGCAGCAGCCGTTATCATGTCGAACCAGGTGGCGTCTTCGCCGGCCGTCGCCTCCCGCTTTGCCGACTCGTAGCTGTCCAGCGTCTGTTCCAATGCCCTTGCCAGCGCCTCGTCTTCGACCGCTTGGCCTGAAACGCTGATCCGCTCATTCACACGATCGACATGCGGCGAGCCATAACGACCGGTCCCCAGCCCCGCCTGCAGCAAGGCCGCTTCGATCAGCGCAGAAACGGAACCCTTGCCCTTGGTACCGGCGACATGGATGACACGGAAGCTTCGATGAGGATTGCCGAGCCGCTGCATGAGATCGAGCATCGGATCGAGGCCGACACGCATCTCTCCGCGAGGCTTGCGCTCCCAATTGGTTAGCAGGTCAAGGCGCGACAGGACATCGGACAGTGAACGAGGCTGAGGAACTGTGGGCATGAAACACCTGCAACAAGGCTCGGGTCGGTCGCCCAGACGCGCGGCTTGATCGTCATCTCACCCGCGCTTCCCCATGGCTTGCAATTTGCTTGGCCGGGGGGCGTGGACATCGAATGTATGAACCGCAGGGAGAGCGATTGCAACCGGTGTATTTGCGGGAAAGTGCCAGCCAATCAGTTCCTTAACCGATATCCGGTCTTGAAAATCCACGCGAGGGTCCCAAGGCAGATCAAGAGGAAAAGCGTGATCATCGCGAGGCTCAGCGCCGGGTTGACGTCGGCGATGCCATAGAAGCTCCAGCGGAAGCCGCTGACAAGATAAAGGACCGGATTGAGGTGACTGACGGCCTGCCAGAAGGGCGGCAACATGTTGATGGAATAGAAGCTGCCACCAAGGAAGGTCAGCGGCGGCACCACCAGCATGGGAATGAGGTTGAGCTGCTCGAAATTCCCCGCCCAGATGCCGATCATGAAGCCGAACAGGCTGAAGGTCACCGCCGTCAACACGAAGAACAGGATCATCATGAAGGGATGTTCGATGGTGATATGCACAAAGAAATTCGCCGTCAGCAGGATGATCAGCCCGATCAGCATGCCCTTGGTCGCGGCAGCGCCGACATAGCCGAGAACGATTTCCGTCATGGCGACGGGTGCAGAAAGAACCTCGTAGATCGTGCCAGTAAACTTCGGGAAATAGATGCCGAAGGAACCGTTACTGATGCACTGCCCAAGCAGCGTCAGCATGATCAGGCCCGGCGTGATGAACGCGCCGTAGGAAACGCCTTCCACCAGTTGGATGCGCGAGCCGATGGCGGCGCCGAAGACGATGAAATAAAGCGAGGTGGAAATGACCGGCGAGACGACGCTCTGCAGCAGCGTGCGGCGCGTACGCGCCATCTCGAACGCATAGATGGATTTGATCGCCTCGAAGTTCATTTATTTTCTCCTACCAGCGATACGAAGATGTCTTCGAGCGAGCTCTGCCGCGTCGACAGGTCCTTGAAGTGAATGCCCTCGGCGGCCAGACGCGACAAAAGGGCCGCGATGCTCGACTGCTCGTGCTCGGCGTCATAATCGTAGATCAACGTCGTGCCATTCGGCCCCAGCGACAGGCCATTGCCGTCGAGAGAATGCGGAACGGCGTTCAGCGGCTGCAGCAGGTCGAGGATGAGCTGTTTGCGGCCGAGCTTGGCCATCAACGCCTTCTTCTTCTCCACCAGCAGCAGCTTGCCGTCATTGATGACACCAACGCGGTCGGCGATTTCCTCGGCCTCTTCGATGTAATGCGTCGTCAGGATGATGGTGACGCCGGAAGCCCGCAGCCGCTCAACGACATGCCACATATCTTTCCGCAACGTCACGTCGACGCCCGCCGTCGGCTCGTCCAGGAAGAGGATCTGCGGCTCGTGCGACAGCGCCTTGGCGATCAGGACACGCCGCTTCATGCCTCCGGAGAGCTGGCGGAGCATATTGTCCCGCTTGTCCCAGAGCGACAGGTCCCGCAGCACCTGCTCGATATGCGCGGGCTTCGGTTTCTTGCCGTGCAGGCCGCGCGAAAAGCTGACCGTGTTCCACACGGTCTCGAACTGATCGGTCGTCAGCTCCTGGGGCACCAGCCCGATCATGGTGCGCGTGGCGCGAAACTCCTTGACGACGTCATGACCGCCGACGGTCACTGTACCCCCGCTCGGATTGGTGATTCCGCAAACGATGGAAATCATCGTCGTCTTGCCCGCGCCATTCGGCCCGAGCAGCGCCAGAATCTCGCCCTGCTCGACGTCGAGATCAATGCCCTTTAGTGCCTGAAACCCATTGGAATAGGTTTTGGTGAGATTACGGATAGAAATGATCGGGGCCATATGGAGGCGAAGTCCGGCTTTTCTGATTAGTTTTGCGGCGTTTGCCCGCTAATATAGTTGGTCAGCGGCTTTTACCACCCAGCCTAAATGAAACAGTGTGTTCGCCTGAGGGAAAGAAACCACACCGCAGGCTGTCATTAAACCGTGACCTTCCTCGGTCATATCTTCCCCAGGTGAGCAACGACTGTCGCACTCCGCCCAACGCCTCTTGGCGACAGCGTCGGCGCCGATGATATTTGCAGATTGATTGCCTTCACATCCATATTGCAGTGCCATTGCGACATGAAGTTTCTTTTCTGGGGCCAGCAAAGATCCCCTGTCGTTGCTGTGCCCCACTCCAGCCGGCCCCCGCGCCGGCTTTTCTTTTGCCGGCAATCGATCCCCAACTACCAGTTGCCGTTGACGCCGCAGCCTGCCGGCGGCAGCGTCTTGTTTTCGAAGCGCGCCTTCAGCATCGCACAACCCTTTTCACGGATCGCGCCCGGCATCATCGAGTTGAGGCCGATGCCGACCTCATCGAATGGATCATCGGCATAGGCAACATAGGCGTACCAACGCCCGCCGATGACGAGAACGATCGCAACGAGAGCGGCAACCAGGGCCTTCCCCAACCCTCTCTTCCTTCTCGGGGCTTCTTCCATTGAACAGCTCTCCCACCTTGGCTGGCACAGTTATAGGGAAGTACAAGAAAGCGCGTAAATGCAACTTTTTGCTCACACGATTCCGCAATGATCCATTGCATTCATTCCCGCGACGCTCCTTACGCGCTCTTTGGTTTCTTCTGAGAGCGGGCCGGGCGAGCAGCGGTATTGAGTGCCACAGCGGCGCGAATGAGTGCCTTCAATGCCTCTTCATCGATGTTGTCACCCTTATGGAAATCGATGGCGCGCCTGGTGTTGCCTTCCAGGCTGGAGTTGAAAAGGCCCGAGGGGTCCTCCAACGAGGCGCCCTTGGCGAAGGTCATCTTCACGACATTCTTGTAGGTCTCGCCGGTGCAGATGATCCCGGCATGCGACCAGACCGGAACTCCTCGCCACTTCCACTCCTCGATCACTTCAGGGTCGGCCTGCTGGATGAGAGCTCGGATCCGGGCGAGCGTCTGGCCCCGCCAATCGTTCAGCTCCTTGATTCTCCCATCTATCAGATGAGAGGCAGAGTCCTCTGTCTGCCCTTCCTTCGGCTCACTCTCGGTCATGCTTGTGTCGCTTTCTTCACGGTTATAGTTGCGCTGCACTGGCCTTCACATTCGTTCGCCGGGCAATTGGCTGGCTTGTTTTATCCAGGCGGTAAGCTGAGCTTCGTCGAGCGGATCACCTTCATGGATATTGAGATAGCGCGTGTCCTTGCTTTTGGACTCGCCAGAAGGGATTGGCTTCAGCGACGTACCACGAAAGAAGGCCACCTTGACGTACTTCGTGAAGCAGTGGATGCCCAGGAACCAGCCTTCGCCTTCCATCCCATAGAGCGGCGAGTTCCATTTGACCGCCTTGCGGACCTCGGGAACCGTGCGCACGATGAGCGCGTCAAGGCGGCGGCCGATGTCGCTTTTCCAGCCCGGCATGGCCGCGATGTAGGCTTGCACGGGAGCGTCGCCATCGCCCTTCGCGATCTGCGGGTTGCCACCCGTAAGAAGGGTCGGGGCTGCATTGCTCGGTTTGGCTCCCTTCTTTGCCACCTTCGGCGACGTGACGGGCGTCTTTTCAGCCATTGCGTTCACTCCACGGATAGACGGACAACTATCAGAATAGCTGATTTTGTGATGTCGACCTACTCCCCGGCCAACACATTGCCGCCGCTGGCGCTCGGCAAATTCGGCATCACAGGCTGCAGTAACGACGCCCGCCCCTGCGATCCCTGAGGTCGAAGTGGAAATGGTTCCAGTGCTCGGCGTTGCTGCCCGGGCCAAGCACTGTGTCGAAATAATTGCAGCTATCGCTGCGCACTGCCTTCAGCAGCCGGCCTTCACGGAAGGAGAACAGCCCCTTTTTGCGCACATCGATGACGTGGCCGTTTTTCAAAACGAAGGTGCCGACGTCGATGGCATTGCCATGGGCATGTTCCGACATCGGATTGTAGCGCTGCCGGCTATTGTTCATCCGGCGGCAGGAATAGCCACCGAGCGGCACGATCGTGCCGACGCCCGTCCAATAGCGCGTGCGAGCCGCCGGCGCCAATTCGTTCTTCACCCATTTGGCGAAGGCAAGCGTTACCTGACAGTTCAGCGTCACCGCCGGCCTGACAGCGATGTTGCCGGAAAGCCCGCTCAGGGAAACCGGATAAGGAACCTGGCAGGCCGGACCATCGTTAATCGGCGGCTTGTCGTTGTAGACGACCCCCATACGCTGCAATTCCTGCCGGCAGGCAATTTCCGAGGTAGGCATGGCGCCACCAGGCGACGATTGCGGCGCCTCCTCCTGCTGTTCGATCCGCGGCATCGGATTGCCAACGCGTGGCAACATGGCGACCTGTGTATTCGGCATCTTGCGGCGGATCGGCGACTGATTGAGTTCAGCCTGTGCGGCCGGGCGTTGAATGATGGAGCGGTTGGCCTGCACCGGCGTGTCCGAGCCGATCCCGTCGACAACGGGCTGATCGGTTTCGCCCTCCGCAATGTTCTGCCCTTCCTCCTGCGCCAGCCCGACGACCGGTCCGGACTGCGCTTCCTCGCTCGGCCCTACACCAAGTTCCGCGTCCATATTGACGCCCTGAGAAGGCACATCCGACTGCTGCGCCAAGCCCTCCTGGACATCTGTGGTCGTTACGGCCTCATTGGCACCAGCCATCGGCAGGCGGCCTTGTTTGGCGGCTGCAGAGGCAGGCATCGGCGCGGCGCTCTGCCGGCTGCCAGAGAGATTATAGCTGTTGGCGTAGTTGGCCGAGGCGGAATTAACGGGCGCTTGGTCACCCTGGTAGGTGAACTGCCTCTGCGGCATGCTGCGATGGGGCTTGATCGAACCGACGCGGGCGCTGCTGTCGATGCTCGACGGTGGTATGAGGCTATCAGCCGTGCAGGCGACCAGCGCCGACGACACGAGCAGCGGCAGGACAGCCCGCCGCAGAAAGGACAAATACGCCATACTCCAGATCCGCTCCTGCTGCCCCAGCCACGGTCGGCAACTATTACGAATCTTAAATAAAAACGGTGAATGAATGCTTACCGCCCCACGAAAGTGGGACATCCGGAATGGCCTGAAGAGGCGCGAAGTATGTCTAAAAAGCTCCTCTTCAATCGACAGAGCTGTTGTCGAATACAGACGACGTCTTTCCCATCGAGATTCGATTGCGTAGGTTGAACGCCGGAATCAAAGCCTTTATCGATTGGAGCGAGTAAATGAACGACAGCGTCAAACCAAGAGGCGAATTGACCCTGCGCACGCTGGCCATGCCCGCCGACGCCAATCCTGCCGGCGACATCTTCGGCGGCTGGGTCATGGCACAGATGGACTTGGCGAGCGGCATTCGCGCCGCCGAGCGGGCCCGCGGTCGCGTCGTCACTGCCGCCGTCAAGGAAATGGCATTCGAGCTGCCCGTGAAGATCGGCGACACGTTGAGCGTCTACACCGATATCGAACGCGTCGGCCGTACCTCGATCACGCTCATCGTCGAAGCATGGGCGCATCGTTCTCGCTATGCCAAGTTGGAGAAGGTGATAGCCGGCACATTCATCATGGTGGCGCTGGACGAGACCGGGGCCCCGAAGCCGGTTCCAGCGGAAAGCTGATCGGATGGAAGCTGCCCGTACGCCCGAGGTTTACGTCTATATCAGGACGGTCATGAGCATGGTCATCGGCCTTTCGCTCGCCCAGCTCCTGATGCGCCTCGCCGGCTTCGTGCAATCGCCTGGCAAGCACCGCGTCTATCTGGTCCATCTCGGCTGGATACTGTCGATGTTCCTCTTCATCATTCATTTCTGGTGGTGGGAATATCGATTGCAGTCGGTGGCAGAGATCAGTTTCGGCGTCTATCTTTTCCTCATCTGCTTCTGCTGCCTGTTCTATTTCCTCTGCGTGCTGCTGAACCCTCCGTCGATCGAGGATTATGGCGGCTTCGAAGAATATTTCATCTCGCGCCGGCGCTGGTTTTTCGGCCTTCTTGCCGTTACCTACGCCGTCGATCTCATCGATACGCTGTTGAAGGGCGAGACCTATTTCAGATCGCTCGGCTGGGAATATCCGATCCGCAATCTCGTTTACATCGTCCTCTGCATCGTAGCCGCCATCACTGCCAATCGCCGCTTCCAGGCGGCGTTCGTGTCGGTCGGGTTGATCTATCAGATTAGCTGGATCTTCCGGCTGTATGACGTGCTCCCGGGATAGAAACCACCAGCCATGCAGGGAGCGACGCCGATATTTTGTTGCAGACCACGCATGAAAACGGCAACGGCGTCGACCGGAACGATGTCGGTAAAACGGCTGCCATTTCCATACTGTACAACCCTTGACCAGAACTACCCCGCATTGTTCAGTGCGGCCGAATATTAGCTTGCGGACGGGAGGCGCGCTTTTGAAGATCACCAGCCTTGCATTTGGATTGGCGCTAGCTCTTTCGCTCGCTCCCTTTGCTTATGCCGATGATCCCGCGCCAGGTCCCGGCGATACCACGATCGCGCTGAAATATTGGATACAATACGCACGGGATGGCAATCCGGCCGCCCAATATGGCCTCGGCTATCGCTACGCCAACGGCCAGGGCGTCGAGCACGACGATGCGAAGGCGGTCGAATGGTACCAGAAGGCGGCGGCACAGGGGAATGCCAAGGCTGAATACGCCCTCGCCTACATGTATTCCAATGGCCGCGGCATCGACAAAGACCAGCAACAGGCAAATGCCTGGTACCGCAAAGCCGCCGAACAGGGCAATGCGGATGCGCAATATGCCATTGGCTATTCCCTCGCCAACGGCCGCGGGCTGGATGTCGACAACGAGCAGGCGGCCGGCTGGTACCAGAAATCCGCCGCACTCGGCCAACCCCAGGCGCAGTATGCCCTCGGCTATATGTATGCACACGGCATCGGCGTTCACGAGGACGATACGATGGCGCTTGCCTGGTATCGCAAGTCGGCGGATCAGGGACGCAGCGATGCACAATATGCGCTCGGCTATATGTTTGATAACGGCCTCGGCACAGCCGCAGATCAAAGCCAGGCGATAGAGTGGTATCAAAAATCAGCAGATCAGGGCGATGCCCAGGGCGAATATGCGCTCGGCTATGCCTATGCCAACGGCCACGGTGTCGATCAGGACGATGCCCAGGCCTATTCCTGGTATAAGAAATCCGCCGAGCAAGGCCGCGCCGACGCGCAATATGCGCTTGGTTACAGCTTCGCCAATGGCCTCGGTGTTCCCCAGGACTATAAGCAGGCGCTGCAATGGTACCGCAAATCGGCCTCCCAGGGTCGTGCCGATGCGCAATATGCAGTCGGCTACTTCTATGCCAATGGCCAGGGCGTTCCGGTCAATGATGACGTCGCGGTCGAATGGTATCGCAAGGCAGCCGATCAAGGCGACGCCCAAGGCGAATACGCTCTCGCCTTCATGTATGCCTGCGGTCGCGGCCTCGCGAAGGATTATGGCAAGGCCTTGCAATGGTACCGCAAGTCCGCCGATCAAGGCGGCGCGGATGCGCAATATGCGCTCGGCTATATGTACGACAATGGTCAGGGCACAGCCCCGGACAAGAGCGAGGCGGTGGCCTGGTACCGCAAAGCCGCTGACCAGGGCAATGCGGACGGCCAATATGCCCTTGCCTACCTCTATTACAATGGCGACGGTGTTCCCCAGGATTATAGCCAAGCCGCTGACCTTTTCCGCAAGGCCGCCGAGCAAGGCGACGCCCGTGCCCAATACGGGCTGGGACATATGTATTACAATGGCTACGGCGTGGCGAAGGATATGAACCAGGCCTCCGATTGGTTCCATAAGGCAGCGGATCAGGGGCTACCGGAGGCGCAACACGGCCTGGGCGACATGGCAGCCGACGGCGGTGGTCTTATCAAGGATGTTGGCCCGGAGGGTGGAGAACTCGCCAAGACGAACAGCCGGAGCGAAGCGCCGGGCTGGCTTGTCCTCCGATTGCTGACGACGCTGTTGCCATAATTTATAACTTATACGTGCAAGGCGCCTTGCGCCCTCGCCCGTCGCGCTTTTAGTATTCACACATGAAGAGATCAAAGGTTGAGGAGCAGATCGTGCGTTTCAAGAGGGTGGCCGTCGGATTGCTTTTTGCGTTGGCATCCATCGGCGTCGCGCATGCCGATCGCGGGCAGAACGCCTACGACCGAGGCGACTACAAGGCGGCGCTTGACTATTGGCGCCCGCTCGCAAACAAGGGCGACGCCGCGGCGCAACTGAAACTCGGCGAAATGTATGAGGAAGGCGACGGCGTCGCGAAGGATCTCACGCAGGCGCTGAGCTGGTATCGCAAGGCAGCCGACCAGGGTAATGCCGAGGCTGAGTTCAACGTCGGCACCATGTATGACGAAGGCCAAGGTGTCGCGACGGACGACGCCAAGGCCGCCGTCTGGTACCGCAAGGCCGCGGAACAAGGCTATCGCGATGCGCAATACAATCTCGCTTTGATGTACGACAATGGCGAGGGCGTGACGAAGGACAGCGCGCAAGCTTTCGTCTGGTACAGCAAGGCAGCCAAACAGGGCGACGCGGATGCGCAGTTCAATGTCGGGGTCATGTACGACAACGGTGACGGCGTAAATCAGGACAAGAGCGAGGCTGTTGCCTGGTACCGAAAATCCGCCGATCAGGGCAATGCCGACGCGCAATACAATCTCGCTATCATGTATGACGAAGGCGACGGCGTGCCCCGAGATGACGCCCAGGCTTTAGCCTGGTATCGCAAGTCCGCTGACCAAGGGAAAATCGAGGCGGAATACAATCTCGCCGTCATGTATCGCGACGGCGAAGGTGTGCCCAAGGACGGCAATCAAGCCGTCTCATGGTTCCGCAAGGCGGCAGACCAGGGCGATGCCGAGGCACAATATAATCTCGGCGCCATGTATGCGGACGGCGACGGAATTGCCGAAGACGACGCCGAGGCCATGGTCTGGTTCCGCAAGGCGGCGGATCAAAATGACGTCGAAGCCGAGTACAATCTCGGCGTCATGTATCGCGACGGCGAAGGCGTTGCCAAGGATGGCCGCCAAGCCGTCGATTGGTTCGAAAAGGCGGCCGCACAGAACTATGCCGACGCTGCCTTCAACCTTGGCGTCATGTATCGTGACGGCGACGGCGTGCCGGTGGATTGGGCAAAATCCTTCGAATGGTTCCGCAAGGCCAAAGCCATGGGCCGCAACGACAATGAGCCCGGTGATAATGAGGAGACGCCTCCGCAGAATAGGACCATCCCGATTTGAGATAACCGAGGCCCCTGCCTTGCGCCGACGGTCCGCTATGCTTAGCTCTTGCCCGAACGGGAATCATGGATGGGAGATCGCCGGATGCGGCTCAGACAGATAGGCTTCGGACTGGCGCTGGCACTCTCGATCGCCTTTCAGGCCCATGCCGACGACGGGCAAGCCGCCTATGACAAAGGCGATTATGCCGGTGCACTCGCCCATTGGCAGCCTTTGGCGAACAAAGGCGATGCGGCGTCGCAGGATGGCCTCGGCAGCCTCTATGCGCTCGGAAAGGGCGTTCCTCAGGATTACGCCGAGGCCATTGCCTGGTTTGCCAAAGCCGCCGATCAAGGCCTGCCCAAGGCGCAATTCCATCTCGGCTATGCTTATCTCCGCGGCGACGGCGTCACGAGAGACCGCAACATGGCGATAGGCTGGTTCCGGAAAGCCGCCGCCCAGGGCTATGCGCCGGCACAGAGCATTCTCGATCAGATGAAGTGAGCCGAGGCGCTCCTGTTTAGAGCATATCCCCCAAGCTCCAGTGATTGCCCCAGCGGACGTCGATTTCGTCCTCGACATTCTGATACCGGATGTCGGTCGACAGGCGCAGACGGCCCTTCGGATCCCGATTGGTCGTGGATGCGTGGATCATGTAGGGACTGTGCAACATGATATCGCCGGCCTCATAGTCGGCGGCGAGCCAGCGTGTCTTGAAGCGCTCCGCCATGTCAGGCAGGTCTTTGGAGACCCAGCCACCTTCGGTCATGTTCTTGTTGAAGGCGCTGATACGTTCCTCCGGCGAGAGCGAGGCGCTCTTGATCGCGAACTCCTTCTCCATATCGGCGCCGATCCGGTGCGATCCCTCGAGATAGACGAGGCCGCCCATATCGACCGGAATATCGCCGATCGGAATCCAGGCAGTGACGATGCGGTTCGTGCCACCGCGCAGATAGACAAGATCATAGTGCGCGGGCGTGACGACGCTGGTGCCCGGCCGGGTGAAACGCATGATCTTGCGCTTGTGCAGATAGGAGATGCCCTGCAGGAATTCGTCCATGAAGGAGGCCAGCCGCGGCTGGGTACAGAAGCCCTCATAGGTCACCGAACGCACCAGCGACATCAACCGCCGGTCGGCCAGCGACTTGTCGGCTTCCGCCTTGGCGGCAAGACCGACCATGGGGTCCGAGCCGGGCTGCAGAAGCCCGGTGTCCATCAGATGCGCGAACACCCAGGCGCGGAAATCGAGCACATCCTGGCGCTTCAGAAATCCCTTGAGCCAGAGATAGCCATGCTCCTGATATTGCTCGCGCAGCGTCGCAATGTCGGTCGCGGCATCGGTGGGTTCGAGATAGCCGAAACGGTCTGGCGCCATCGACAGAATCTTGCCGTTCGCCTCAAGCGGCGCCCGCCCGGGCGTCGTTTCATCCAGCACGGAATGCAGCGAACCCGACATCTCAGCCCTCCCGAAATACGCCACTCGCCGGCAGCCTCTCCTCAAAGACTGAACCGGCATGCGAATCATAGGACGAATGGCGATCGCTGCCTAGCGGCCTATGCCCGCTTCATCCCCGGAAAATGAAGGAGGCGCCGACAGCGATAAGCGCGAAACCGATGGCGTGGCCCCAGGTCAGGTTTTCGCCCAGCCAGAAGACCGAGAAGCCGGAGAACACGATCAGCGTGATCACCTCCTGCATGGTCTTCAACTGCGCCGTCGAATAATAGCCAGAGCCGAGGCGGTTGGCGGGCACGGCCAGGCAATATTCGAAAAAGGCTATGGCCCAACTGCCAAGAACGGCGATCGTGATGGCCGTGCTCTTGTGCTTGAGATGGCCATACCAGGCGAAGGTCATGAAAATATTCGATGCAAACAGCATGATGACCGGCCAGACCGCGGCCGGGTTGAGGATGGAGGGCATGGTAAATCCTTTGGCCATTATGAATCGCCCACACCTTTGACCCCTCAAGGCCCGAAAATTCAAGAGCGGAGCGCTGCGCCTAAATGCAGCAGTCACGTGAATATGGAAATGGGCCGAATTGAGGCCGGCTGGAGAGTCGTGCGTTCACATGATTGCGGGGATTGCTTCACCAGCCGGAGACATGGAAGAGTGCGCGCATATTCTCCTATTCTATCTGCCAAGGAACCGACCGCCGTGATCAAGACATCCGCTGCACTGCCCGCCTCGCTCCTTCCGTCGCTTCGCATGGGATTATTCGCCATCGCCTTCGCCGTGCCGCTGTCCCCCTTGCCCATGGCATCCGCGCAGGCCCAGAGCGCGCCCGGCTCCTGTTGGTCGCTGCTGCAGAGCAAGTTCGGTCCGCAGATCGAGAAGTCGGTGAACGAGGCCGATCCCTGCAAGAAACTGCCGGGCCTCGATCACAAGGAGAAATTCGAAGTCAAGTCGCTTGACCTCTGCAGCGCGGCCGGCGGTGTGCAGGTCAACGCCCGCGCCGATCTCGCCTGCAAGTCGCATGGCATCGTCCAGGCGACGGTCAAAGGCCAGTTGGAAGCTTCGGTGACGGTCGATGTGGGCGCCTGCAAAATCACCGATTCCCATGTCGGCGTCAGCGGCCCCATCGGCGACCTGATATCCTCGGTCGGCGGGATACAGGAGCTTGCCCGCAGCTTTGCGCAGGCGAAAATTTCCGAAATCTGCGGCAAATAGGTTGGAGGCCGGCGGCTTTGAGCCGCCGGCCGTGCTCCGGCGAGGGCGCGGCGATTAGATCGGTATCGCGCTCTGGGGTTCCTCCGTCCCCTTATCGCCGAAGCGGATATCCTTCTTTTCAAAACCGAAACCGGAAAATAGCGCCACCACGGCCGCGACGATCACCAATACAATCAACAACGCAAAAGCGTAGTCGCCGTTCCAACGTGCCGCCAGGCCCGCCTGAATCGTTGCGTTGCCGGATGCGAGCAGGTTGCCGAGCTGATAGGCGAAGCCGGGGAATGTGCCGCGCACTTCATCGGGCGACAGCTCGTTGAGATGCACCGGCACGATGCCCCAGGCGCCCTGCACGAAGAATTGCATCAGGAAGGCGCCGACAGCGAGCAGCACCGGTCCGGGCGCATAGACCCATAACGGGGCGACCGGGATTGCCAGCACCGAAGCGATGACGATCGCCCGCCGCCGCCCGATGCGCTGCGACAGGGCCCCGAAAAACAAGCCGCCAATCATCGCACCAATATTGTAAACGATAGCGATAGCGCCGACGGTATAGCTGTCATACTGCCGCTGTGTCTGGAGGAAGGTCGGGTAGAGATCCTGCGTCCCGTGGCTGAAGAAGTTGAAGGCGGTCATCAACAGCACAGCCCACAGGAACAGTGGGATATTCTCGCGCAATACGGTGACGAAAGGCCTTTGCGGCGTCGCCCGCCGCTGCACGAAGGCCGGCGATTCCTGTACGTTGCGGCGAATATAGAGCACCAGCAGCGCCGGCAGCGCACCGACCATGAACATGCCGCGCCAACCGATGATCGGGAAGAGCAGGAAGAACAAGATCGAAGCCAGCAGATAGCCGGAAGGATAGCCCGCCTGCAGAATGCCGGACACGATGCCGCGCGACTCCTCGGGCACCGTCTCCATCGTCAGCGACGCGCCGACACCCCATTCACCGCCCATGGCGATGCCGAAGAATGCCCGCAATATCAGGAACATCGTCAGCCCGGTCGAAAAGCCGGTCAGGAACTCGAAGATCGAATAGAGCAGCACGTCCGCCATTAGCGTCACGCGCCGGCCGAAGCGATCGGCGGCAAGCCCGAAGATCAGCGCCCCGAGCGCCCGCATGGCGAGCGTCAGGAAGATCGCCACCGAGACAGCGGGAACATCGGTATGAAACTCCTCGGCGATATATTTGAGAACGAAGACCAATATGAAGAAATCGAAGGCATCGAGCGTCCAGCCGAGATAGGCGGCGATGACGGTGTTGCGTTGTTGCGGGGATAAAGAGCGTAAACTATCCAATGCTGACATCATGGTCCTCCGACCGGATGGCGGCGGCGAGGCGGGCAATTCCGGATGCCGTCGAAGCAAGGGGGAGCCCGGCACCGGCCGGGCGGTTCGACGCTGCGGCGGGCTTTTCCTCCAGCGCTTACGAAATTAGCTGGCGGATGTCTGGAGCAGCGTCCCGCCAACGCCTTCGTCGCCTTTCGGTTCCATCACATTTTGTGTGATCGGAAGTAGAAAAATCGACGTCTGTTTCCCTTTTGTACTCTTTCCCCCTTCACATCGGCGCTGACTCCCTCCATATTCCGCCCATGGCAAAATCACCGAAAAATTCCTCCGCCCCGACCGGTTTCGAAGAGGCGCCGCAGGCACCGTTTGAAGGTGCGCCGTTGAGCGGCAGCGTCGCAGATTGGGTCAAGCGGCTCGAGGCGGAGGCGGAAGCCAGCAGCGTCGAGAGCCAGCGCGAAATCGCCTCCAAGGCAGGCAAGCACCGGAAGAAGGTGGAGATCGCTGCATCGAAATCGGCGCGCGGCACCTCCATGGGCGGTTCGACCGACCCGAAAACACGTGCCGCTGCCGGGCTCAATCCGGTGGCCGGCATGGACACAACGCTGGAGGAGGCCGTCAATGCCGGCACGGCCGTCACTGCCACGGTCGAAGCGCTGTCGGCGCTGATCGAGAGCGGCAATCCGCTGCACAAGAACGGCAAGATCTGGACGCCGCACCGCCCTGCTCGGCCGGAAAAATCCGAAGGCGGCATCAGCATCCGCATGGCCTCGGAATACCAGCCCGCCGGCGACCAGCCGACGGCGATCCGCGACCTCGTCGAGGGCCTGGAAAACGGCGATCGCAGCCAAGTGCTGCTCGGCGTCACCGGCTCCGGTAAGACCTTCACCATGGCGAAGGTGATCGAGGAGACCCAGCGTCCGGCCGTCATCCTGGCGCCGAACAAGACGCTGGCGGCGCAGCTCTATTCCGAGTTCAAGAACTTCTTCCCGGACAATGCGGTCGAGTATTTCGTCTCCTACTACGATTACTACCAGCCGGAAGCCTATGTGCCGCGCTCGGACACCTATATCGAGAAGGAATCCTCGATCAACGAGCAGATCGACCGCATGCGCCACTCGGCGACGCGTTCGCTGCTGGAGCGCGACGACTGTATCATCGTCGCTTCCGTCTCCTGCATCTACGGTATCGGCTCGGTCGAGACCTATACGGCCATGACCTTCCAGATGAATGTGGGCGATCGGCTGGACCAGCGCCAGCTCCTGGCCGACCTCGTGGCGCAGCAATACAAGCGCCGCGACATGGATTTCATCCGCGGCTCCTTCCGCGTGCGCGGCGACACCATCGAAATCTTCCCGGCCCACTTGGAGGATGCCGCCTGGCGCATCTCCATGTTCGGCGACGAGATCGACGCCATCACCGAATTCGATCCGTTGACCGGCCAGAAGACCGGCGACCTGAAATCGGTGAAGATCTACGCCAATTCGCACTATGTTACACCCCGGCCGACGTTGAATGGCGCCATCAAGGCGATCAAGGAAGAGTTGAAGCTCCGCCTCGCCGAGCTGGAAAAGGCCGGCCGTTTGTTGGAAGCGCAGCGCCTGGAGCAGCGCACCCGCTACGATGTCGAGATGCTGGAAGCCACCGGCTCCTGCCAGGGCATCGAGAACTATTCGCGCTATCTCACCGGCCGCAATCCCGGCGAGCCGCCGCCGACGCTGTTCGAATATATTCCCGACAACGCCATCATCTTCATCGACGAAAGCCACGTCACCGTGCCGCAGATCGGCGGCATGTACCGCGGCGACTTCCGGCGCAAGGCGACGCTCGCCGAATACGGCTTCCGCCTGCCCTCCTGCATGGACAACCGCCCGCTGCGCTTCGAGGAATGGGACGCCATGCGCCCGGACACGATCGCGGTGTCGGCAACGCCGGGCGGCTGGGAGATGGAGCAATCCGGCGGCGTCTTCGCCGAACAGGTCATCCGCCCGACCGGCCTGATCGACCCGCCGGTCGAAGTCCGCTCCGCTCGCACCCAGGTCGACGACGTGCTCGGCGAAATCCGCGAGACCGCCGCCAAGGGCTACCGTACCCTCTGCACCGTGCTGACCAAGCGCATGGCCGAGGACCTGACGGAGTATCTGCATGAACAGGGCGTGCGCGTCCGCTACATGCACTCCGATATTGACACGCTGGAGCGCATCGAGATCATCCGCGATCTGCGCCTCGGCGCCTTCGACGTGCTCGTCGGCATCAATCTGCTGCGTGAAGGCCTCGACATTCCCGAATGCGGCTTCGTCGCTATCCTCGACGCCGACAAGGAAGGGTTCCTGCGCTCGGAAACGTCGCTGATCCAGACGATCGGCCGCGCCGCGCGTAACGTCGACGGCAAGGTCATCCTCTATGCCGACACCGTTACCGGCTCGATGCAGCGGGCGATGGAGGAAACCAGCCGCCGCCGCGAAAAGCAGATGGCCTATAACGAGGAAAACGGCATCACGCCGGAATCGGTTAAGGCGAAGATTTCCGACATCCTCGACAGCGTCTACGAGAAGGACCACGTCCGCGCCGATATCGGCGGCGCCTCCGGCAAGGGCTTTGCCGATGGCGGCCATCTCGTCGGCAACAACCTGCAGGCCCATCTCAACGCGCTGGAAAAACAGATGCGCGACGCCGCCGCCGACCTCGACTTCGAAAAAGCCGCCCGCCTGCGCGACGAAATCAAACGCCTCAAAGCCGCCGAACTCGCCGTCATGGACGACCCGATGGCCCGCGAAGAGGCAAGGAACATTGAAGGCGGCAAAATTGGCCGCCCCAATCCTTCGAGGCCCCGGTCCCCTTCGACAAACTCAGGAGCCTCCGCACCTCAGGATGAGGACGGAGCAGGCGCCGCATCGGGAGGTAGAGGCAACCCTCATGGTGAGGAGGCCCGCAGGGCCGTCTCGAACCATGAGGAGGAAGCGCAGCGCTCTTATTTCGCCAAGCCCACCCTCGACGAAATGGGCCCCGGCAGCGACGCCGGCACGCCCCTCTTCCGCAAAAAAACCAGTTCGGACGCCTTGTCCGGCACAGCCGGGCAAGATAGCGAATCCGAGCAAGCAAGAACTCGAGGCTATTTCCGAAGGAATAGCCTCGACGAAATGACCGTCGGCAGGACGGAAAAGCCGGTCCTCGGCAAGGTGCCGGACAAGCCGATCATCCGCGCGAAGCCGGGCGTCGGCTCCTATGAGGATGCGGTGGATGAGAAGCAGCGGAAGGGCCGGCCCAAGGGCAAGACGGGGCGGCCTGGGAGGTAAGCGGATTTCAGTTTTCCAGTGGCAACTTGCGGCTCATTGCGGTCATCGCATGGACTACCCGCAGCACTTGGCAGCAGCCGCCGATCCGCAGCAGGCCGCCACTTGAGCCTGTTCAGCCAGCCACCGGTCACGCGGCTTACAACTCGCCGCGCGGGGAACGAGTTCGACATATAGCGCACCATCGCAGATGACAGGAGTCGATGCGCAATAGAGCCGCATCGGCTGCACACCATCGCTTACCTCAAAGGTCAGCTTCGCCGAGCCATCAAGCTGAACATGCTCGGAAACCTTGCGAATGATGGCAGCGAACTTGCCCGCAAGCATATAGGTGCGGTTGCCTTCCTCGATATCCCAGAGCTGCACGAAAATCTCTGCCCATGCTTCCGGATTGGCCCCGCAGTCCAGCGCTGAAAACTGCCCCGCCTTGACTTCGGTGACATGATAGCCCGGCTTCACCGACCGGCCCTCATAGCGGAATACAAGGGGCAGATCGCGGGAAGCTGCCAATGTCTCAAGCAAAAGGCCAAGGTTGATATCCGAAGATTGGACCTTGTCGATCGCATTCATTTGAGATACCCATCGTTTCAACATTTCAAGGATTATTGAATTATGGATGAACGTCAAGCTCTCGCTTCGTTCGGTGCGCTCTCGCAGGAGACCCGACTACAGATCATCCGCATGCTCGTCGTTGCCGGTCCGGACGGCATGTCGGCAGGAACAATTGCGGAAAAGCTCGAAGTATCGCCTTCGAACATCTCGTTCCATCTTAAGGAACTGGATCGAGCCGGCCTCGTCAACCAGCAGCGTGAAGCTCGCTCCATCATCTACACCGCCAATTACGATGCGCTGAGCGGCCTCGTGCGTTTCCTGATGGAAGACTGCTGCGGGGGCAATCCCGAAATTTGTGCACCAACGGCCAAGGTTGCCGCCTGCTGCGCGCCCGCAGAGGAAAAAGTTCAATGAACGTCCCGATTTGGTCTGTGGTCTGAAGCTATGACTTTGTTTCCTCTCTCGCGCCGCCTTGCCTCGGAAGCCCTCGGCGCGGCACTTCTGGTTGCGACCGTCGTCGGTTCGGGCATCATGGCGGACAGGCTGACGACTGATACGGCGCTTGCATTGCTCGCTAACACGCTTGCGACGGGTGCGATCCTTGTCGTGCTGATTACTGTGCTGGGGCCGGTTTCCGGGGCTCACTTCAACCCGGTCGTATCGCTGGTTTTCGCGCTCCGTCGCGGACTGACCGCAATGTCGGCTCTGACCTATATCGTCGCGCAAATCCTTGGTGGCATTGTCGGAACCATTCTTGCCCATGCCATGTTCGAATTGCCCTTGCTTCAAACCTCGACCACCATCCGTGCCGGCGGCGCGCAATGGCTTGCTGAAATAACGGCCACGTTCGGCCTCATCTTCGTGATCCTCGCCGGCCTGCGGTTTCGGTCCGAAACCGTGCCCTGGCTGGTCGGTCTCTATATCACGGCCGCGTACTGGTTCACGGCTTCCACTTCATTCGCCAATCCCGCCGTCGCTATCGCCCGCTCGCTGACAAACACCTTTTCGGGCATCCGTCCGGTCGATCTGCCAGGCTTTATCGTCGCGGAAGTCCTGGGCGCATTGCTGGCATCGATGCTCGCTAGCTGGCTGTTGATGGAAGCCCGCAATCCTCAAACTCCTACAGAAACGGAATCCGCCCCATGACCATGGACGTCACCATCTATCACAACCCGCAATGCGGCACGTCGCGCAACACGCTGACGATGATCCGGAATGCCGGCATCGAGCCGACTGTCATCGAATATCTGAAAAATCCGCCGACCCGCGAACAGCTCGTCAAGATGATTGCGGATGCAGGTTTGAGCGTCCGCGAGGCAATTCGCGAGAAAGGCACACCCTATGCCGAACTCGGCCTCGACAATCCGGACCTGACCGACGATCGGTTGCTCGATGCCATGTTGAAGGACCCGATCCTGATCAACCGCCCATTTGTCATCACGCCGATCGGCACACGCCTTGCCCGGCCTTCCGAGGTCGTTCTGGATATCCTGCCCGACACCCATAAAGGCTCCTTCACCAAGGAAGACGGCGAGCAGGTACTCGATGCCCAGGGCAAACGCCTTGTCTGAACGCGTGCTGCTTCCCGCCGTGCTGGCCGTCGATGGCCGGCACGCCCGTCTTCCGCAAAAATACCCTCAACGAAATCACCGTCGGCAGGACGGAAAAACCGGTTCTCGGCAAGGTGCCGGACAAGCCGATTATCAGGGAAAGCCGGGTGTCGGGTCCTATGAGGATGCGGTGGATGAGAAGCAGCGGAAGGGTCGGACGAAGGGTAAGACGGGGCGGCCGGAGAGGTAGAAGTCACTAGCGACTTCGCTGTTGGCCTACGCCAGACATCAGTCACTACATTATTTCAAGACCGCGTGGTAGGCTGGAAATGCATGCAAAAGTAACTTCATCTAAGACTGGATAAGTTCCTCCAATTGCCCGCGTACGATAGCCCAGTCCTCTGACTCCAAATCACGCATTGTTCGCGCGATAACATCATAGAAATTTGCCTCTGACCGCTTTAGTTGCAGTCGCCGATATAAATCTGAAAGCAATTTCTTACCATCACAAAGTTCGCGCCACTTCGCATCCCACTGCAATCGAAGTTCATCTCGACGCCTAGAACACTTATGAAGAAATTCGATTTTCCACTCCACCGGAGAGATCTCGGGCATAGACGCTCTGGCCGCTACCCACCGCTCAGAAAGTTTTGTAGCAATTGCATCTGAGCCGGATTCAGCAAGATCATCTTTCTGAAGCGAGCTATTTTGAAAACCGTAAGAGTTATAGACCTCGCGCGCAACTATCGCATCGAGTTGTTCAAAGGCGATTTCCCGCACCAAATTGTTGACCTCTCCGGCGCTTTCGATTGTATTTTTGGTCAAATCCTCGTTTCGTAAGATTTCGGATAGAACATCCGCGCCCATCATATAATTCTCTATCGATCGACGTTTCCATTGGAGCACACGCACAGCGTTGGAGCTTTTAAGCGTGGTGATTTCCTCGTCGCGGTCAAAAATTAGGTAAATGGGAGCAACTTTTTGCCCTTGAATTTCAAGCGACTGTAGCTCCGAAATGGTTTTTTCGACCTCGCGGCGTCCTCCGCGATCTTTGATTTTGAATCTACGAGCGTAATCGGGAAAAGCTATCTCCAAGAACCTTACGTCTGTGGTTCCCTCGACGAGAATAGTACCTTGGTAAAGTAGTGACTCGCTAACAGACGTTCCGAGCCGGTTCAGGGCCTCCGCATATTCATGTCGAGCGGCTTTACTAACGCGAGTTATATCAGTGGGTGACTTGAGATGAAGAAGCGCGCACTCATCATTAGAAAAAGCCCCTGAAAGAATCTCGGGAGAATGACTGCACATAAGGAACTGAACTCCCCTGGGCTTAGAGTATTGTCGCAACATGAACGTCAGCAAATCCCGGCTAACTGCAGGATTAAGATGCAATTCTGGCTCGTCGAATAAAGCGATCCCATGAGGGGCTAGCGATTTCGCGACTATCAAAAACGTGAGCGCAATATTTTTCTCGCCGCTGCTTAAGCTATCTAACTCGATTAGTCTCTCCGTTGTCAGTTCTCGTGTCATGACGGATAGTAATCCCAGGTCATTCACACGAATAGATTCGATGCGCCTTCCTTTAAGAAGTTCCGTAAATATCGTTTCAAATTCTTGTTTGACTGTATTTGTCCCATCTTCAGTCCCCTCAAGGACCATAGCGTTGATAATCAGGTTCTTCAGTCTTTGATACTTCAGTTGCGGTTGTGAGTTGTGCATCTCAAGCTGTTGTTGCGCATCCGGTCCCCCCAGTTGAAGATTCGTTTCTCCGACAGGCAGAGCGCGATCAGCAGGAAAATAGGAGAATATCGACTGAGATGGCGGCAACCGCTGATCCAAAAAGGCAAGCACAACGCCCGCTATCGGATCGATTACGCGTAGCTCTCCAGTTGCGGGCTGAAATGAAATTCCCACCAGCAACGTGGGGTCGGTTTTTAAGCGACGGAAAAGATTCCTGAGGTCCTCACTAACCCTCTTACTTGTCTCCACCCCTTCAGGGGACTGCATAAACTGCAAGAGCTGAGCAGGGTTAGCGAAATTTAGTCCGAGCCTTGCCGCTACAAAGTTCTGAGTTATTGGAAGAATGGAACTCTCACAGCCGGCAATCTCTTCAGCAGTTAGTGTGTAAGTTGTGCGGATCTCGACTATCTGAGAATGGTCTCTCGCCAACCCGTCCAAGAATAGGCGCTGAGGAAAATGTGGCGAAGCAGCGCTTAAAGAAATAAGAACCTGTGCTGCTTCGTTTTGGGTCCTTGGCGCAGCGAGAGCTTTTGCCAATCGAACTGCCTGCAAAATAGTAGTTTTTCCAACGCCGTTTGGCCCCACGATGACATTGATATGCGGACTCAGGTCAACGTTGATGTCTGATAGGGCTCGGAAATTTTTTATCCCAATATGGCTGACATACATTCGTCTTCTCCCTTTTGTCACCATTCAAAGCAACTCCTGCGGGATTCGCAATAAAAATGATTGATGCTGAAAGATGTATTTGTCGAGTTTGCTAATGTGAACTCAAAGATTGCCAGCATTTTCCCACCCTCTGAAACTCCCGCCCTATCTCGCACCACCCTCCCCTCGCTCCGATATTGCCCCTTGCCTCTTGTCGTAAATCCATGAGCCACATACCCTCTCGGGCATTTGCGGCGGCGGTTTCTTGAGCCGGTCGATATTGCCATCGCCGATGACGAAGTCCCGGTAGCGACGCCGGCATGCCCCCTTCCGCAAGAACACACTCGATGAAATGACCGTCGGCAGCACAGACATCCTCAGCGGACGCGCGCTCCATTCTTTGCTATAGTCTCAAATAGCCAAGACAGGTCCCAGTATGTGGCCAAACCTGATCGATAGCTGAAGCGCAGGTGCCACATGACTGACGTTCAGGAAAGGCTCCTTGAAAGCAAGATCATCGAGATCGAGCAGGCCCGGTCTTGGAGTCCGCGAGTCATCTCCAAATTCGAAACGCTGATCCGCAGCGGTGACGACTTGTCTCTCTACCGCCTCAATCCCCTCGCCTTCGCTCGTGACCGCGCCATTGCGGAGGCGGAAAGCATCGATCTGTTTCTCCATGCCACCCGAAGCGGATTGTTCGAGATGAGCTGGGACGTGGTGTGCCCGCAATCCGGCATGGTGCTCGACAGTTTCGGCGCGCTGCGAACGTTGAAGACCCACTATGTCTGCGGTCTGTGCGACGTCAGCGGCGAAACCAACCTAGATGACTTCATCGAAGTCACCTTCACGGTGTCGCCGCACCTCCGCCGGCTGCCTTTTCATGATCCCGGCTCGCTCTCAGTCGAGGATTTTCACTGGAAGGCGCGATTCCTGAGCGACGCGCGAATACCCGGCCAACAGGTCCGCTTTCTCGATGTCCTGCAGGGACTGGTTCGTGGACTCTCTTTTCTGCCGCCTGGCTCGGTCACGACGTTGAGGGCGGAGCTCGGTCCCGGCGCCCTGGCGGGCATCAATGTCCAGACCCAGGCCAGTTTTGCATTGCCGGTCATAGGCGAGCCGGTAACGGAGCCGACGCACCTCCGGATCGGATATGACGGGCAGCGGTTTTCCGCTTCGCTGCCGGCAATGCCGCCCGGCCCTGTCATCATCGACGTGCAGAACTCCGGTGCCGTGCGTGGCTCGTTGCTGCTGATCAATTGGCCGCCTGAAATCCTGGCGCAGACAATCAAGCCGGTCCTCGACTTCGATCCTTACATGTCGGGCGGGATGCTGCTGGCCCGACAGACATTTCGGCGCCTGTTCCGCTCGGAAAACGTCGACGAGAAGGAAGGTCTAGGCATCCGTCAGGTGACCCTCCTGTTCACGGACCTCAAGGGATCGACCGCCATGTATGAGCGGCTTGGCGATCTCAATGCCTATGCGCTGGTTCGCGAGCATTTCGCACTGCTCGGTGCGACGGTGCAGGAGCACTCAGGCGCGATCGTCAAGACGATCGGCGACGCCGTGATGGCTGCCTTCTCTCGTCCGGCGGATGCTGTCTCGGCTGCGCTGCACATTCTGGGGGTCATCGAGCGCTACAATGCCGCGCATGGCGACCCGAGCCTCATCCTGAAGATCGGAGCCCATTGCGGCCCCTCGATCGCCGTGAGCTTGAACGAAAACCTCGATTATTTCGGCCAGACCGTCAATGTTGCCGCACGCGTGCAGTCGCTGGCTGACGCGGGGGAAATATGCATTTCCGAAGCGCTGTTTTCGGCGCCGGGTGTCAGCCAACTCCTCGCCGGTCAAAGACTGGTTGCCTTCGAGGCTCCTCTCCGGGGCGTCGAGGGAATTGCATGCGTATACCGTGTGATGCCCAATTAGACATCGCTGGAGGCACCGCCGATACCCTAAGTCCGCCGGTCTTGCCTCCCCTCAAAACCGCAAACTGTCATCCAGCCAGACCCGGAAACCACCGCGAAACGCGTTATCGTTATTGCCCCGCCGACACTTCGGTGGCAGTTCCTTGAGCCGTTCGACATTGCCCCCGCCGATGACGATGTAGTTCGGCAGCAGGGCCCTGTCCAAGCGCTCGGCGACGTCGAATACCGATTTTCGCCACTTGCTCTTGCCCCGTCGCTCCAGGCCGCGTTCGCCGACATAATCTTCGAAGGTCGCCTTTCGGTAGGGCATATGCGCCAGTTCCAGCGGCATGCAGACGTTGTCGGCGATCATGGCCGAGCCGAGGCCGGTGCCGAGACCAAGGAAGAGCATGCGGCCCGCCTCGTAGCTGCCGATCGCCTGCATCAGCGCATCGTTGACCATCCGCACGGGCTTGCCGAGCGCTGCCTCGAAATCGAAATCCTTCCATCCCGGTCCAAGATTGAACGGATCGGCTGCGGCGCGGTGGGCGACCACGGGTCCGGGGTATCCCATGGTGACGAGGTCGTAGTGCCAGTCGGATGTGAGATCGCGCAGCGCGTCCACCATCTTGGCCGCCGTCATTTTGTTCCCCGATTCGACTGCTCGCCGCTCGCCGCCGCTACTGAGTTCCACCTTCACATGCGATCCGCCGATATCGACGGCAAGCACGGTGCGGCGGGCAGGCGCCGCATGCGCCTTCGGCTTGCTGTGGTGACGTGTTTGCTCTGCTGCGGGTTCTTCCGTCATGTCATCCATGTCTAGCGCTCCTCCCTAAGGCATGCCGCGCAAAAGCGCACAGCGGTTTTGCGATAACGACATGCGCAAAATCAAAGGCCCAAAGCGCAAGGAGCGAATCCCAGAGATCGCGATGCGCTTTAGACCCTGCCCTTCGTCGCTCCCACGCCTATGGGGCGCAAGATCGGCACTCGCTGTCAAGTCCGGGGCGTATTGCGGATCGCTTAAATTCAATCCAGGATGGCTCCGAAGAGGAACGCATACTGAGCGGAGGATCGACACTTGGCCTATCCGACACTGCCACCCGGTTCCATAGACCCGCCCGGGGCCCCGGGCATCGAGCCTCGCTGGACCTCGAGCGACAAGAGCGCGGTCGGCACTGCCGTCAGCACGGCGAGCAGCGTTTGGTTCACGGCGAGCCATGGCATCCTCAACGAGATCTACGCGCCGCGGCTCGATATGGCCTGCGTCCGTGATTTCGGCTTCATCGTGACGGCCGACGGCTATTTTTCCGAGGAGAAGCGCGATGCCGATCATCGCGTGCAGGCGATCGAGGATGGCGTTCCGGCTTTCCGCCTCGTCAATACCGCCCGCGACGGTCGCTATCGCATCACCAAGACCATATTTTCGGACCCAGAGCGTGAGGTGGTGCTGCAGAAAGTCTACTTCCAGGCGCTCATCGGCGATCTCTCCGACTACCGACTGCATGCCCTCGTGGCGCCGCATCTGGTCAACGGCGGCGCGGACAACACTGGCTGGTACGGTGACTTCAAAGGCAGGCCGATGCTCTTCGCCGAGGGTTCCGGGCGGGTGCTCGCCGTCGCCGCCTCGGTGCCCTGGCTGGCGCGCTCCGTAGGTTATGTCGGCTTCTCCGACGGTTGGCAGACGTTGTCGCGCGGCCAAGGGCTGAAGGAGGAGTACCGCTACGCTGCATCCGGCAACATCGCGCTGTCGGGGACGCTCGATATCCAGGCGAACGAAGGGCGCGCGCTGATCGCCATCGGCTTCGGCACGCAGCCGGAAGAAGCTGCCTTCCGCGCCGTCCTCAGCTTGGAACAAGGTGTCGAGCCGGCGCTGAAACATTATCGCAGTGGCTGGCGGGAGTGGCAGGCCAGCCTGCTTGCCCTGGACGAACCCCACGACCCCAGCCAGCTAAACCGATACCGCGTCAGTACCGGCGTGCTTGCCACTCACCGCGACGATGCCTCCGGCGCCATCATCGCCAGCCTGTCCATTCCGTGGGGTTTCAATAAGAGCGACGACGACCTCGGCGGCTATCATTTGGTCTGGACGCGCGATCTCGTGGAAACGGCCGGCGGGCTGCTTGCCGCCGGCGCCAAGGCCGACGCGCGCTCCGTGCTCGACTATCTCTCGGCGATCCAAGAGGCGGATGGCCATTGGGTGCAGAATGCGTGGCTCGATGGCCGGCCCTATTGGTACGGCATCCAGATGGACGAGACGGCCTTTCCCATCCTGCTCTACGACATGCTGCTGCGCGCCGGCGCGATCGACGCGTCGGAGAGCGGCCGGTACCTGCCGATGATCGAGGCGGCGGCCGCCTATATTGTCAGAAACGGCCCTGCTACCCAACAGGATCGCTGGGAGGAGGATGCCGGCTACTCGCCGTTCACGCTCGCCGTCGAGATCGCCGGCTTGCTCGCGGCGGCCGATGCGGTGGAAGCAGCCGGCCGGCTGGCGGCGGCGCAATATCTGCGCGAGGTGGCCGATGGCTGGAACGAGCGCATCGAGGAATGGACCTATGCCACCGATACGGAACTATCGCGTAGCCTCGGCATCGAAGGCTATTACGTGCGCATCGCCTCGGTCACGGATGGCAGCTCGTCACTGAGGCGTGACTTCATCCCAATCCGCAATCGCGATGACGCCAGCGAAGTCTTGGAGGCGGACCTGCTTATCAGCCCGGACGCGCTGGCGCTGGTGCGCTTCGGCCTCAGGGCCGCCGACGATCCGCGCATCCTCGGCACCATCGCCGCGATCGATTCGGAATTGCGGCGCGACCTCTCCACCGGACCCTACTGGTACCGCTACAATGACGACGGCTACGGCGAGCGCACCGGCGGCGCGCCCTTCGCCGGCAGCGGTGTCGGCCGGCTATGGCCGCTGCTGACGGGCGAGCGCGCACATTATGAACTCGCCGCCGGGCGGCCGGATGAGGCGAAGCGCCTGCTGACGGCACTGGAAGCCTCGGCAAGCGAAGGCGGGCTCCTGCCCGAGCAGATCTGGGACAGCAAAAACGTGCCCGAACGCGAGCTTTTTCTCGGTCGCCCCTCCGGCAGCGCCATGCCTCTGGTCTGGGCCCACGCGGAACACATCAAGCTGCTGCGCTCGATCCGTGACGGCGTAGTCTTCGATATGCCGCCCCAGACCTTCGCCCGCTACGTCGGCGCCAAGCCGGCACCCGCGCCCTTCGCCTGGCGCCCGACGAACAAGCGCGCGCGTATGCCGGCAGGCCGCGCCCTGCGCATCGAACTGCCGGAACCAGCGCAGGTGCACTGGTCCACCGACGGCTGGTCCAGCTTCACCGACAGCCAATCTCACACTACGGGTTTCGGCATGCACATCTGCGACATACCGACGAAGGCGCTCGGCCCGGGCACGATCATCTTCACACTCTTCTGGACGGATACGCAGCGGTGGGAAGGCGCGGATTTCAAAATCGAAGTGGTTTGAGAGCGGCCCGGCGTGCGGAAAGCTGCGGCGCAATTGGCGAAGATGCTACCATTGAGGGACCGAGCCCGCCGGTCGTTGACAACTCATCGTTTTCCAGCCAGTTGAGGTCATCTCAATTTTCCCGACCGGTGTCCTCATGTTGCCTTTGCACTCCCTTGGCGAGCGCGTTGTCGTTGTTGGCCCTTCCAATGCGGGGAAATCGACGTTGGCGGTCGCCCTTGCTAAAAAGCTTGGTTTTCCGGCCGTCCATCTCGATCAACTTCATCATCTGCCCTATACGGATTGGCAGCCGCGCCCCGAAGCAGAGTTCGCCGCGCTTCACGATGCGGCAATTCTGGGAGAGCAGTGGGTTATGGAAGGCAACTACTCGCGCCTGATGCCGCAGCGTTTGGCCCGTGCTACCGGCGCCATTCTCCTAACGTCCAATCACTGGCTACGCTTTTCCCGCTATCTCAAGCGCACGCTGATCAACCGCTCGGACCGCGCGGGACATCTCGAAGGTGCCCAGGACAGCATCAAATGGGAAATGATTCACTGGATTCTCGTGAAGACTCGCGACAGTGGCGTCAAATATGCAAAAATTCTCCAGGAATCCGGTTTGCCAGTCGTCGAATGCCGCACAGCGGATGCGCTCAATAACCTCTATCGGGTTTGGGATTTGCCAGCGCGGCGATAATCCGCGCCATTTCATTTCGAGTGACTCATCGCAAATAGTTGTCATCGAAGCTACGTCATTGATCGGTATACGGGTAATTTTCGCCGTATTGTAGTGTCAAAGTGAAACAATAACGGCCATCAACGGCATAAGCATCACCTCCCCAACCCCTTGAAATCTCCCCCCTATCCGGCCTCATTCCCGCTTCGCCCCAATATTGCCCCTTGCCTTTTGTCGCAAATCCTGTCACCCATACACCCGCTCGGGCATTTGCATGCCGGTGACTGGACTGATTTGGCAATGCCGACTGCGCGAGGCAGCCTACAGAGGTTTATCCTCTGCGTAGACGTTCTTTCCCCGTACGTGACTTCTCGACTGGTCTTTGCGTAGGGCAAAGGCTAAACCGCTCGGGGCAGCTCGGGCAGACATCAGACTGTAGGGAAAAGGACTATCCCAATGGCCACCAAGGGCATCGTAAAATTCTTCAACCAGGACAAGGGTTTTGGTTTCATCACCCCGGACGGCGGCGCTAAGGACGTTTTCGTTCACATCTCCGCTCTTCAGGCTTCTGGCATCCAGTCGCTGCGCGAAGGCCAGCAGGTCACCTTCGACACCGAGCCGGATCGCATGGGCAAGGGCCCGAAGGCTGTCAACATCAAGGCTTCCTAAGTCTTAGTTGAGAAGCCGGATAAGGTTTCGAACGGCGCGGTGAAAACCGCGCCGTTTTTTTGCGTTTGCAGGCAGATCGGGCACCCTCGTCCTTCGAGGCTACAGCCTACGGCTTCCGCATCTCAGGATGAGGGTAGAGCAGGCTTCGTAATTGTTCCCAAGATCACTTTGCAATTGCCGCAAGACCCAATCGATCAGCCCTCACCTGAGGTGGGAGCATAAGCGACCCTCGAAGGACGAGGGCGGGTTGGCATATTCCCAAGGCGCTAAGCGCTCACCCGTTCACCCTCGCCGGCAAAATCCACCGCTGCAAATGCCGCTGCAATCACCTCCGTCCCCGCCCCCGGCTTGTTAGCGTCGGTGGAGAGAATCTGGCGGTAGCGGCGGGAGCCCGGCAGGCCGGTGAAAAGACCGACCATGTGGCGGGCGACATGCTGCAGGCGGCCGCCATGGGCAATGTGGCGCTCCGTATAGGCCATCATCCGGTCGCGCAGGGCATTCCAATCCGGCTCGACGGACGGTTCGCCATAGAAGCGGTGGTCAACATCGGCGAGGATAGCAGCGTTCTGATAGGCGGCGCGGCCGAGCATGACGCCGTCAACATGGGCAAGATGCGCTTCGGCCTGATCCAGCGTCTGGATGCCGCCGTTGATGCCGATGAAGACGTCCGGCCAACGCTCTTTCATCCGGTAGACGATGTCGTAATCCAGCGGCGGGATCTCGCGGTTTTCCTTCGGCGACAGGCCCTTCAGCCAGGCCTTGCGGGCATGGATCCAGATCGCATCGGCGCCGGCCTCGAGCACGCGGGTGATCAGCTCCGGCAACGCCAGCTCCGGCTCCTGCTCATCGATACCGATCCGGCATTTCACCGTCACGGGCGCCTTGGAAACCCTCTTCATCGCCACAACGCATTCCGCCACCGTCTCCGGCGTCAGCATGAGGCAGGCCCCGAACGTACCGGACTGCACGCGATCCGAAGGACAGCCGACGTTCAGATTGATCTCGTCATAATCATAAGCCCCGGCAATCCGCACCGCTTCCGAAAGCTTGGCCGGATCGGAGCCGCCGACTTGCAGCGCCACGGGATGCTCGGATGCATCATGCCCCAGCAGCCGGTCGCGCGGCCCATGGATGATCGCATCCGCCACCACCATCTCGGTATAGAGCAACGCATGCCGGCTGATCTGCCGATGCAGATACCGGCAATGCCGATCCGTCCAGTCGATCATCGGTGCGACGGCGAAAACGGGCTTGCCAAAATAGCCCGAAGTGCTTGAAGCTCCGCCGCCCTTCGCTTTTTCGTCGGAGGCTGTTTTCATACCTTTAAACTCTTTTTCGACCGTCTTTCAGGACCACAGCGCGACACCATAGCAACAGTACTGAAATCTGTAGCACCATCATCGGCACTACCACATCTACGCATAGGCCGGCAAACAGCCCTTCCGGGCCTTATATAGTTCAAAACCGCATTAAGCGCGACAATCAAAGAAATAGCTGCACAAAGGGAGATTCGGCGGTCAAACTCCGACCCGAAATACCTGACGGCTATGGGTGCGAATTGCTCCGCTCTACCGGACGGAGTCGATTTAGCAGCAGTTCAACCACCAATGCCTCGCTGACACCACACACCAGCCCGATAAGAAGACCAGCCGCAGGTTCAGTTCTCACGTCGTTCAAAAGATATCCACCCAGTCCAAGCATTACCAGCTTGAACCAAAGCGCCGCGAAAAGGACGTAACCCACGACGCTTACATAGAGAAATCTTAGCGGAGGCGAAAAATAATAAGGATCAAACTGTGCGATTTTCTCGAAAGTTATCGTCCGATTGATTACAAACCCGACAAAGACCACCCCAAGGGCCGCGCCTGGATGAAGCAAACAAATCGGAACAATCCACGCCAGCGCAGAACGATAGGCCGCTAACATCTCCTGATCGGAAAGATAGCGCGGGACCACAAAATACAGGAGGCCACAAAGAACCAGAGTCGCCAGAAAAATTACAAATGCCGTCTTCGCCAGCGTCCAAAGATAGATATCGCGGTTCGTTCTGCCGAATTTTAACATTTGCCTTTGGATCGAATCCAACTGCCCTCTACCGTCCTGTATGTTGTAGTTCTTCCCAACCAGTCCTACCTGCGCGCCTGCAAGGAGCTGATTCAAGATATGCTTGAATTCAGCCGTGGTGACACTGAGTTGCTTCAAAATATTGAGCGTGCGCTCGTAATCTGAGCGAAGCGCCTCAACCTCAGCGTTCGTCGCGGACGTGCCGGAGCGCTCAAAATATAGATCCAGACCGTAGTCCGACTTTGCTGGGTCAAGATTGATATAAGTAGCGCGAACAAATATCTCTTCCATCGTTGTACGCACGTTCTCACCCGGTTACGCGATAGTGTGGACAGTCCGCGCATTTTTCGAAGAAAGGTTCCGGAATAAAACCGCCGGGGCCTGCCAAGAAGAAGCGACCATCGGGATCCAAGACAGGAACGGTCGGCAAGAAGCCAGGTGAGAGCTTCGCGAGGACTATCATCGCTTCGTCTTTCCCGCCCTTTTCAAGAATCCGATCCAAGAAATCCAATTCCTCACGACGCTGCTTCAACAGCATCGCCGCATACTCCATGTATCTTTGACGCTCGCTTTCTCGCTCTTCTTCTGATTTGTAAGGTCTTTCTATCATCGCCTCCTCCTACTACTATTGCAACTATATATATTATTTTCGATGCCGCAATAATCGAAAAGGATGAGTGCAGCGAAACGGTCGTCCTACCGAAAACAGAGTAAATCTGATTTTCGGCGGGAAAACGGGCTTGCAACATGGAGGCTGTCCGCCTGCACCACTCCCACTAGCGCATCAGGGCTTTGCCGCCACGGTTTTGGTCCTCGGCTTCAGCAGGGTGACAAGCAGCAGGCCGACGACGATGATCGCAGCGCCTTCGAGGTGATAGGACTGCAACTGCTCGCCGAGAAGCAGGTAGGCGAGTATGGCGGTGAAGATTGTCTGGAGGTAGAGCATCATGCCGGCCCGGGCCGCACCCAGCGCCTCGACGCTCCGATTGAAGAGGTAATAGGTCATGGCCCCGCCGGGGATCGCCACATAGGCGAGCGCGATCAGCCCGTTGCCGTTGAGCGTCGAGCGCTCGTCGGACGCAAGCTCCCAGAGATAGAACGGCAACGCCGTAAGCACCGCGGCGCCAAGAAGCAGCACCAAAAGAGGAAGACGCTCTATATCGAATTTCGCACGGCGGAGCAGGACGGTGTAGAGACTGAAGCAGAAAGAGCCGGCGACGATCCACAACTCCCCTGGATTGATATCGAGGCGCATCAATGCCGCCGGGCTGCCTTTGACGACGATGATCACGATGCCGAGGAAAGCGATGATCGATCCCGTCACCTGCCAGGTTCCCATTGGCTCCCCCAAAATCAGGCGGGCAAGGATCATGGTGAGGATGGGGATCAGAGCCATGATGATGCCGGCCGTCGTGGCATCCGCATGTTCGAGGCCGATGAAAAGCAGCCCCTGACAGATCGCAAGCCCGGTGCCGCCAATACAAAGCAATTCCAGTGGACGAGCCCGCACAAGCGCAACCATGGCGCTAAAATGCCCGCGCACGATCGGTAGCAGGATGGCCCAGGCGATCAGCACGCGCCAGAAGCAGAGCGCCCAGGGCGGCATTTCGTGAGAGACCCATTTTGCGGCGATATAAACGCCGGACGACAGCACCCAGCAGAAGACGGCTACAGAATAGGCGGCTGCAAGCGAATTGCCCGACGCCTGTTCCGTCCTGACCTGATCGGTATGGACCCCCAAGACATTTATAGCCATGGCCTAGTTATGCCATAGTTCCCTTTATCTGCACAGATGAGCGAATCTAAGGCTTACGGCGGATATCCGACATCGTCCGGAGCAGGGAAAACGCCTCCGCCCACGCTTTACACCAAAACGTTTCCATTGGTCGGTTTTCCCCTCCGCTCCATTGATGCTAGGCTGACACTGGAGTCGGAAGACAGCGTTCTTCTGGCAGCAGACGAATTTTGCGAAGAGATTGTCATGACCGAACAATTTGCCACCGTCATTCCCCTGCCCGCACCCGTCCTATTGCCGATCGAAGGCGAAACCGCATTCTTCCCCGTGCGCCGCGTCTATTGCGTCGGCCGCAACTATGCCGACCATGCGATTGAGATGGGCCACGACCCCAGCCGCGAACCGCCCTTCTTCTTCCAGAAGAACCCGGACAATCTGTTACCATCAGGCGATTTCCCCTATCCGCCGCTGTCGTCGGATGTGCATCATGAGGTCGAGCTGGTGATCGCGCTGAAAAGCGGCGGCGCCGACATTCCGGCCGAGAGAGCGCTAGACTGCATCTACGGCTATGCCGTCGGCATCGATTTCACCCGCCGCGACCGGCAGGGCGAAGCCAAGAAGCTCGGCCGCCCTTGGGAAGTCGGCAAGGCCTTCGAACACTCCGCCCCCATTTCCCCTCTCGCCCCGGCAACTAAGGTTGGTCATCCCGACAAGGGTGGCATCTGGCTGATGCGCAACGGCGAGTCGGCGCAGAGGGGTGACCTCTCGCAGATGATCTGGAAGGTACCGGAAATCATCGCCGAGCTCTCGAAGCAGTTCACGCTGGCGCCTGGGGATGTCATCATGACCGGCACGCCGGCCGGCGTCGGACCGGTGGCGCGCGGGGACAGGATCACCTGCGCCGTCGATGGCGTCGCGACGCTGGTGCTGAACGTCATTTGATCGAGGAGAAGCGAGATGCCGCTCTATGCCCTTTCCGGCTTGGTGCCGAAGACGCCAGATCCCGGCCGATATTGGATCGCGCCCGACGCAAGTGTGATCGGCAAGGTGGAGATCGGCGAGGATGTCGGTATCTGGTTTGGCGCGGTCCTGCGCGGCGACAATGAGCCAATTGTCGTCGGCAAAGGCACCAATATTCAGGAAGGGGCGATGGTGCATACCGATCCTGCCTTCCCGACCACGATGGGTGAAGGCTGCACGATCGGCCACCATGCCATCATCCACGGCTGCACCATCGGCGACAATTCGCTGATCGGCATGGGCGCGACCGTGTTGAACGGCGCAAAGATCGGCAAGAATTGTCTGGTCGGCGCCAACGCGCTGGTGACAGAGGGCAAGGAATTTCCGGACGGCTCGTTGATCGTCGGCGCTCCCGCCAAGGCGATCCGCACACTGGACGAAGCTGCCATCGAAGGCCTGCGCCGTTCAGCCCGCAACTATGTTGCCAATTGGCAGCGTTTTGCCCGCGACCTCAAGAGGCTGGATTAGGCGGCATTTTTCAAAAGTGCGCGCGGCTTTAGAATCGCGCCACGCCGACATTCAAGCGGCACAGCTCGCGCAATGACCGCGGATTTCGATGGTTGACTTCTCGGCCTTGAACTTCTGCGATTTCAGCCAGTCCATCAGCCGGTGATCCACTTCATGATCGTGGAATTCGATCACCTGGCCGCAGCTTTCGCAGATGGCGAAGGCGACGAGGCCGTGGCTATGGCAATTCTCATCCGGATGGGCACAGGCAACGAAGGAGTTAATGCTCTCGAGACGATGGACGACGCCATATTCCAAGAGCTTGTCCAGCGCCCGGTAGACCTGCAGCGGTGCGCGGAAACCATGGTCACGCAGCTTGTCGAGAATGGTATAGGCGCTGAGGGGCGCCTCCGCCTTGGTCAGGACATCGAAAACGAGCGACTGGTTCTTGGTCAGTATCGGAGTGGTCATGATCCCTGTCCTCCCTGTTGCGCCGCCGGCGCGCCGGCCCTGCGGGCAAGGGGCAGCAGACTGATGATAAACAGAACGAGCGCCGCCACCACGATCGACGGGCCGGAAGGCGTATCGTAACGCAGCGAGCCGAACAATCCGCCGACGACAGCAATAGCGCCGACCAGCGAAGCAAAGACGGCCATCATCTCCGGCGTCGCGGCAAAGCGGCGTGCCGTGGCGGCCGGGATGATCAGCAGCGCGGTGATCAGCAGGATGCCGACGATCTTCATGGCAATGGCGATAACGACGGCCATCAGCAGCATGAAAAACAGCTTCGCCCGCTCCGGCTGCAGTCCCTCCGCCTCGGCCAGCTCCGGATTGACGGTGGAGGCGAGCAGCGGCCGCCAAAGCCAGGCAATGGCCGCCAGCACCAGAATGCCGCCGCCCCAGATCAGGGCAATATCCGAACGATTGACGGCAAGAATGTCGCCGAACAGGAAAGCAATGAGGTCGATTCTTACCCAGCTCATGAAAGCGACGATCACCAGGCCGATCGCCAGCGTTGCATGCGACAGAATGCCGAGCAAGGCGTCCGCCGACAGCGCCTGACGGCGCTGCAGGAACAGGAGCAGGATCGAAACGGCCGCAGCGACAGCGAAAACGGAGAGCGTCAGATTGAGCTGGAAGAGCAATGACAGCGCCACGCCGAGCAATGCCGAATGTGAGATCGTATCGCCGAAATAGGCCATGCGCCGCCAGATGATGAAGCAGCCGAGCGGACCGGTGGTCAGTGCCAGCCCGACGCCCGCGATAAGGGCACGCAGGAAGAAATCGTCAAACATGGCGTTCCCCTGCGGCATTATGATCATGATCGTGGTGGGCATGATCATGGTCGTGATGATCGTGATGGCCATGACCGTGATGACCGTCATCGGCACGGCAATCATCGGTGATCGAACCGTCGGCATGCTGCACACGGCCGTCAGGCAGATGCGTATGGTCGTGATGATGGCTGTAGATCGCCAGCGATTGCGCGGCTCGCGTGCCGAACAGCCTGACATATTCCGGGCTCTGGGTCACCGCCTGCGGCGTACCGCGGCAGCAGACGTGGCCATTGAGGCAAACAACGGTGTCCGTCGCGGCCATGACGACGTGCAGATCATGTGAGATCAACAGAATGCCGCAACCTTCAGAATTGCGGATCGATTTGATGAGATCGTAAAGCGCAATCTCGCCACTGAAATCGACGCCTTGTACCGGCTCGTCCAGCACCAGTAGGTCCGGCTTGCGGGCAATCGCACGCGCCAGCAAGGCCCGCTGGAATTCACCGCCGGAGAGATGCTGCACCTCAGCCTTGGCGAGATGGGCGATGCCCACCGCCTCCAAAGCCGCCTTCAACTCCGCTTCCGGCAAGGGTCCGGTCAATGTCATCAAACGATGTACGCTCAGCGGAAGCGTCCAGTCGATGGCAAGTTTCTGCGGGACATAACCGACCTTGAGCCCGGCGATGCGATCGACGCTGCCCTCATCCGGCTTCAACACGCCGATGGCGGTCTTGGCACTGGTGGATTTGCCGGAACCGTTCGGGCCGATCAGGGTGACGATTTCGCCCCGGCTCACCGAAAAATCGACGCCGCGCACCAGCCAACGGCCACCACGGCGGACGCCGACATCATGGAGCGACACGAGGGGCCGGCTCTTATTGTCCACGGAAGAAAGCATGAAATTTCCATTTGCGCTGTTGCGTCCTGCTATCGCACACGTTATAGCATAACGCAATTGATGTAATAACATAACAGAACCCATTCAAGGGCAATATCGCATGATCCTGCCAAAGACCCTTCTCCCCCTCGCCGGTTCCTTATTAATCTCTGGGCTCTTCGCCGCCCCGGCATTCGCGGGCGATCCGCCGGAAGTGGTGGTATCGATCAAGCCGGTTCATTCCCTCGTCGCCGCGATCATGCAAGGCGTCGGCACACCGGACTTGATCGTGGAAGGCGCGGCCTCGCCGCACACCTATGCGCTGAAGCCTTCGAATGCGCGGGCGCTGGAAGGCGCCAAAGTGGTTTTCTGGGTCGGTCCCGGCATGGAGGCTTTCCTGGAAAAGCCGCTCTCGGCGCTCGGCTCGAACGCCCTCGTGGTCGAACTCGATAAGGCGCCTGGCATCACCAAACTGAAATTCCGCCAGGGCGGCGCTTTCGAAGCGGATGACGACGGCGACGAACCGGCTGCGGACGCAGGTGATACACACGATCACGGCGCGTTCGATACGCATCTCTGGCTCGATCCGCACAATGCCAAGGCAATGACGGCCGAGATCACCACGACATTGGTCGCGGCCGATCCCGCCAATGCGCTAACCTACGAGGCGAACCAGAAAGCGCTGGACGACAAGCTGGACGCGCTCGACTCGGAAATCGCCTCGACCATCGCGCCGGTAAAGAACAAGCCCTTCATCGTCTTCCACGATGCCTATCAATATTTCGAGCGCCGCTACGGTGTGCATGTCGCGGGCTCGATCACGGTCAGCCCGGAAAGCATCCCCGGCGCGGAGCGGGTGGCGGAAATCCACGGCAAGGTCGCCGATCTCGGCGCAACCTGCGTCTTCGCCGAGCCGCAATTCGAACCAAAGCTGGTCAATGTCGTCATCGAGGGCACATCCGCCAAATCGGGCGTGCTCGATCCGGAAGCGGCGACGCTGACGCAAGGACCGGATCTCTATTTCGACCTGATGCGCAGCATCGCCAATTCCCTGAAGACCTGCCTTTCCTGAAGCGGCAATAGATCGACGAAGAGAGCGAGCCATTTGCTCGCTGTCACGGCTTTCGACGATGGTAGGGAAAAGACAAACGAATTACGCCCGCACAATGCGGGCGTTATCGAAAGATTATCGTTTGGAACCAAAACGGCCGATCAGGCCACCAGCATGTTCGCCGGAACGACGCTGACTTCATGCACCACCACCAGCGCGCCGATTACTTCGCCTCTCGACTTGGTGGCGCGTAGCGGCGTCATTCGGCAATGCAAGGTCTTGTTGGCCTCCTTCGGACGATAGGCCGGATAGAGGCAATCGACTGTCTCGCCGGCAAAGCAGGCATCCAGCTTGGTCTTGAAGGTGCTTTCAAACAATTCGGAACCGGTGAATTCTGCAATATGCCGGCCGACCAGCTCGATCGGCTTAGACCCCAGAAATTCGGAATTGGCCGCGTTGCTATAGAGATAGCGATAGTCGCGCGTAATCACCGCGACACGATCCGGCAGGCTATCGAGGATAACGTCGTTCAGAACATTGTCCTCGTCGAACCCGGCGACCTCGGCTTCGTGCTGGTTCTTTCCTGTGGAAAATGCCATCAGCACCTCCGCCGCGGCCTCACTGGCGCCGCCGAAATAGCGATCGATCAGTGACGATAGCGACGCGGAATTGCGCATTACTCGTGAGCGGTCATCCGATTCCTCGCGGATGAGATTGCTCATAAATTGCAATTGCATATACATTTCGAGAAGGCTGGTGGCTTTATAAGCCAGGATCGCTGTAACGAGCGGCTCCAACTCGCGATCGAGCGAACCGACAAGTTCATCGTCACCCAGCTTGATTGCCCTTTGAATCTGGGTGCATTTCATGGAGAAGGCATGAAAGAGTGCCAGCAAATTGCCCTCCTGTCCTTGCCCATGGTTCAGCTTCGGGCCTCATTCCCGACGCTACCATAAACAAGGATATTCAGCCTGGCGCCCGCTATCTCACCAAGCTTTCTTGCAAATGCAATAACATGACTTACCCTCACATTCAATCCGGGTGAAATGAAGTTCTCGGTAAAGGCGAATTTTTCGAAAGGCAGGACTTACCGAAGGTCTAATTTTGAGCCTAAGAAGGCTTAAGATGGTTCATTCTGCTACGAATTGTTTTATTTAAGTAATTACTTAGAAAAGAGTCTTTTTGATATTCCAGCGGTCGTGATACCACAGCCATTGCTCGGGATATTCCCTCACCCAGCTCTCTACCTTGTCGTTCAGAAGCTGCGCCGTCGCAGGCAGATCCAGATTGCCGCGAGCATCGCGCGGCATCTCCAGTCTCGGTTCGATCTCCAGTCGATAGCGATTATCGGGCAGCCGGATGCAACGAGCCGGATAAACTTCGCAATTAAACTGACGAACCAGCTTCGGCAGCAGCGGATTGGTTTTGACGTCGCGACCGAAGAACAGCGTCTTCAGTCCCTTTCGGAACTTCTGATCGACCAGAACGCCAACCCCGCCGCCGGCTTCCAATTGCCTGGCCAAGGTGAAAGACGATCCCGCATGCGAGGGTACGAGATTGCCCATGCGCTTGGCGCGAAAATCGAAAACCTTCTCTGCCACATAGGGATTGTTCGGCGGACGGAAGAGCACGGTGACCTTCAGCCCGAAGGCAGCGCCTGCAACCGGCAGCAATTCGAAATTTGCCGTATGTCCTGTAAAGACGATGAACGGCCGCGGATTGTCCCTGAGGTCGAGGAAGATCGGAATGCCGGATACCTCGACGCGGCCCGGCTTCTCGCTAAACGGATCGAAATCAAACAGCCGATCGAGGAAGACATACTCCGCCGCCAGCCGCCCCATATTGCCCCAGCTCGCCAAGGCAATCTCCGCGATCTCCGCCTCGCTCTTCTCAGGAAAAGCGTTGCGCAGATTGGTCAGCATCAGCTTGTGGCGGCTCGTATGCGGCCCGATTTTCCGGGTCAGCCAGTCGGCGAAGTTGATGCCGCCATCGGCGGGGAACAGCTTCAGGAAATTTAGGAAGCCGAAGATGATCTGCGCAATCAGCCATTGGCGGAAATGCCTGACGGCAAGCACGATCCGGGTGAGGACGAGCTTCACGCCGCTCAATCCATCTTGAGGATGATCTTGCCGAAGATCTGGCGCGATTCCATCCGCTCCAGCGCCCGGTCGATATCGCCAAAGCTCACTTCAGTGTCGATGACCGGATATACCAGCCCACGCGCCATCTTCTGCATGGCGTTCGCCATGTTCTCCATCCGGCAGCCGAAGGAGCCGAGCAGCTTTAGCTGCTGCTGGAACAGCATCATCAGGTTCATGTCGGTGGAGACGCCCGAGGTCGAGCCGCAGGTGACGAGACGCCCGCCACGCTTCATACACAGCATCGAGCCGGCCCAGGTATCTTTGCCGACATGTTCGAAGACGACGTCGACGCCCTTCTTCTTCGTCAGCTTGCGCACCACGCCTTCAAAACGGTCGGTGCGATAGTTGATGACGTGATCGGCGCCGAGCGCCTTGGCCTTCTCGATCTTGTCGTCGGAACCGACGGTGGTGATGACAGTGCAGCCGATCTTCTTGGCAAGCTGGATTGCCGCCGTGCCGATGCCGGAGCCGCCGGCGTGGACAAGGATCGTCTCGCCGGGCTCCAGCTTGGCATTGTCGAACAGCATATGCTCGACCGTGCCGAAGGTAACGGGTGCTAAAGCAGCGCCAATCGCATCGACACCGGGAGGCGCCGGAACCAGCAGGCGCGCCGGCAGGTTGACCTTCTCCTGCGCGAAGCCATCGAGATGGAAGCCATGCACGCCGCCGACATGTTCGCAGAGATTGTCGCGGCCTTCGCGGCAGTGGCGGCAGAGACCGCAGGTGCGGGCACCGTAGATCGATACGAGCTGGCCGGGCAGTACGTTGGCAACACCCGGTCCGATCGCCTCGACGACACCGGCCGCTTCCGCGCCGATCACCAGCGGCATCTTGCGCTTGGCAAACGCCATCCCACGCCAGCCCCATACGTCGATATGGTTGAGGGCGACTGCCTTCACGCGCAGGGTAACCTCACCCGCGCCCGGAGCTTCAGGCTCCGGTAGATCGGTGATCTCAAGTTTGCGGTCGTCGATCAATTGCAAAGCGCGCATGGCAAAATCCCCCGCCTCTCGGGCGCAGTAACGTCTTTTTGTTCAAAGGTCCGATTAAGCCGGTTCAAGCGCCATGACAAGGCTGGCGTTCTGTCCGCCGAACCCGAAGGAGTTCGAAAGAATGGCGCCCACCTGCTTTTCGCGCTTCTTGTTCGGCACGACGTCGAGAATGATCGACGGATCGGGATTGTTGTAATTGATGGTCGGCGGCAGCGTGCCGGTCAGCATGGTCTGCAGCGAGAACACCGCTTCGACCGCGCCGGCGGCCGTCAACGTATGGCCGATCATCGACTTGTTCGACGAGACCGGAATGGACGGAAGCCGCTCGCCGAAGACGGCGGACATGGATCCGTACTCCATCTTGTCGTTTTCCGGCGTCGACGTGCCGTGCGCGTTGATATAGCCGATATCGGTTTCAGCCATTCCCGCATCGGCAAGAGCAGCGCGGATCGTCGCGATCGCCGGGCCGCCGTCCGGCGACGAGCGGGTGCGATGGAAGGAATCCGCCTTGTCGCCGGCGCCCTTCATGATGCCAAGGATCTTTGCGCCGCGGGCAATAGCAGATTCCAGCGATTCCAACACAAGCGTTGCGGCACCTTCCGCGATAACGAAGCCGTCGCGGTCCTTGCTGAACGGCTTGGACGCCTTGGTCGGCGGGTCATTCTGCGTCGACAATGCCGAAAGCAGCGAAAAGCGGATCAGCGCTTCGGCACTGAGCGAACCATCCGTCGCGACTGTCAGCGCCCGCGTGGTGCGACCCTGGCGGATTGCCTCGATGCCGAGCTGGATCGCGGTAACGCCCGATGCACAGGCCGTCGACAGCGTCACCGGCAGGCCGCGTGTACCGAAACGGTCGGCAAGACGCTCTGAAATGGCGCCGAACAGGGCTGCCTCGTGGAAAGCCGGATCGGGACGCTCACGCATTGCCGCGAGGAAGCGCTCATAGGCATCGGCCGGATGATCGGCCGGCGGCGAGCGGTCGGCCAGCTCGAAGCGTGCGCTCCATTCCGGCTCGATCGGCGGTGCGGCGAGGAAAAGCGGCGCGTTGAAATCACCCGAAATGCCTGCCTGGGCGAGCGCCTCGATCGTGGTCTCGCGAGCAAAGGCATAGGAGCGCTCGACCGCGTTCGGTACCGGAATATCGATGAAATCCACGGTGCCGGCAATGCGCGTCGAAAGGCCGTCGGTCGGGAAGCGGGTGATCCCGTGGATGCCGGACGTGCCCGAGGAAAGCGCGTTCCAATTGTCCTGCAGCCCCTGGCCGAGTGACGTGATGATGCCCATGCCGGTAACGGCGACGATCGGGCGGCCGAGATGATCCTTGTAGGCGGATGCGGTCATGATCCTAACTCCTCACGCTTCGGCGGAAAGTACGGCGACGCCTTCACCGCGCACATGCCCAACGGTCGTGACGACCGCTTTCTGCGCGCCGGCAGTCATCGGCTTTTCATGCGTGGCATCGAAAGGCGGTACTTTGGCCTTGTTGGCGACCGCCAGAGCGGCAAAGGCGAGCCCAAGCGGAAACTGGCTTTCAAGGCCGTGGCCGGAAACGCCGGCATAGCCCCGAATGGCCGATCCGGGCAACTGCGCTTCCAGAACGGCCTTCTCGCGCGTCGCGAGATCTGGGATCGCAGTCGTGCCGCAGAAGACGACCGTGCTGTCGCCTTGCGCGTCCTTGGCGGGCGCGAGCAAGTGCTCCAACCGGGCCTCGAACTTGCCGCTATCGCGGCTGCCGCGATCGCCTTCGATGGCGTCGATGGTTGCGTAGATGCGCGCGCCACGGCCTTCGGCATGGGCGCGCGATTCGAGCACGAGGAAAGCGCTGAGCGAACCCATGATCATACCGCCGCCATCTTCAGGCTTGCGGGACCAAAGCGGATGCCAGTCGCCGATCGCATGCGCGTTCACTGATTCGATCAGCAGTATCATGTCCTGACGCTCGGCCGAAAACGCACCGCCGACCAATGCATGGCTCGATTCGCCCGACCTGATGCGATGGAAAGCAGTTTCGATGGCCGAGATGCCCGAAGCTTCCTCGCCCATGAAGGTACGCGACGAACCCGTGACCTTGTGGACGATGGAGATATTGCCAGCGAGCAGATTGGAAAGCTGGGCGAGGAACAGCGTCGGACGCAGCTCGGTCGTCAGCTTCTCGTTCAGAAGCAATTCGCGGTCGTTGCGCTTCAGACCTTCGTTGACGATCAATGTATCGACATTGATGTCGCGCTCGCCGCCGCCGGCCGCAACGATCATGTCCATGCTGCCGCAAGCGTCCAGATCGTCCTTGAAGCCGGCATCATCCAGCGCCAGGCCGGCAGTGAAAACGCCGATGCGCTGCCAGTTTTCCATCTGGCGCTGATCACCACGCTTTGGGATCTGTTGCGACCAGTCGATCTCCGGCAGCGGATGCACGGGATAGGGTTTGAATTTCTCGGTCTCGACGATGGTCGGCGGCACCTTGTCCGATGTCAGCAGGGCGACATGCGCATCCTTGCCGACACCCTGACAGGTGACGATGCCGATACCCGTGATCACCACATCATTCTGAGCCTTGCTCATTCATCAATCCTCTTAGAATGCGGCGCCATGCAAGCCGGAAACGTCAGCCATTAGCGGCGATAGCGTCGAGAAGCCCGACCTCGCCTGCCCGCTTGCGCACGATATCGGCGAGCGGCACCTCATTAAACGGCATGGTGCGCAGCTTCAACTGCGCATCGCAGATCTTCTTGCCGGCAATCGTGATCCGCGCCTTTGTCACCGCAAAGCCCGAGCCGTCATGCTCCAGTTCCGCCTCGATGTCGAGCTTTGCTTCTGGCTCGACGAAGGTACGCATCTTGGCGCCGTCGACCGACATCAGGAACGGCATATAGGCGAATTTCGTTGCCGCGAGCACCAGCATGCCCGACGCCTGCGCCATGGTCTCGATCAGAAGGACGCCGGGAACGAGCGGCATGCCCGGAAAGTGACCTTCGAAAACGGGGCTCTTGGCCGGAACGACCGAATGCGCCTTCAAAAGGCCCTTGGTGAGATCGACCGACTCGACCCGGTCAATCATCTGGAAATATTCCAGCAGCATTAACGCCTCCGATCCGACCCGGTGACGCGGTTTGGCCCGGGCAGGATACGATAGTTAAGAATGAAACCGCCCGGCCGCCATATTTCAAGGGCGGCTGGGCGTCAAAAAAAGCAAGGACGTTGCTCAGCCCTTGGCGGCGCGCAATTCGTCGATCTTGGCACAGAGGTTCTTGAGGACGAAATATTCCTCGGTCGAAACCTTGCCCTCGTTGACTTCCTGCGTCCACTGTTCCAGCGGAATCTTGATGCCGAATTCCTTGTCGATGGCGAAGACGATGTCCAGGAAGTCGAGGCTGTCGATGCCGAGGTCGTCGATCGTGTGGCTCTCTGGCGTGATCGTTTCACGGTCGATTTCGCTTGTCTCAGCGATGATGTCGGCAACTTTGTCGAATGTAGCAGTCACGCCCATACCTCTTGAAATGATAATTCAACCCTCCTCATAGGGAAATCCATTCCAAAAGCCAATGGTTTCCACCCGAGACCCCGGTAATTTGGCGAAGCACTGTTGCCTAAACAGCAAAGATACTTCCGGTGCGCAATTGCCGGAACAGCGGCCGGCATGCGAGCAAGATACGGCAGCATTGCGGCTTAGTGGCAAAGCCAAGCAAATTAGTTGCAATCCCAGCCAGATCGCTGGTGCAATGAGCAAACCGTGGTCACTGGTTGATGATAATGCGCGTGTTGCTCAGCCCCACCTGCGATGCCATCGAGAAGAAGGTCGCGGCGTTTCGCGGTTCCAGACGAACGCAGCCATGCGATGCCGGCCGGCCGAGATGCTTCAGCTCATAGGTGCCGTGCACCGCGTAGCCGCCGTTGAAGAAGACCGCATAGGGCATCGGCGCATTGTCGTATTTCTTCGAGCGATGATCGCGCGACAACCACTTCGCAGTATAGGAGCCGGTAGGGGTTACATAACCTCTGCGGGCCGTTGATACTTTCCAGCGATACTTGAAAACGCCGTCTTCGGAAACGGTCATCGTCTGCGACCGAAGATCAACACTGGCGAGAACAGTTCCAGCCTGCGCTGTTGTAACATGAAACTGCATGCATAGACATGCGGCAGCGGCCGCCGTTATTCGCTTCATTTCGCCCCTCCACCGTTTGCTTCTTTTCGAAACAATTCCGATGGAGGGAATAACTACCAGCTCTCTGATTATACTAAATTAATACAGATAGTGACCAATTCGTTAACGCAAGCGTGGCCAATCACAACAACAACAGGAATGCCGCGAAGGCGATAAGCGTCAGCATCGTGCATGCCGAATAGAAGATCGAGATGCCGCTGTCGACATCGCTGACGGTGGCGATATCGCGGCCGGAACCGTTGATCATCGGCTCGCGAACGACCTCGCCGCCGTAGACGCGCGGCCCGGCAAGCTGGATATCCAAGGCGCCTGCCATCGCCGCCTCCGGCCGGCCGGAATTCGGCGAGCGGTGCAGCCCGCCATCGCGAACCGCCACGCGGATCGTATTGCCGAGTGCCGAAATCCCCTTCTTGGCGAGCGCGCCGGCGGCAATGAACAGGATCGACAGCCGCGCGGCCGGCCAGTTGGCGATGTCGTCCAGCCGGGCCGCAGCCCAGCCGAAATCGATATAGGTCTCGGATTTATGGCCGATCATCGAATCGGCCGTATTCAGCATCTTGTAGAGAAACAGGCCCGGCAGGCCGAACACGGCATACCAGAGCGCCGGCGCCACCACGCCGTCGGAAAAATTCTCGGCAAGGCTCTCGATCGCGGCGCGGCAAACGCCGGGTTCGTCCAGCGTTTCGGGATCACGACCGACAATGCGCGATACGGCGCGGCGTCCACCGTCGAGCCCCTCGCTGCGCAACGCCTTCGATACCTCGCCGACATGATCGGCCAGGCTCTTCTGTGCCAGGAAGATCGCCACAAGGCCTGCTTCGGCCAGGATGCCGAGCCAGCCGAAGAAGGCGAGCAGCCCGTGCACGGCGAGGCCGGCTATGACCGCGCCGAAAAGCAGCGCGACAATCGACATCACGCCATTGCGGCGTCGCACCAGACCAGGCAGGCCCTTGATGTTGAAATGACCGTCGAAAAAGGAAATCGCCTTGCCGAACAGCACGACGGGATGCGGCATGCGCTGCCATAGCCAGTCCGGATCGCCGATGAGGCGGTCCAACAGCAATGCCAGAACGAGGATGAGCAGATGTTCGTCGATCGTCATATCGAATAAGCCTCGAGCGCCCCGGCAAGCCTGCGATCGGTCACCTCGTCTGGGGCAAGACCAAAGCGCAGCCAATTCGGCGCATAGTCGAACTTGCGGACAAGAATATGATGGCGGCAGAGATGCGTATATATGTCGCTCGCGCGATCATCGGCAACCAGCGCGAACAGCCCCGTGCCGCCGGCGACCTGAAGCCTGGCTTGGCGAAGGACCGCATCCAGCGCCGATCTGCGATCGAGAATGCGGTTGCGGATGGAGGTTGTGTCACCGGTCATCAACGAGGCGGCCAATGAAAGCGCCGGTCCGGAAACGGCCCACGGGCCGAGCCAATCCTCGAAACGCTCCAGGATCGAGGATTGCGCGATAACGAAACCGAGGCGCAGACCAGCCAACCCGAAGAATTTGCCGAAGGAACGGAAAATGATGAGATTCGGCATGGAGGAAGCATAAGGCGCCAGGCTGCTTTCCGGCTCCATGTCCCCAAATGCTTCGTCGACCACCAGCATGCCGCCGCGCGGCTGCAGCCGGTCGTGCAATTCCCGTAGCCGGTCGACGGACAGAGTTCGGCCATCCGGATTGTTGGGATTGACGACGATGACCAGCTTCTGTTCGGGAGTGAGATCATCGATCCCCGTAATCTTGCAGACGGGCAGACCCGCCAGCGCAAAGGCGCGGGCATATTCCCCATAAGTTGGCGACAGGATGGCCACACCGCTTGCCGATGCAAGTCGCGGCAGTAGCTGAATCACCGACTGCGTACCTGGGACAGGCAACGGCAGGATATCCCCGCTGCGATAATAGACTCTCGCCGCCGCCCTCGCCTGTTCCACCAGATGCTGATCCGGCAGCCGATGCCAGGCCGAAACGGAAATTTCCGGCAAGGCAACAGGATTGGGGTTGATGCCGGTCGATAGGTCGAGCCAGTCCTCCGGTTGCCCGCCGTAAAGACGAGCCGCCGCAGTGATGCCGCCGCCGTGTACGATCCTGTTCGTCATGCGGCGTCACCGGCAAGATCGATCAGGTGCATATAGGAACCGGCGACATTGCCGCGCTGCAGCCCGGCCGTACCAAGATCGTCCCCCAGCGCGTCTTTGACAGCGAACAGCCGATCCGCCGTACCTTCCGAGACAATGGTCGAATAATGGAATTCATGCGCCGTCATCGGTCGGTCGAAGAAAGAACCGTCAAGCGGCACCACGCGCCGGTAGCCGAGATGCCGCTGGCGCTTTTCATAGCTGGTGACGACAGGCAGCAGCCCGAGCATTTCATGACGCATGCCGGTAGCATCCACCAATCCTTCGCCAAGCACCATGTAGCCACCGCATTCGCCATAGATTCGCGCACCCCGCGCTGCGGCTGCCTTCATTGCCCCTTGAAAGCGGGATGCGGTCGCGAGCCTGCCCGCATGCAATTCCGGATAGCCGCCGGGCAAATAGATGGCGTCGGCATCATCAGCCGGCGCTTCATCGGCAAGCGGCGAGAAAAACGAAATCTCCGCCCCGCGCCGGCGCCAGCCGAGCAGCATATGCTCGTAGCAGAAGGCAAAAGCGATATCCCGCGCCACGGCGATGCGCTGCCCAAACGGCATCAGCCGGGCAATGTTGGCGGCCGATGGCCGAACGAGATTCTGGTGTGCGGCGCGCAGCAGCAGCCCGAAATCGCATGCCTTGGAGACCGTATCCGCCGCGTGCTCGATGAACGCCTCCAGGCCTGCATGTTCTCCCGCCTGCACCAGCCCGAGATGCCGCTCCGGCAACGTCAGTCCCTTGTCGCCGCGAATGACGGCGGCCACGGGAATGCGCACGGTTTCCAAGGCCCGGCGCAGCATCGCTTCATGCCGGTCGCTGCCGACGCGGTTAAGGACGACGCCGGCGATACGGACATCGGCGCGAAAATTGGCAAAGCCGCTGACGAGCGCAGCAATCGACTGCGACATCCGCGAGGCGTCGACCACGAACACGACGGAGAGTCCAAGGAAAGCGGCGAGATCGGCCGGCGTGCCCGAACCATCCGCCGCCCCGTCGAACAATCCCATCATCGCTTCGATGACCAGCATCCGCCCGCCGCCACGATGAAGCGCCGAATTGGCTGAAATCAATTCGCGGCGCATGGCCCAGGGATCGAAGTTGAGGCAGGGCGAACCGCTAGCAGCGGCGAGGAAGGCAGGGTCGATATAGTCGGGACCGGCTTTGCCTGGGGCCACCGCAATCCCCCTTTTCCGCAGCGCTCGCAGGAGGCCGAGCGTGACCGTGGTCTTGCCCGAGCCCGAAGCCGGCGCGGCGATCAGCAAGCCGCTCATGCCGGCACCTTATGACCGGTTCCCGCCCGCACCTCCGTCTCCGGCAGGAGCTTGCGGCCGGATAGAGCGCCCAGCCAGTCGAGGCAAGGCCGCAGCTTGACCACATTGCCGACCACGACGATTGCCGGCGGCTCCAGGCCGGATGCGGCGACATCGGCTTCGGCTTGCCCGAGCGTCGTTTCCAGCACTTGCTGCGCCGGCGTCGCGGCATTGCAGACGAAGGCGACCGGCTCGTCGGCCAAACGGCCAGCGGCAATGAGATTGGCGCTGATCTGCGCAATATGCTTCATCGCCATATACATGACGATAACGGGCGAGCCCTTGCCGATCGCTTCCCAATTGATCCCGTCCGGGACGACGCCGGAGGAATCGTGGCCAGTCAGGAAGGTGACGGCATGATTGACGTCGCGGTGGGTAACGGGAATGCCAGCATAGGCGAGACCGCCGATGCCGGCGGTAATACCCGGCACGATGCGAAACGGGATCCCGTGTTCGACCAGCATCAGCGCTTCTTCGCCACCGCGCCCGAATACAAAGGGATCGCCGCCCTTCAGCCGCAACACGCGCTTGCCCGCACGGGCCAGCTCGACAAGACGCAGGGAAATGTCCCGCTGCTTGGCAGACGGCTTGCCTCCGCGCTTGCCCGCATATTCCAGTATCGCACCGGGATGGGCGAGTTTCAGGCAGTCCTCGTTGACGAGCGCGTCATGGACGATGATATCGGCTTCCGCCAGTCCCTTGGCCGCCAGCAGGGTCAAAAGCCCTGGATCACCCGGCCCGGCGCCAACAAGCCAGACGGAGCCCGGCTCCAGCGCCGGCAGATTGGAAAATGCGGTATCGTTCATCCCACCTGTCCTATGCCCGGATGGGCAAAATTGCAATCTTGAGAATGGGATAAGGCCGCTCCGGCTCGACTCTCATTTCCCTCGTGGAATGATAGGATAAATCGGGTCTCAGCAGCGGCGATGCTGCGCTATTCGCTTTTCCCAAGACGACGAAGACACCGGAAAGAAGCCAACGTATCGCTTGAAATCTCCGACTCGAACTGCCAGGGCGTCGGCACAACGATCTGATAATATTATAAAATAAAAAATCTTGCGAATAAGACGCTTTCGGAGAGGGCAGCGCAGCCGTCCTCTCCCTCTGTCCTCAGCGGTTCACTTGCCGAGAATCACATCGCGGATCAGATCGATCACCGCTTGTGAACGGATGCCGGTGCAAACGATCTGGCTCGGCAGATTGTCCCATTCGTTCGGCGGAAAATGGCGCCCGTTCGGTTTGACGATCGTCTGGCCGTCGGCAATGCCGCCGCAGACGACACGTACAGAACCTTCGATCGTATCGAACAGCTCCGGCGCCACGACATAGACGCAGGCGCAGCTATCATGCACCATCATGCCGTCGTCGACCGCATGGCTGTAGAAATCGATATAGGATTGAGACAGGTCGGCCAGCAACTGCACGGACGGCCCCCCCGCCTTTGCCATGTCGGCGAGATAGCTGCGGCTCATCGTCGTGATCGCGGTCACGTCGAGGCCGACGACTACGACCTTCCAGGCTGCGGTCATGACGGCATCGGCGGCTTCCGGGTCACCGTGAATATTGGCTTCCGCCACCGGCGTGACGTTGCCCGGAACATAGAAATTGCCGCCCATGATGACGACGTCTTTCACCAGCTTGGCGATCTCCGGATCATGCTTCAGGGCCATCGCCAGATTGGTCATTCGGCCGACTGCGACAAGGGTCACCTCGCCCGGATTGGCGCGGACTGTATCGATGATGAATTGATGCGCCGGACGCGGATCGGTCGCCAGATCGATCGTTTCAGGCACTTCGATATCGCCGAGACCATTATGCCCATGCACGAAGGTAGGCCAATCCCGCTCCTTTCGCGACGGATCGAACGTGACGCTGGCGCCGCGGGCGACCGGGCACGGAATGTTCCATTCGCGCTTCAGAAACAGCGCGTTGCGCGTCGTCGTGTCGACGGAAGCATTGCCGAACACGGTGGTGACGCCGAGAAGATCGATATCCGGATGGCGATGCAGGAAGAGAAGCGCCATGGCGTCGTCGACGCCAGGGTCCGTGTCGTAAATGACCTTGTGCATGATTTTTCCTTGTTATCCTTTTGACCAGCTTGATCTTGTCCAAAGGCTGCGCCGCAGTTTTTGGGGATCATGCTCCGAAATCACCGGGGCGCACGAGAGCCGTGCTCAGCGAAATGCCTCACCATAGCCGCAGACGCCATTTCTGCAATATCGGATACAATCTCGTGCGAATTCGCCACAGATTGCGGCAAATCGATGCCAATCAGCCGAAAATTCAGCCGATTTTCGCAATTGCGGCGGTAGCAAAATCGGATTTGATTTTCGGAAGAACAAGCTCCGCAACGGGTCCGGCCGCCGCCAGTGCGGCCGCCTCGGCGACACCGTGGCAGCCCACACGCGCAAAGACGAGTTCGGACGGGTTCTTCAGACGAGGCGTCTCGCGCTCCAGGGTGGCCGCGTCGAAAAAATGCAGCGGCAATTGAAGATGAGCGGCCGTTTCTACGATTGCGGGCTCGTTGCTTCGCGTATCGATGGAGGCGACCGCAAGGACCTCCGCGACTTCTATCCCACCCTCCCGCACGGCCCGTTCGGCAAGCAGGCGCACATCGTTCCAGTCCGTACCGCGCTCGCAGCCGAGACCGAGGATGTAGCGGGGGGTGAAAGGATCAAGAGTCGTCATGGGGCCTCAGCGACGGCGGTTATGATTGGGCATAGTCTCCTTTGTCGCGCGTTCGTGTCCACCCCCCTGCCCGTCAATTTCGCCCGGTGTGTCCCTACAGCAATTGCCCTAATGTGTTTGCAGTGCCAGAAGACGTCTCAACTTCACGCCGTCGAGTTCCCCGCCCTTGCAAGACATCACCCTTCACCTGCTGCTTCTGCTCTTCGCCGCTTCCTTCTTTGCCGGTTTTGTCGACTCCATTGCCGGCGGGGGCGGACTTATCACCGTACCAGCCATGCTGCTTGCCGGCATTCCGCCATTGCAGACGCTCGGCACCAACAAGGTGCAATCAATCTTTGGTGCCGCCTCGGCGACTATTGCCTATGCCCGCCAGGGCCATGTGCGGCTTCGCACGCAATTGCCGATGGCCCTGATGGCTGTCATCGGTGGCATGCTGGGCGCTGCGCTGGCGACGATCATGCCCGGCGATGTCCTGCGCATCATCTTGCCGTTCCTGTTGATCGCCATCGCGCTTTATTTCGCCTTCAAGCCCAATCTCAACGATATCGAAAAACACGGCCGCATGAGCGCAACGCTCTTCGGGTTCACCTTCGTGCCGCTGATCGGCTTCTATGACGGCGCCTTCGGACCTGGTACCGGCTCGTTCTTCATGCTCGCCTTCGTCACGCTCGTCGGCTTCGGCATGCTGAAAGCGACGGCTCATACGAAGCTTTTGAATTTCGGCTCGAACCTCGGCAGCTTGATCGTCTTCATCTTCTCCGGCGTCATCCTATGGAAGGTCGGCCTCACCATGGGTCTCGGCCAGTTCCTTGGCGCTCAGGCCGGCTCACGACTCGCCATGCGCATCGGCGCAAGGCTGATCAAGCCGCTGCTGGTCGTCGTCTGCATCGCCTTCGCCATCAAGCTCCTGGCCGACCCGACCAATCCTGTTCGCGTCTGGCTGGGGTTCTAGTATCAGGCGGCTTTGAGGCGCTTACTGGCCCAACACGAACTCCCCGACTTGCATCGCCACGCCATTCACCATTGCATCGATCCGATGGAGACCAGGATAATGTTTGCGCGTCGTCAGGTCATCCAGGCGCAATGCCTTGGAGAATTGTGCCGTTTCACCGGGCGCCAAGGATACTGATGTCAGCTTGAAGACCTTTGTCCTTGCCATGCCGTTTGCCTTGACGAAGTGCACGGCAAAATCGACGAGCAGAGACTGCGCAGCTTCTCCCTCGTTGACGAGGGAAAAGCCGATGCGGACGATGTCGCCCATCTGCGCCTTCGCCGGCATTATCTCCGCACTGCCGACGCGAATGCCTTCGGCGGCGGAATAACCCATGGCCCCGATCGCATCCGCCTCGCCGCGCTTGACGGCGGAGCGCAGCGCATGACGGATGAGGCGCTGACGCTCCTCAGGCGCATCCACGCTCCAGCGGCGCACCGTCTCTATGAGAACGCTAGGATGATCCTTGCCGATATCGTTGAGATTGTTGGCGACGGAGCGGCGGACATAAAGCTCCGGATCATCCTTTAGCAACTCCAATAGCTCAAGCACCGGCGCCGGATCAGCCTGAAAGGCGCGGAGCCGTTGTGCCCATGGAAGACGTGGCCGCGTACCTTCCGACACCAGCCGCCGGACGTGCACATTGGCGTCGCTGGCCCACATACGCAGCCGCTCCAACGTCTCCTCCTGCCTCTTGTCGAGGAAGGTGCGGACCGAGAATTCAGCGGTAAAGCGCTTCGTCAGCTCATATTGCGCCCGCATGGACGGCTCGAAGTGATCGATGCCGTTGTCGGCAACGAAGATCGTGTGTGGCAGATAAAGAAACGGCGTCATGCCGAAATTGTCGCTGCCATTCATTTCCGGACCCAGCGAGCGAACGAGAATATCGATCGCCTCAGGATAATCTCCCGGCAAAAACACCTTGAGCGTGCGCGCTATCGCTCGCCCACGATCCATCAGTTCCAGCGGCTCGTATCCACCAAGCGTCGCCGCAACGGAGCCTTTCCGGTCGAATGCCGGATGCACCGCACCGATCATTTCGGCGATCCGGGCCGGCACCTCGGCACCGAAGCGATCCTTCAGGCGTTCAGCCATGCCATCCCCTCAAAAGCTTCGCAGTTGTTCGAAATGCAGCACGCTGGTGCCGGCATTGGCGGCATCGATCTGCATATGATCGAAATAGTTGAGGCAATCCTTGCTCGCATGCACTTTCGGCAGAGCGGCCACCGCATCAGCATGAGAGCGCCACCAGATGACATCGACATAGCTGCCGTCACAGCCGCGCACCAGTTCGCGGTTGAGATAGCCCGGCTGTTGCATCAGAAAACGATCCTGCATTCTCGCAGCCGCTTCCAGAAGTGCGCCTTCGGATACATTGGCGCGGAGCTTGAACGGCGCCCATTCCATAACTTTTCCCGTCATCGTCTTTCCTCGGGTTCAGTCAAATGCCCGTTGCTTATTGCTTAATAGGACAGATAACGACATATTTCAGCGATGGCGCGCACGGCAGATGGAACAAGGCTGAACAGGCTGGAAGAGCTGAAAGGGCTGCTTCGCGAACGTGAGCACGCGACAGCCGCCGAGCTCGCTACCGAGATGGGCGTCAGCCTGCGCACCCTCAACCGCGACATTGCGCTACTGCGCCAAAGTGGCCTGCCGATCGATGCCGACCGCGGCCGCGGCGGTGGCATGCAATTGCATCGTAGCTGGTCGCTCGGCCGGCTGCATCTCGATCATCTCGAAACGATCGACCTGCTGCTCAGCATCACTATCGCAGAAAAAGTCGGCTCGCCCTTGCTGTTGCAGCATCTGACGTCGATCAAGCGCAAGGTCTCCGCCGCCTTCACCGAAGGCTATCAGGGCCGCATCCGCGACCTGCGCCGGCGCATCATCGTCGGTGCGCCGGCAACGCTCAATGTCGTCAACAGCTATGTGCCGCCGAGCCGCGCCAATCTTGCGCTGATATCCCAAGCCTTCTTCGAGCAGCGGCAGGTGATCATCGATTACGAGGCCGGCGACGGCGTTGTCACCAGCCGCCGGATCGAGCCGCAATTCCTCTATTTGAATGCGCCCGTCTGGTATCTCATCACCTGGGATCACCTGCGGGATGACATCAGAACCTTCCGCGTCGATCGCATCCGCGCGGCAGAACTCCAGCCGGCAACCTTTCGCATCGGCGATCCGAAGATCTACATCGCCGCCGCGGACCGAAGCGCCTCGCTTCTCTAATTCCTCAGAATTCGACGCCCGGCTGTCCCTTGATGCCGGAGCGGAACGGATGCTTGATCAGCTCCATCTCGGTGACGAGGTCGGCGATCTCGATCAGCTCTTCCTTGGCGTTGCGGCCAGTCAAAACGACATGCGTCATGTACGGCTTCTCCGTTTTCAGGAAGTCGAGGACGTCGTTGATATCGAGATAATCATAGCGGAGCGCGATGTTGATCTCATCGAGAAGCACCATCGAATTGCGCTCGTCGCGAATCAAATCCTTGGCCTTCTCCCAGGCTGCCGCAGCGGCCGCCACGTCGCGGGCACGATCCTGCGTCTCCCAGGTGAACCCCTCGCCCATGGTATGAAACTGGCAGATATCGGAGAAATGCTTTTCGATCAGATCCCGCTCGCCGGTCCACATCGCGCCCTTGATGAACTGCACCACTGCGCACGGCTTCCTGTGAGCGATGTGACGGAAAATCATGCCGAACGCGGATGACGACTTGCCTTTGCCCTTGCCGGTATGGACGATGATCAGTCCCTTCTCGTCCGTCTTCGTTGCCATGATCTTGTCGCGCGCGGCCTTTTTCTTGGCCATCTTGTCGGCATGGCGTGCGTCATCGTTCTTCGGTGCTTCAGTGCCCGTTTCGGCTGGTTCTTCGCTCATTCTGCTCTCCCTGCAATTGTCGATTTCTGCGCCAGTGGCCCGCCACGCCAAAGATAAAGCGCCACCAGCGGTATCCCCTCGGTTCGCATCGCATGGCGAATATCCGAGGGATGATGAATGATTTCGCCTGTCCAGCGCGGCAGGAAGACTTGACTGTCCTTGCTCCACAGCGAACCGTCAGTCAGCGGAATATAGATTTCCTCGGCGAGGTGATGGTGATCCGGATAATGCACGTCCGGTCCAAGCAGCAGAAAGCCGCCGGCCATTTCATCGCTGACGAAGTGGCCGCGCGTGCCGAAAAGCTCGACCCAACCGTATCTCTGCAGAAAATCGGCGCCGAAATCAGTGATGTTATAGGTCTGCGCCCAGTGCAATGCGTCTGCCGCACCTACGAGGCTGGAAAACAATTCACTTTCCGCGACGTCGGCTGGCCGGTGGAGATCGTTCAGATAACTCACGACCGGCAGACTACGTGCCGCAAGTAACCGCCCGCCCATCCGCCAATCAAAGCCTGCAATGAAACGCCTCAATATGGGATCGCTCCGCGAAGCGACATAGCGCTGGAAGGCTTGAAGAAGATCGTCGACCGCACTCAAGCTACGACCTCCTTGTCAGTCAAAGTCTCCAGATCGAAGCGTGCCGAATTGCTACGTGGCGTCCAGAGTTGGCGATCGATCGCTTCGAGCAGACGCTCTTGCATCTCTCGTAAAGCCGCCGGATTCTTCTCCGCCATGAAATCGCGAACCAGGGGATCGACGACAAAGGCCTGGTAGACCGCCTCGAAATGATGGTTGCGCACGGCGCCCGTGGTTGCGGCGAAAGCGAAGAGGTAGTCGACCGTGGCTGAAATCTCGAAGGCGCCCTTATAACCATGGCGCATCACGCCATCGATCCACTTCGGATTGACGACACGGCCGCGCACGACACGGCCGATCTCCTCTTCCAGCGAGCGGATAACCGGCTTTTCCGGGCGGGAATGGTCGTTGTGATAGATCGACGGACGAGCGCCCGCGAGCTGCTCCGCAGCAGCCGCCATACCACCTTCAAACTGGTAGTAACCGTCGCTGTCCAGCAGGTCGTGCTCTCGATTGTCTTGATTCTGTACGACTGCCTGAATCGAGCGCAACCGCTCCTCGAACACGCCGCGCTCGGCTTTCCCGTCCTCGCCTGCGCCATAGGCATAGCTGCCCCAGACGAGATAGGCCTCCGCCAGATCGGCGCGACGCTCCCAGCCCTTCTCGTCGATCAATGCCTGCAGTCCGGCTCCATAGGCGCCGGGCTTGGAACCGAAGATACGGTAACCGGCTCGCCGGCTCGCCGAAGCCTCGTCCAGCCCTGCCGCCTCCAGCCGCCTAATCTCGCCGCGCATGCGTGCCGCGATGGGATTGTCTACGGCATCCTCATCCAATGCCCCGACCGCGCGGACCGCCTTGTCGAACAGCGCGATCTGCTCCGGAAAGGTATCGCGGAAGAAGCCGGAAATTCGCAACGTCACATCGACACGCGGCCGCCCGAGCTTTGCCGGCGCAATGATCTCATAGCCGGTAACCCGCCGCGAGGTCATGTCCCAGACGGGCCTGACACCGATCAAGGCCAGCGCCTGGGCAATATCGTCACCGCCGGTGCGCATATTCGACGTGCCCCAGGCCGTCAGCCCGAAGGAAACCGGCCACTCACCGTGATCCTGCACGTAGCGGCGGACTAACAGCTCCGCCGACTTCTTGCCCAGCTCATAGGCCGCCGGCGTTGGCACGGCGCGGCTATCGACGGAATAGAAATTCCGACCCGTCGGCAAAACATCCGGCCTACCGCGTGTCGGCGCCCCTGAGGGGCCTGGCGGCACAAACCGGCCGTCGAGGCCTTTTATCAAGGCGGCAATCTCCGCATCGCCGCACGCGAGAATGGACGGCTGCAGTTGGGAGAAAATCCCCTCAAGAACCATGTGGGTGTTTACCCAGCTCTCTGGACAGACCATCCCGGGTGAGACAAGTTGAGCGGCCAACAACTCGATACGTTCGACAGTGTCGCCTTGCGTGCGCCAGGGCGCATCGGAGATGTCTTGCAGGATAGAGGGGCGCGGGCCGAGCCATTCGTCCGCCATATCGCAGTCCAGAGGATCGAACGACATAGGCTGCTTCAACGCATCCCGCGCGATCGCCCGTTGCAAACTCTGATCGCCGCCCTCACCCAAGCCGCGCGGTACACGCGCCAGGGCCACCGTCAAATCCGCGAGCAGCCTTCCGGACGGCGAGACGCCGAAAACATGCAGTCCGTCACGGATCTGCATTTCCTTGAGATCGCAGAGATAGGCGTCGAGTTTCTTCAGCGCCTCATCCTCACCTTCGCCCTGGGCAATGCCCGCATCCTGATCGAGGCCGATATCGGCGACCAGATCGAGAATCTGTTTGCGCAGCAGCCGAATACGGCGAGGATCGCCGCCGGAAGCCTCATAGTATTCGTCCACCAGCGCTTCGAGGTCCTTGAGCGGGCCGTAGCTTTCGGCGCGTGTTAAAGGCGGGGTCAGGTGGTCGATGATCACGGCGCTCGCGCGGCGCTTGGCCTGCGTGCCCTCGCCTGGATCATTGACGATGAACGGATAGAGATGCGGCAACGGCCCGAGAATCGCTTCGGGATAGCAGGTTTCTGACAGCGCCAGGGCTTTCCCCGGCAGCCATTCGAGATTGCCATGCTTGCCCATATGAATGACGGCATGCGCGCCGAAAGACCGGCGCAGGAATGCATAGAAAGCGAGATAGCCATGCGGCGGCACGAGGTCCGGCGAATGATAGCTTTCCTTCGGATCGATATTATAGCCGCGCGCTGGCTGGATACCCACCAGCACGTCGCCGAAGTGGGTGAAGGGCAGTGCAAAGGCACCTTCGCGAACATAGGGATCGCTCTCCGGATCACCCCAACGCGCAGTAATCTCGTCCTGAATCTGAATAGGAAGAGATGAGAGGAAATTCTTGTATTCGCTTATAGAAATGGTCTCGCGCACGACCTTTCCGTCGTGGCCGGAATTGGTCGGCCCGTCCATCAGGTGCCGCATGAGCGCATCGCCATCGGCAGGCAGATCGGCAACCGGATACTCCGCCGCCTGCATCGCTTTCAGCACTTCCATCGTGCCCGCCGGCGTATCGAGCCCGACGCCGTTACCAAGCCGTCCGTCGCGGTTCGGATAGTTGGCCATGACGAGCGCCACGCGCCGATCTCGCGGGCGCGTTTTGCGCAATCCCGCCCAATTGGCCGCCAATCGGGCGGTATAGCGCATGCGGTCGGCTGCCGGCTCGCTGGCAACGATATTGGCCTCGACACGATCGTCATAACGCGCCGCCGCCTTGAAGGAGACGGCACGAGCCAGTACGCGCCCATCCACCTCCGGCAGCGCGACATTCATGCCGAGATCACGTGCGGAAAGCCCTTGTGACGAAGCATCCCAAGCCTCTCGCGATGAAGCCGAAAAGATCGCCTGCAGCACGACGGCGTCACTCGCCTCCAATACGGTCGGCTGCCGATCCGCGCCCGGCGCCGAAACGGCAAAACCGGTCGTGTTGATCACGACATCGGGCTTCAGCTCGCCGAAAACGCTTTCGAGAATACCGACAGAAACCGGATCCTTGAGGCTATAGGCAAAGACCGGCAATGGCCGCATGCCCTCGGTGATCAGCGCCTCTATCATGGCTTCGACCGGCTTGGTTTCACCGCTCTGCACGAGGGCACGATAGAACGAAATAGCGACGGTCGGGGGTTCAAATCCCTCTCCCGCTACCATCGAAGATGCTGAGATATTTCTCCACTCCTCGGTCCCAATCACGCCCCTGCCCGGCCACCAGATCCCCGCCTTCATCAACGGAGCGGCCGGCGCCGGTTTTTCGGCGCCCGACAGCAACGCCCCGGCGTAGCCGAGAAAGTCACGAGAATTCGCGTCGCCGCCTTCGATCAGATAGGACCAAAGCGCGTTGAGGTCCTCGAGCGCAACATTGGAGAACGGCGTCAGCCCGGGATCAGGCTTGGAATCTCCCGGAAGTACCGCGATAAGCGCACCGCCGCGTACGGCGCAGGCATGCAACGCCTCGAGCGCATAGTGGAAATAGCTGGCACCGCCAAGCGCCCTGACGATAATCAGCTTCGCATGCCGAGCCGTCCGTTCGATATAGGTATCGACGGACATCGGATGCTTGAGGCTCATCAAGCTCGCAAGCCGCAACGAATAGGCGGCTTCCCCCTGCCCATGGGCGGCAGCTATCGCCGCAAGCTCCGTATCGGCGGCCGACAGAAACAGGATATCGCCCGGCGACTGGCCAAGATCAATCGCCTCCTCACCGTCGCTGATCGTTCCCTTTTGGGCTAGGAGGAGATGCATGCCGCCCCAATTCGTTTCATTGATTTAAGCCGCTTCAAGCGGCTTGATGGCCGCGAATACATCGCTCTTTTCCGCTTGCGCGATCGCGAGATCATAACCCGTTTGCATCGCCATCCAGAAATCTGGCGTCGTGCTGAAAAACCGCGCGAGCCGAAGTGCCGTATCCGCCGTGACCCCGGTGTCCTCCGAAACCAGCCTCTCAATACGCGTTCGAGGCACGTTAAGATGTTTCGCCAAAGCACCGGCGCTCATCGTCAATGGCTTCAGATACTCCTCCCGCAAGATTTCACCCGGATGGATCGGCGGAAGTTTGGTCTCGGTCATGTTACGCTCCATCAGTGATAATCCACGATCTCGACATCACGCGGTCCAGCTTCGGTCCATAGGAAGCAAATGCGCCATTGATCGTTGATTCTGATCGAATACTGGCCAGAACGATCACCTTGCAAACGCTCCAGCCGATTGCCGGGAGGCGATCGCAGGTCGTCCAGCACAACCGCATAGTTCAATATCGTCAGCTTGCGTTGCGCGGAACGAACGAGGTCGGCTGGAAAGCCCTTTGGCACGTTTCCTGAGGCCACAGCTTCGGCGAACTTCCCCTTGTATGAAACGATCACCGCTATCTCAACTTCCGCCTAAGCAGTATATCCAATGTATCATGACATGATACAAAATCAAGCTAACTGCTCGATCGCCTTGCGCACGATCTCCTCGTCCATCTCGTGCAGCCCAATCACCACAAGCCGCGTCTGACGCTCTTCGCCCGGCGTCCAGGCGCGGTCGAAATAATGGTCGATGCGGCTGCCGACGGCCTGGATCTGCAAGCGCATCGGCTTGCCGGGCACATCGACAAAACCCTTGAGGCGCAGGACATCGTGTTCGGCAATCACGCCCTTCAAGTTCTCGATAAAGGCAAGCGGATCGGCGATCGGGCCGAGCTCGACGATGAAGCTGTCGAATTCGTCATGATCATGCGGTGCGCCGTCCTCGTGTTCCAGCTCGTGATGTGATTTGCGGTTGGCGATATCGCCTTCGGTGCCGATGCCGAGGCCGAGGAGGATGGCGGCCGGAACCTCACCATTTTTCGCTTCGATGATCGTCGGCTTGCGGGCGGTGCGAGAGGCAACTTCGGTACGGACGCGACCAAGGCCAGCGACATCGATCAGGTCGGTCTTGTTGAGAACGATAAGATCGGCGCAGTGCAATTGATCCTCGAACAGCTCCTCGATCGGGCTTTCGTGATCAAGCGATTCGTCTTCGACACGACGGGCTTCGACAGCATCGTGATCATCGGCAAAACGGCCGGCGGCGACAGCGGCGCTATCGACCACGGTGATGACGCCGTCGACGGTGACCTGGGTGCGGATATCCGGCCAGTTGAAAGCAGCGACGAGGGGCTGCGGCAACGCCAGACCGGAAGTCTCGATGACGATATGATCGGGACGCGCATCACGCTCCAAAAGCTTGGTCATGGTTGGGATGAAATCGTCTGCGACCGTGCAGCAGATGCAGCCGTTGGTCAGCTCGATAATGTCGTCCTCGGTGCAGTTTTCCGCGCCGCAGCCCTTCAGCACGTCACCATCGACGCCAAGATCACCGAACTCGTTGATGATCAGGGCGATCTTCTTCCCACCGGTGTTCTGCAGGAGGTTGCGGATCATCGTCGTCTTGCCGGCGCCAAGGAAGCCGGTGATGACGGTGGCGGGAATTTTTTCCTGATTCATGCAGATCAACCCTTCATTTTCAGCGGCAGCCCCGCCGCGATAAAATAGACTTCGGCGCTTGCCGCCGCGAGCATCTGGTGCAACCGGCCGGCATGATCGCGAAACTCGCGTGCCATACGGTTTTCAGGCACGATGCCGAGCCCGACCTCATTGGAAACGAGGACGAGGCGCGACTTTGCGCCTGGTAGAAATTCTGTGAGAGCGGAAAATTCCGCCGCGATGTTGCGCTCGGCCATCATCAGGTTGGTGACCCAAAGCGTCAGGCAATCGACGAGAACAGCGCGGTCCTCGCCGTCGATCGCCGCCAGCCGCGCCGTAAGATCGAGCGGCTCCTCATGCGTCGTCCAGAGAAGATCACCCCGTTCGGCGCGATGTTGTGCGATGCGATCGCGCATTTCGTCGTCCCAGGCCTGGCCCGTCGCCACGTAATGACGATCGAGGCCGGTATCCGAGATCAGCGATTCGGCGAATCGGGATTTACCGGAGCGTGCGCCGCCGAGAACAAGAACGGCGCGGGACGGTGAGGATAGCATCGGCTATTTCCGCCCCGACACAAAGGCGACCGCGGGCGCGATGCCGCCAAAGCCGCAAAGCAGGCGCCTGCGCGCCCAAAATTCATTTCGCGCCATGACAACCTCCGTGCTGGCAGCCGAGACATCCGTCCCTGGGGTGGGCCTTGTGCCCGGCACGTATGGCAGGTCTCCTGGCTCGCGGATGAGGCGCAGCAAGCGGGGCAAACCGAAATCGGTCGCCTCCGCTCCTGCACCAGCGGATCTCCCTCGCCTTCCCGGCAAACATCATGAAAAGGCGGACGATTCGTAGAATTAGAGGCGTCCAGCCCTGGTTGATCATGATGCCACGCCAGTGGCTTTTCCGGCTCGAAGCTGCTTTCACCTGCCCGCACCACGCGGACCATCAGCAAAATACCCCCCAAACCGGATGAAAGACCCTGACCGCTCTACAGTCGCGGGGTCGGCTGTGATGAGAACGCCCGAGTTGGGTCCGCCCCTTCACATTCCCTTTTCATCCCATGCGACAGATCGCCGCTCGGGAACCATTCGTTATGCCGCAATGATTAGGCTTTCGGTCCCGGCAAGTCAATCAAGGCCGGCCGATACGACATCGGCTGTCCTAACGGCGAAATATGCATAAAAGTCGCAGCGGTTTGGCGCTCTTTTTGCCGTATTTCTTTGATGTTAGGAGTTTATAGAAGCCAAGCACGTAGCTTTGAGCAAAAAACTGTCGTCTGTTCCCCATGTTGCAGAAATTCCAACCGCGCCGCCTCGGCGTCTTCTCCGCCCTATTCGAACTTGGTCGGTTCAGGGCATTGCTGCGTCGTGGCGAATTGGGGCTGGTTTTCGCCGGCGCCCTGGCGGGAATAGTCTCCGGTTGCGCCGTAACAGCGATGAGCTTTGTCTCGCGCAAGCTTCACAGCGCCATCTATGGGATCACCGACTATGAGCGCCTGAGTTCGGCAGCGGTAGCTATACCAGACAAGTCGGTGCTTCTGATCGCGCCCATAGCCGGCGGCATCATCCTCGGCATCTTGCTCTATATATTGTCGCGCACGCGCAAGAAGCCGATGGTCGACCCGATCGAAGCCAATGCGCTGCACGGTGGCCGTATGTCGCTCACCGATAGTATCCTCGTTGCGGTGCAAAACCTGATCTCGAACGGTTTCGGCGCGTCGGTCGGGCTTGAAGCTGGCTACACGCAGCTTGCCGCCGGCATTGCGTCGAAATTCGGCTATAAGATGCAGATGCGCCGCGCCGACCTGCGCATGCTCGTCGGTTGCGGCGCTGCCGGCGCCATCGCCGCCGCGTTCAATGCGCCGCTCACCGGCGCCTTCTACGCTTTCGAGCTGATTATCGGAAGTTATTCCATCCTCACCCTGACGCCGGTCGTCGTCTCAGCGCTGATATCGACCATGATCGCAAGATTGCTCGCCGGTGACGACTTCGCCATCGACATCGATCATTTCGGTGCGATCGTCCCTGCCGACTATCTTCCGGCTGTCCTGCTCGGTGCTTTCTGCGCCGGTATAGGCATCCTGATCATGCAAGGCGTCGCCTGGGTCGAAGAGTTTGCACGCAAGAGTTCCATCGCACCGCCCTTCCGCCCCGCGCTCGGCGGCCTTGTCGTCGGCCTGTTGGCGCTGATCTCGCCGCAGGTTCTGTCGGCTGGCCACGGCGCACTGCATCTCAACCTGTCGACAAATGTGACCCTCAGCGCATTGGCCGGACTTTTCATCCTGAAATCACTGGCCTCTGCCGTGTCGATCGGATCCGGTTTCAGAGGCGGCTTGTTCTTTGCGTCGCTGTTCATGGGCGCGCTGCTCGGCAAAATCTTCGCCTATTGCGGCCCCTATTTCGATCACGCCACACTGACGCCGGCCGTCTATGCCGTGGTCGGCATGAGCTCGCTTGCCGTCGCCATCATCGGCGGCCCCTTGACCATGACCTTCCTGGCGCTGGAGATCACCGGCGATTTTCCGATCACCGCCCTGGTGCTCGCCGCCGTCATTACCTCGTCGCTCGTCGTGCGCACCACCTTCGGCTATTCCTTCGCAACATGGCGCTTCCATCTGCGCGGCGAAAGCATCCGCAGCGCCCATGATGTCGGCTGGATCCGCAATCTGACGGTCGTCCGCATGATGCGCCCGGACGTCCACACGGCTGATGTCAACACGAGCATCGAGGAATTTCGTCACCGCTTTCCGATCGGCTCGGCGCAGCGCGTCATTCTTATCGACAAGGACGAGAAATATGCCGGCATGGTGCTGATGCCGGACATTTATGCGAGCCCGGTCGAGAAGGACGACGAGGAACACGGCCTCGCCGATTTCATCCGCCATCGCAACGATTTCCTGCAGCCGCAGATGAACGCCAAGCAGGCCGCCGCCCTGTTCGACCAGACGCAAAGCGAAGCACTGGTGGTGATCAACGACCTGATCGAGCGCAAGGTGATCGGCCTGCTCACCGAGAGCTATACGCTGCGCCGCTACAGCGAAGAACTCGACCGCCGCCGCCGCGAAGTGTCGGGCGAAATTTAGTACACGAGGCTGTCGAGCCAGGCCGGATCAAGCACCGCTTCCAGCTCCGTTGCAATCTGGTCCAGAGCCGCCTCGACGCCGGCGCGGTAATCCATCCGCTCGCCGGTCAGGCCGAAGCTTGCAAGCAGCTTTGCCCGGTAGGCGTCGCTGGTGAAAAGCCCGTGCAGATAGGTGCCCATGATCAGGCCGTCGCTGGAAAGCGCACCATCCGGCCGGCCGTCGATCATCGTCGAGGGCCGGTCGCAATCGGTGCCGCGAGTCACGCCGAGATGGATTTCATAGCCCGAGAGCGGTGCGTCGTATTCCCTGGAAAAAGCCACGCTGTTGCGCAATGTCTTTTCCGGCGCCATCTCGGTCTCGACATCGAGCAGGCCAAGCCCCGGTATCTCCGTCACCGATCCCTCTATGCCGAGCGGATCATGCACCACGCGGCCGAGCATCTGATAACCGCCGCAAATGCCGATGACGCGGCCCCCGCGGCGGACATGATCAGCTATATCCTGATCCCACCCCTGCGCCCGCAAATCCATCAGGTCGCCGATGGTCGATTTCGAGCCCGGCAGGATTACGAGTCCTGCGTCCGCGGGCAACCGCTCGCCAGGGCGCACGAAGACGAGATCGACATCGGGCTCGGCGCGCAGCGGATCGAGATCGTCGAAATTGGCGATGCGCGGCAAGACAGGCACTGCGATCTTCAACGCGCCATCCGAGCCGCGCGCCAGCCGCTCCAGCACGACCGAATCCTCGGCTGGCAGCCGGCCCGCCGCCTTTAGCCAGGGCACGACGCCATAGCAAGGCCAGCCAGTGAAGCCCCCAATGGCATCCACCCCTTCGCCGAACAGCGAGATATCGCCGCGAAACTTGTTGATCAGGTAGCCACGGATCATCCGCCGGTCTTCCTCGGGCAGGATATGATGGGTGCCAACCAGCGAAGCGATCACGCCCCCGCGATCGATATCGCCGACGAGCACGACCGGGACATTAGCGCGGGTGGCAAAACCCATATTGGCGATATCGCCCTTCCTGAGATTGATCTCGGCCGGCGAACCGGCGCCCTCGACGATCACCAGATCGGTACCGGCGCGCATGGTCGCAAAGCTTTGCAGCACGGCGCCGAGCAATTGCGGCTTCAGCGCCTGGTAATCCCTGCCCTTTGCCTGCCCCCAGACCTTGCCCTGCACGATGATCTGGCTGCCGGTTTCTGATTGCGGCTTCAGCAGCACCGGGTTCATATGCACCGATGACGGCACGCGCGCGGCCAGCGATTGCAGCCATTGCGCCCGGCCAATTTCGCCGCCGTCCTCGGCGACCGCGGCATTGTTCGACATGTTCTGGGGCTTGAAAGGGCGCACCCGAACGCCCCTGTTGGCAAACAGCCGGCAGAGTCCGGCGACCAATACCGTTTTTCCGACATCGGAGCCGGTCCCCTGCAGCATGATCGCCTTCGTCATCCGTTATCGCTCCGATATGGCACTACGACCGAAAACCCTGGTTTCGCCTTGATTCTGCCGCGATGATTAACAGCGAAAAGCCGGATCTGCGAGGCAAAAAAGCATCACGTCCTCACATACTCTATTTGCGACATTCGATGACGACTTCATCCATTGTTCGGCGCACTGAAGAGGATTATCTCCGTCGCCAATCAAACAACGAATGCCGGTCGATCCGGCCCGAGGAAACCCCGATGCTCTTCATCTTCAACAACAAGAATTCCATCCAGATCGCCTGGAATTCGAAACTGCCGTCGCGCCGCCCCGAGAGCCGCCTGCAGCAGCTCGATACCCGCTTCGGCCCGATCGGTTTCATCCGCACCTACAGCGTCGGTTGATAGGCCGTCAAGGCCGCCAACCGACCGCACATCAAGCCGCCATGCGAGAGCATAGGCGGCTTTGCTGTTTCCGCCATTCAGGTGCGCCGTGGTCCGTCCGCACCTCGGGAATATCCTATATCGATTCTGCCTGAGACCGTTAGCCTAAGCCCAAAACGCGAAAACCGCGCGATCTCCAGATCGACGCGGTTTGCCAAAAACGCCGGCTCGCTTGCATTTCACACTGCAAGGCTCGCTTCCTCCGGTACGCACTACCTGATCCGGAGAGGCAGGTTTGTCCCCCGCCACGTCCAGATTGATAGCCGGACATCGTTACCGGAGGGTTATTAAGAGCTTAAATAAGGATGAATCCGAAAATTTTTTGAATTTTTTTCGGCTTGCCTCGACAGACTGAAAACGGCGCGAATGGAATAAAAAAGGTCTTTGCCGGGCGCGATATTTTAGCGATGTTTAATCGCTACGGGTTCGCTTGCCTCTTCCATAACCATTTTACAGCCATGAATAGCAGAAAACAGGCTAATTCAAGCGCTTATATAAGCTTTTCGACAAGGCGTGGTAAGCCCGCACGGTCGACGGCAGGTTGATTTCTTCACTCAAATCCTTAGGCTGCATCCTGTCGATGCGAAAAAGAGCACGGTCGCGACATGGTTCGTAGCCGCATAAAGAGCAAGCGCACGACTGAAAAACAGGGGACCGGACAGACGTCGTCAGCGGCGAGTGAACGGTTGTGGTGCGACCACGCTGACGGGGGATCGGCAGGCATCATGTCTGCTGGAGTCGATTCCCGTAACTTAACGAGAACTGGGAGACATTATCCAATGAAGAAGCTCATTGCTTCCGCCATCTTTGCATTTGGTGCCTATGCTTTGGCTGGCTCGGCGCAGGCTGCGGAATGCGGCGACGTGTCAATTGCTGAAATGAACTGGGCGTCCGCCGGCGTCGCCGCGCAGGTCGACAAGATCATCCTGCAGAACGGCTATGGCTGCAACGTGACGCTGGTCACCGGCGACACGCAGCCGACCTTCGCCTCCATGGACGAGAAGGGCGAGCCCGATGTCGCGCCCGAACTCTGGGTCAATGCCGTGCGCACCGCGCTCGACAAGGCCGTTTCCGAAGGCCGCCTGATCGAGGCCGCCCCCCTTCTCAGCGACGGCGGCGTCGAAGGCTGGTGGATTCCGAAATTCATGGCCGACGCCCATCCGGATATCAAGACCGTTCAGGACGCGCTGAAGCATCCGGAACTTTTCCCCGCCCCGGAAGATTCCTCAAAGGGCGCAGTCTACAATTGCCCGTCGGGCTGGAACTGCCAGATTTCCACGGCCAATCTCTATAAGGCGCTTGGCGCCGAGAAGCTCGGCTTCACGCTGGTGGACACCGGCTCGGCCGCTGGTCTCGACGGCTCGATCGCCAACGCCTTCGAAAAGAAGACCGGCTGGCTCGGCTACTACTGGGCTCCGACCGCGATCCTCGGCAAGTACGAGATGGTGCGCCTGAGCTTCAACGTGCCGCATGACAAGAAGGAATGGGATGCCTGCACGGCCATCCAGGATTGCGCCAATCCGAAGGTCAACTCCTATCCGGTTTCCGACGTCTATACCGTCGTGACCAAGGCGTTTGCCTCCAAGGCAGGTATTGCCATGGATTACGTCAAGACCCGCAAATGGGACAACGGCACGGTCGGCAAGGTTCTGGCCTGGATGACGGACAATCAGGGCACCAACGAAGACGGCGCAAAATACTTCCTGAAGACCTACCCCGATATGTGGACCAAGTGGGTATCTCCAGAAGTAGCCACCAAGGTGAAGGCTTCGCTTTGACATGAAACGCGTGGACTGGCGGCCGGCACTGCGTCGGCCGCCAGTTCCATATTCGCAGCCGCGGCGTCGACGCCCATATCGACGGAGTAACGCGGCCTTAGGTCGCAACAAGCGCAGGATGGCGCCTTCAAATGGTGTAAAAAAATAAACAGCAGTCTGACGAACCGGTCGCAGCGCTGCCCACCATCCGCACGTGAAGGCCACACGCACGGGCTGGTCAAAACCGGACAAGAAGGGGAATTTCATGGCTATACAATGTAGTTTTTTGCCGGATGTTCTATGTAATTTTCCGGCGATCGACGACACTCTCATTCGCGCCGCGCGCAAGAATATCGATGATGGCTTCAGAGGAATAGTGCGGGCTTATGGCAATGTCATCGATGCCGTGGTTCAGCCGCTGCAATGGTTTCTGAACTATCTGGAATGGCTTTTCACCAATACGCCTTGGTTCATTGTGCTCTTCGTCATGATGGCCGTCGTCTACGCCGCCAGCCGTAATCTCAAGATCGTCGCCGGCACCGCCATTTCCATGATCCTGATTGGCGTCTGTGGCCTCTGGGGCGACACGATGGTGACCCTTGCCATGGTGACCGTCTGCACCCTGATCGCGATCGTCATCGGCCTGCCGATCGGCATTTTGATGGCCCGTTCCGATCGGCTGCAATCGATCATCAACCCTACCCTCGACGTGATGCAGACGATGCCAAGTTTCGTCTATCTCATCCCCGTCGTCGTTATTTTCGGCATCGGTAAGGTCCCTGGCCTGATCGCTGTCGTCATCTATGCCGTTCCGCCGATGATCCGGCTAACCAATCTCGGCATCCGCCTCGTTGACAAGGAAGTGCTTGAGGCAGCGGACGCCTTCGGCTCGTCGCACCGGCAGAAGCTGTTCAACGTGCAGATTCCGTTGGCGCTGCCCACCATCATGGCCGGCATCAATCAGACCATCATGATGTCGCTCGCCATGGTCGTCGTCGCCTCAATGGTCGGCGTCGGCGGGCTTGGCAAGAACACGCTGCAGGCGATCAACAACCAGTTCTTCACTGTCGGCTTCCTCAACGGCTTCGCCCTGGTCGCGATCGCCATTATTTTTGACCGCACGAGCCAGGCCTACGGCAGACGGCTCCAGAAGCACTCGGAGGTCATCCATGGCTAGTCATGCGATCCAGATCAAAAGCCTCTACAAGATCTTCGGTCCGCGTGGGCGCGACTATGTGGATGCGGTGAAAAACGGCATCGGCAAGGCCGAACTCAATGAGACGCATGGCCATGTCCTCGGCCTGCAGGATATCAATATCGATATGCCGGCCGGCGCCATTACGGTCGTCATGGGTCTCTCCGGCTCCGGCAAATCGACGCTGATCCGCCATATCAACAGGCTCATCGAACCAACCGCCGGCGAAGTCCTCTATGACGGCGTCGACGTCTGCAAGATGGGCGAAAATTCCCTTCGCGAGTTCCGCCGTCACAAGACGGCGATGGTGTTCCAGAAATTCGCCCTGCTGCCGCACCGCACGGTGATCGAAAACACCATTTACGGCCTGGACATCCAGGGCGTGGCCCGGACCGAAAGCCAGAAGAAAGGCCAATACTGGATCGAGCGCGTCGGCCTGAAGGGGTTCGAGAACCACTATCCGAACCAGCTTTCCGGCGGCATGCAGCAGCGCGTCGGCCTTGCCCGCGCGCTCACCAACGATGCCGACATCCTGTTGATGGATGAAGCCTATTCAGCACTTGACCCGCTGATCCGTGTCGACATGCAGACCGTGCTTCTCGACTTGCAGAAGGAGTTGAAGAAAACCGTCGTCTTCATCACCCACGATCTCGACGAAGCACTGCGCCTCGGCGACAAGATCGCCATTCTTAGGGACGGCAAGGTCGTGCAGCAGGGCAGCGGCCAGGAAATCGTGCTGAAACCTGCCGACGACTACATCACCGCCTTCGTCAAGGAAGTGAATCGCGGCCGCGTTATCCAGGCTCAGACGATCATGAAGCCGATTGTTGGCGAGGCGCACGGCGTACGCATATCCGGCGACATGACGCTGGAAATGGCGGCCAAACAGATGACCGACGGCGGACAGACCGCTGCCGTCGTCACCGATGCCGGTGGCCGGCCGATCGGCGCAATCGACCTGCAAACCATCATTGCCGCCATGGTGACGCCGACGACACATGAAGCGGCGCAGATGGCAGCCGCCTGAAACGAACCTCCATCGTGAAGCGAAAAAGCGCCCTACCCTGGGCGCTTTTTTCTTGTCCATCGCATTATCGGGTAACCTCTGCCTTTATCCCGGCATTGTACTCATATAAAGAAATGTTTATATCTGCATTTCAATCCGACTTATCCGACGCATTCGAGGAGACGCCATGACCGTCACAGCCAATCCCTTGACCGATCTTCTTGCCGAAAAGGGCGTGCTGCTCGCTGATGGCGCGACCGGTACCAATCTTTTCGCCATGGGCCTGGAGGCCGGTGAAGCGCCGGAACTCTGGAACGAGCAGCATCCCGAGCGGATCACCAAACTGCACCAGGATTTCGTCGACGCTGGCGCCGACATCATTCTCACCAACACCTTCGGCGGTACCCGCCACCGGCTGAAGCTGCACCATGCGCAGGACCGCGTTCACAGCTTGAACAAGCAGGCAGCCGAGATCGCCCGCGCCGTCGCCGACAAGGCTAACCGCAAGGTCATCGTCGCCGGCTCCGTCGGCCCGACCGGCGAATTGTTAATGCCGCTTGGTGCGCTGACCTATGAGGACGCCGTTGCCGCCTTCGCCGAGCAGATCGAAGGCCTGAAGGCCGGCGGCGTCGATGTCGCCTGGATCGAGACCATGTCGTCGCCGGAGGAAATCCGCGCCGCCGCCGAAGCCGCCGTCAAGGTCGGCCTGCCCTACACCTATACCGGCTCCTTCGACACCGCCGGCAAGACGATGATGGGCCTGCATCCGAAGGATATTCACGGTGTCGCCAATGATGTTGGCGAAGGCCCGCTCGCCGTCGGCGCCAATTGTGGCGTCGGCGCATCGGATATCCTCTCGAGCCTGCTCGACATGACCGATGCCGATCCTGCTGCGGCCGTGATCGTCAAGGGCAATTGCGGCATTCCGGAATATCGCGGCGCCGAGATCCACTATTCCGGCACGCCGCCGCTGATGGCCGATTACGCCCGCCTCGCCCGCGATGCCGGCGCAAAGATCATCGGCGGCTGCTGCGGCACCTCCTGCGGCCACCTCGCCGCCATGCGCGAGGCGCTCGACAGCTATACGCCCGGTCCGCGCCCGACGCTGGAAACAATCGTCGAGCGGATCGGCCCGTTGCGCAACAAGACCGCCAACGAAGGTGGCGCCGCCCCGACGCGCGAGCGCCGTCGCCGGGGATAAAAACAATCGGGCGGAATGTCCTTTAGATGGTCATTCCGCCCACATCTCGAATGATGGCATCGTCCGAAAACGATGTACATGCTGATCCTCTGAGTTCAGCTCAAAGCCTATTTTTCGCCGCCGAGGATACGGCCCTCGGTGAAATGCGGAACGACGCGGCTCTCGAACGCCTTCAGGGCCGCGCCGATTGCCTGGTGCATGTCGAGATATCGGTAGGTGCCGAGCCGTCCCCCGAAATGGACGTTGGTTTCCGCTTCCGCGCGTGCCCGGTATCGCAGGAAGACATCCTTATCCTGCCGGGTGTCGATCGGATAATAGGGCTCATCCTTTCGCTGCGCCGAGCGCGAATATTCCCTTACGATGATGGTCTTTTCCGTCTGATAGCTTCTTTCGGGATTGAAGTGGCGGAACTCGAGGATGCGCGTATAGGGGATGGTCTCATCGGCATAGTTCATGACCGCCATGCCCTGGAAATCGCCGGTGTTGACGGTCTCCTGTTCGAAATCGATCGTGCGCCAGCCCAATTCCCCTTCCGAATAGTCGAAATACCGATCGATCGGCCCTGTATAGACGATCGGTAGATTCGGCGGCAGCGAGGATTTCAGCGAAAAGAAATCAACACCAAGGGCGATATTGATCTTGGGATGCTTCAGCATCCGCTCGAAGATCGCCGTATATCCGTCGACCGGCAGACCCTCGTATTTGTCGTTGAAATATCTGTTGTCGTAGGTGTAGCGGACCGGCAGCCGCGTGATGATATGCTCCGGCAGATCGCGGGGGTCGGTCTGCCACTGCTTTGCGGTGTAGCCGCGGATGAACGCCTCGTATAAGGGCCGACCGATCAGGGAAATCGCCTTCTCTTCCAGATTCGCCGGGTTGCGCCCTGCCATCTCGGCCGCTTGGTCCGCGATCAGCGTCCGCGCTTCGGCCGGAGAAAGACGCCGGTTGAAGAACTGGGAGATGGTGCCGAGATTGATCGGCATCGAATAAACCTGATCCCGATAGGTCGAATAGACCCGATGCTTGTAATCGGTAAATCCGGTGAACCTATTCAGATAGGTCCAGACCGTTTCGTTCGGCGTATGGAAAAGATGCGCACCGTAACGGTGAACCTCAATCCCGGTCTCGCTGTCGAATTCGCTATAGGCATTACCGCCGATATGACTGCGGCGATCGATCAGAAGAACATTCTTTTGCAGTTGGTTCGCAACCCGCTCGGCAATCGTCGCGCCATAGAAACCTGCGCCGACGATCAGCAGGTCAATGTTGGAAAAATCGATCATGAAACTTTCAGGTCCCCGGGATTGGAAAGGAAATCAGCTTGCTGGCTCGGCTGCGCCCACGACACATGGCCACACAGCTGGGCGCATCAGTTCACGCCTGGAATTCTCGTGTAGGTAAACCCATAGGCATTCCAGAGCGCCGCCTGCTCGGCAATTGCAGACCGGACGTCATAGCTCGCGCCGATCGGCCGGGTATGAACGATACCGACCGCATCGATGATGCCCATGCGCGCCGCGGGCCGGCCAAGGAATGAAGGCCACAAATGATCCAGGCCATAGCCCGAAACCGCATCCTTGATGCTGCCGACGCAAATGCGCAGTGCCCGGCGCGAAAAGAGCGGGCACATGATCTCGACGAAGGGTTCGAAGCGGACGTCGCCCCCTTGGCGCTGAGCGGTTATCGGATGATTGATGTGGCAACCGGGCTCCTGGCGAAGCGATGGCTGAGCCAGATCGAGCCCGTATTTGCGCGACAAATGGAACATCTTGTTCAAATCCGATCCGCTGCATAGCAGATCGTCATCGGGCAACCAGATGCGATCGTAATCCCAAAGCGGGCTGCCTTCGTAAAACAGATCGAAGATCGGTTTGAATTTCCGTTGGTTCGGCGCATGGGTCAGGTATTCCGGCGAAACCGATGCGTCGGGGGTTTCGTCGCCGTACCAGCTTACGCAGAGATCCCAGGTGCGCGTATTGTCGTCGAGCCCGTCGAACCAGCGCGGATGCAGGGATGAACCGTTGGCGCGGACGACAACGAGATTTGCCCGGCGCGCAGCCGCCGGCGGCTGCTTGAGGAACATCGCCCGACGCGCGATATGAGGCGATGTCGGCGATACCGGATGCGGCGGATGATCGACGAGGTTCAGAATGTAGATCGCTTCGACGCCGCCAAGGACGGCGTGGCCGGCAAGCGCCACGACCACCGAATTCACGACACGAGCCGCGGTGAATACGATCGTCGGCATCCCCTGGCTGTCGAGGATGCAAAGTTTACCATTGGCCACGTACCAGTGATCCAGCGATCCGTGAAAGGCGTTGCCGACAATTCCCTCGGGGGCAAGCACGACGAACGGCAACAACTGCCGCCCGTTCAGATCGCTCAATTGCCAGAATGTGCCTGAAAGCATCTCTGCCTGCAAAGGCGGAGCATCAGCCCATTGTTCTGCAATTGCCACACGCTCCGCATGCGAAAGAGTTTGCAGATTACTCGCGGCAAATGATGTCATGGATTGCCCCTATTCCTCGGCCTGTCTGATTTTCGTCCGGCTGCCCTGGCGGGACGACACTCAATTGACGCGATGTACCTCGTACGCCTCGCCGTTCAGATTGTTGATCTGCATGACCCGGCCATCCGGAGCAGGCCGCAGCAGATCGATCATCTTCGAATTGGTCCAGTTCATAGCAGCGGATCCGTCCGCCATGGGGAACCAGGTCGCGACAGCCTGCCCGCCGACGCGGACGGTGAAATCGTTCAGGAACGTCACCTGCTGACCCGTATTGGTCGCCCAGGTGCCCACTATGCGACCGAGATTCGGAAACTGGTCCGGGGCCTGCTTCAGGTTGGTGATCACGCAAACCAGACGATCGGGACGGGATGGCCGCGTCACCACGGCGGCAAGCTCGTAGGCCGGGTCGATGCTTTTAAACAGGCCAAGCCATTGTCCGGGATGGAGAACCGCGCAATGGCTGTGTCCGTCATCGTAGCAGGCGATAACGTGATAGTTGATTCGCGCACTGCCGTGCATCTTGCGCAGGAGCTGCGGCAGCACACGCGGCTCGAAATGTTCAAGAACGTCGGCCGAGCAGCAGACATCACCCTGCGGGAGATTGTCGACGAGGACATTCGTCGTCCGGAACATGACGTTGGCCGGAAGTTCTCCCATCTGCGCTGATCGAGCCCAATCGAGCCCGATGACAGTCTCTACGCGGCGCGCGATCTCGTGCAGGAACCGGCCATTGCCGCAACCAACCTCTACGACCACTCTCGGAGATGCCATGTTGATGATATCGCAGTGATCGACCAGCCAGTTGTTTTCCTGATAGCCTTTGGCGGTGTCATGCAGGCGCTGATAGTCGTTTGCCGTGGTGTTCCGGTGGGCGACGGCGGGATCCAACCCCGATGCGTAGCCGCTGCGCAGCAATTCGGCATCGATGGCAGCCTCGGCGAGCGGATTCCCACGCATTTTCACGGCAAGCTCCGCATAGCGTATGAATGCTTCGCGCGAGGTGTTGCCGACGACCATTTCGCCGATACTTGCCGCAAGGGCAGCCTGATGCAGGGTGATAGCCGCCTGGGTTGCCGCTTCCAGCATGACATCGGCATCCGCCGCATGTCCGGCCGGGCGGACAGCTTCATTCTTTTCGGCGGCTAGACGGTCGGCAAGCTCGACGGCCTGGCGGGCGATTCTCTGCACATTGGCGAGTTCCGCCTGAGACTTGGTGAACATGCGCCTGAAGTCTTCGACCTGGCCGTATGCCCGGAAGAGCTCCTTGCGATCGTCGTGCGGCATGATTCCGGCCGGGCGGGAAATCTTCGAAAGCGCGTGGTCCACGCGCTGCTCGATGGTGGAGATATCGTAGATCGAGAAGCAGCAGTGATCGAGATAATATGCGAGAAACCTCGCCGCGCGACCATCATCGGCGGGCAAGACGGCTGAGAATGCCTTGTGAAGCTCATCGAGAGACGAGACCGCGGTCGTTGCCAGCTCATATTCGCTCGCCGCGAAAGAAAAGACCGGCTTTCCGTAAAGGAGCGCTTCCATGCCGACGCCCGAATTGGCGACGATAACGGAATTGCAGCCTTCGAGATGGCGGTGAATCGAGGCGTTGGAGACAATAACGTTCCTGAACTTCCGACGCAGATCGTCCAGCGTTTGCCCGATGACAATGCTCTCGCAAAGAGGGTGACGCTTCACGACCAGCAAGGTGTCGGTCTGATCCGCCAGCTCCGCCGCGCGATAAAGGACCTCAAGCGTATTCAGCCGGCAGAATTCCGCGACCGGGTCATCCACCTTCTGCAACGGAAAATAGACATAGGGACGAGAGACGTCGAAACTTTCCGAGGACTGATTGTATTTGGACAAATTGCGTTTGCGCAGCTCGTCGCGCAACGCTCCGATACGCTGACGCGCGGCATGGGTGTCCATGCGGTCGATTGCGGGGGCATGATTCTGCGGAAAGCGAGCAAGCGAACTCCAGCCCGAGAAACCGTTGGCATCGAAGGAATACCATCCGGCAATAGGCGTCTCCTTGATGCGCCATACATTCGGCTCGTCGCCCACCGAATGGTACGAAAGCACGATGCCGCCCTCGGGTGCATTGCGTGGCATGTGATGGACGCCACCCATGACAAGCGACATGTTCACCGAAACCGGGCGCTGCGCAAGAACGGAACACAGGCGCACGAACATCCAGCGATGGCGGTCTCCGTCCTGGGCGATTGGAAACCATGTCACTGGAACTTCGAGATCGACGGCGATGCGCCCCTGACCTGCGGCAGCCGATCCTTCCGGCGCTCCCAGAGGCATCAGTTGTTCGCCGGACACAGCGAGATTCCAGCCCGAGTTGATTTGCATAAGAAGTCCTTCCTTGACCCCACCCACTGCGCACAGGATTCCAGCCATGGCTTGCGTCAGGCTGTCTGAGAGATGTCGTGGTTGGATCGATGCCCCGTGCGGCACGGCTTAAGGGGGTCAAGGGCGGACAAGGACAGCCCCACGAAAGCAATCTCTCCTATCCAACGGCGAAGCTTGCGCTCCGAATCGCGCCGATGCCCCTGGAGAAGTCGATGTCCTCTATTGAATCCCCCGTCCTTTCGATCTGCGTTCCGACCTACAATCGGCAGTTCATGCTTGAGCGCAATGTAAGCTTCCACCTGGAGGCCTTTCGCCGGCTCGGCATTTCCTTCGAGATCGTGATCGTCGACGACTGCTCCACCGACAATACCGCTGCGTATGTGCAATCCATCTCGCATCATCCGGAAATCAATGCCTACCGGCGCGCAAGCAATGCCGGTTTTCTCAGCAACTATGCCTTCGCCATGCAGCGCGCCCGCGGCCAATACGCGGTTTTCCTTGGGGACGATGACCTGCTCATTCCGGAAAAAGTCGTCGAATATATCCGCTTGATGACGGACGACCAGCGGATCGGCATGGTGCAGGCGCCGTGGATGCTCGTCGATGGACGGCCGAGCGGCGGTGACATGCAACCCTTCTATCACCTGCCCTACCCGACGCGTCACGCGAAGGGCGATTTCCATTCGATGCTGGAATTCATTCTGGAGCGGCACGTCTTCCCAGAGTTCATGATCATCAGGCGCGATGTTCTGGCCAAGGCCATCTCCAGCCCGACGCCCTTCATCTTCTGGGCATTTCTCTATACGACCCGCGCGCTCGACAAGGCCGACATCCTCTTTATGCCGGAACCCTTCGCGCGCGTGACGGCAGTTTCCGATGACCCGCGCCTGCAGCAGGGCAACAAGGAATGCATGTTCCAATGGGATAGCTATAGGGGCGGCCTGGAATATCTTGCCTCGCAAGCCCTTCGCGACGGCCGGCTTCCCGCCGAGTACCGGACGTCCCTGATGCAGCGCATCACGCAATTCATGCTACAGCGTCAGGCGGTTGCGATGCGCCTGCATGTCAACGCGCAAAATTGGGTCGAGGCTTACATCATGTATCATCGCATGGCGGCCTATCACCCCGCGCCGCTGCCGCCGGAATCCTACGATCAGATCCGCAAGCTCGCCGGCATCGCGACCGCCGCAACGGAAGCAATCGCATTCAATGGCGAACCAGTGATTGTCGAGCCGATCGTCGACGACACGACGATCAATCTTCTGCCGCCATCGATCCGGGAACGCTTAAGCCGGGAAGCTCCGCAACTCGATAGGTCCGACAAGCCAAGGGCTTTCCTTCGCTTCACCCAGAACTTTCCGGCCAATCCCGGTCCCAAGGATGGGTTGTTCGATATTCTCACCTATATCGAACAGTTCGTTTGAGGCTTCCTCAGTCCGGCAGCAACGCCGTGACCGCGATAATCGGGCCGAGCGGGAATAATTCGTCCCGTCTCTGCCATTCCGGTATATCGAGGCTGGAGATGCTGCCGTCGAGGAAGAGAGCATTGGCGCAGCCGAGATCGTCACGGAACAAGGTCGCGAAATCGTGGAAGCGGACGGCGCCGTCGGACACGGCGAAGATCACCTTACCGTCCGCCGAAACGCCGACGCCGTTGCGTGTCTTGAAACTGGTGCTGTCTGCCAGGAACGACGGATGCAGCTTGCCGTCGATCACGAGCATCGGGCCGGATTGCGTTGCGTAGAACGGCTTGATGCCGGAAGCCACGAAGGCCTTGCTCTCCATGATGCCGGCATGGCCCGGCTGAATGTAGAACACGCCGTTCGGCAGCAGATGAAAATTGCCCCATCCCTTGTTGACGTTGATCGCTCTCTGCTGCCTACCTTCTTCGATATAGAGGCCCACCGGCGACTGATCGTCCCGGTACATGCCGCCATTCATGGCAAATCGAACATAGATGCGGTCCTGGCGCAGATCGTCTTCCAGCGCCCGGAACGAACCATAGGGCTTGCCGCTACGGTCGTTCTGATAGAGCCGGATGCCGTCGATTGAAGGATCGAAGGTGCAGACCGTGTAGCTGTCGCCGAGATGCAGGACCTTGCGGCAGGCCTCATCGGCAAAAGCCGTGGTGGCGCAGGCGAGCAGGGCAAGGGCTATCAGCAATCGGATCAAGCGCACAACTCCGCAGCGAATTTCTCAAACATTAGAGCGCAACGGAAATGCGGCAAAAGAAGGAAATTGCTCGTCTTTTTAGGGCTTAAGTGCCGCCATGTGAAAGGCGCGCTGCGCCTGCGAATAGCGGTAGGCCGAGCCCACCGGACAGGCATTGCGCGCCAGGCAACCACCTGCCATGCAGCCGGTTTTCCCTGTGTCCGTGCGGAGATGCGACCGACAGGCCGCAACATCGAAGCCGGTGGACGCAACGGCGTCGACGGGACAGGCGGTCAGGCACGGCTTTTCGGCACAATGGTCGCAGGGATGCGTAACGGCCATCCCTGCCCCTTCAATCACAGAGGCAAACCCGAGCGCACCGCGATAGCCGTGCCATAGGCCATAGTCCGGATGGATCAGGATGCCGAGCGGCGATGCCTTCAAGCCCTCCGCCTGCATTGCCCATCGCTGAAAGGGCTGCCACGGCGGATCGGAGGGGAAATAGGCTGTCGCCTCGAATGCTGCGGCGATAGGCCGTATGACTGCCTTCGACCACTCGTCCAGCGGATCGTTGCGGTCGGCACTTTCGGACGATTGCCGCCACCGGGAAAACGGCTCCCAGATCGAGCCGCCGATATTGCCGAGCAGGATCACGCTCCTCGCCGGCATCCCATCGGCTAGTAGCGGCCCCTCACCTTCGCCGAAGGTAACCGTCCCGCGAACAAAAACTCCGTGCGGAGCAAGCGCCGCACGGAGTTCATCAACCATGACGGAGCCGCCGCTCATCGCGGCCCCTTATATTGATAGTGCGGCCGCCAGACCTCTTTCTGAATCAGATCGGCGACGCGTACCGCGCCGCCTTGCTCCCTGGCGGCCTCGGGCTCTCTTCAGGTGAAAGCGTCCGGCATCGAATCCTTACGCTTCTGGATGTAGGCCAGCAGCGCCTCATCGATCGCAGGATCCAGCGGCGGTGCTTCGTAGTGGTCGAGCCAGGAGCGGCAAAGCGCGTTGGCGCGTTCCTCGACACGCTTCTGGCCCTCGATTTCCCACTGCTCGAATGAGTTGTTGTCGGCCAGCGCCGAACGGTAGAAGGCCGTCTGGAAGTTGGCCTGCGTATGGCCGCAGCCGAGATAGTGGCTGCCGGGGCCGACTTCGCGGATCGCATCCAGCGCCTGGCCGTTTTCCGAAAGATCGACGCCCTCGGCCATTTTCTGCATCATGCCGAGCTGGTCCTGGTCGATCATGAACTTCTCGTAGGACGAGACGAGGCCGCCTTCGAGCCAGCCGGCGGCATGCAGCACGAAATTCGTGCCGGCAAGCAGCGTCATGTTCAGCGTGTTGGCCGATTCATGCGCCGCCTGCGCATCCGGCACCTTGGAGGCGCAGAGCGAACCGCCGGTACGGAACGGCAGGCCGAGACGGCGGGCAAGCTGGGCCGAACCGTAGGAAACCAGCGATGGTTCCGGCGTGCCGAAGGTCGGCGCGCCCGACTGCATGGAGATGGACGCAGCGAAGGTGCCGTAGAGCACCGGCGATCCCTTACGGATCAATTGCGTGAAGGAAGCGCCGGCCAGAACTTCGGCCAGGATCTGCGTCAGCGTGCCGGCAACCGTCACCGGGCTCATCGCTCCGGAGAGGATGAAGGGCGAAACGACGGAGGCCTGGTTGTGCCGTGCATAGACCTTCAATGCGCCGAGCATGGTCTCGTCGAACACCATCGGTGAGTTCGCGTTGATCAGGTTCAGCGTGACGCAATTGTTTTCGACGAAATCATCGCCGAAGACGATCTTCGCCATGGCGACTGTGTCTTCGGCGCGTTCCGGCGCAGTGACCGAGCCCATGAACGGCTTGTCGGAATATTTGATATGGCTGTAGACCATATCGAGATGGCGCTTGTTGACGGGAATGTCGACCGGCTCGCAGACCGTGCCGCCCGACGAATGGATCGACGGCGCCATATAGGCGAGCTTCACGAAATTGCGGAAATCCTCGATCGTCGCGTAACGGCGATTGCCTTCGAGATCGCGGACGAAGGGCGGTCCGTAGACCGGCGCGAAGATCGTCCCCTTGCCGCCGACATGGGCGTTGCGGGCGCTGTTGCGCGCGTTCCAGGTGAACTCCTTCGGCGCGGTCTTCAAGAGTTCGCGGCAAAGCCCCTTGGGGAAATGGACCCGCTGCCCCTTGACGTCGGCGCCGGCTTCCTTCCAGAGCGCCAACGCTTCCGCATCGTCGCGAAACTCAATGCCGATTTCCTCGAGCACCTTATCGGCATTGCGCTCGATAAGCTGCAGGCCCTCTTCGTCCAATACTTCGTAGACGCCGATCTTGCGGGTAATATATGGAAGCGACGGACCTGGCCCGCCGCCGCTGCGCGATGCGCGCCGCGCGGCCGCACCTCTTCCCTCGCCGCGCGAACGCCGTCCGCCACCATCGCCGCCTGCGGCCGGTTGCTCAATCATATCGTCCATGATGCTTCCTCACTCTTGCGCATGAATGCGTCTGTACATTGCCCCATGCTACCCGATTCCGTCGCACGGACATTCCTTTATGCGCCAGCGACTAGCATAGGACAGACATGGGTGGGGCGAAATTGCTTCATGTCCATCCGTCGCGATTTATCTGCACTACGTCGCTTTCGAAAAGGGTTTTGTTAGGCTTCGGGTCTATCGGTAATGATAGCAGTGTTTTATACAAACCCCTGATGCATCGCACGAAAACGGGATGGAGCGCATGTCTGACGATGAAATCATTCTCGCGGAACTTTCGGACGAGGAACTCGTGCAGCAGATGCACGATGACCTCTATGACGGACTGAAGGAGGAAATCGAGGAAGCGACCAATATCCTCCTCGAACGTGGCTGGACGCCTTACGATATCCTGACCCAGGCGCTTGTCGAAGGCATGCGCATCGTCGGCATCGACTTTCGCGATGGCATTCTCTTCGTTCCCGAAGTGCTGCTTTCCGCCAATGCGATGAAGGCCGGCATGTCGATCCTGCGGCCGCTTCTGGCCGAGACCGGTGCGCCGAAGCTCGGCAAGATGGTGATCGGCACCGTCAAGGGCGACATTCACGACATCGGCAAGAACCTCGTCGGCATGATGATGGAAGGCGCTGGTTTCGATGTCATCGACCTCGGCATCAACAATCCGGTCGAAAACTATCTCGACGCCATCGAGCGTGAACAGCCTGATATTCTCGGCATGTCGGCGCTGCTGACGACGACGATGCCCTACATGAAGGTTGTCATCGACACGCTCAAGGAAAAGGGCATGCGGGACGATTACGTGGTCCTCGTCGGCGGTGCGCCGTTGAACGAAGAGTTCGGCAAGGCTGTCGGTGCCGATGCCTACTGCCGTGACGCGGCCGTCGCGGTCGAAACCGCCAAGGACTTTATGAAGCGCAAGCACAACAGCCACGCTGCCAGCGCCTAATCACGAATGCCAAGGCGGCGGCATCCACAGGGTTGCCGCCGGCCGATCGGCACACCAAATCAGTTATTGAGCCGCCTTCTTGACCTTATGGCCGGCATCCTGGGTCGCGTTGACGGCGTTGGCGGTATCTCTGCCCATGCCGCGAATTGTGTTGGCGCATGAAGCGAGCGCCATGAGGATCGCGCAGGCGGCGGCGATTTTGGTCAGTGTCGGTGTAGTCATGATCGGAAGCCCTTTCGGAAATGGATATTGATCGACAAAAGGCGGAGACAACGACTCCGCGAGATAAACGCACAATCGCTCAAAAGGTTCATGTGATCGCGTGCGGTGCAATCGCGCGCGAAATATTGGCGATCGCCAGAATTAATAGCCTCGATCATATCGACCTGCACTGTCTTCCCGCCATCTATCACTCCTATCCACAGAAGATCGCGCCCGCGCTTAAAGACGCGATTGCCGATGCCCGCTCGCGCGGCTTCGAGAAGATTTTCATCGGCTATGCCGATTGCGGCACGGGTGGCGATATCGACAGGATCTGCGAGCGCGAAGGTATCGAGCGCCTCTCCGGCCCGCACTGCTATTCCTTCTTCAGCGGCAACGACGCTTTTGCAGCCCGCGACGACGATATCACTTCGTTTTTCCTCACCGATTTTTTGGCCCGCCAGTTCGAAGCCTTCGTCATAGTGCCGCTCGGTCTCGACCGCCATCCGGAGCTGAAGGAAATGTATTTCGGCAATTACCGGAAGGTCGTCTATCTCTCGCAGGAAGAGGATCCGGCGCTGCAGGAAAAGGCGAAGGCGGCGGCAGCCTATCTCGGCCTCGACTACGAATACCGCTTCACAGGCTATGGCGATCTCGCCCGCGAATTGCTGGCGGTCTGATTACGACATTGTTTTCAACCTGCCCACTTGCGGCCGCCCCTGGACGCGGCCATGCTGAAAGCCCCGAATTCCACCGAAAAACAAGACGATGTCACTTATAGGTGACTAGAGGTTGCGGTTGAGGAGGCGGTTTCGACACCGCGTCGTTTTTTGGCATGGGCCGCGTCGCCGCAAGCGCAGTCCCCAGACCGGCGGACGTGCATTCTTGTACAAAGAGGAGAATTTTGCATGGCAGATCGCATTGTCGTCTACTGGCGGGACATTCCTGCCCAGGTCATCATCAAGAAAGGACGGCAAACGGCGAAGCGTGAATTGTCACTGCGCTTCACTGAAGCGATCGACATGTGCGCCATGCGCACCGGCGCCGCCGAGACCGACGATTATCTGGCCGAATGGCGCAAGGCCGATCCCGTGCCGGTTTCCGACGATCTGGAGGCAGAGGCAGACAGCGCCGCAAGCGAACTCGAAGCCGCCTATGATCGCGAGCGCCTGGTGGCATTGGTGAAGGCCGGAGGCCGTGACAATGGCTGATGCTGTCCAGAAACCCGGCAATGCCGCAGCGGGTGCAAAGGCAGCCAGCGGCGCCTATACGCCATCAGGTGTTTCGCCGAACCGCCGCGCCCGTCGCAAATACACCGTCCGTCTCTGGGCCGTGCGCCATTCGCGCTTCCTCGAGTGGTTTTATCATCGCTTCGCCGACGCCTTCCTCCTGCTGCATCCGCTCTGGAAGGCGATCGGCTATGGGCGCGTCGAACGGCCGATCACCGTGATCGAGCGCAATGTGAAGGGTTTTCTCTTCGATTGCCGTATGTGCGGCCAATGCGCATTGTCGTCGACCGGCATGTCCTGTCCGATGAACTGTCCGAAGCAGTTGCGCAACGGACCTTGCGGCGGCGTGCGCGCCAATGGCAATTGCGAAGTCGAGCCCGACATGCCCTGCGTCTGGGTGCAGGCCTGGAACGGCTCGCGCAACATGGTCAATGGCGACGCGATCTTGAATGTGCAGAAGCCGGTGAACCAGTCGCTGCGCGAAACATCCTCGTGGCTGCGCGTGACGGCGGAAGCTGCGGCAGCGCGCGAAGCGACGAAGAAGGAAGCCTGATCGATGGCGCATATTGATGAGAATCCGCTTGGCGCGCATCTGCCGCTCGATCCCCTGCCCGGCCATTCCTCGCTTGGGCGACTGGAGCGCGTGTTGCGTCGCGGCGAGTTCGCCGTCACGGCAGAGCTGAACCCGCCCGACAGCGCCAACCCCGAAGACGTTTACGAACGCGCCTCGATCTTCGATGGCTGGGTGGACGGCATCAACGCCGTCGATGCCTCCGGCGCCAATTGCCACATGTCATCGGTTGGCATCTGCGCGCTGCTGACGCGCATGGGCTATGCGCCGATCATGCAGATCGCCTGCCGCGACAAGAACCGCATTGCCATTCAAGGCGACGTGCTGGGCGCTGCCGCCATGGGCGTCTGCAACATCATGTGCCTGACCGGCGACGGCGTTCAGGCCGGCGACCAGCCGGGCGCCAAACCGGTTTTCGATCTCGACTGCATGTCGCTGCTCGAAACCGTGCGCCTCATGCGCGACAACGCCAAGTTCCTCTCAGGCCGTAAGCTGACGTCTCCGCCGAAAGTCTTTCTCGGCGCAGCTATCAATCCCTTTGCGCCGCCCTACGACTTTCGGCCCTATCGCCTGGCGAAGAAAATCGAGGCCGGCGCGCAGTTTGTTCAAAGCCAGTATTGCTACGACGTGCCGATGTTCCGCGACTATATGAAAAAGGTCAGGGATCTCGGTCTGGATGAGAAATGCTTCATCCTCGTCGGTGTCGGACCACTGGCTTCCGCCAAAACCGCGCGCTGGATGCGCTCGAACGTGCCGGGCGTGCATATTCCGGACGCCGTGATCAAGCGCCTCGAAGGTGCTCAGGATCAGAAGAAGGAAGGCAAGCAGCTCTGCATCGACATCATCAACGAGGTGAAGGAGATCGCGGGCGTTTCCGGCATCCACGTCATGGCCTATCGCCAGGAAGAATATGTCGCCGAGATGGTGCATGAATCGGGCGTCCTGAAAGGTCGCCAGCCTTGGAAGCACGAGGCGAGCCGCACCGATGCGCTCGTTGCCGAGCGACTGGAGCATATCCGCGGCGGCATGGAGGAGAACCAGCAGCAAATGGCGGAAGCCGCCGCCCATCATCCGCCGCACCAGACGCATTGAACCAGAATATTCGCAACAGGCCCGCGGAGGAGCCGGCCTGGCTTGTAACCGAAATCATCGCACGATAGACCACCCCTATCGGGCCAACTGACCAAAGGATCAGACATGACGCGCACCATCGTTGCTTCAGCCACTCGCGAAATCATCATCGGTTTCGACCAACCCTTTTGCGTGATTGGCGAACGCATCAACCCGACGGGGCGCAAAAAGCTGGCCGCCGAGATGATCGAAGGCAATTTCGATACGGTCATCAAGGACGCGCTGGAACAGGTGGCCGCCGGCGCAACCATGCTGGACGTCAACGCTGGCGTCACCTCGGTCAACCCAAACGAGACCGAGCCGGGCCTGCTGGTGCAGACGCTGGAAATCGTCCAGGGCCTCGTCGACGTGCCGCTGTCGATCGACAGCTCGGTGACGGCCGCTATCGAGGCGGCGCTGAAGGTCGCCAAGGGCCGGCCGCTGGTCAACTCCGTCACCGGCGAGGAAGAGAAGCTCGAGGCCATCCTGCCGCTGGTGAAAAAGTACGACGTGCCCGTCGTCGCCATTTCCAATGACGAGACCGGCATTTCCATGGACCCCGATGTTCGCTTCGCCGTCGCCAAGAAGATCGTCGAACGCGCCATGGATCACGGCATCAAGCCGCATGACATCGTCGTCGATCCGCTCGTTATGCCGATCGGCGCACTGGGCGACGCCGGCCGTCAGGTCTTCGCCCTGCTGCACCGCCTGCGCAACGAGCTGAAGGTCAACACCACCTGCGGCCTCTCCAACATATCCTTCGGCCTGCCGCACCGCCATGGCATCAACGCCGGCTTCATCCCGATGGTGATCGGTGCTGGCATGACCTCGGCGATCATGAATCCGTGCCGCCCGCAGGAAATGGAAGCCGTGCGCGCCGCCAACGTGCTGAACGGCACCGACGCGAATTGCACCAACTGGATCATGACCTATCGCGACTATAAGCCGGCAGAGGGTGGCGCGGCAGCAGCCGCCACGGCGGCGCCGGCAGCGGGCGGCGGTCGGCGTGGTGGACGCGCGGCCCGCGCTGGGGCAAGCGCAGCGAGGGAATAACGATGTATCCGAGCAGCCGGCTTTCCAACGATCTTGCGACGTTGTGGCTCCAGGCGCCCATCGTAATTGCAATGCGCACGCAGCAAATATGGATGGCAGCGATGACCGGCGGTACTTTGAACACCGCGGAATTCAACCGGATGATCTCGGAAAAGATGATGGCGGCGGCGGAAAGCGCCGTCGCCGCCAACATAGCCATCACCCAACAGAGCGTCATGGCGATAACAGCAATGGCAAAGGGCGGCAGCGCCTCATCGCGTCGCGCTGCCGATGCGGTGGCCCAAGCCGCCGTCAAGCCTTACAGCGCGCGCGTTCGCTCGAACGTGCGCCGCCTCACCAGACAGAAAGACTGATCCGTGGCCCAAGCCAGCGACAGCACGAATCCCCTCGTTCTCTTCATGCCCTCCGGCAAGCGTGGCCGTTTTGCGGTCGGCACACCGGTGCTGGAGGCAGCACGGCAGCTTGGTGTCTATGTCGAGAGCGTCTGCGGCGGCCGCGCGACATGCGGACGCTGCCAGGTGTCCGTGCAGGAAGGCAATTTCGCCAAACATAAGATCGTCTCCGCCAACGACCATCTTTCGCCGATCGGCCCCAAGGAAAGGCGCTACGCCGAAGTCCGCGACTTGCCGGATGGGCGCCGCCTCTCCTGTTCGGCCCTGATCCAGGGCGATCTGGTCATAGACGTACCGCAGGATACGGTGATCAACGCGCAGGTGGTCCGCAAGGCCGCCGACGAACGCGTCATCGCCCGCGATACGGCCGTGCATATGTGCTACGTCGAGGTCGAAGAACCGGACATGCACAAACCATCCGGCGATCTCGACCGGCTGAAAGCCGCATTGGCCGCCGACTGGAAATACGACAATCTCGAAGTCGATTTCCATATCATCCCGCAGCTGCAATCGATTCTGCGCAAGGGCGAGTGGAAGGTTACGGCCGCGGTCCACCGGGATCAGGAGGGCGACCATCCGCGCCTGATCGCGCTTTATCCAGGCCTGAAGAATGAAGCCTACGGGATTGCCTGCGACATCGGCTCGACGACGATCGCCATGCATCTCTCTTCGCTGTTGTCGGGCCGAACGGTGGCATCCGCGGGCGCGTCCAACCCGCAGATCCGCTTTGGCGAAGATCTTATGAGCCGCGTTTCGTATGTGATGATGAATCCGGACGGGCGCGGCGCCATGACCAACGCCGTGCGCGAAGCGCTGAACGGACTGATCGACAAAGTCTGCGCCGATGGCGGCGTATCGCGCCAGGACATTCTGGACGCCGTCTTCGTCGGCAATCCGATCATGCACCATCTTTTCCTCGGCATCGATCCGACTGAGCTCGGCGGCGCGCCCTTCGCCCTCGCCGTCTCCGGCGCCGTGCATCTGACCGCGACTGACGTCGGCCTGCCGATGAATGCCGGCACACGCATCTATATGTTGCCCTGCATCGCCGGCCATGTTGGCGCCGATGCTGCCGCGGCAACGCTGGCCGAAGGGCCGCACCGGCAGGACGAAATGATGCTGCTGGTCGATATCGGCACGAACGCTGAAATCGTGCTCGGCAATAGCAATCGTGTCGTCGCAGCCTCCTCACCGACCGGCCCAGCCTTCGAAGGCGCCGAGATTTCCAGCGGCCAACGCGCCGCTCCCGGCGCCATCGAGCGCGTTCGGATCGATCCCATCACGCTGGAGCCGCGCTACCGTGTCATCGGCATCGAACCATGGTCGGACGAACCCGGTTTTGCGGAGGCCGCGGCCACAGTCGGGGTCACCGGCATTTGCGGCTCGGCCATCATCGAGGTGGTCGCCGAGATGTTCCTGACCGGCATCATCTCCGAAGATGGCGTCGTCGACGGCAGCATGATGGCACGCTCGCCGCGCATCCTGCAGAACGGCCGCACCTTCTCCTATCTCGTGCGCGACGGCGAACCCCGCATCACAGTGACGCAGAACGATATCCGCGCCATTCAGCTCGCCAAGGCCGCCCTTTATGCCGGCGTCAAGCTGCTGATGGACAAGCAGGGCGTCGACCATGTCGACCGCATCGGCCTTGCCGGCGCCTTCGGCACCTTCATCGACCCGAAATACGCCATGGTGCTCGGCCTGATCCCGGACTGCGTCCTCGACAAGGTGAAGGCAGTCGGCAACGCCGCCGGCACGGGCGCGCGCATGGCGCTCCTCAACCGCGGCCACCGCCGCGAAATCGAGGAAACCGTCAGCAAGATCGAGAAGATAGAGACGGCGCTTGAATCAAAGTTTCAGGAGCATTTCGTTCACGCCATGGCCCTGCCGAACAAGGTCGACGCCTTCCCGGAACTGTCGAAGGTCGTGACATTGCCGGAACGCAAGCAACTTGCTGATGATGCGAGCGGCGAAGGCGGCGGCCGCAGACGCCGCCGCAGCCGCGAGTAATACGCGACCGGCAGTGGTTATGCGGCCATTTTCCGCCCGATCTCTATGAACGCCTGCCGGATGCTGTCGGCCACCGCCTTCATCGGCCCTGTCATCTGCGATGCCGTCAGCAGGCGAATGTCGAAGGATGTGAGTTCCGGCAGCCCCTCATTCTGCCCAAGGATTTCCATGTCCTCCGTGACGTAGGAGCGCGGGAACGGCGCCACCGCCAAGTCCGAAACCACGGCGGCGCGCTGCGCCATCGTATGTGCGCTGAGGTAGGAAACACGATATGGCCGCTTGTGCCGCTCTAGTTGCGCCAAGGCTTCCGATCGCCAGATGCAGCCGTCTTCCCAAATCGAGATCGGCAATGGATCGCGGCGGTAAGCCGTACCGCATTTTGCGCCGGCCCAGACCAAGCGCTCGGTATATATAACCTCACCATCGGTCGGGAAAGGCCGCGTCGCGCAGTTGATCAGGGCCAAATCCAGCCGCTGCTCCTCGATGCGCTTCTTCAACTGAAGACTCATGTCGACGGTAACATCGACCATGATGCCCGGATAACTCTCCGAAAAACTCCTCAAAATGCTCGGCAGCAGGCGCTCACCGATATCGTCGGGCGCGCCAAGCCGCACGACGCCGCTAAGCTCCGGCATGATGAAGCGCGACACGGCCTCGTTGGATAGAGCCAGGATGTTGCGGGCATAGGAAAGCAGCATTTCGCCATGCTGCGTCAGGCTGACGGAACGCGCGTCGCGCAGGAACAGCGTCACGCCGAGTTGCTCTTCCAGCTTCTTGATCTGCATCGAGACGGCGGACGGCGTGCGATAGACCGCATCGGCGGCGGTCGAAAAATTGCCGGTTTCGGCAATGGCGACGAAGGTGCGCAGAACTTCATTGTCGAGCAACGGTATGGGCCGGCGAAACGGTACGGTCATAACGGCATCCTTCAATTTTTCTGATTTTAAGCACCATATCATTTCATTTGTCTGAATGTCAACGAAGCACCATATTAGGTCTAACGGAATTGATAGAGGCAGCCGAAAGGAGCAAGACCATGGCTGGCACAGCACTTCGCGAGGCTTCTCGCTTGTTCAACCTCATGCGCGCCCGCGAAATTCAACGCACCGCGCAGCACACGCTCGATGACATCGCAACGCGTTTCCCGGCGCATCTGATTGACGATGTCAACGCCCGCGGCCTACCGCCGGATCGCATAGTTTCGGCCATCGAACGGAAGCCCGCCAACGTGCGATCGTTCAAGAATGCTAATGGCAGCTATAAAATCTATTCGCTTGATTGATAGGTGAAGCAACCCCATATTGGCTCGCAAAGGTCGCGACCTTTCGGGCATCTGAGAACCGAAGGAACCTTGAAATGACCACGATAACCTATAGACACACCGGCAGGACGCATAGCTCGCTTCCGCCGAGCGCCACTTTTGTACCGTTCATCACGCGGATCTTCGATCGCTGGCAGCAATGGCGTTCCGAGCGCGAGCTCGAGTCCCTTTCGGACGACGTACGCAAGGACATTGGCTGGCCGGCCATCAATGAGGCCAAAAATTCCAAGGTCCAGCGATGATCGCAATATGCTTTGAATTCTGAAGGCGACGCTCAACCACGCCGGGTGTCGCCTTTCGAACATTTATGCATCTAAACGCGTATTTGGTTTTATTTTGATTATTGTCGAAATATATATTTGGTTGCTTCAGGAAATTGCTTACCCGCCTCGCCCGCTTTATTTAAAGCGTCAATTTTAGTGAGCTTGCACAAATATCTCTTTGCGGCCGCTATTTTCCATGCCAATGTCGCTATTGGACCATCGAGCCGACGCATTTGACGCAAGGAATACGGCATGGTCGTGGAGCATGGATTTTCCTGATATGAGCAAGACTCCGATTAAGACGCGTTCCCTGGTTTTCTTCCTCGTTCCCCATTTTACCATGCTGCCGTTTTCCGCTGCGGTCGAGACGCTGCGGATTGCAAACCGCATGCTCGGTTACCCCGCCTATACGTGGCGACTGGCCTCGACAGATGGCCAGAAGGTTTATTCCTCCAGCGGCATCGGCCTCGAGGTCAATTCGTCGCTTGCCGACGAGCGCCGCAATCTCGGCGGTGAAAACCGGCCCAACATGGTGCTCGTCTGTTCGGGCATTTATGTCGAGGAGTTCCACAATAAGTCGGTCAATGCCTGGCTGCGTGAGACGTATAATCGCGGCGTTGCCGTCGGCAGCCTCTGTACGGGCGCGCATGTACTGGCCCAGGCCGGCCTCCTGAACGGCAAGCGCTGCGCCATTCACTGGGAAAATCTCCCCGGCTTTGCCGAAAGCTTCCCCCAGGCGGAAGTCTATGCCGACCTCTATGAGGTCGACAGCAATCTCTATACCTGCGCCGGCGGTACCGCTTCGCTCGACATGATGCTCAACCTGATCGGCCAGGATTTCGGCGAAAACCTTGTCAACCGCGTCTGTGAGCAGCAGCTTACCGACCGTGTCCGCAGCCCGCACGACCGCCAGCGTCTGCCGCTGCGCGCGCGCCTCGGTGTTCAGAATGCCAAGGTGCTGTCGATCATCGAGCTGATGGAAAGCAATCTCGCCGAGCCCCTGTCTCTGCTGGAGATCGCCGACGATGCCGGCCTTTCGCGCCGTCAGATCGAACGCCTCTTCCGCCAGGAAATGGGCCGCTCGCCCGCGCGCTACTATCTGGAAATCCGGCTCGACCGTGCACGTCACCTGCTGGTGCAGTCCTCTATGCCGGTCGTGGAAGTGGCGGTCGCCTGCGGTTTCGTTTCCGCCTCGCACTTCTCCAAGTGTTATCGCGAACTCTACAACCGCTCGCCACAGCAGGAGCGCGCCGAGCGCAAGCTCACCATGTCGAGCAACCGCACCGGCGTCGTCGTCTGAGCTTGGCCGACGGAGGCGGCTATTCCGCCGCTTCCTCTGTCATCTTGGCGTCGGAATAGACCTGATTGCGGCCCTTGTGCTTGGCCATATAGAGAAACTGGTCCGCGGCGTTGAGATAGTTCTCGAACGCCTCATGGCCCGCAATCTCGGCCACTCCGATCGACACGGTCACCGACAATTCCTCGTCGTCCGCATTCACCTTCAAATTGGAGAGATTGACGCGCACCTCGTCGCAAAGAGCCGTTGCAGCGCGTGAATCCATCTCGGTGAACAGGATAGCGAATTCCTCGCCGCCGAGACGCGATAGCAGGTTCTCGCTGCCTTCGAACAGGGAATGAAGCCGGCCCGCGACGGCCTTCAACACCTGGTCGCCGATCTCATGGCCATAGGTGTCGTTCAGATGCTTGAAATGATCGATGTCGAGGATCGCGACCGAGGTCGGCCGATGATGGCGCAGGCACTCGTTGACGATCCGCGGGCCGTGATCGTAGAAATAGCGTCTGTTATAGAGCCCAGTCAGATAGTCGCTTGCTGCGGCGGCGCGCAATTGCTTGAGCTGCATCAGCGTTTCGACATTGTGGGCGATGCGGCATTGCAGCTCCTCGGCCACAAACGGACGATAGATGAAATCGCTGGCGCCGGCCTTCAGGAACATCGCCGACAACAGACGGTCGTTCGAAGAGGAGATGCCGACGACCCGCATCCGATCCGAACCGTAGCGGTGGCGAATACGCCGGGTCAGCTCGTAACCGTCCATATCTGGCATGTGATGGTCGGTCACCACCACTTCGATGTCGCCATAGTCGTCAAGCATTGCCAAGGCTTCGACGCCAGTGCCGGCTTCGGCCACCTTGAACTGCTGCGCCTCCAGAAGCTCCACCAGCACGCGCCGCGCCGATGGGACATCATCTACCACCAGCACCCGCGTGCCGCGATTGGAGATGGCGCGCCGTACGGTGGAAACGAGATTGTCGAGCGCGAATTCATTGTTCTTCAGAACATAATCGACAATGCTGCGCTCCATGATGCGGTTGCGCATGTCCATGTCGAAGGACGCGGTGAAAACCACGGTCGGAATATGATGAGCGATAGCGACATCCAGAGCCTCGCCATGGGGTGCATCCGGCAGATTGAGGTCGACCACAGCCATGGTGAAGCCGTGCCCCTCCGCCAGCGCTTCATTCAGCGCCTTCAGCGAGCCGCAATGGGTAACGCTGAGGCCGAGTTCGGTTTGGAACCGGTGGGACAGGACAGAAGAAAACATGCGCGAATCTTCAACCAGAAGTATCTTCTGGCTGCCGCGGCGATGACCACGGCCATCGCTGAGGAAATCCACGCGGAACACCATTTGCCTTCACGTCCTCCCAGACTACCCGGCAGTCGCTGGTCGCATCTGCCTATCCCGAGCGAGATGAACGCCCGCCCCTCAACTCCATCGTGAACAGGATTCGTGAAGAAATTGGAACCAGAGATTGCAGAAATCTTGTACAGAAGATGAATTATCCTCATATTTTGTATTTCTGAACATCACCCGGTTCCTACTTCCTCCATGTCAGGCCCTCAACTTTACCTGCTGCATTGATTGGATCTGCAGCAGCGTGTCGAGGTTTTGGTTCACGCGGCAATAGAATTCTTCGTCGATGAACGGCCGCAGGATGAAATCATTGCCGCCGGCCTTGAGAAAACGCGCCGATAGGAGCCGATTGGTAGAGGATGAAACGCCGATGATGCGCAGCTCGTGCGAACCGATACTGGCTCGAATGCGACGCGTCAGTTCGAAACCGTCAATATCCGGCATGTTGTAGTCGGTAACCATCAGGCCGATGTCGCGATTGGCTTTCAGGATCTCCAGCGCCTTTGTGCCGTTCTCGGCGACGCTGACACGGAAATTATAGCGCTTCAGACGGCTGGACAGCAGCGCACGCGCCGTGGCGCTGTCGTCGACGATCAGCACGTGATGACGATGATTGGTCAGGAATCGGCAGATCGACTCGGCCAGCAGATCGACGGCGAAGATGTTGTCCTTGAGAATATAGTCGACAATATCCTTCGCAATCAGTTCGTCGCGCATGCCTTCCTGGAACGTGCCGGTGAAAACGATCGTCGGGATGCTGAGATCGATCAGATATTCCAGCGCCTCGCCCTTTTCTGCCCCCGGCAGATTGATGTTGGAGATCGCCAACCGGATCGGCTCCGACGACTTGTCGTAAGCAAACTGCAACTCTTCGAAATTCCTGCAGATTTCGATGTCGATATCGAAGAGTTCCTTCAGCTTCGTGCTGATCATCGACGTAAAGACATTCGAGTCCTCAGCGAGAAGAATGCGCGCTCCAGCAAGAGAGCCGCCGGAATACTGCATTCCCGAAATACCCAAAAATGGCATGATTAAACCTGCTAATAGAAATCGGCCCCATTCGAAACTTCTACAGCAAAGCACTTGAATATTTATTAAGTCGACTGGTTTCCCATAAATGAAAAAGACGACCGCCGGCCGCCTTCTCATATACTATACTCTGGACGTTGCCGCTCGGATAAGGTCATCAACCGCCCTCGCCCGCTGCCACGCCGTGCGATCACATCACTGGGCAGATGCCTTGCCGCGACGACGAGTGCCGCTCCTGACCTCCAGCGGCTCCGGCAGTTCCTCTTCGACCTGCGGAGCGATGTCTTTCACGACATCTTCATTGACGACTTCCGGCCCATCTGCGGAGTCGGCCAGATTGGTGGTCGCCAGCAGATCGGTCTGCCTGCCGCGCTTGCTGTCGCGGACGATGTGCAGCTCCTGATGCGGATAGGGAATAGCAATCCCCTCCGCCCGAAACCGTTTCAGAATATCGATGCGCAGATTGTTGCGGATTTCCATGCCGTCGGAGAGATCGGAGAGATAGAAGCGCATTTCGAAATCGAGCGAGGACGGACCGATGCGCAGGAATTCGACATGCGGCTCGGGATTTCTGAGCACCTTCGGGATGTCGCGCACCAGCTCCAGCAGAATGTCCATCACCCTCTGCGGATCGGCATCGAAGCTGACGGAAACCGGGATTTCAGAGCGCGCCAAGCGGTTGCGGTGCGTCCAGTTGCCGACGGAGCCGTTGATCAGCTCCGAATTCGGCACAATGATCGACTGCTTGCGGAAGGTTTCGATCTCAGTGGCGCGTACCGAGATGCGCTTGACGATGCCTTCCGAGGTACCCGAGACGATCCAGTCGCCGACCTTGAAGGGCCGCTCGACCAACAGGATCAGGCCCGAGACGAAGTTCGACACGATATTCTGCAGGCCGAAACCGATACCGACCGAGAGCGCGCTGGCGACGAGCGCCAGACTCGACAGGTCGATGCCGGCAGCCGAAATGGCGATGATAGACGCCACCGCTACGCCGAGATAGCCGATGCCGGTCTTCACAGAGTTGCGGACACCCAAGTCCACCTGGCCGCGCGCCATGACGTTGCTGTCCAGCCAGCGCTGGAACCAACGCGTCACGAGATAACCGCCGGCAAAGAGCAGAACGCCAGCGAAAATGCCGACCAGCGAAATCGACATGTTGCCGATGCGGATTTCGGTGAACAGACGATAGGCAATCAGCTCCAGATCCTGGATATGGAATCCCCAGGACAGCAGGATCAGCGGAATGCCGGTCATAAGCGCGACGGCATAGGTCGCAAGGCCGGCCCCGAGACCAGCCTGATCGAGCGCAACGTCGCCGAGCGCGAAACGGCTTTCGAGGAAACGTCCAATGATCGTCTCGGCAAAAACGCCCTGCCTCGACACCGACTTGCCGAGCTGGAAGCCGAGATACATGGTCGCCAGAACGGCGCTGGTGACGATCAACTGCGTTGCAATGAAGCGCGCCAGGCCGACATAGCCGATAAAAGCCGTGAAGATCAGCAATGTACCGAGCACCCGAAGGATGATCGCCATGCCATGCGGCCAACGACGGCCTGGAGCATCGGGATTGCCGTTCTTTGCAAGGATCGGCGAACCGAAGGAGGCGGCAATCAGAATAAGACCGATCAACAGAGCCGCAAAGAAGCTCTTCGCCACCGTGACGACAACCGGCGATCCCATGGATTCGCTGATGCGGTCGAAAACATAATCAAGACCGTTGACGACGGCCATGGCCTGCATGCACCAGCTCAGCGAGCGGGCACCTTTGTTGGACAGCTTGACGAGCCGCCAATGCGGCCTGAAGGGCGCAAAAACGGCATTGGCCAGGCGGCCGACGAAATAGACCAGTCCGATGAAGCCGAAGAGAGCGGCCAGGACAGGCGCGATATCCGGCCGCAGCACGTTGAAATTCGACAGGAAGAAAAAGGACGTAACGAGGAATGCGACCAGCGACAGCGTGCGGATCAGCGTCGACCAGAAGGCGACCGAGAGGCGGCTAATATAGGGCGGATTTTCAATGTTTTCGTCCCGCACATAATATCTGCGGAACAACCGGTAGCCTCCGGACAGAAAAATCAACGCCGCACCAAGCGACAGGAAGAGGGCAGCCATAAGCGACCCAAGCTTCGCCTTCACGACAAAGCCGATCCAGCTTGTTACGGCAGTGCTGAACTCTACGCCCTCGTTGACAAAGGCCGTTCCAGCATCCTCGAATGTGGTGGCGGAAACGCCAGTACGCTTGAACAGCGTCTCGGCAAACAGCTTGCGGCGCACTTCGACAAGTTGCATCACAAGCCGGTTACTCGCAGCAACGAGATTGTCGGCGTCGACAGTCACGGCGCTGATCTGCGAACGTTCGGCGTTGAGACGGTCGCGCTCCTGGGTAACGATCGCGGCTTCCGGCGGCTGCCCCTCCTTGGGCGGCGCACCGAGCTGTGTCAGGCGCGCGTCAATCTCGGTAGTGCGCGGCTTCAACCGCGCCGAAATCGCCGCTACGGAGCGATTGAGCTCGTCCGCCCGGCCGGAAAGGGCGACCAGCGCATTGTCATCAGCGCCCTCTTCCTTGGAGTCACCTTCGATCGAGGCGAAGTCCTTCTTTGCCTTGGCGAGATCGGCAACGGCAGTCTCCAGCAAACCGTTGGCGAGCTGCGCCGACTGCGGCGCTTGGCCTGCGGGCTGCTGTTCCGGTTGCTGCGTCGGTTGTGCCTGCTGCTGGCTTTGCGCAAAAGCCTGCCCGCCCATCAAAGGGCCGGCAACAATGGCTGCGCTCAGCCCCATAAGCAGCACGGGCAAAAAACGGAGACGGTGTTTCAGCGGGCGCAAGCAAAGCTCCTCGTCGCAGTAAAGTCGCCGGCGACGAGTAAACGGATTCGCCGCACGAAAAAACGGAAGATCGGATCTTCCTAAACTGTGATTGCGAATTTCATATTCCCTTGGCCTACGCCTTGTAAGGCAAAGAAAGGCGACACAAAGGCATTTACACCTTTATTCCCTCAGAATCCTGCTCCAGGCTCGGCGAGATAGTCTTTCTCAGCCTCTGTCGACACCCGGCCAAGGAAGACATTGCGATGCGGGAAGCGGCCGTAGGCGGCGATGATGGCGCGATGGCGAACCGCATAGTCGATCTGCTCTTCAAGGCCGAGCGAACGGAAAAGTGCCACGGACCGATCCTGTTCGGCCAGGTCTTCGGCATGCTCGAAAGGCAAGTAGAAGAATATCCGTCGTTCCGCCGGCATCCCTCGATCTGCGCCGAGCTGCAAAGCCTCTTTCGCCTCCTGCAAAGCCAAACCATCCGTCGCAAAGGCCAGCGGCGTGCCGCGATAGATGTTGCGGGCGAACTGATCGAGGACGATGACCGCTGCCAGCCGGCTTTCGGGCGTTACGCACCACAGATCCGGCACGCCAGCCGCCAATGCCAGATGCGTGTCGCGAAACCGACGGCGCATCTCTTCGTCAAGAGCAACGGTGGAGCGGAACCAATCCTCGCTCGTGCACTCCTCGAACCAGAAGCTCAGCACTTCCTCTGGCGTACAAACAATCGGATCTGCGGCCATTCGCTCCCTCCCGGCATGCCCGTCGGGAGATAGGTCCACGAGCGGCGGGTGGCAATGGTGAACGCCGCCCGTTGGTCACCTTTTTCGCAGGATCAGAATGAAGGCAATGCCGCCGACCAGACCGGTAACGATGCCGATCGGCATGTCCTCCGGCGCCATGACAAGCCGCGCAGCAATATCGGCCCAGACCAATGTCAGTGCCCCGAAGGCGGCGCTAAGCGGCACGACACGGACGTTGTCGCCGCCGGCGAGAAGCCGGACGAAATGCGGCACCATCAGTCCGACAAAGCCGATCGCGCCCGAAAAAGCGACCATGACGCCCGTCAGCAGCGCCGTGACAACAAACAGCATGAAGCGGAATTGCGAGACGGCAATGCCGAGCGTCGCTGCCGTCTCATCGCCCATGGCAAGCGCGTTGAGCTCCCGTGATTTCAGCATCAGCACGGCAAGGCAGACAAGCAGCACGCCGGCCGGATAGATCAGATGCTGCCACTGCGCCAGCCCCAAACCACCGAGCATCCAGAAGACAACGGTATTGGCCGCCCTGGGGTCGCCGAGAAAAATCAGGAGATTGCCGAGCGCGGTAAAGACAAAGGCGACGGCGACGCCAGACAGCACCAGCCGGTCGGCTGATTGCGAGCGCGTCAGCCGGGTCACCAGCGCTACGGCGGCGATCGCGAGTAGCGCGCCGGCGAAGGAGAATAAGGGTACGGTCAGTAGCCCAAGGATGAGCCCCGTATGCAGCAGTGCCAGGATAGCACCGAAAGCGGCACCTGAGGAAACGCCGAGAAGATGCGGATCCGCCAGCGGATTTCGCGTCAAGGCCTGCAGCACAGCTCCGGTGACCGCAAGCCCGGCCCCCACGAGCAACGCGAGAATGACGCGCGGAAAACGGACGTCCCAAACGATGCTTTCCTGTCCGCCCGACCAGGTGACGGGAAACAAGCTGGCATGCAGCTTGTTGCCGACGATCGACCAGACGGTCGCAAACGGGATCGGTGCCGCACCGAAGGAAACGCCCGCCGTGATCGACATGGCGAGGAGAGCGACCAGGAGAGGGATTAGAATGGGAAGGCCAATACGCATGCGAAAATCCAGGAAGCGATCCGATCCGCTCAGTGATCGACTGGACGGATCGGCATTGTCGTTCGTTACATCGCTTCCGGGTGGAAAGCCTTCGCCAGCGTTGCGATCGCCTCGATATTGCGCGGTCCCGGCGTGGCCTCGACATAGGGAAGTACGACGAAACGGTCGTTCTTCACCGCGTCGATGGTCTTGAAAGCCGGATTGTTCTTCAGAAATGCGATCTTCTGGGCCGCCGTGACTTCGCCGTAGTCAACGATGACGATGACCTCGGGGTTTTTCTCGATCACAGGCTCCCAGGAGACCTCCGTCCAGCTCTTTTCGACATTGTCCATGACGTTGGTGCCGCCGGCCGCTTCGATCATTGCCGTCGGGATGCCATAGCGGCCCGAGGTGAAGGGCTTTTCCTCACCGGAATCATAGACGAAAACACGGGTCGGCTTCTCGGCACGGCTGATCTTCGCCTGGATACCGCCAAGCTGCTTGCGATAATCCGCCACTAGGGCCTCCGCCCTATCCTCGACACGGAAAATCCTGCCGAGATTGAGCAGGTCGACGAACATGTCGTCCATGGTCGGCTTGTTCTTCTGCATGACGAAGATGCAGGATTCGGTGAGCTCATAGACCTTGATGCCGAAGGGCGCCAAAGTCTCCGGCGTCACTTCGCCGCCCACTTTCATGCCGTAGTTCCAGCCGGCGAAATAAAAGTCGGCATTGGCTCCGAGCAACACTTCCTTGGTTGGATATTTCGGCGACAGCTCCGGCATTTCCTTGATGCCGTCCCGCAGCTTCTCATCCAGCGTCTTCCAGCCGGAAACCCCGGTGTAGCCGACCATGCGATCCCTTAGCTTCAGCGCCAGCATCATTTCCGTGAGGTTGACATCGTTGGAAACGGCGCGCTCCGGCGCCTTGTCGAAAGTGACATCGCGATTGCAGCTACGCACGGTGACGGGCTCGGCCAAAGCACCGCCGGCAAAGAACGTGCCGAGCAGCAAGGCGGTAGCGGACAAGGACATGCGGAAAGACATGGATGGCTCCAAATTATCGAAGAGAAAACGTAAAACGATGGGATGTGTCGCCCACGACCTGACGGCTCGCTTCGACACGGAATGCGGATGAGATGCGCTCGGCGGTCAGAACCTCGATTGCCAAGCCATGGCCGCTCAGACGGCCGAAATCGAGCACTGCGACATGCGTGGCGAAATCGGCGGCGAGATTGATGTCGTGCAAGGTCGTGATGATCGTCCGACCAAGGCCTTTCAGCAGCTCCAGTATTTCGAGCTGATGACGGATATCGAGATGGTTGGTTGGCTCGTCGAGGATAATCAGCTCCGGCTCTTGCGCCAGCGCGCGGGCAATCAATACCCGCTGCTTTTCGCCGCCCGAAAGCGACGCGAATTGCCGGAGCGCCAGATCCTTGAGCTCCAGGCGGACAAGTGCTGCCGCGGTCGCCGCATGATCCTCCTCGCTCCAACGCGCCATGCCCTTGCGATGGGGAATGCGGCCCATCATCACCACATCGCGGACGCTAAAGGGAAAATCGCCCGGCGTCTCCTGCAGGACGACGGCGATACGCTGCGCCGCCTCGCGCGGGCCGATCGACCAGAGATCGATGCCGTCGAGACGCACGCAACCCCGTTGCGGCCGGATACCACGATAGAGGCAGCGCAGCAGGGTCGATTTACCCGCCCCGTTCGGGCCGATGATTGCCAGCCGATCGCCGGCTTTGACGGATAGGCTGATGTCTCGGATGATCGGCTTGCCCTTGTGCGGGCCCCAGGTGACGCCGTCAGCTTCCAGTCGCAAGCATTTTTCCAGCATGACCCCGCTCCTACTGCAAGAGCGTTGCTTGGCGTTCGGCCGAAACGATCGCAGCCGGAATGCGCGCCAATGTCTTGCCGCCCAGCATTTTCGGGCGTTCGCCTTCCCGTGTCAGGCCATCGGGCCGATCGCGGTAAAGCTCGGCGAAGGAGACGAGTGCCCCGATATCCGCCTCGCCCGCGATGTCGCCGAAGAGGTAGGTCGCCTTTGCCGTTGCCTGGAAGGCGACGGTGCATGGCCGATCGCAGCCGGCCATGCAAACGCTGCCCTCCAGACTGAAATCGTCGGAAAGTGCCGCGCCAGCCTGGGTAATGGCGGCCTGTAGATGCTTCAGCAGATCAAGACCGGGACGGCATGGCGCACCGACGTGACGGCAATTCGTGCATACGGTGATCCGATGCGTCTGCTCTCTCGCTTTGTCCATGAAAAGCCTCCCGGAGATCTCGCCGGAGGCAAAGTCAAGATAGGGCCTGCGGACGCGAATGCTCCGTCGCCCAACCACTGAATTTCCATCGGAACACCCCGTCCGTTGCGGTTGACGTCATCGATGGCAGGTCTCCTGGCTCGCGGGTCACAGCCCGTTCGCACCTTCCCGGCATGAAGCCAGTGGCATGTCGCGAACGCGCTCTCCGCTTACAGTTGCGGGGGCAGCCACGGTTTTGGCCCCTGATGGGTAATCCGCACCGTGTTCCCTTTTCAGCCGCCCTCCGGATGATTCCGGCGGCAGCACCATCGGTATGGTTCATCTCACAGAAAATCAAAGCGAGCAATGGTAGTGTCATTGAGGTCTGCACTTGTCCCCGAATTCCGGTTCGCGTGAATGGTAAGCGCATTTGTTATGTTATTACGTTACTAATTTCAATCAAAAAATAAGGCATGGCGATGAGGCCGAAGCTCGTATTCATAAGGGCTGTTGAACATGGCAAATGACCTCGCCTCCGAGCTTAGGCGAGCGACAAAAATCCCAATCACACCGCCTTGCACTGCGGATAGAACCGGGCCGCCACGCCTTCGGCGGCCGCATAGGCCTGCGTGACGATCTCGGGCACGAGATCGATGTCCGGCAGGCTGCCGAGCCCCAGCGGGCCGATGGCGAAAAGTCCCTCGATTATGCGGCCATCTGTGGAAAGCGCGCCCGTTGCTTCGACAGCAAGGCCAAGACCGAGTTCATCCGGTGTGGCGAGGCCCGCGTTGATCAGGCTCCGCATCAATGGCGTCTCAAGATGAGGCTCCCGACAGCGGCAATCGATCACCTCGTCGGCATAGATCTGCTCCGCGCCCTGCTGACCGGCCGGCTTCAGCATCAACCCGGTCGGCGTGCGCCGTAGAAATTGCCCGCGTCGCGACAGCGTGTTGCCCTCCGCCAACTCCTGCTTCAGCCGGACATACAGAGCCTCCGGCAGACGGTTTCTATGGCTGTCGTAAAGGGCGCGCAGATGGCGGTTGAATTGCTGCTTCTGTCCGGCCGGCAGCGAGCGCCAGAGGGAGCGCGCATGTTTGCGCAGGCCGTTCATGACGGATTGCCAGCTTTGCCCGCTCGCCTCCGCATTCTCGCAAGCCCGCCGGATAAAACGCACAATCTCGCTGAGACTGCCGGGCATTGCTTCTGCAGGAAAGACCGGATCGGCATTACTGCGGGTGTGGCTCTGCGGCAGAAAGCCGTGTCTCGAAACGATGGTGATCTGCCCATCATAGCCGTTGTCGCGCATCTGCAGCAGCCGGTCCACGACGCGCAGACCGCTACCGAGCAAGACCGTATGCGGGCGCGACACTAGGCGGCGGGCGCGGACCGTCGTCGGCGTCGCCACCGGTTCGCCGCTCTGCGGCTCGTGATCGGCAATGCCGTAACCAGTCGCCAGGACCACGGTGTCGAACGGGGGATAGACGGCGCCGCCGCTCTCCACCAAAAAGCGGTCGCCATGGCTGCGGCGAAGGCCGATCACCGTCTCGCCGCTGACCTGCACCGCAATATCCCGCCGCGAGGACAATGCCTCGGAAAAGCGCTGGTACACATAGTCGCTGAAAATGCTTTTGGGGACGAATATCTGCAAAAAGCCCGGTATGGCCGCCGGCACGGCACTGCGGAACGCGGCATTGCTACAGAGCCAATCGTTGAAATCATCGGGATCGCCAGCGGAAACCGAGAGATCGCGCACACGGCTGTTCAGGATTTCGCTGCTATGGCCGGAAGCCAATGCCTGACCGCCGCTGACGCTGGAATTGGGGTCGAAGAGCTGCAGATGAAAGGGCGTCCGCACCGTGTTCATCAAGGCGATCGCCGTCATCATGCCGGAAAAGCCGCGGCCGATGACAGCGATGCGCGGCATCGCATAGGCCTGCGCCGAGGCATTTGCCCTGGCAGAAAAAAGTCCCTGAACCGTCATATCAACTCCTGGGGCAAGAGGTGGTCGATCATGCTTTTCTAAGGGCACGCTGATACTTTGCCTGTGACCCGCACACAGCTCGCGGCCATCAAACGCTTGGCCGCTAGAGCGCCGCGCGTCGTAAACGCATTGGACGCTCTGGTTCTTGAACAGGGGCATCCCTCTACCTGACGGGATGCTCTGGGCGGGCTCCCATTCAAGCTAGGAAGCCCGTTGCCTTCGTCAACCTGCACACACATCGAGCCATTGACGGCTCGACAAATGTCATTGTCGCTATTGTCTACTTATTTAGTCGTATATGAAAGCGCGAAAATGCGCCGGTAGCAAGCGCTTTCTTGCGACCGCATTTTTCATGGAAGACGACGCTTATGGCATGGCCCCGCACAGGACGTCGTGCAACGGTGGTCTTGCCCGCCTGAATTGCCGATCCTCGACCCCCTTCGTGAACGCGGAAAAGAGTTGGAAGCCCTGCTCCCATCGGCCAAAACCGCTGGCGATATTGATGTGGCCGGCATGGCCGAGATCATGAAGCTCACTATCCCATCGCGCGGCATGATGCCGAAGCTCGACGAAATCCATGTACGGATCATCGCGGCTGCCAACGACAAAGCTCGGAAATGGCAGAGCTTTAGTCGGCATTGTGCCGAAATCGATGGCGCCGGGATGCAGCCTCTCCGTCCGGTCGAGATCACAGGGAGCCACAAGAAAAGCGCCTTTCACATGCCGGGCGGCGGGGCGATCTGCGAGATTTGCGGCAAGCAGGCATCCGAGACTATGCGTGACGAGCCAGGCTTCTTCCACCCGCCCCAACTCTCTCTCCAGCGCCGCCAACCAGTGTTCCAGCACCGGCCTCGACCATGAAGCCTGACGGACGATGGCCGCAGAGGTCTTATCGCGCGCCCAGTGGCGCTGCCAATGCCCCTCGGCGGAGCCGTTTAAACCCGGAAGGATCAGTGTCGCGACCACGGCGCTCTCCTGGATGCGAGCGATGGCTGCATTGAGCCGCCCGCTTACAATTTCTCCATTCGGTGCCTATTATGGCGGATAGCGAAATCTGGATAAGCAAAGAAAATCTATTGTATAGTAGATCTATAGAAATTACGATCATAGCGCTTTCGCACAGCTAAGTCACTGATATGCCATCGTTGATGGGGTTATGAATGGGAACTGTTTCACAGTTGCACGAGCGCACCAGACCGCTCGCACACCGCATTCAAAGCGACGAGGAAGCGCTGGAAATCGCGCGATCGCTGGCCATCCAATTTGCACAGCAGGCAAGCGACCGCGACATCAACCGGGTGTTGCCCTACGAGGAGCTGGAGGCCCTGTCGCAATCCGGCCTGCTCGGTATCACCACGCCGTCCGAATATGACGGCATCGATATTTCCAACTCCGTTCTTGCCGAAATCATCGCCATCCTGGCCGAAGCCGATCCTTCGATCGCCCAGATTCCGCAGAGCCATTTCTACATTCTGGAAGCGCTTCGCGTCGATGGCAGCGAGGAACAGAAGAATTTCTTCTTTACCAGGGCGCTGGCCGGTGACCGCTTCGGCAATGCATTTTCCGAACTCGGCACCGGAACGGCCGGTCAATACAACACGCGATTGACATCGGACGGGTTGGGCTATCGCGTCAACGGCCGCAAATTCTATTCCACCGGCGTACTTTTCGCCGACTGGATCGGTATTTTTGCGCTGAACGCAGACGACGAACTCACCCTGGCACTTGTCCCGCGTGGCGCTGAAGGCATCCAGATCATGGATGATTGGGACGGTTTCGGTCAGCGCACATCCGGCAGCGGCACCACCATTCTGCATAATGTCTACGTTAACGCCGACGCTGTCGTCGCGCATCACAAGGGCTTCGAGCGGGCGACGACCATCGGTTCGGTCGGCCAAATTATCCATGCCGGCATCGATCTCGGCATTGCCCGCGCCGCTTTCACCAAGACCGTGGAGTTTGTGAAAACGCACGCCCGCCCCTGGATGGACAGCGGCGTCGAGCGAGCGGCCGATGATCCGCTGACCATCGCCAGGATCGGCCAGATCGCCATTCGCATCGAGGCAGCCGCAGCCATGCTAGAACGCGCCGGCAGGAAGATCGATGTTGCTCAGATCAATCCAACGGAAGATGATGTGATCGAGGCCACACTTGCTGTGGCTGCCGCGAAAACCCTGACGACGGAAATAGCCATCGAAGCCTCGAATACACTGTTTGAGCTCGCTGGCACCTCTTCGACCCGCATCGGCCTCAATCTCGACCGTCATTGGCGCAACGCCCGCACCCACACGCTGCACGACCCGGTTCGCTGGAAATATCACATCGTCGGCAACTATCATCTCAACGGCGTAACACCGCCGAAGAACTGGACGCTCTGACGAATTTTGTATCGGAAGGTGGAGAGAGACCGTGACTGCAAATCGCCGTGCCAGTTTGGAAGAGATACGGGCCTTTCACGCGAAAATGATGGCTGCCGCCAGCAATTCCCATGATGAAAGGCTTGAGCGGATTTTCGAGCTTGTACCGCGCGAAGCGTTCCTGGGTCCTGGGCCTTGGCAGATAAAGGTCAATCGGCGCTACATTGAAACGCCCGGCGCCGATCCCTCCATTCTTTATCAGAATGCGCTCGTCGCTTTGGACAGAACCAAAGGCATCAATAATGGGGAGCCGTTCCTGCATGCGGCCTGGATCGGGGTTGCCGCCCCGAAGTCCGGCGACACCGTAATCCATATTGGCGCGGGGACGGGGTACTATACGGCGCTCCTGTCGATGCTGGTGCTGCCAAATGGCCATGTTCATGCGTTCGAAATCGAAAAGGACTTGGCCAACCGTGCACGCGCAAATCTGGAGCCATTCGAGGGAATTTCCCTCGTCCACGGCGATGCGACCACTCTGGCGCTGCCGAATGCCGATCTCATCTACGTAAATGCCGGCGTAGTCGCCCCACCGGCATCATGGCTTAAAGCATTGCGGCCCGGAGGCCGGATCATCTTTCCGTGGCAAGCCAACAAGAAGGCAGGGCTTGCTGTCCTGATCACCCGCACGGAAACTGGCTACGCAGCACGGCCTTTGATGCCATCGTGGTTCATTCCCTGCGTCGGCGCCTCGGATGTGGACCAATGCAGCAAGTCTCCGAGCCGTGACGACGCTTGGTCGATCCGGAAGGTTTGGCTGACCGAGGATCGCGCGCCCGATGAATCCGCCGCCGCGATCTACAGGGATCTTTGGTTCTCAAAAGCCACTGACGGCGAACACTAAGCTTGTTCGGGAACTCAATGGGTCAGCCGATATTCGAAGCGCGATAATCTTCCTGCTCTTCGATTTCGATTCCAGGCCCGCCGCCGGCGACGAACTGTTCGAGCGTCATATTGTCGAGAATCGCCGCGATCGCGTCGCGGACTTCCGTCATGGAACGGCGCACATGACAGCGCTCCGGATCGGCGCAATCGTCGCAGGCTTCATAGGCCGTGCGGCTGGCGCAGCGGATCGGCGCGAGCGGACCGTCGAGCGTGCGGATGACATGGCCGATGCGGATATCGGAGGCAGGGCGCGATAGCGAATAGCCGCCGCCTGGCCCCTTCTTCGAGCGCAGCACGCCGGCATTGCGCAGTTCCAACAGGATGGTGTCTAGGAATTTCTTCGGGATATTATTGCGGGACGCGATGTCGTTGATAAACGCAGTTTCGCCCGGCCCGAGGCGTGCCAGGTCCACCAGCGCCTTCAACCCGTATTTTCCTTTTTTCGTGAGCATCGCTATCCACTTACTGCAAAGTCGATTGTTGTAAGCCCGGCACGATTCGATCGAGACTCAACCGGCTTGTCCTGTTCGTCATTGACCTCGGAATTAACGCTGCCGCCCCGTGCGAACAAGATAATAACTCACAAATTGTATAGTTTATATGAGTAAATTTGGGCAAATGTATCGCTCAAGCAACGTTTTTGCACTTTTTTCTACCTTTACGCGGCGCTGCTATCGACTTTTGGCTTGTTATGCTTGCGCTGGGTGTGGTCGGGGGCATTTTGGGCAATCGCCGACGCCACCTGTTCGGCGACGAAAACGGCATGCTCGACCACTTCGGGCAGGCCCATAAGTTCGCCGAAAGTGCCCCGCGCCAAAGGTCCGGAAATGAGCAGCGACGGTGCCGTCTTACCATCAGCGCCGAGCGCCAGCGATGCCGTATTGCAGGCAAGGCCGAGCCCTGTGGCATCGATGGCGAGATAGCCCGCATCCGCAAGGGCGCCGATCCAGCCTTGCGAGCCCAGAATGCCGCGATGGCCCGGCCCGGTCGTCACGACGACCGCATCGAATTGACGATCGAGGCTCTTGCCCGAGCAGCTGAGCCGAAGCGTACAGTCGATCACCTCGCCCTTCGCCTCTACGGACGCGACGGAGGCCGCGAGTACATCCAGCCTGCCGGTACTGATCGCCTCCTCGCTGACGGCCTCCACCTGCGGCGCAACGCGGAAGCGATGCACATCCCAAAAGGGCCGCAAATGCCGCACCACACGACGACGCTCGTTGAGCGGCATTGCCTGCCATAAATCCCCTCCCTGCGCGCGCACCTGATCGATCACCGCATGCCAAGTCCATCCCTCGCCTTCTGCCTTACGAATAGCGGCGCGCACGCGCCTCAGAAGATCAAGCGCTGTCCGTGACGGCTGACTGACGAAATCGCCGAACAACTCCTGCTTCACCGGCGCATGACCGCGCGATCGCAGCCCACGTCGGGAAATTGCGGTGATCGGTCCTTTATGACCACGCAGCTCCAGCGAGGCGATGACGTCGGCGGAGGTCAGGCCGTTACCGACCACCAGCACCCGATCGCCGGGGCGGATGGCATCGAGCGCATCCGGCCGCGTCGGGTCCGCAACGAAACGCGGATGACCGGCAAGCGCATTTTGCAATGACTGCGGCGGCAACGGCGACGGATGGCTGGTGGCGATGACGAGAATATCCGCCTCCAAGCGCCGCCCTGCCTCGCCCGTGATCACCCACCGGTCATCCAGCCGCCGGACATCCGCAACCCTTTCCGCGACATGGGTGATGGCACCGCCATCGATAAAAGGCTGCACCATGGCATTGATATAACGACCAAAAAGCCCGCGCCGCGGAAACAGGCTGCCATTCGCCGCGACCGCCGTCTGGTCGCCCTCCAGCGCATTATTGTCTTGAAGCCAGCGCTGGAAATGTTCGAGATCGTCCGGAAACAGGCTCATCTTCGCTGCCGGCACATTGATGCGATGTGCGGGGTCGCGGGTATCATAGGCAAGCCCCGCCCCGAGCCGGGCGCGCGGTTCGAAAATGAAGAGCTGACCGGGCTGCAGCGCTTGCGATTGCAGCAAGTGAAAGGCAACCGCCGCCCCCGAAATGCCGCCGCCGATGATTGCGATGACGGGCCGATCACGCGATTGATCGTCAGAACAAGTGGTCATCGCCAAATCCTTCCAGATCGATCGATTGCGCCGAACACTTCGCCGGCGGCAACCGAAAATGCCTACGGCATAGGAATATACTCTATAAATTTTATTGACAATAGAATGCCGATGGCAGCGCGATGGTTCCAACCGGCTGCTGACCATCCGTGACCGCCGACACATCCATGCAAACAAGGGCTTCTTTGTGCCCCGCACAACAGCGTTATCGCACCGCAGGATGTGAAAACCTTGGCATACACGGAACAAAGGCACATACTACCGATTGTTCTGATACATGTTCTTTGGGAGGAGAAACATCATGGAACTGCTGCACCTGCTCACCCCCTTCGACTATATGCTGGTTCTGGTTCTCGCAGCCATTTTCGTATTCAGCGTTATGGAAGGCGGCGGGCATAAGAGACATTAGTTTGCCCCGGCCGAATAGCAGAATTTCTCCAAAGCCCAGCAGTGGCGAATTGAAGGTTTGGCGTGTGTTTTCGCCGTCTATCCTTCCGCAAAATTTATGATTTTGATCCCGCTTCGAATGAAAGCGATCTGTAGATCGCGTTAGCAGTAGAACGCGGTCGAAGGAACAGTTCCGTTTTTCCGCAGTTACCTTTTTTGTAAAAGGAGAACGCGATGCCAAAATTGAATGCAGGTTTCACTGGAACGCCGGTAGAGCAGCCCGAAGGAGTGAAAAGGGCGGTAAAGTCGGCAACATCCATGGCCAAGCGCGAGGCGCAAGCCGTTGCTATAGGCGCTCAGGAACACCAAACAACGACCGCAACGATCGTCGCAATTGGCGCAATTATTTTTGGATTGGGCTACCTGATGGGAAGAAACGCCGCGGAAAGCGAGCGCTCACATCACTGGTGGTAATCCCCAAATGCTGCCGCAGTCGTCAGGACGGCATTTCTTGAGTCATTCGGCAGCAGGCAAAGCGAGATCACAGTAAATTCCAATCATGGGAACTTACCTGAACGCCAACGGTTAGATTCAGAGAACTTTGGGTTTGGCATGGCCATGCAAAGTCACCTTGCGTTCATTCTTTATGCAGGCACCGTAGTCGCGATGGGATGCATCCTGATCCTCGCAACGCTGATTGCGCCGGATCCCGATTACTCGAACCGCCTTCCCGCATCACCTTATGCAATCAATCATGCGCAATGAAGTCGCGCGCCCATGTCGCCGCATGATGCGTGCATAGCGACCTTGTGGCCAAACGCCAGGCTCTGGAAACAGAAAACCGCAACAACCTTTATTTTCAAGGCTTTGCGGTAATTCTCAGAAGAAATTTTGGTGGGTGATGTAGGGCTCGAACCTACGACCCGCTGATTAAGAGTCAGCTGCTCTACCAACTGAGCTAATCACCCGTAACCGCTCGCTCGCGGTGTGACCGGGCATATAAATAGGATCGGTTTGATTGTCCAGCGGCCAGATGAATTTTCTTTGGTTAATCGTCAAAAAAATTTCGAAGAGCCGCAAAAACCTTACAAAATCAAAGCTCAAGAATTCCCGTCGCCACGCGTACGGCCTGACCGCCAATGCGGGCGTTGGCGATATCGCCGCCGTCGATGTCGATGTGAAGGTGGATAAAGGATGGGCGGCCCATCTCGACACCCTGCTCGACGATGACGGGATGGTGGCCATCCGGCAGCCGGTCGAAATAGTTTATCGCGCCGGAAAGCGCAGCCACCGCCGCGCCCGTGGCCGGGTCCTCGACAATGCCCATCCCGACGGGGAATACCCGGGCATGGAACTTGGCCGTGTGATTGAGCGCGCCGCGGCAATAGATGAAGGCCGAGGCGAGCGCACCGTCGACGAAGGGTACGGTCTTCTCCCAGAGTTGCGGATCGAATTCCATCCGTTCGGCGGCCCCGACATCGTGCACAGGCACCAGCAGGAACGGCACGCCGGCGCTCCAGATCGACGGCACGTGATTCTCGAAACCGATCTCGGTGATCTTCAGGCTGAGCGCATTGGCGATATCGGCACGGTCGAGCGGCAACATGATTTGCTGTGATTTCCGCGGCAGGTCGAATTCGGCAAAACCCGCCCTTTCCTGCCTGAGCCGGACGGCGCAGCGCACCGGCCCCACCCGCTCGTCCAGCACCGAAACGAGATCGACGTCGCCGCCATGGCGGGCATGCGCCCGCTCAGCCAGAGCGATCGCAGTGCCAACGGTCGGGTGGCCGGCAAAAGGCAGCTCGCGGGCGGGCGTGAAGATGCGCAAGCTTGCGGTATGCGCCGGGTTCTGCGGCGGCAGAACGAACACCGTCTCGGAGAGATTCATCTCCTTCGCGATCGCCTGCATCGCCTCGTCGTCCAATCCCTCGGCATCGAAGATGACGGCTAGCGGGTTGCCCGCGAGTTTTCTGTCGGTGAATACATCATAGACACTGAAGCTGCGGGCCACCCCTGCCTCCATTACATGATTCTAGACTGTAGACGCCTGCTCAACCATACATAACGGCAACACATTTGAGCGCAAGCTAAAGCTATTCCCGACGACCGAAGAACCACGCGAGAATAGGCGGCATCGCCGAACTATAATGATGCGCGGCAGGGTCGGCCGAGCGAATAGCAACCGCGTCGTCGATCTCCTTTTCGTGGTCTACCAGCATATGCGCCCGGATCCGCTCCAACATCTCCTCGGCTGTCCAGGGGAAGCGGAAGATGCGGAAGAGGGTAACGGAAAGGTTCGAATGCGTGGCGTAATAGCCCGGCTCCGCGACCGCATCCCATAAGTCGAGGCCTGTTTCCTCCATGACTTCGCGACGCATGTTGCCCTCGACATCGCAGTGCCCATCGACGATATCGTTTTCATCCATCGAACCCGCGGCGCAATAGACCTGGCCGGGATTGGCGGTGTGCTCAGCCATGCGGATGGCAATGATCGCGCCATCGGAGGAAACCGCGACCGGAAAGGCAAAGACATGAAAGCCGCCGCCGCGCTCCCTCTGTTTGCGCCACCACATGAATGTGGAGAACGGCGTCACATATGCCTCGCCCTCCACAGCCTGCTCGCTGACCGACAAGCGATGCTGAAAGATCATCCGCCCATCGAAAAGTGCCGGATTGGCGGCGATCTCCTTCTTCCAGTTTTCCTGCGCTGCCTCGGCGTTGCTGAGATGAAAAGGGTGATCGCCGGCGATAACCGCAAGATCGATGCGGGCTACCGGGAATACGGTATTTTCCGGCGGCCAGGCGGCCATGTCGTTTCGCAGTTTGAAAGCGTGAGTCATAATAGATCCAATGTCATGACGACGGGGCAATGATCGGAGGCTTTCGGCCTGTCCCAACCGGTACGTGGATAACGTTCTACTTCCTGTCCGGGCGGAAATATGGTGCGAAAGGGCTGACCGGAGCGGACGACGTCGGGCATCCGCTGCGCATTGGCGCGCGCCAAGGCCGGAGACAGCCAGATATAATCGAGCTGGCAAAGCCATTGCTCCTGCGGCCCACGAGCGTGATACAACGTCCAGCGGTCCAGCACATCGCGCCGGCGCATAACGTTTTCAACGAAACCGTCCTTGCTGAAGACATCGAGTGCCGGGCTCTCGTCATCCCGATGTTTGAAACGATAGCCGGTGTGGCGCGTGCCGATGACATCGACGCGCTCCTGATAATCGTTCATATCGCCGCAAATAGCGAAATTTTTCGTCGCCGTATGACCGGCGCCAAAACGGTCCTCGATGAGGCGGCGCACGGCAAGCGTCTCGGCGCGGCGGACCGGCATGGTCGAATCTCGGCCACCGACGCCTTCCCGCACTGGCCCCATCGATTTCAGATGCACGACATACAGCGAGAACGGCACACCACCAATGGTCAAATCAAGCTCAAGACAATCACGCTTGAAGACCTTGTCGTCCAGATGAAGATCAAGTGCGGCCAGTTCATCGTTGAAAAGACCGAAATCGCGATAAGTCACCATGGCGTGACTTCTGATGTCCTTCAACAGGATCGGCTGCCCGTCACGCGTCTCCTCGCGCATCATCACGGCAACATCGATACCCCTGCCGTCATTGCCCTCGATCAGGAACTTCTGCCGGTAGCCATTGCCGACCATGCGGTAGAGATAGCCGTACTCGAAAGCCTGCAATGCCGCCATGCTGTCGACTTCCTGCAGGCAAATGATGTCGGCATCTGCATCGGCGATCGCAAGCGCCGTCATCTGCCGCGTGTCGTCGGTGGCAGCGACCACGCGCGCCGCTTCGAGCTGCTTGTAAATGGCTTCGTTCTGCACGTCGAACAGCTTCAACACACGGTCCTGGCGCAACTGATTACGGAAACCGGTGTAATCGAAACGGGTCAGCAGGTTTTCGACATTGAAGGTGGCAAGGCGCAGGGACATCTGGCATTCCGGTTTGTGGAGATATGGGCCGGCTCGCCCAAATCAATTGGGCTTGGCTGTTATGGCCGATTTGAACTTGCCCATGAGATAGGGGCCGGAGAGAACAGGGGCATATTTCGGCTCCTCGCCCCGAGAAAGACAGGACGGCAGGCAGGCGATCTCGGCAAACCAGTTCGGCTGGTGAAAGAACGCCAGCGACTGCCGTCGTTGCATTCCTCCCTCTTCCGGTGGCGGATTGACGACACGGTGCACCGTCGAGACCCAGCGATCATTGGTCCAAAGCGCCATCAGGTCACCGATGTTGATGATAAAGGCACCCGGCACCGGCGGCACCTGCGTCCATTGGCCGTCGGGCGCGATAATCTCCAGACCCTTGGAGCCCGGCTGCGGCAGCAGGATCGTCAGGCTGCCATAATCGGTATGCGCCCCGGCGCGCAACTGGCCCGGTTGCGGCGCGACACGCTGCTCGGGATAATTCAGCGCCCGGAGCGCGCTGATTGGTGCGTCGACGTAGCTGTCGAAAAAATGCTCGTCGAGACCGAGCGCGGTGGCAAAGACGCGCATGATCCGCGCCGTCAAATCCTCCATCGAACGGTAATAGGCCTTCCAGGCATCCGCAAAGCCTTCCGGGCCATCCGGCCAGATTGTGGCGGCATAGCAGAAGCCGAGCGCTTCCGGATCGGTCATGCCGGCCGGCACGGCAAGCGGGCCACCGTTGAAACTCTCCTTGAGGTCGGGCGGCGTGTCGATGTTGCGCGATTTCGACAGCGCCTCGGTGCCCGGGCCAAGATAGCCATAGGGATAGCCGGGATACGGCGCTTTTGCCCGTTGCTTGACATCGGCGGGCCGATCAAAAAAAGCGTGCGTCTTTGCCCATACGGCCTGGATTATAGCCTCATCGACACCATGATTGGCAATCGCCAGAAAGCCGGTCGAACGGCAGATTTCGTCGACCTCAGCACCAAGCCGCCTCTTCTCCCCTTCGTCGGCCGCCTCGAAGGCGCCGAGATCGAAAATCGGGAAGTTTTGATCGGACATGGCGCGACTCCCATTCGTGACATCGGGCAACTCAAGCACAGGTGGGGACCGTGAACAACCGTCTTGTCTCCCCGCCCGCCGCATCGATCACAGCCGCCACGCCGAGCGAACGGCGACCGCGTAGACATCGCCCGTTTTCACCGCTTCGCGGCTATAGGCTCTCAATATCTGACCATCCGGCAGCGACAGCCGCAAGGCGTAGCGCTCGCCCTCGTAAAGGACTGCGTCCACCCTGCAAGAGATACCATCGGCATCGGCGACCACGTCCTCGGGCCGAACGAGGATATCGGCGCGTGGGTTCCCGTCCCCCTGCTCTCTCCAAATCGTCTTCAGCGCCGACCAATCGATAAGCCGCGGCTTACCATCCGGAATGGCGAGCGACAGGATCGCGCCCTGCCCCACCAATCCGCCGACCAGCCGTCCCTCCGGTCGCGCATAGATTTCCGCCGGCGCCGCCACCTGCAATAGCCGTCCCTCGGACATGACTGCGACATCGGTCGCGAGCGCCATGGCCTCGCTCTGGTCGTGGGTGACATAAACCATGGTGGCGCCCGAGCGCTGATGGAATTCGCGGAAGGTCTCCTCCATCTCCTTCTTGAGATGACGATCGAGATTGGCGAGAGGCTCGTCCAGCAGCACGACATCGGGCGATGTCACAAGGCAGCGCGCCAGCGCCACACGCTGACGCTGGCCGCCGGAAAGGTCCGCGGGCCGCCGTTCCGCGTAGTCTTCCAGCCGGACGGTCGACAGCGCCTCACGCACCTTCTGGCGATAGCGCACGCCGGAAATACCGCGCACTTTGAGTGGGTAGCCGACATTGTCGGCAACGTTCATATGCGGCCAGAGCGCATAGGACTGGAACACCATCGCCATGTTGCGCCGCTCCGGCGGCAAGGTATGGGCGGCATCGGCAAGCAGACGTTCGCCGAGATGGATCGAACCATCCGTCGGCTGCTCGAAGCCGGCTATCATCCTCAGCACCGTCGTCTTACCGCAGCCGGAGGGACCAAGCAGCGCCAGGAAACCACCTTCGCGGACCTCCAGCGACAGCGCCTTGACCGCCGGGCGACCGCCCGTGCCGAAATCCTTGCTGACGTGATTGAGGATCAGCTTCGCCACGGCACCACTCCCTTCGGCAGGTGCTTGGCTAAAATTTCCAGCAGCAACATCATGGTCACCACCATGGCGACGACGATGACGGACATGGCGGAGGCGAGATCGGCGCTGCCGCCATCATCGAGATTGTAGATGACGACGCCGAGCGTCTGCGTGCCCGCCGCCCAGAGCAAAGCGGAAACGGTGAGCTCGTTGCAGGCGATGAGAAAAACCAGGATCACCGAAGCGCCCGCTGCCGGCGCGATCAGTGGCACGACGATATCGGCAAGACGACGGAAGAAACCGGCGCCTGAGAGACGAGCCGCCTCCTCCAGCGCCGGATCGAGCTGCAGAAAGGCGCTCATCACCGGCTTGAGGCTGACAGCGAAATAGGCCGAGAAATAGGCGAGCAGAATGATCCAGATCGTGCCGTAAAGCGTGATATTGAGGACGGGCAATGGTGCCGCGAAAACCAGGATGAAAGAGACGGCGACGATGATCCCCGGCAGCGAATAGGGAATCTCGATCAATCCGCCGACGATCCGGCTCAGCATATCCTTGCGTCGCGTCAGGGAGTAAGCGGCCAGGACAGTCACCACCAGGAGACCAAGTGCCGTCATCCCGGAGAGGAATAGGGAATTGGAAAAAGCGACGCGCGTCACCGTCTGCCGAAACAGAATTTCGGTGAAGGCGTGCAACGACGCCGTCTTAAAGGTCAACGGCACGCCATAGGCCGGCACCAGCGCGCCGGCGACCAGAGCGAAGAACGGTGCGACGAGCATAATGAACAGGATCATCCACAGCAGCGGCACCGCCCCAAGACGCCAACGGCCGAGCGCCAGGGCGGCAGAGGCGCCGGAAAGGCCGATGACGCGATAATCCCGCCCTTTCAGCGCTTTGCCCTGTACCGCGAGGCCGGCAACCGAAATCACCGCGATCATCGCCGACAGCACGGCGATGTCACCGAAGGTGCGTGGGCCAAAGGTGGAGAATTTGGTGAAGATCAACGTCGACAAGGTGAAGATCGAAGCAGGAATGCCGAGTATAGCCGGGATGCCGAAATTGCCGATCGAAGAGACGAAGGCGATGGCGGCACCGGCGATGACACCGGGCAGTGACAGCGGTAGGATGATGTCGCGGAACACCCGAAATCCCGAAGCACCCGAAAGCCTTGCCGCCTCGACGCCGTCACGCGGCAGTGCCATCAGACCGGCCCGGAGTGCCAGATAAACCAACGGCGCGTGCTGCACGCCATAGAGCAGCGCAATGCCGCCGACAGAATAAAGCGGCTGCGGCGAGCCGAGCGGCGGCGCGATGTGCAGCGCCTTCAACAGGGGGCTCGATGGGCCGGACATCTGCACCCAGGCGAGCGCGGTGACCTGCGGCGGGATCATCATCGGCAGGACGAAAAGAAAACTAAGGGGTCCCCGGCCCGGAATGTCGGTCAAGGTGAGCAGGAAGGCAAAGAGGCTGCCGAGCAACACGGAAATAACCGTGCCAAACACGGCGGTCTCAATCGTATACCAGGCCGAACGCCAGAGGGCGGGATCGGTGATCAGTTCGTAGGCTCCGCCACGCAGCAGCGCCTCGATGCCAGCCTCCGCCAGCCGCGCCAGTGGCAGCACGCTGAGCAGCATCACGATGGTAACGACAAATGGAAACAGCCAGGTTGGCTGGCTGTTTCCCTTCCGCACATATCCGTACATCGACCGTCCAGATTGGATCACTTCGATCCGTAGTAGGAAGAGAAGGTCTTCAGATCCTGGTCGGTATTCTTCAGAGCTTCGGCCGCATTCAACGGCAAAACCTTGATGCTGTCACGCGCCGGGAAACCGGCGGGCAGCGGCATGCCGTTGCGGGCCGGGATATAGCCGAGGTTCAGGAAGCCTTGCTGGCCCTTTTCCGACAGAGCGTAGTCGACGAACTTCTTGGCGGCGTCGACATGCTTGGTGCTGGCGAGGATGCCGACCGGTTCGGTCACGGCTGAAACGCCTTCGGTCGGGAAAACGAATTCCAGCGGTGCGCCTTTGGCCTTTTCGCGGATGGGCATATAGTCGACGATCATTCCGTAAGCCTTTTCGCCAGAAGCAACCGCCTTCAGCACCGCACCATTGCCGCCGGAAGCGATTGCGCCGTTAGCGGCGAGATTCTTGTAGAAATCCCAGCCGAGGCTGCTGACGCCGGCAAGCGTCTGCGCGTGAATGAGTGCAGCACCCGAAGCAAGCGGGCTCGGCATAGCCACGAGGCCCTTGGCTTCCGGCTTGGTCAGGTCCTGCCAGCTCGCCGGCTTCATCGCAGCGGCGGTGTTGTAGACGATGCCGGTGGTGATCAGCTTGGTGGAATAGTAGTAGCCGTCGGCGTCATAGAGCGCCGGATCGTAGTTTGCGGCTTCCGGCGACTTATAGGCCAATAGTTTGCCGGCTTCCTTCAGGCGCTCCAGCGTAACCGTATCGGCGATCAGCAGAACGTCGGCAACGGGAGCGCCGGCCTGGATTTCCGCCTGCAGCTTGGCGATGATCTGCGGCGTGCCGTCGCGAACCCAGTCGACCTTGATGCCGGGATTGGCAGCCATGAAGCCATCGACGGTTGCCTGCGCATCGGCATTCGGTTGGCTGGTGTAGAGGACGAGATCGGCGGCGGCGGCAGAACCAGAGAAAAGAGCAATGGCCAGCAGGCCGGCGAGAGCGGAAACAAACGTCTTCATGAAGCGTCCTCGGCTGGGTGATGAGAAGGGTTCCTTAGCGGCGGCGGTTAACATGATTGTGACAATCTGCAATCGCAGACCGGTCGTTCATACTATCATTCGACCTTGACCATAAACGCCCTGCACTATCTCCTAGCACGCGAGTTTCAGCTTTGGTTTTGGAGGATAATCTATGGAATACCGTCTGCTTGGCCGCTCCGGCCTCAAAGTTTCGACCATCACCATGGGCACGATGACCTTCGGTGGAGTCGGCTGGGCGAAGACCGTCGGTGATCTCGGCGTCAGCGAGGCGAAACGACTTGTCGATATGTGCCTCGATGCCGGCGTCAACTTGATCGACACGGCCGATGTCTACTCGCAAGGGGCTTCCGAGGAGATTCTCGGCGAGATCATCGGCGGCCCGCGCAAGAACGGCGTATTGATCGCCACCAAGGCCCGTTTCCCGATGGGCCAGGGCGTCAACGACGCCGGCTCCTCGCGCCAGCACCTGATCCAGGCTTGCGAAGCCAGCCTGAAGCGCATGAAGACTGATGTCATCGATCTCTATCAGTTGCATGAATGGGACGGCCAGACGCCGCTCGAAGAAACGATGGAAGCGCTCGATACGCTCATCCGTCAAGGCAAGGTGCGCTACATCGGCTGCTCGAATTTTTCCGGCTGGCACATCATGAAAGCACTCGGCGTCAGCGAGCGCGACAAGCGCGAACGTTTCGTCAGCCAGCAGATCCACTATACGCTGGAAGCGCGAGATGCCGAATATGAGCTGCTGCCAGTCAGCATCGACCAGGGCCTCGGCGTCCTCGTCTGGAGCCCGATCGCCGGCGGTCTCCTCTCTGGCAAACATCGCCGCAACCAAGCGACGCCGGAAGGCACCCGCCAGTTTGCCGGCTGGACCGAGCCGCCGATCCGCGACGAGAACCGCCTGTGGAACATCGTCGATACGCTGGTGGAGATCGCCGATGGTCGTGGCGTCTCGGCCGCACAGGTTGCTCTCGCCTGGCTGATCGGCCGCAAGGGCGTAACGTCTGTTATCATCGGCGGTCGCACGGACGCGCAATTCAAAGACAATCTCGCCAGCGCCGAGCTGAAGCTGACGGAAGAAGAACGCAAGCGCCTCGATGACGTCAGCCTGCTACCTTTGTTGTACCCCTACTGGCACCAGCGCAATACGGCAAGCGACAGGCTCAGCGATGCCGACCTGTCGCTGATTGCACCGCATCTCGCGAACTGATGGAAAGCCCAAAACCTTCTCTCCCCGGAGAGAAGGTGGACAAGAACTGCTGAACGCAGTGATTGGCCGGTTGAGGGGGGAACTCGTCGCATCGCGGCGAGCGCCTTCGGCGGCAAGCGAAAGGCAATCCTTACGGTGCAACGCCCCCCTCAACCTGCGCTAAAGCGCATCCTTCTCCCAGCTGGGGAGAAGGTAAGAACTAGGCCGCCATCGCCCCGATTTCGCTGGCGATCAACTTGCCGAGCCGCGAGATCCCCTCATCGATCATCTGCTCGTTGGCGCAGGAGAAGCTGACGCGGAAGGTGTTCGGGCCGGAGCCATCGGCGAAGAAGGCCTGGCCGGGCACGAAGGCCACTTTCGCAGTCTCCAGCGATTTTGCCAGCAGCTTGGCCCCATCCATGCCCTTCGGCAGGGTAACCCAGACGAACATCCCGCCCTCGGGTTTCGTCCAGCTCGTACCCTCAGGCATATATTTCGCAAGCGCCGCCAGCATGCAGTCGCGTCGGTGGCTATAAGTCTTGCGGACCTTGGCGACCTGCGCATCGAAGCCGCGTTCGGCGACTTGATGGATGGCAATCTGGTTGATGGTCGAGGAATGCAGATCAGCCGCCTGCTTCATCAGCACCAATTTGCGAATGACTGGCGCGTTGGCAACGACGAAACCAACGCGAAGACCCGGCGCCAAGGTCTTGGAAAAGCTGCCGCAATAGATCGTCCGCGTATCGTTGATATTGCCTTTGCGGGCTATCTCCAGCGCCAGGATTGGCGGGATCGCCTCGCCGTCATAACGCAGCGACTGATAGGCGGCATCTTCGATGATGGCGATATCCAGTTCGTCGCCGAGATCGATCAGCTTTTCGCGGGAAGCGAGATCGACCGTTTCGCCGGTCGGATTGGCAAAATCGGCGGAGAGATAGGCGAACTTTACCTTTCCACCCGCCTGCTCGGCAGTCGCGCGGTAGGAAGCCGGCGTGCGATTGCCGTTCGGCGTGAGCTGATCGTAAGTCGGCTCATAGGCATTGAATGCCTGCAACGCACCGAGATAGGTCGGCGCGGTGACCAATGCCGTATCCTTCGGCGACAGGAACAGCTTACCCAGGTAATCGAGACCCTGTTGCGAACCGGAAACGATAAAGACGTTTTCAAGCTCGCAGGGAACCCCAAGCGCCACCATCTGGCCGACCAGCCATTCGCGCAGCGGCTTGTAGCCTTCGCTGACCGAATATTGCAGCGCCGCGTTGACAGCCGGACCGGAAAAGATGTCCGCATAAGCCTGCTTGAATTCCTGATCCGGAAACAGCGCCGGATCGGGAATGCCGCCCGCAAACGAGATGATGTCCGGACGCTCCAGCAGCTTCAGCAACTCGCGGATTTCGGAGGCGCGCATACGGCTTGAGCGCGTCGCAAAGATATTTTCCCAATTCAGCATGGGGCTTCCTCGTAATTTTTTGTCTTTGCGCCACAAGATCACGCAACAAACGATAAGTCAATAATACTGACCTATTTTGTTTGTGACGGTGACATTCTCAAGGAGATTTGTAGTCAAAGGGGTTGAGAACAGCAGCGGGAAAGGCCGAAAAATCGACGATATCGCGCGTAACGATCGTGAGATTATGAACGGATGCAGTCGCCGCTATCATCGCATCGGCAATCAGCGTCGGCGATTTGCGATGCATGAATTGCGCCCATCGGATCATGCACTCCGCATCCAGGGGAATGACCCGAATCCCAAGCTGCAAACTGTCCAGCCAACGCATAAGCTCTTTTGCCTTTTGCGGATCGGTTTCTCCAGTCAACTCTATACCGCGCTGGATCTCGCCGATCGTGATGGCCGAAATCGCAAGGTCGTCACTCCTGACACTATGTATCCAGGCCAGTACCGCGCCATGCGGCTTTATCCCGCGCAATTCCGATACCACATTCGTATCAAGCAAATACAAGCGTCAATCCTCACTCAGATTGACGTCCCGCCAGACCCATTCCTTACGAGACGGGATATCGAGATCGAATCTTGGCTCCGGCGCGAGAAGCACGTCCTTGGCGGACGGCTTGGCCCGCTTGTTCAGCGCTTCCCACTCAGACACGGAAACAAGCACGGCTTTAGGTTCGCCTCTTTTTGAAACAAGCTGCGGCCCTTCCTCCAGCGAGGCATCAAGCATTTCACTAAATTTCGCTTTGGCGTCCTGAACAGGCCATTGGCGCATGACACCCTCCATCTGACTAGTTAAAAGACTAGTTACTTCTCGCCCGCAATTCAAGATCAAACTTGCGAAACAGCGATCCCGCTCCGATACTCAAGTTGATGACCGAATGGGAACACGCATGACAAACGACAACCCCACCTCCTCCTTCTACGACGACAACGCCGCCGTCTATGTCAGGCGCGATCGCAGCCTGCCGCAGCGGCGACTCGATGCCTTCCTGAATACCCTTCCCGCCGGTGCATCGATTCTGGAATTAGGCTGCGGCGGCGGCCAAGACGCAGCCTACATGATCTCGCGCGGCTTCAACGTCACGCCCACAGACGGTTCGCCGGAAATAGCCGAGCAGGCCGAAAAGTTGATCGGAAAGCCGGTCGTCGTTCTGAGGTTCGAGGAGCTGGAGGACGACCAGCTCTATGACGGCATCTGGGCCGAAGCATCCCTATTGCATGTGCGGCGACCCGATCTTCCAGGGATTTTCAACCGCATCCACAAGGCCCTGAAGAACGGCGGCATATTTCACGCCAGTTTCAAAGCGGGAGAAGCCGAGGGCTATGACGGCTTCGGCCGATATTACAATTATATCTCCGCCGACTGGCTTAACGATCTGCTCATCTCGACCGGCTGGAAGGACATTTCCCTCAACGAAACCGATGGCGGCGGCTACGATGGCAAACCGACGAGGTGGCTGCGGATGAGAGCCCGGAAAAATATTTGATCGGCTATGTAAGCCGTAAACCCGTCTTGAAACGGTCAGGGCCGGGGAAGTCTCCCTCCCCGGCCCTTTTCATTGCGGTGTAAAGCTGAAGAAGCTTAGTTGACGCTCTTGTCGACCAGCTTGTTCTTGCCGATCCAGGGCATCATGCCGCGCAGCTTGGCGCCGACTTCTTCGATCTGGTGGCTGTCGTTGTTGCGGCGGATGCCCTTGAAGCGGGCAGCGCCGGAACGGTATTCCTGCATCCACTCGGAGGTGAACTTGCCGGTCTGGATGTCCTTCAGGACACGCTTCATCTCAGCCTTGGTCTCTTCGGTGATGATGCGCGGACCGGTGACGTATTCGCCCCACTCGGCCGTGTTCGAGATCGAGTAGTTCATGTTGGCGATACCGCCTTCATAGATCAGGTCGACGATCAGCTTCACTTCATGCAGGCACTCGAAATAGGCCATCTCCGGAGCGTAGCCAGCTTCAACCAGCGTTTCGAAGCCGGCGCGGATGAGCTCGACGAGACCGCCGCAAAGAACGACCTGTTCGCCGAAGAGATCGGTTTCGCACTCTTCGCGGAAGTTGGTTTCGATGATGCCGGAACGGCCGCCGCCGACGCCGCAAGCGTAGGAGAGAGCGAGTTCAAGCGCATTGCCGGAAGCGTTCTGATGAACGGCAACGAGGCAGGGAACGCCGCCGCCCTTCTGGTATTCGCCGCGAACCGTGTGGCCCGGTCCCTTCGGAGCGATCATGACGACGTCGACCGAAGCCTTCGGCTCGATGAGGCCGAAGTGGACGTTGAGGCCATGTGCGAAAGCGATCGCAGCGCCATCACGGATGTTCGGAGCGATTTCGGACTTGTAGATGTCGGCCTGCAGTTCGTCCGGGGTCGCCATCATCATCAGGTCGGCCCAGGCAGCAGCTTCGGCAACGGTCATGACCTTGAAGCCGTCGGCTTCAGCCTTCTTGGCGGTTGCCGAGCCGGCCTTGAGCGCGATCGCAAGGTTCTGCGCACCGCTGTCCTTCAGGTTCAGCGCATGGGCGCGGCCCTGGGAACCGTAGCCAATGACGGCGACCTTCTTCGACTTGATGAGGTTGAGATCGGCATCACGATCGTAATAGACGCGCATTGTTTGTCCTTCCCTTTGCTTGTCTGGGTGCAGATTTTAAATTGTCAGACGGTCGCTGCCGCTTCCGCCAATACTTTTTCCGTGCCGTAAAGCCGGAGGAAGGCGCTGACCGCCTTCTCCGCCTGACGGCTGGTGTCCCTCAAACCGGGCTCGCCGAGCAGCATGCGCACATGCAGATCGGAAACGATAAGCCCGTAAAACGTATGATAAGCCTCGTCGGCGTCCATGAAGCGCAGCAGCCCTGCCCGCTTGCCGGCATCGATCAGCCCGCTGGCGCGCCGGTCGATCTGGCGGCGCCCGCGCTCCAGCAGAAGCTTGCCGAGCTTGGAGCCGTCGCGGTTCGATTGACCGATCGCCAGACGGTTCAATGCGAGCGAAACGTCGCCCGCCAGGACTTCCAGCAGATCGCGGGCGAAAATGACGAGATGGTCATGCAGGCTCGCCACGGTCAGCCGTTCGCCGTTGCGCTCGAAGGTGCGCACCTTGCTCGCCTGATAGGCGATCATCGCCGACAGCAGACCGTCGCGATCGCCGAACCATTTATAGAGACTTTCCTTGGAGCAATTGGCAGCGCGCGCGACGCCCGAGGTCGTCAGCGCCTTTTCGCCGCCGTCGACGAGCAGACGCAACGCCTGTTCCAGAACAGCGTTCTGGCGCGGCGAAAACTCGCTCGACTGTCCTGCTTCGCTCAGCACGATGGCCACTCCCAAATACGTACCGTACGGTACGGTTCGCCGTCGTTATGACTGAGGGAGAAGCCAGCGTCAAGCGCAAATCGTTGCTGCAATGCGTCAAAAACGAAGGAAATTATTCCGCGGCAACCGGGCTCCGCATGGCCTCGACATCCTTCAGCGGCGGAAGCCCATAGAGGCGGCTATATTCGCGGCTGAACTGCGAAGGGCTTTGATAGCCGACGCGGTGGCCGGCCGATCCGACATCGAGCTGCTCGACGATCATCAGCCGCCGCGCTTCGTGGAGCCGGAGCTGCTTCTGATATTGCATCGGCGACATCGCAGTCACCGCCTTGAAATGATGGTGCAGCGAGGAGACGCTCATGCCGACGCGTTCCGCCAGTTCCTCGATGCGCAGCGGCTGGACGAAATTGCCGCGAATCCAGGCAACCGCGCGCGCCACTCTGTTGCTCTGGCTCTCCGCCATGGCGACTTGCAGCAGCCGAGGACCGTTCGGGCCCGTCAACAGACGGTAGAGGATTTCCTGTTCGATCAATGGCGCCATGGCAGGAATATCCTCCGGCCGGTCGAGCAATCTAAGTAGCCGCAACGAGGCGTCGAGCAGTTCCGGCGATGCCGCATTGACCGCAAGCCCACGCATGGGTTCCGATATAATCGCTTGGCGCGGAATGTTGACGCGCGATAACAGCTCATTCAGCCGTTCGCTGTCGAGCACCATGGCAAAACAGAGGTAGGGAGTTTCACTGTGGACATTGGTTACCTGTGTCGACACAGGCAGATCGAGAGCGGTCAGAATATACTCGCCGACACCGTAATGGTACGTGTCGGCACCGACCGTCAGGCTTTTGCGTCCCTGGACAACGACGGCATAGGAAGGTCGATAGGCCCCATGCTGCCACACGGTCACCGCCGACTGCCGGTATAGATTGAGACCGTCGATCGGTGTGCGATGTTCTCCATCCCCCGTGGCGAAACGGGCAACGATGGAGGCGAGTTCCTGGTTGGGATTGAATGGCAGTGTCATGCGCAACCAACTGTTTTCGAGGGCTTGTCGCAGCTTATCTAGGTGACCCCTCGTCGCTGAAAAAGAGCCGCTGCCAATTTAGATTCGCAGGATCGTACATAAAGCTTGCAGGATCGCTCTAACGCTCTCACCCGGTTCCGGTCCATAAGTCGGCCACCCCAAAGCCAATCCTAACAAAAGGAAGTCTTCCATGGCAATTGCAAAGGGTTATGCCGCCACCGACGCGTCCAAGCCGCTTACTCCCTTCACCTTCGAACGTCGCGAGCCGAACGAAGACGACGTCGTCATCTCCGTTAAATATTGTGGCGTTTGCCATTCCGACATCCACCAGGCCCGCAACGAATGGGGCGGCTCGAAGTATCCGATGGTGCCTGGCCACGAAGTTGCCGGCCTCGTCACGGCCGTCGGTTCGAAGGTGACGAAGTTCAAGGTCGGTGACCGCGTCGGCGTCGGCTGCTTTGTCAATTCCTGCACGACCTGCGCGACGCGCGATTTGGACTACGAACACTTCCTGCCGGGCCTGGTCCAGACCTACAACGACGTGGAAGCAGACGGCGAGACGCCGACCTACGGCGGCTATTCCGACTCGATCGTCGTCAAGGAGGGCTATGTCCTCTCCTTCCCCGACAATATTCCGCTGGATTCGGGCGCGCCGCTGCTGTGCGCCGGCATCACGCTCTACTCGCCGCTGCGCCACTGGAAGGCAGGCCCGGGTAAGAAAGTCGCCATCGTCGGCATGGGCGGTCTCGGCCACATGGGCGTCAAGCTGGCGCATGCCATGGGCGCCGACGTGACGGTTCTCAGCCAGACGCTGTCGAAGAAGGAAGACGGCTTCAAGCTGGGCGCCAAGGATTATTACGCCACCAGCGATGCCGAGACCTTCACCAAGCTCGCAGGCACGTTTGACCTGATTATCAACACGGTCGGCACCGCCATCGACTGGAATGCCTATCTCAACCTGCTGAAGTATGACGGCAGCATGGTGCTGGTCGGCGTTCCGGAACATGCCGTTCCGGTTCACGCCTTCTCGCTCATCCCCGGCCGCCGCAGCCTTTCCGGCTCCATGATCGGCTCCATCAAGGAAACCCAGGAAATGCTCGACTTCTGCGGCGAGCACAACATCGTCGCCGAGATCGAGAAGATCAACATCCAGGAGATCAACGAAGCCTATGAGCGCGTTCTGAAGAGCGACGTTCGCTATCGCTTCGTCATCGATATCGCTTCGCTGGCCTAAGAAAAACGGCGGCGTCCGAAACGGGCGCCGCCTTCTTTAATCTTCGCGCATGGTTTCCCTTTGCGTGATCAGCCGGGCGCTGTGCTGCCGGCTGATATAGATCCACAGCCAGCTCCAGGCGACCGCAATGCGCCAGCGCACGCCGATCAGGAAGTAGATGTGGGCAAGGCCCCAGACCCACCAGGCGATCCATCCCCTGAGCTTGATCCAGCCGAAATCGATGATCGCAGCACTTTTGCCGATCGTCGCGAGACTTCCCTGATGATGATAGTGAAATGGCCCTGGTGCCGGCTGGCCCGATAACTTGGCCCGTATCATCTTGGCGACGTAAGAGCCCTGCTGCTTGGCGGCCGGCGCGATGCCCGGCACGGGACTGCCATCCCCGCGCATGACCGCCGCCGTGTCGCCGATGACAAAGATATCCGCCTCGCCAGACGCTCTCAGTTCCTTGTCAACCACGACGCGGCCGGCGCGGTCGGCCGAAACGGCGAGCCATTTCGCCGCCGGCGAAGCCTGCACGCCAGCGGCCCAGACGATCGTCCGGCTCGGCACGAAGGTCTCCCCGATCGTGACACCCTCCGCGGTGCACGATGTAACGGGTTTTCCCGTGCGAACTTCGACGCCCGACTTTTCCAGCGCCTTGTGGGCATAAGAAGACAGCCCCTCGTCAAAACTTGGGAGAACGCGCGGCCCGGCTTCGACAAGAATGATCCTGGCCTTGGTGGTGTCTATGTTGCGGAATTCCTTCGGGAGTGTCGTTCTGGCCAGCTCGGCAATAATGCCGGCAAGCTCGACGCCGGTCGGCCCGGCGCCGACGATGGTAAAAGTCAGCAAAGCGTCGCAGACGGCAGGATCGGTTTCCAGCTCCGCCTGCTCGAAGGCCAAAAGAACGCGGCGGCGGATCGTCGTCGCATCCTCCAGCGTCTTAAGGCCCGGCGCCACCGGTTCCCATTCGTCATGTCCGAAATAGGCATGCGTCGCACCCGTCGCCAGCACAAGCGTATCATAGGCGATCGTGGTGCCACCCTTCAGCGTCACCACATGTGCCTTGCTGTCGACGCCGACGACCTCCGCCAGCAATGTCGTCACTTCCGGCCGATCGCGGAAAAAGCTTCGGATTGGCCAGGCGATCTCGGACGTGGCGAGCAACGTAGTGGCGACTTGATAGAGCAGCGGCTGGAACAGATGATGGTTGCGCCGGTCGATCAGCGTGATCCGGACCGGAGCTCCCTTGAGATCGTTGACGAGCTGCAAGCCGCCAAATCCACCCCCGACGACGACAACGTGATGATCCTGCATGACGACACCCCGCACCCTGTTTTGTCTTCGCAAACGTAGGGTTGAGGATGATGGCCAGCAACCGCCTTTTACGCATGGCACCCCTGCATCTGCCACCTTGCCATAGCGGCTAAGATGCTTTCGCCGATTGCGCACGCAAGATCAGATTGAATACGTCGCGGACGTCCTTGATACCGAGAAATTGTGGAACGTTGGAAAGCGCTGGAGTCCAGGCCCCCATACCGCCGAAACGGCCATAGCCGACTTGGGTATCGGTTCCGAAGCTGATCGTCCCTGTTCCATCACCGCGCTGATCCAGATCCAGAGCCGGCAACCGTTCCAGCGATACGGTAAGAATCTTGGAAAACCAGCCGTCGCGTAAAATTATGATGCGCTGGTCACTGACCGCATACTGTGTCCTTGCGCGAACGAACGCATCGACCGCAAAACGACCAACGATAAGATAGAGACCGATCAATACGAAAGGCACGCCCCATAACCTGAAAACGACTGGCGCATTGATCTGGCGTATCACCGAACTTTCCCAGAAGATCGCAAAGCCGCCCCACAACAACGAAAAAGGCACTTGCAGTAGATCTTTCTTATTAAACATGAGCCCTTGCTTCGGCTGGCCCAGCCACAATAATTTTTCACCAGGCAGGAAGTAGTTTTGAATGTCAGAATTGCGCATGGCATATTGCCCCTAAAGCGATAATTGCGACAGCGACTCTACAACTTAAAAACTGGTGATTTTCATGACAGCTTTGCTGAGGTGATATGCAGAATCAGCACGCGACCGTAGTGAGCTCAATGTGCATAGCCGACGGGGATGGATGTGCCGCTTTTCAACTCCTCCATGGAAATGGAGGCCGAGACATCGAAGAGCTCGATCTTGCGTACGAGCATCTTGTAGATGACATCATAGTGCTCGACACGCGGCAGCACGATTTTCAGGATGTAGTCGTGATTGCCGGTCAGCCGGTGCGCCTCGACAATCTCCGGAATGTCGCTGATCGCCTTGCGAAAGGTCTCGATCCATTCGTCGGCATGATGTGCGGTCTTGATCAGCGCGTAGAGCGTGGTGGGCACACCCATCTTCTCGCGGTCGAGCACGACAATACGTCTGGCGATGTGGCCACTCTCCTCCAGCCGCTGAATGCGACGGGAACAGGCGGAGACCGACAGCGCCACGCGGTCGGCAAGATCGGTCACCGAAATGCCGGCATCGGTCTGCAAAAGATCGAGAATCTTTCTGTCTCGCCCGTCGAGCATATGCAACGATCTCCCTAATGGCGCTGTAATTTTGCGCATAATATCATTCTTGCGCAAAATCTTGCAGTGAAGATCGCATAGACGACAAAGATTGCAAACACGAGGCGCGTGAAATGTCTCAATATTCTGCTATTCACATTCGAGAACGGAGAGCGGCAGTATGCGCACTATCGGCCTGATCGGCGGCATGAGTTTCGAGAGTTCGGCAGTTTATTATCGTCTTATCAATGAGATGGTTCGCGACAGACTAGGCGGCCTCGCCTCTGCCGAGGTGCTGATGTATTCCGTCAATTTCGAAGAGATCGTCGCCATGCAGAAGGCCGGGCGTTGGGACGATGCCGCTGCCCGTCTCGGGGATGCCGCGCTTCGCCTGCAGATCGCCGGTGCCGAATGCGTGTTGATCTGCACCAACACCATGCATCTGATCGCCCCGGAAGTTGCCGCGCGTATCTCGATCCCCCTGATCCATATCATCGACGAGACCGCTGCCACGCTGAAGGCCGCCGGCCGCGTTAAGCCGCTACTGCTTGCCACGCGCTACACGATGGAACACGGCTTCTATGCCGACCGCATGGCCCGCAATGGCGTTTCCGTCATGGTCCCCGGCGCTGAAGATCGCACCACGACCCACGACATCATCTTCAATGAACTCTGCGCCGGCGTCGTCAAGGACGAGTCGCGCCGGAAGCTGATGGCCATCATCGAGCGCGCCAAAGCCGAAGGCGCCGATAGCGTCATTCTTGGCTGCACCGAGATCTGCCTGATCCTGGATCCGAACGCGCTTACTCTGCCGGGCTTCGACACCACGGCGATTCACGCACAGAAAGCTGTCGATTTCGCTGTCGGCAATGAAAAGGCAAGAGCAAGCCAGGCCGCGTAAATCAAGCCAAATTTACTTGACTGAGTCAAATAAATGATGGACATCGTCTCCTATGCTATAGGGAGACGATGTCCATGCTTGTGACTACGGAACTCGCGACCATCGATGCGGCGCGCGACTTCAATCGCTTCTATACCAGTTTCCTTGGCGTTCTGAACAAAGCCTATCTCGACAGCCCCTATGCGCTGACTGACGTCCGCGTGCTGTTCGAAGTCGGCTCGCGTGGCGGCGTCGCCGCTTCGACATTGACACGGGATCTGCATCTCGATCCCGCCTATCTCAGCCGCATTCTGAAACGCTTTCGCGAAGACGGCTTGATCGAAACCAAGCCAGATCCGGACGATCTGCGCAGCCAGATCATTACAGTCACCGACAAGGGACAAGCGCAGTTCCACGAGTTTGTCCGCCGCTCCCGCGCCGAGATCGCCGGGCATTTCGATGCGCTGGCCATCGGTGAGCCCGAACGTGTCGTGGACGCGATGCGAACGATCCAGACCGTCCTCAACTCAAGTGCCAATGTCACGCCTCCCGCCGTCATCCGCACTCACCGCGCCGGCGATATCGGCTGGATCGTCCAGAGCCAGGCCCGCTTCTATTGCGAGGAATTCGGCTGGGATCTGCGTTTCGAAGGCCTGATCGCCGAGGTCGCCGGAAAATTCCTCTCCAACTTCAATCCGCAGAAGGACCAATGCTGGATCGTCGAGCGGGGCGGACTGAACATCGGTTCCGTCATGGTCGCCGATGGCGGCGACGGCTTCGCAAAGCTCCGGCTGCTCTATGTCGACAAGACGGCACGAGGCCTCGGCCTCGGCAAGCTGCTGGTCGGTGAATGCATCCGTTTTGCCCGCAACGCCGGCTATCGTCAGCTTTCGCTCTGGACAAACGACATCCTCGATACTGCCCGAGCCATCTATGTCCAGGCTGGATTCCGACTCGTCTCGGAAGAAAAACACCGTATGTTCGGCCCCGAATTGAACGGCCAGACATGGGTGCTGGACCTCTAATCAAATAACGCGCCATCACGATTATGTTGCGCCGCAAAATTCCGCTTGATTTGGAAACGATCATTTCCTAAACAGTCTGCATGACGACAGACACACAAGACTTCTCCCCGAAGCTTCGCGGTCGCCCGCGGGAATTCGATATGGACGCAGCGCTCGACGAGGCACTGCGGGTCTTTTCCGAGCGCGGCTACTATGCCGCCTCGATTAGCGAACTGACCGAGGCCATGGGGCTGACCGCGGGCAGCGTCTACAAGGCGTTCGGCGACAAGCGGGGCGTGTTCCTGGCCGCTTTCGATCGCTATCGCCGTATGCGCCAGCAACTGATCGATGAGGCTCTTGCGAAGGGCCCGAACGCATATGAGAAACTGCGTATTTTGGTGGCGTTCTTCGCCGAAGCTTCGTGCGGTGAGATCGGCCGCAGAGGCTGTCTCGTGGTCGGCAGCGCGACCGAGCTTGCGCTTTTCGACAAGGAGGTCGCCAGCCGTGTCAGCGTGGCTTTCGATTTCGACGAGCGGCGCATTCGCGACCTCGTCCTTCTGGGTCAGGCGGATGGATCCGTGGCAAAGCATATCGACCCTGAAAGCACCGCCTGCGCCTTGCTTGCCCTAACGAAAGGCATGCGCGTGATCGGAAAGACCGGCCGCAAAACCGAACATATGCTCGCCGTCGCCGAGACGGCCATGAAACTGCTGAACTGATTTTTTCACACGAATTTTCGGGGAGCACGCTCCCTCGCCCGCATCGAGGATAAAACATGCCCGCAACTTCCGCTGCCAGACGGGAGAGCACACCGCTCCCCGAGAAGACCATTTCACCGCTGTTGACATTCATGTTCGCTGCCGCCTGCGGGCTGGTGGCCGCCAATCTCTATTACGGCCAGCCGCTGGCCGGTCCGATCAGCCAGGCGCTGGGATTCACGCCGGCGGCAACCGGTTTGATCGTGACACTAACGCAGATCGGTTACGGCCTCGGCCTGCTGCTGATCGTGCCGCTCGGCGATCTCCTGGAAAACCGCAGGCTGGTACTGACGCTGATCGGTCTTTCGGCACTGGCGCTCGTCGGCGCCGCCTTTGCGTGGTCGCCGTCGCTCTTCCTGCTCGCCTCGCTCTGCATCGGCCTCGCCTCCGTCGCTGTCCAGGTGCTGGTGCCTTTCGCCGCCCATATGGCGCCGGATGCCAGCCGCGGCGCGGTTGTGGGCAATGTCATGAGTGGCCTGCTTTGCGGCATCATGCTCGCGCGGCCCGCGGCAAGCTTCCTGTCGGAACTCTTCTCCTGGCATGCGGTCTATATCCTCTCCGCCGGCGTCATGATCGGACTTGCCATCATCCTTCGCGTCGTCCTGCCGACCCGTGTTCCGCATACCAAGCTGCATTACGGCCAACTGCTTTATTCGATGGGCCATCTCGCGCTGCATACGCCGGTGCTACAGCGCCGCGCGCTCTATCAGGCCTGCATGTTCGGCGCCTTCAGCCTGTTCTGGACGACGACGCCGCTGCTGCTTGCAAGCCCTGCCTTCGGCCTGACGCAGAACGGTATTGCGCTCTTCGCGCTGGCTGGAGCTGCGGGCGCGGTCGCTTCGCCGATTGCCGGCCGTGTCGCTGATCGCGGCTGGACGAAGCTTGCCACCACCTTCGCCCTAGTGCTCGCCATCATCGCGCTCCTTATTGGCCATGCGTCCGGCAGCGGTTCGCTACTGGCGCTGGCGACATTGACGCTCTCCGGCATCCTGCTCGATTTCGGCGTACAGACCAATCTCGTGCTCGGCCAGCGCGCCATCTTTGCGCTGAGCGCCGAACATCGCAGCCGCCTGAACGGTCTCTACATGGCGACATTCTTTGCCGGCGGCGCCCTCGGCTCGGCGATCGGCGGCTGGGCCTATGCCACCGGCGGCTGGAACCTCGCCTCTTGGATCGGCGTCTGCTTCCCGGTCGTGGCGCTGCTCATTTTCCTGACCGAGCGGCAGAAATGATCAAGACGGCTGCGGAACGATGGTCCGCAGCCAGTCGCATTCACTGAGGCCGGCAGCGGCAAATGGGTCGATCAAGGTGCCGGAGACAATAGACGCCAAGATCTGCGGCCCCGGCGGTACCCTGGCGATCATGGCAACCAGTCGATCCCGGATCCAGGCCAATGCTGCCGAATCCGACTGGTAGAACGGCGTAAACGTCAGCGATAGCAACTGGAACAGCCGCACATGCATGCGCCGCGCTTTGGCGTAAGCCGCAAGCGCCGCGCTGATATCGTCGTTGCCCGCCAATGCATGCGCAAGCGCCGCTACATCCAGCAGCGCCATATTGGCGCCCTGCCCGAGTTGCGGGCTGGTCGAATGGGCGGAGTCGCCGACGAAAACCGTGCGGCCGCTATAGGGAATGGCCACGGTTCGATGGGCGTAGCGCGCCAGCGTCAACTGTTCCCAATCGATAATTTGATCAAGCAACGGCTGGCATTCCGGCCAATAGCCGCGGATCGCCGACTTCCAGCGCTCAAGCCCCTGCCGGCGCACCTCGTCTGCATCCGCTATCTTCAAGCTCCAGAACAACGCCGCCTGCTTCGGCAGATCCGGCTTACGCTGTCCGATCGGCAACACGCCGATCATCACTTTCGCTTGGTCGTAGCGCTGCGTCAGTGCCCTCTCATCCACCAATCCATCGGGACAATCCAGCGTCGCCCAGAAGGCGCCATAGGCGAGATTGCGCACCCGTGGTGCGACCGGGCAGGCAGCGACCAACTCAGAACGCGCGCCGCTCGCGTCGACGACAAGATCATACGGCCCCAACCGCTCTCCGCCCTCGGTAATGAGATGGGTGTGACTGCCCTCTTCCAGCACGCCAGTTACCCGCCGTCCGGTGAGGACAAGGTGTCGCCGCGCAGAGACTTCGTCATAGAGCGTGTCGAACAGTGCGGCGCGATGAACCGCCAGCCCATAGCGCCCGCCGGCCAGCGTGTCATAGCGCACGTCAAGAACGATGCAGCCACGTTTCGCCTCGGTGCCGAACAGCCGATCGATGCGATTGCCGGCGGTGTGAATGGCAGGACCGAGGCCGAGCGATTCCAGCACGGTCAGGCCGGTTGGCTGCAGCATCAGCGCGGATCCGACCGGCGAAGGACTATCGAACCGCTCGATAATTTCCGTCGTATGACCGGCACGTGATAGAAACAGGGCAGCCGCAAGGCCCGCAGGTCCGGCACCGACGATCGCAATTTTCAGGGATTTCACTGGCCGCGCTCAGTCCTGCGATTGATCGAAACGGACGCGTGCAGCGCGCACAGCATCATGGTTGGCCTCGGCCCAATTCAAGAGTTGCGCCAAAGGCACATACAGCGAGCGGCCGAGATCGGTCATGCGATATTCGACACTCGGCGGCTTGGTTGGAAACACCTCGCGGCCGATATAGCCATCGCGCTGGAGGTCCCGCAGCGTCTGGGTCAACATGCGCTGTGAAATATCCGGCACCATGCGCCGCAGCTCGCCGAAACGATACGGCCGCTGCGCCAAGGCTTCCAGCAGCAACACCGACCACTTGCCGCCGATCTGCGAGATCAGGTCCCGCACCGGGCAATTCGTAAAATCGAGTTTGCTGACATCGAAGACACGCAGCGGTTCCTCTGTGCTGCGCAAGTTGACGACGGTGCTGGCGCTCATATCGGGCTGGTTCCCTTTTGGTAACGTAGGGCTGAAAAACTGCCTCCTTTACAGCCCGAAGTCAATTCCTATTCTAGTGCTAGTCTCTTTTTGAGAGCGGAAAACCTCTGCAAGTCCGCGGCGGTCAAACAAGGAAAAACATATGAGCAGCACTCTTCTCGTCACCGGCGCCGCGGGTCAGCTTGGTCAGCGCGTCATTCATCACCTGCTGGAGACATACAGGGTCGCGCCCAGCCGCATCATTGCCGCCACCCGCAGCCCGGAGAAGCTTGCCGACCTCGCCGCCAAGGGCGTCGTCACCCGCAAGGCCGATTTTGATGATGCCGCCAGCCTGTCCGCCGCCTTTGCCGGCGTCGACCGCCTGCTTATCATCAGCACCGACTCGCTCGCCGTTCCCGGTCAGCGCCTGAAGCAGCATACGGCTGCCGTTGAAGCCGCGAAGGCCGCTGGCGTGAAGCACATTCTCTACACCTCCATGCCGGCCCCGGAAGGTTCGCTCGTCAGCTTCGCGCCTGACCATCTCGGCACGGAAAACGCCATCAAGGCAAGCGGCATCGGCTACACCATCCTGCGCGACGCCTGGTATTTCGACAACTATCTGATGGGTCTGCCGCATAGCCTCGAAACCGGCAAGTGGTACACCGCGACCGGCGGCGGCCGCGTCAGCAACATCAGCCGCGAAGATTGCGCGCTCGCCATCGCCGCCGCCTTGGCGTCCGATGCGACGGAAGATGCTACCTACACTCTGACGGGCTCGACTGCCGTCACCATCGATGAGATTGCGAGCGTCGTCAGCAGGATCACCGACCGTCCGCTGGAAGTCGTACAGGTCAACGACGAACAACTCGCCGCTGGCCTCAACGGCGCCGGCCTGCCGAAATTCGTGGTCGACATGCTCGTCTCCTTCGACGCTAACATCCGCGCCGGCAATTTCAACATCCTCACGAACGACTTCAACAAGCTGACCGGCAAGGAGCCGCAGACACTGCGCAGCTTCGTCGAGGAACACAAGGCCGCGTTGCTCGGCTAAGGCTTTGGAGAAGGTCAGGCTGGGCCGCCACGGCGGCAAGGGCCTGCCTGACCGCCTACTCCAAACTAGTCCGCGTCGACGGGGAACAACCAAAGACAACATCCGCTGATCGTTAAGAACTGCGCAAATCTGCGCTTGCGTATTAGGAGCCTCAGTTGACTATACGCTGAGTGTGGACGGTACGGTGTGAGATGGCGACGAAATCTTTCGCATGACCGCGCGAAGAGAGAAGACGCACGTCGCTACGCTTACGGGCAAAACCATCGAGCAAATCACCAGAGTCGTGATTGCTCTGTCACAATGATTTCCGTCAGGGCATTGCTCTAAGCCGTCCGAAAGAGCCGCGAATCCAACAAAGCTGATAACAAAGCTGTCGATCAATCCCAGCACCAACAATACAATAAGAATTGTCAGCTTTGCGGCCTTCATTACACAAACTCACGATCACTGGGGTCGAGCTAGTTGCTGCAACTAACTCTCTTTGACAGGAGGGTTCGCAGCTTAGCCTCAGAATTGAAAAGCCATTCTGCACCCGTTTTGCGTGCAGAATGGCTGAAAAGAACAATGCTAGCAAGAGGCACGCCCGCGATATTCAGATCGCAAGCGGAAACAACAGCTATACGAGTTGATTTCTCGGTACGTGAAGGATTTTTAGCTCAAACCGCCTGACCACAAGCCCGGCGGAAGCGCCGCACCGTTTCGGCCATGCCATATTCCAGCGCATCGGCAGTCAGCCCATGGCCGATCGAAGTCTCTGCAAGCTTCGGAATACGCTTAAGCAACGCTGGCAGATTGGCGACCGTCAAATCGTGACCGGCATTGACGTCAAGGCCGTTGGCGAATGCAGCATCAGCCGTCTTGCCAAGCGCTTCGAGAATGACGGCAGCGCGCTCCGGTGCGTCATAGCAGCCACCATAGGGGCCGGTGTAAAGCTCGATGCGGTCGGCACCGACCTCCTTGGCGATCTTCACCGCGTCGGCATCGCCGTCGCCGTCGGCAAACAGCGAAACGCGGCAGCCGATCTTCTTGTATTTGGCGACGACATCGACCAGCAAATCGCGGTTCTTACGGAAATCCCAGCCGTGGTCGGATGTCGCCTGTGAGGGATCGTCGGGTACCAGCGTCACCTGCTCCGGCTCTACGGATGCACAGAGATCGAAGAACTCGTCTGTCGGATAGCCTTCGATATTGAACTCCGCTTCCGGAAATTCATCGTCGATCAGCGCCCGGATTTCGGGCAGATCAGAGAAGCGGATGTGCCGCTGATCGGGCCGCGGATGCACGGTCAGACCGCTGGCGCCGGCGGCAAGCGCGATGCGTCCCAAGCCCGTGACACTTGGCCAGGGAAGATCGCGCCGGTTACGCAGCATCGCGATGGCGTTGAGGTTCACGGAGAGCTTGGCGGGCATGATCGAAATCCATGATTTATAAAGAGGATAATACATCCGTTTTATGCGATTGCACGCCGCAAGACCAACGAGATTCGAACATCGACTCATGCAAAAGATTGATGGTCTTCCCCTCTTTTGCCGTCTCGCCCGTCCGACGATACCCCCTTCGGGCAACTTATAATTTCGCCGAAACCCGATAGCGTCGTTGTATCGGGCGCCTGATTTGATTCGTCCGGGAACGAGGGAGCTCAAGCTCACCCACAGTAAATTTGTCCTTATGAAACCTAAGAATTTTCATCGGCGACATATCTGCGTTTGTTAGTCGCGTCATTGTGAAAGCGAGTTGGGCGTAGCTGCGGCCTCCTCCGTCAGACAAAAAAATAGGCACTCAATCGTGGCGTGGGGCGCCGCGACAAAAGGGGATGGAAATATGGAGGTACTCATGTCTGACGGTTCCAAACGTCCGTTTGCTGCCGCCAACCTTGTTTCGCGGGCGCGTGCCAAGTACCGGTTCCTGCCTGAGACCGCACTTCCTTCTGACCTGCCGGAGGGGGCAGTCGCCATTGCCGATATGGCCAGCGCTTTCGGGGTGACACACAGGACGCTGCATTTTTACGAGGAAAAGCGGCTGATCTCAGCCGATCGCCACGGGCTGATGCGCATCTACGGCACCGACGATGTGCTGCGCATGGCCGTCATTACAGTCTGCCGCGAAATCGGCATGTCGATCGCCGCCATTCAGGAGATCATGGAAAAGCTCGATGATGCGGAAACATCAGACGATGCCGAGACCATCTTCCGCACGGCCCTCAACCACCGCAAGCGCGAACTCATCATCGAGATGTCCGAATTGAATCGGCAGATGCAGAAAGTCACCGATCTCCTTGATTATGATAGCACTGCAGAGCGCCCTCATTCTCATGGTGGGGACATCTGATAGACCGTTTCAGCATGGGGTTGAGGCCACCTGATCGGCGTCGTAAGGCGAGCAAGTAAACTTCAGCGGACGATCGTCAGCGTCTCGGCGGCACGCGTAATCGCCGTATAAAGCCAGCGCTCGCGCGTATCGCGAAACGCCCAGCTTTCATCGAACAACACCACATTGTTCCACTGCGAACCCTGCGCTTTATGCACGGTCAGCGCGTAGCCATAGTCGAATTCGTCATAGCGCTTGCGGGTCGACCAGGGGATCTCGCCCTCGACATCCTCGAAGGCCTGCTTCAGCAGCTTGATCTTCGCGGCACCCCGATCCATGTCGTCATCTTCCGGCCGAACAAGCAGATTGATGCCGGGCTTCGTGGTTTCCCTGGAAGATGTCATCACCTGCCAGAGCGAACCGTTGAGCAGGCCCTTGGCGGGGTCGTTGCGCAGGCAGACCAGCTTGTCCCCGGATTGCGGATATTCGGCCGTAAAACCCTTGAGCTCGCGCAGTCGCTGATTGTACCGCCGGCGGGTCCGGTTGGTGCCCACCAACACCTGATCCGCCTCGAGCACCAGCGGCTGCGTCACTTCATTCTTCGAAATCACCTGCGCGGTGCCGTAATCGCCGTGCATGATCTCCCTGCCCTCGCGCACATGCATGGCGAGTTGGATGATCGGATTGTCACGGGCCTGACGGTGAATGTCCGTCAGAAGATAGTCCGGCTCTTCGTTGGTGAAGAACCCGCCGCCCGAAACCGGCGGCAACTGCCCGGGGTCGCCGAGGACGAGGATCGGCGTGCCGAAACTCATCAGGTCCTTGCCGAGTGCTTCATCCACCATCGAACATTCGTCGACGATGATCAGCGCGGCCTTGGCGACCGGGCTCTGCCGGTTGATGGTGAACATCGGGGCGATCGACGTCTTGCCGGTTTCTTCGTCCTCGACGGCCTCTTCACCGCGCGGGCGATAGATCAGCGAATGGATGGTCTTGGCGTTGCTGGCGCCGCGTGAGCGCAGCACCTGCGCCGCCTTGCCGGTAAAGGCGGCAAACAGGACTTCGCCATCGACATGCTCGGCAAAATGCCGGGCAAGCGTCGTCTTGCCCGTACCGGCATAACCGAACAGGCGAAACAGCGGCGAGCGCCGTTCCTTCAGCCATTTGGCAACGGCCTTGAGCGCTTCGTCTTGTTGTGGTGCGAATTGCATGGGCCGACTTGGCAGGATTCGCCCGGCAGAAGCAAGCAGTAAAAAACCCAGAATTGTTGGGAATAAAATCGTGGCAATTCGCGTCTCATGTCCGGCAACGCAAAACGTGGGGCCTAGACCATAGGTCTACCATTCCGAGGAGAAACATCATGAAAGCCGCGAAATTCTTGCCGATCCTGGTCATGGCATCGGCCGTAGCGACGTCGGCCTTTGCCGCCGCCCCGGTAAAAACCGGCGAAAGCGCCAAGGGCAAGGTTCTCACAGGCGAAAACGGCATGACACTCTACACCTTCAAGAATGACAAGAAGGGTGTCTCCAATTGCAACGACGATTGCGCCAAGGCATGGCCGCCGCTAATGGCCGATAGCAAAGCCAAGGCAGAAGGCGCATATTCGATCATCACCCGCAAAGACGGGAAGAAGCAATGGGCGAAGGACGGCATGCCGCTCTATTTCTTTATGAAGGATACCAAGGCCGGTGAAGTTGCCGGCGATGGCTTCAAGGGTGTCTGGGATGCCGCACGGCCCTGATCGGACCGGCCGGGATGCGGGGGGAGCCTCCCCCGCACCCGACAGCTTCGAGGCGGAGGTGCTGGCGCTCCTCCCCTCGTTACGGCGCTATTCGCGCAGCCTCACCCGATCCGACGCCGATGGCGAAGACCTTCTGCAGGATTGCGTGGAAAAGGTGCTGGTGCGGCGCAGCCAGTGGCGCGGGCTGAACCTGCGCGGCTGGGTGCTCACCATCATGACCAATCTCTACCGCAACGGCCTGCGCCAGCAAGGTCGTCGCAATTTCGTCGATCTTGACGACAACACCGATCTGCCGGCCACTGAGACCAGCAGTGACCCTTTGGAGCGCTCGCGATTGGAAGCGGCGCTGAACAGCCTCGGGGAGGATTACCGCGCAGTGCTGATGCTGGTGGTGGTCGAAGGCTACAGCTATCAGGACGTCGCCACCACACTGGATATTCCGATCGGCACCGTCATGTCGCGCCTGTCTCGAGCGCGCCGGAAAATGACCAATCTGATGAGTGCCGAGAATGTCATTACGCTTCGGAGACCGAAATGAGCGAACGTAACCCGACCGTGACCGAAGCGGATCTCCACGCCTTTGCGGACGGATTGCTGCCGGCGGACGATCACGCCCGATTGAAAGCCTGGCTTGTCGAAAACTCCGAACAAGCGGACCAGATCTCCGCATGGCAGGCGCAAAACGCCAGCATCAAGGCGCTGTTTGCGCCGTATGAAACGTCGAAGGAAGGCGACCGTGAGCTGGTATTGCGCATCCCGGCGTCGTCTGTGCCTGCCGCAGCGTCACGTCGGCTTCGCTGGCTGCCGATGGCCGCGGCCTCCCTAGCGATCTTCCTGGTCGGCGCTGCCGCCGGCCATTTCGGCCCACCGCTTCTGACGCAGCCGGACCTTCGCCTGACGGGTATCGAAGCGCTGCCGCGGCAGGCGCAATCGGCCTTCGTCGTCTATGCGAGCGATGCCCGCCACCCGGTCGAGGTCGGCGCGGATCAGGAAGCGCATCTCGCCACCTGGCTCGGCAAGCGCATGAATGTCGCCGGCCTCAAGGTACCGAGCCTCAGCGCGCTCGGCTTCCAGCTTGTCGGCGGCCGGCTGCTGCCGATCAATGGCACGCCCGGCGCACTCTTCATGTATGAGAACGCCAGCGGCCAACGCTTGACCGTGCTCGTCGGCAGCAACAAGGACAATACGACGACCAGCTTCCGCTTCACCAGTGCCGGTACGGTCGAGACCTTCTACTGGATCGACGGCAAGCTCGGCTATGCCGTGACCGGCGAGATCTCGCGCGACATGCTGAGGCGGGTGGCGGATGAATGCTATAAGCAATTCTCCTCGTAAGACGCTCAGCGTTCGGGATCGTTCTCCAGCAAGATGGGCTTGCCGTGCGGCGTCGCTTCCGCCGCGCGCTGCCAGCTTTTCTGCAGGTCGAGGATCGCGCTGGCATCGGCGATGCCGCGGCTGATCAACAGGCTGGAGAGTGCGGCCACCCAACAGTCGAAATAATCGCTGCCGTCTTCCGCCCGGCCAGGCCTGTGCAATTCGGCAGAAAGCTGCTCTGCCCACTCGCCCCAGCTAAACAGTCCCGTCTCATGCAGATGCAAGGTCATGGCAAAAGCCTCCGCCGCCCAGGGCTCGGGGAAGACCGGCTCACCATCGGCGGATTTTGGCAGTTGCGGCGATTGCGCCAGGAGCGACAAGGTCTCAGACGCGCTCAAGATAGCTCTCCCAGGCGTCGATGGAGACGGTTAGCGACGGATCGGCGCCCTCACCCCAGATTTCCGGCGCATCGAAAACGACGGTGTAAATCCATTGCGGATTCTCGCCCTTGCCATGAGCATTGTCGTCGGGGAAAACGAACGAGCCCTGAACAGCTTCCACCACACCCGTCTTGGCTCGCGCATAGCGGGGCAAACGCGTATGTCCCGTCGGATTGATGTTCTTCGTCCGCACGTGATCGCCGACCGCAAAAAGCGGCGCCGCATCGATCGGCCGATCGCAGGGGCCGCCCTTCGCGAGAGCACCCGCAACCATATCGGCCTTCAGGATACGCTTCGGCACCACACCTTGCTGCGACGAATGGCCGGTTCGCAACTCCTCGTGCGTCACAAAACCATGCCGCTCCAGCAACATCTCGACCCCGCGCATCCAGAGTTCATAGTAGCTGGCGGCTAGGTATGCAGCCGGAGGGATATTTTCACGCGCATGCCGGCTTTCATCGATGCTCCAGGCGCCGAACGCGCCGCAGGAGAGCGTGAGGCCGAGCGCCCGCTTTTCCCATTCCGCATGGAAGACCGGTTCGTTCGGCTCCGGCGCGACCGGACCGAAGCCCATCTGCCCACCAAGATCGTGCGGCCCGTTCATAACGTCACCTCCGGAGCCTTGGCGATTGCCGTACCAATCATGGCGTCACGGCTGATGAGATCGGCGAGAGCCGCTTCATTCATGCCCTCGGTGCCATCAGGACGTTCCGGGATAACGAGATAGCGCAGCTCGGCCGTCGAATCCCAGACGCGAATCTTCTGCCCATCAGGCAGCGTCAGGCCGAATTCGGCCAACACGCCGCGTGGATCGATGACGGCGCGGGAACGATAGGCCGGCGCCTTGTACCAGACCGGCGGCAGGCCGAGCACAGACCAAGGATAGCAGGAGCAGAGCGTGCAAACGATGAGATTATGCGTTTCCGGCGTATTGAACACGGCGCGCATATGCTCGCCTTGCCGGCCCGTAAAGCCGAGGCTGGCAATCGCCGCCGTCGCGTCGCGCTTCAGCCACTCGGCAAACTCCGGATCGCTCCAGGCTTTCGCCACCACCTGCGCTCCGTTGCGCGGCCCGACCTTCGTCTCGTAGGTCTCGACGATGATGTCGATCGCCGCCGGATCGATAAGCCCTTTTTCCGTCAGCAGTGTCTCAAGCGCCTTCACGCGCGCCTGCATATCGGAATAGTGGTTGTCATGATCATGGTGATGATGGTCGTCATGATCGTGCATAATAAATCTCCCCGTCGAACAAGCCTCAGTTCTAAGCCTTTGCCATACGGCCGCCAAGCGCCTTCTTCATAGGTTGCAACCGCGATCAGATGCCGCAACCCCTCGCATTGTTAGCGCGTTTAGCTAGTCTGCCCAGCATGAAGATTTTGATTCTCGGCGCAACTGGTTTCATCGGCTCTGTGATCGCGGCGCGATTACGCAAGGACGGGCATATGATCACCGGTCTTGCCCGTAATCCTCGCCGGGCGCGGATAAAACACCCTTCGATTACCTGGATCAAAGCCGATCTGGCCAAAATGACCGATCCATCAAACTGGCATGCCGTGCTGAACGACCATCAGCTCGTCATCAACTGCGCCGGCGCCCTTCAGGACGGGCTTTCCGATGATCTCGCCGCCACGCAGGAAAAGGCAATGCTGGCGCTCTATGCCGCAGCAGCACAATCGGCAATCGAGCTCGTCGTGCAGATTTCCGCCCGCACGGAAGGTGGAGGCCAAGAGCAGCCGTTCCTGGCGACAAAGCGCAATGCCGACAAGGCGCTGGCGGCAAGTGGTCTCAACCACATTATTCTGAGGCCAGCGCTCGTCCTGGGCCGCAACGCCCATGGCGGTACGGCATTGCTGCGCGCGCTTGCGGCCATACCTTTTGTCCTGCCTCTCACCCATGCGCAAAGCCCGGTCGAGACGGTCTCGGTCGATGATGTCGCCGCGATCGTCTCGGCGGCGGTTGCCGGCGACTTCGAATCCGGCGCCGACATCGATCTTGCTGCCGGCGAAGCACTGACGCTGCGCGAACTCGTCATCCTTCATCGAAACTGGCTCGGCCTGCCGCCGGCGCGGGTTATGCCAATACCGATCGGTTTGGCAAAGCCGGTGACCTGGGCGGCCGACATCGCCGGCAGGCTTGGATGGCGCTCGCCGCTCCGGTCGACTGCGATGGCGGTGATGTCCGAAGGCGTTCTCAGCCGAAGGAATGCGGGGCACCTCCCAACTCAACGTTTGGCGACGGCCATCGAAACGCTGAATGCCAATCCCTCCGGCGTTCAGGATTTGTGGTTTGCCCGCCTCTACCTGTTAAAGCCGTTGATGATCGGCGGGCTGGCGCTCTTCTGGATGCTGTCGGGCATCATTCCGATGCTAGCCCCGACGGCCGCAAGCCGGCACTTCCTACCCTTCATGCCGGACGGCATGGCAATGGCTTTGACGCTGACCACCTGTCTCCTTGACATAGCCCTTGGCGCCTTTGTCCTGGTGCGGCCCTTCGCGCGATCGGCCTTGTTCGGAATGCTCGCCGTCACGCTCGGCTATCTTGCCGGCGGCACGTTGCTCGAACCGTCGCTTTGGTTCGATCCACTCGGGCCATTTGTCAAAGCACTGCCGGCGATCCTCCTGACGCTTGCCACACTTGCGGTATTGGAGGAGCGCTGATGCTGACAGAGGAGCTTCTTCGGCTTGTTCATGTCGTCGGCGCCACAGTGCTTTTCGGCACCGGTGCGGGTATCGCCTTCTTCATGGTTATGGCGCATCGTACCGGCGACCCCAAGCTGATCGCACATGTCGCCGCAACGGTCGTCATCGCCGATACCATCTTTACGGCAACGGCCGTCATCCTTCAGCCGGTGACCGGCTATCTGCTCGCACAATCGATCGGCTGGCCGCTCGAAGAAGGATGGATCGCCCTGTCCTTGCTGCTCTATGTGCTGACCGGCGTTTTCTGGCTGCCGGTGGTTTGGATACAAATTCGCCTGCGGGATCTCGCCCGGACAGCATCCGCGACCGGAACGCCGCTGCCGGCAGCCTATCACCGTCTTTATCGCATCTGGTTTGCTTGCGGCTTCCCAGCCTTTTTCGCGGTCATTGGCATTCTCTGGCTGATGCTCAACAAGCCATCCATATCGCTATTTTAGCATCGGCCAGAGGCTAAGCACCAACAGCACCGCCATGGTGATGTTGAACCATTTGAGGCGAACGGGGTCCGAAAGCCAGTCGCGCAGCGCCGAGCCGAAACCGGCCCAGGTCGAAACGCTGGGAACATTGACCGCCGCAAAGGCAAGGCCGACGAGTAATACGCTGATGAGGTAGAGCTGCGGATTGGTGTAGGTCGCCATTGCAGTGACCGCCATCACCCAGGCCTTGGGATTGACCCACTGAAAGGCGGCAGCGCTCAGGAAACTCATCGGCTCCACGCCGCTTTCCTTCTCACTGAGGCTGCGTGACGTCGCAATTTTCCAGGCGATCCAGACGAGATAGGCTCCACCGGCGAACTTCAGGGCAGTGTAGAGCAGCGGTACGGTGTGTAGCAGTGCGCCAAGCCCCAGCCCGACGCCCAGCAGCAACGACAGAAAGCCGGCGCCGATGCCGAGCATGTGCGGGATCGTGCGACGAAAACCGAAATTCACGCCCGATGCGAACAGCATCATATTGTTAGGCCCTGGCGTGATCGATGTCGTAAACGCAAACAAAAGAAGAGCCAAAAATGTATCCGGCGCCATAAAGCCTCCCCGGACGCAGCTCTTTTGGTCAACGGAAGCGTCCATTCCTCGCGATGCGCGTCAGTCACAGCAGCGCCGGGCAACCCTAATTCGCCTTGGAATCGAATGCCATGACATGATTGTCACGGTGACATGAATGGCCTCGATTGAAATCCCGATGAATGCACTTATCCTTCGCTTCTCAAACAGCGAGGACAGGCCATGCGCGATCCCATTCCCACCGTCACTCTCCCCTCCGGCATCACCGTTCCCGCACTTGGCCAGGGGACATGGAACATGGGCGAAACGGCCGCTCGGGCCGACGAAGAGATCGCCAGCCTGAAGGCAGGGCTCGACCTTGGCATGACGCTGATCGACACCGCGGAGATGTATGGCGACGGCGGCGCGGAGGAAATTGTCGGCAAGGCGATCGAAGGGCGGCGCGACGAAGCATTCGTCGTCAGCAAGGTCTATCCCATGAATGCGAGCCGCACGGGCGCGATCGAGGCTTGCGAGCGCAGCCTGAAACGGATGAAAATCGACCGCATCGACCTCTATCTGCTGCATTGGCGCGGAGAGTATCCGCTGGCCGAAACAGTGGCCGCCTTCGAGGCCCTGAAAGCCGCAGGCAAGATCGGCGCCTGGGGTGTATCGAACTTCGATGTCGACGATATGGAGGAACTGCTGGCCGTTCCCGATGGCGGCAATGTCGCCACGAACCAAGTGCTTTACAATCTCGGCCGGCGCGGCATCGAATACGATCTGCTGCCCTGGTGCCAGGAGCGCAACATTGCGATCATGGCCTATTCGCCGATCGAGCAGGGCCGCCTGGCGCACCATCCGGACTTGATCCACATCGCGAAGACCTATCAGGCAACGCCGGCTCAGGTGGCGCTTGCCTTTCTGCTGGAGCGCGACGGCGTGATCGCCATTCCCAAGACCTCCAATCCGCAACGGGTTGCGGAAAACCGCGACGCCGTCTCGCTCGACATCACCGACGAGGATTGGGCCACCCTCGACGCCGCCTTTCCGCCACCGGCACGAAAGAAGCCGCTGGAGATGCTCTAGCGGCCTGCCTCCGCGCGCTGCTGCCTGGCGATCAGCTCGATCGCCTGGAAAACATCGATCTGCCGCCAATCGGCCGGATCGCGATAGGTTGGATAAAGCGAAAAGGCAGCCGCGGCGATTTGATCGACGGTCCGCCGCCTGGTTCGTCTGTCGGATAGGACTGCTTTCGTGTAGACGCCGAATTGATCTTCCGTCACACCCCATCCGGCATAAAACGGCGCGGCATAGCAGCGGACAGGAATGCCGCGCAGCAGCGCGTCGAAGCCGAACTGGCTGGAGACCGTCCAGACCTCATCCACGACATCCAGGACCGATGCTACCGACACCGCATCGTTGAGTAATATCCCGTCGCTCTTGCCGGCAATTTCTGTGGTCAGATATCCCTTGCGGTGGCCGGCCATGACATCCGGATGTGTCCGGATCACACACTGCGCGCCGCTGGTCTGCGCATCGGCAAGCATCCGTTCGAACGAGGCGCGTGAGCCGAGTGCTTTGCCGACCGAAATATCGCCGACCACTTGATCGACCAGCAGGATCCGGCGCTTCGTCGTCCGCTCGATCGTGGGCGCCTTGTGCGGCAGATGATTGTATTTGGAGAGCTTGTTGAGGACGATCTGTTCGCGGATCGCCCTGCCAAGTTCGCCAATATGCGCGCCGTCGGCCCCTTGAATCAATCGTTCAAGGCGCGACGGCTTGCTTGCGTCAACGGGTAGACCGAGATCGTCGACCACGATGGAAAGAGGGTTGGCGCCGGCCTTCCCAAGGCCGACGGATCGCAGAAAACCGTCTTCGAGGTTCCAATGCGGCAATCCCCGCAACCGCGAGATCGCCGCCGCCGTCTTTGCCGGCGTGCGCCCACCCCAGGATACAATACCGCCGATGCCGGGAGAGAGGGTCGATGCGATCTTCTGCGCCCCGAAATATCGGCCAAGCCAGGGAAAGGCATTGCGGACGTAAAACGTGGCGCCGAGACGCATTCCTGCCGGAGGATGCCAGCTCTTCTCGCCGATATCGGGCGTATATTCTTCGGTCGAAAGCCCCAATCATGCCACCTGCGTAAGTTGGGGCCTACCTTGCACGCCCAAGCGCCGCGCAAGCTACGCGACGCCGATAAGCCGGTCAACGACAGGCGTTCTTCACATTCCCTGCGGGCCGCGGTTCATCGCGGCGATGCCGGTGCGGCAGACTTCGATCAGGCCGAGCGGCTTGATGATGGCGATGAACTGATCGATCTTCGAGGACTTGCCGGTGATCTCGAGAATGAAATGCTCGACGGTCGCGTCCACCACCTTGGCATGGAAGGCATCGGCCAGCCGCAGCGTTTCAGCGCGGGTCTCGCCGCTTCCGATCACCTTCAGCAGCGCCACTTCGCGCTCGATCGGCCGCTCCTGGCCGAGATCGCGGGCGCGTACCGTCAGGTCGACGACACGATGGACCGGCACAATGCGCTCAAGCTGCGCCTTGATCTGCTCCAGCACCTGCGGCGTGCCGCGCGTGACGATGGTGATGCGCGACAGATGCGCCTGATGCTCGGTCTCGGAAACGGTGAGGCTTTCGATGTTGTAACCCCGGCCGGAGAAGAGGCCGATGACGCGGGCGAGAACGCCGGGCTCGTTGTCGACCAGCACCGAAAGCGTATGGCTCTCGGCCGCCGCGGTTTCCGGCGAGATGAAATAGGCGGAGCCCGTGGGTTGAAGGTGTGCGGTCATTGTCCTTGTTCCGTTTCCTCGGTTCTTATGATCAGGATGCCAGCTCGATGCTGATTTGAATGATGATTGTTCCAGCGGCCCGGGGGACACGGCAAACCTACCGTGTCCCGGCGTTCCGATCAAACGAGCTGCCGGCCCTTGGCATCGATGGCGTTGGCGACGGCTTCGTCGGTGGCTTCGTCCGGCAGCAGCATCTCGTTATGTGCCTTGCCCGAGGGAATCATCGGGAAGCAGTTGGCGAGATTGGCAACGCGGCAATCGAAAATGACAGGCTTTTTGACATCGATCATTTCCTGGATGGCAGCATCGAGATCGCCGGGCTTTTCACAGCGCAGGCCGACGGCGCCGTAGGCTTCCGCCAGCTTGACGAAATCGGGCATCGCCTCGGTATAGGAGTGCGACAAGCGGTTGCCGTGCAGCAACTGCTGCCATTGGCGCACCATGCCCATATATTGGTTGTTCAGGATGAAGATCTTGATCGGCGCATCGTGCTGGATAGCCGCCGACATTTCCTGAATGCACATCTGGATCGAGGCATCGCCGGCAATGTCGATGACCAGGCTTTCCGGATGGGCGATCTGTACGCCGAGGGCGGCGGGCAGGCCATAACCCATGGTGCCGAGGCCGCCCGAAGTCATCCAGCGGTTCGGTTGCTCGAAGCCATAGAATTGTGCCGCCCACATCTGGTGCTGGCCGACTTCGGTGGTGATATAGGTGTCACGATGCTTGGTCAGCTCATAGAGACGCTGAATCGCATATTGCGGCATGATGACATCATCGTGCGGCTTGTAAGCGAAGGAATTGCGTGCACGCCAACGCGTGATGTTCGTCCACCAATCGCCGAGGCGATCCGCCGCCGGCTTGTGCGGCAGTGCGCGCCACAGGCGAACCATATCTTCCAGAACATTGCCGACATCGCCGAGGATGCCGATATCGACGCGAACGTTCTTGTTGATCGACGACGGATCGATGTCGATGTGGATCTTCTTCGAATTCGGCGAAAAGGCATTCAGGCGGCCGGTAATGCGGTCGTCGAAGCGTGCGCCGATACAGACCATGACGTCGCAATCATGCATCGCCATATTGGCTTCGTAGGAACCGTGCATGCCGAGCATTCCGAGCCAGCTCTTGCCGGATGCCGGATAGGCGCCGAGGCCCATCAGCGTCGAAGTAATCGGGAAGCCCGTCAGCTCGACGAGTTCGCGCAACAGCTTCGAGGCTTCCGGACCGGAATTGACGACGCCGCCACCGGAATAGATGATCGGCCGGCGCGCGCTCGCCATCAGCTCGATAGCCTGCGTGATCCTGTTGAGATCGCCCTGAACCTTGGGCTGGTAGCTCTTCTGGACATCATGCGCTTCCGGCGGTGTGTAAGTGCCGGTGGCGAACTGAACATCCTTCGGAATGTCGACGACGACGGGACCCGGACGGCCGGACTGGGCGATACGAAAAGCTTCGTGGATGACCGCGGCGAGCTTGTTGACATCCTTGACCAGCCAATTGTGCTTGGTGCAAGGCCGCGTAATGCCGACCGTGTCGCATTCCTGGAACGCGTCCGAGCCAATCAGTGATGTGGGAACCTGGCCGCTCAGGCAAACCAGCGGGATCGAATCCATCAAGGCGTCCTGCAGCGGCGTGACGGCGTTCGTCGCGCCCGGACCGGAGGTGACCAGCATAACGCCGACCTTGCCGGTCGAGCGGGCATAACCTTCCGCCGCATGGCCGGCGCCCTGCTCATGGCGCACGAGGATATGCTGGATATCGTCCTGTTGGAAAATTTCGTCATAGATCGGCAAAACCGCGCCGCCCGGATAACCGAAGATGTGTTCGACGCCATTGTCCTTGAGCGCCTGCAACACGATCTCCGCGCCTGTCATCTGATTGCCGCTCGTCTGATTATCTTTGCCGGTCATACGTTTGTTCCGCTATCTGCTGAGGGTTTGGAAAGTGAAATCTCGATTTCGGGCATAAAAAAAGGCTCCTGTGGAGCCTGTCGTCTAGCGCATGGGTGGCTATCGCCGGATGGTTACACCATCCTGCCCATGCGCTTTCCCACCACGATAAGAGCCGTCGAGTTTTTCATGGGCGGAATTGATAGACAGAAAATTTCCAAGCGTCAACGCATTCAGCAATAAAAAATCGCGACCTTTACCGATCCTCTTAAAATGTCGAGCGGCGCTAAGGGTTTTGTTAAGCCACCTTCCCTATGTTCCATGTCTTAACGCTGGGAGTAGCCGTTTGCTCAATAATGATTTGCAGACGTCCGGCAAAGCTGGGGACCTTGATCGCCGCGACAATCTGAAGCCGGGAAATCGCTTCCTCGGCCGTGTCGTCGCGTGCACCGGTTCCAGGGCAACCATCGCCGCAGTCGCCGAGGATGGCGGTACCGATCTGACCGAGCTTTGGTCCGTCGGCAAACTGATCTCGATCAGCGTAGGCTCCAATCGCGTCGCAGCTCTCGTCTACGCCATGAACACCGGCAATACCGGCTGGGGCGAAGGACAGGACAATCTTTTCCGCATCGAAGTGGAACTGCTGGGCGAAGTCCGCGTCGGATCAAACGGCCGCGAAGAGTTTTCCAGCGGCATTTCCGCCTATCCCTATCTCGGCGCCATCGCTCACCGTATCCGCGCCGCCGATCTCATGCGCATTTTCGATGCCGGCAAGGACAGCAGTTGCGTCATCGGCAAGCTGACGCAGGATGAAAGCATCGACGCCGCCATTCATATCCCTTCGATGCTGGCCAAGCATTTCGCCGTGGTCGGCTCCACCGGCGTCGGCAAATCGACCGCTGTCTCCTTGCTGCTGCACAAGGCAATCGTCTCCGATCCCAAACTGCGCGTGCTGATCCTCGATCCGCACAACGAATTCGCCGCCGCCTTTCCCAAGCATTCTGTCGTCGTCGATACGGATACGCTCGACCTGCCCTTCTGGCTGATGCGGCTCGACGAGTTTGCCGAGGTTGTCTTCCGGGGCCGGCCGCCGATCCCCGACGAACTGGATATGCTGCGCGATATTATTCCCGAAGCGAAGCGCGCCTTTCGCGGCAGTGACTCGCCGCTGATGCGCCGTCAGACGGAAAAAAGCTCGGTGACAGCAGATACACCGGTTCCCTATCGCATGGCCGATCTGCTGGCCCTGATCGACGAGCGCATCGGCCGCCTCGAAGGCCGGCAGGAAAAACCGCATTTGCGCTCTCTGAAGATGCGCGTCATCTCGGCGATCAACGATCCGCGTTATCATTTCATGTTCTCCAACAATACGATCAGCGACACGATCATGGAGACGATCGCGCAGATCTTTCGTATTCCCGGTGATGACAAGCCGATCTGTACCTTCCAGCTCGCCGGCATTCCCTCCGAAGTAGTCAATTCCGTCGCCTCCGTTCTCTGCCGCATGGCCTTCGAGCTTACGCTTTGGAGCGAAGGGGCGATCCATATGCTGGTCGTCTGCGAAGAAGCGCATCGCTATATCCCCGCCGACCCGAACCTCGGCTTCTTCCCAACGCGGCAGGCGATTGCCCGCATCGCCAAGGAGGGCCGCAAATACGGTGTGTCGCTCGGCATCATCACCCAGCGTCCGGGCGAACTTGATCAGACGATCCTGTCGCAATGCTCGACGCTGTTCGCCATGCGCCTCGCAAACGATCGCGACCAGGACATCATACGGTCGGCAATCCCGAACTCCTCAATTTCGACGACGAGCTTCCTGTCTTCGATCGGCAACGGCGAAGCCATCGCCTTCGGCGAAGCCATTGCAGTCCCCATGCGCATGCGCTTTTCCCGCGTCGAAGAAAACCTACTGCCGAAGGCCAGCGGTAGCATCGCAAGAACGAGCGAGGAATCACCCGATACCGTCGACTTGCGCACCATCGTCGGCCGCATGCGCTCGATCTCCGGTCCCGACATCTCTGCCTTTCAGCAGAGCTATAAGGCCTCAAGCGAGCCGGCCGCTTATATGGACGAGGACATTGGCGATGACGATTTCGATCAGCCTGCCGCAATATCCGAGCCCCAGCCGGTGCGAATTGATCCGCCACCGATAGAGCCTTATCGGCCCGACATGCTGCCGCGCGCCACGGCGGCTTCGGCTTTTAGCGCAGCTCCCCAGACGTCGATCGATAGCAGACTTGCCGAGCTGCGCCGAGAGTTCCGAGGCGGCGACAACACAAGCAGTCCATCCCCTTCGGAGAAGGAGCCCGCTCCGTCTGTGCGGCGCGAAGGCGGCCTCTCGTTGCGCGACAGTATCCTGAAGAAGCCGCTGAGCAGCCTCTATAACAAGGACTGACGCGGACTACGGACTAATCCGCTCCCAGCTTTCATTCATCTGATTGCGAAACCAGGTCATCTGCCGCTTGGCATATTGCCGCGTCGCGGCAGCACCGGTTTCAAGAACCTCCTCACGCGTCATCTCGCCGCGTAGCATCGCAGCAATCTGCGTGACGCCGATCGCCTTCATGACGGGCATCTCGTCCGGCAGTTTCAATGCCAGCAAGGCCCGCACCTCATCTTCAGCACCCATGGCGAGCATCTTTTCGAAACGGCCGTTGATGCGCTGATGCAAGACCGCGCGATCCGGCAGCACGATGATCTTTCGCGCACGATCGGCATCGACGATAACGGGACCGGTCTTGCCCTGAAAAGCGGCGATGGATTGTCCCGTCGCCTCGATCACTTCCAGGGCACGCACGATGCGCTGGCCATCCTGAGGATTGAGACTTTCCGCTACGGCTGGATCGCGAATAACAAGCTCCCGATGCAGCGCCTCGGCTCCCTCCATCAACAACCGCTCCCGCAGGTGGTTGCGAATCTCCGCGGGGATCTCGGGCATGTCGGAAAGCCCGCCGGTCAGAGCCTTGAAATAGAGCCCGGTGCCGCCGACAAAAACGGGCAGCCGTTTCTCATCGCGCAATTGCGCCACCAACGCGGCAGCCTCGCGCAGCCAGGCGCCGGTGGAATAGGCTTGCCTTGCCGGCACATGGCCATAAAGATGATGAGGAATGCCTTGCATCTCCGCTTCGGATGGCCGAGCCGTCAGCACGCGCAATGTGTCGTAGACCTGCATGCTGTCGGCATTGACGACCACGCCGTCATGCGCGCGCGCCAATTCCACGGCAAGCGCGGACTTGCCGCTGGCGGTCGGCCCGGTTATCAGGATCGCGTCGATATCGCTTATAAGGTTTCTGCTCATGGCCTTCGTTGCCACGCTTATTGCCAATCCGTCAAACCCCGTTCTCGTTCCGGCAATCGCCGAGCCGGCGGCGGACGCCGTCAAGGCGCTGGGACTTTATTGGCTGGCTGACGGCATCGCCTGCGATATTGCGCTGCGCGACGACGCCGACCTGCGGGCAGCGGAAGCCAACATTCTCGCCATCATTGCCGGAGCGCCGATCGATCTGGTCATCCAGGAAGCAGAGACGCGCCGGAAGAAATTGCTGATCGCCGACATGGACTCCACCATGATTGGCCAGGAATGCATCGACGAACTGGCCGCCGAAGTCGGATTGAAGGAAAAGGTCGCCGACATCACCGCGCGCGCCATGAATGGTGAGATCGCCTTCGAGCCGGCTTTGCGTGAGCGCGTGGCCCTGCTGAAGGGCCTGCCGCTGTCCGTCGTTGATGACGTCATCGCCAAACGCATCACCCTCACTCCCGGCGGGGCGGAACTGATCGCCACCATGAAAGCCAAGGGCTATTACAGCGCCCTCGTCTCCGGTGGCTTCACCCTCTTTACGAGCCGCATCGCGGCCACCTTGGATTTCGACGAGAACCACGCCAACATCCTGCTGGAAGACAACGGCGTGCTGACCGGCCTTGTCGCCGAACCCATTCTCGGCATGCAAGCCAAGGTCGACGCACTCAACACTATTGCCGAAAAGCTCGGCATCTCCACCGATGACGCGATTGCCGTCGGCGACGGCGCCAACGATCTCGGCATGCTGCAACTCGCCGGCTCCGGTGTCGCCCTGCACGCCAAACCGACCGTGGCTGCCCAGGCCAAGATGCGCATCGACCACGGCGACCTGACCGCCCTGCTCTACATCCAGGGCTACCGGAAAACGGATTTCATCAAACCATAGAACGGCGCAATCGCCGGGATCGGGGCTCAGATGATCATCACCGAAACCGACCGACTCATCATCCGGAACTGGCGCGAGGCGGATCGCGAACTCGCCTACGAGATCAACTCCGACGAGGCCGTCATGGAGTTCTTTCCATTCCGCCGCAATCGTGAGGAAGCCAACGCCTTTTTCGAGCGCGTCCAATCCATGATCGCTGAGACCGGGCTTGGCTTCTATGCCCTGGAGCTCAAGGCAAGTGGTGAGGCGCTTGGCTTTTGTGGACTGGCACAGACAAACCATCTGGAACCGTTTGTACCAGCAGGTACCGTCGAGATCGGCTGGCGGCTTGCGGCGCGATATTGGGGCAAGGGATTTGTCAGCGAGGCGGCGCGGGCATTGCTTGCCCACGGCTTCGAAACGCTTGATTTCGACCAGATCGTATCCTTCGCGGTTCATAATAATATCCGCTCGACATCGGTAATGGAGCGGATCGGCATGCATCGGGTCGAAGGCGGGGATTTCGACCACCCCGGCGTTCCCGATACCTACCCTCACCTGCAGCGTCACGTGCTCTATCGCCTCACCGCAGCCGAGTGGCGCGCCCTGCAATGACGATCATCGAGACGCCGCGGTTCATCCTGCGCCCGTGCCGGGAAAGCGACCGCGAACTCTTCTATGAACTGAGTTCCGATCCCGATGTCCTCGAATTCTTTCCCTTCCGCCGCAGCCGTGAAGACGCTGATGCCGTCTTCGACATGATCAGCGGACAGACGCCGGAAGACGGTTTCGATCTTCTCGTGCTGACGTTGAAGCAGAGCGGCAAGCCGATCGGCCTCAGCGGACTTTCAGGGCCGAAACTTGAACCGTTCCTTCCCGAAAACGCCGTCGAAATCGGCTGGCGACTTTCAGCAGGGAATTGGCGTCAGGGCTATGCTAGCGAGGCAGGCGCGGCCCTGTTGCGCCATGGTTTCGAGACGCTGAAACTCGATGAAATCGTGTCCATCGCCGTGCACAATAATCACCGCGCCTTGGCCGTCATGCAAAGGATTGGCATGCGTCCGGATCCGGCCGGCGCGTTCGACCACCCCGATATTCCCGCCACTCATCCGCAATTGAAGCGCCATGCGCTCTATCGCCTCAGCGCTGCAGAATGGCGCCAGCGGCAGATGCAGGCTACGGAACGTTGAAGCAGCCTATTCCAGCGCTACCGCGATGAAACGCAAATCGCCATTCGGAGAGGCGATCATCATCTGTGCATTGCGGCGACCTTCCCGCTTCAACGCTGCGACCTTTTCCGAGGCAGCCGTCGGCGTCTGCACGAATTCCTGCGCCACTTCGACGACGACTTCGCCGGGCTTCAGCCCCTTGTCCGCTGCGGCCGAACCCGGAGTGACCTGGGTGATCACCACGCCGTCGACGCTGTCGGCAATGCCGAAGCTCTTGCGGTTTTCGGCATTGAGGGTCGCAAGCCTCATGCCGAGCACGTCCTGGGTAGCCTGCGGCTGCGGCGCTTGCTGCTGCTGATCGTTGTCCTGGTCCTGGCCGTCCGCTCCCTCATCATCTTCATCCCCCTCGTCGGGATTGATGACGCCGTCGCGACCGCCATGATCATTGGGCGCAAGCTGGGGTGCCTTGTCGCCGCCGCCCTTGTCGCCCTGATTGCTGTCGCCGGCGCTGGCTGCGGCTGCCTGGTCGCTGTCCTCGAGCCGGCCAAGCGTAACCTTGACGGTCTGCTGCTTGCCGTCGCGTATGATGACGACATCGACTTCTTTGCCGACGGGGCTTTCGGCGACAACGCGCGGCAGGTCGCGCATCTCGTCAACATCCTTGCCATCGAACTTCAGGATGACATCGCCGGCCTTGATCGAGCCGTTATCGACCGGTCCGCCCTTGATGACGCCAGCCACCAGCGCGCCTTTGGCGCTGTCGAGCCCGAGGCTGTTGGCAACATCGTCGGTTACCGGCTGGATGCGCACGCCGAGCCAGCCGCGACGGGTTTCGCCGAAATCCATGAGCTGCTTGACGACACCTTCGGCCAGTTCGGACGGCACGGCGAAGCCGATGCCGATCGAGCCGCCGCTCGGCGAAATGATCGCCGTGTTGATGCCGATCACCTCACCCTTCATGTTGAAGAGCGGCCCGCCGGAATTGCCCTTGTTGATCGCCGCATCCGTCTGGATGAAATTATCATAGGGACCGGCATTGATATTGCGGCCACGGGCCGACACGATACCCACGGTCACCGAGCCGCCCAGGCCGAATGGATTGCCGATCGCCATCACCCAGTCGCCGATCCGCATCTTGCTGGAATCGCCGAATTTCACTGCTATCAGCGGATGCTTCGGTTCCACCTTGAGCACGGAAAGATCGGTCTTGGTGTCGGTGCCGATCAACCTCGCCTTCAGCTTGGTGCCGTTCGGGAAGATCGCTTCGATATCGTCGGCGCCCTCGATGACGTGGTTGTTGGTGACGATATAGCCGGATGGATCAATGACGAAGCCGGAACCGAGAGAGCTGACCTTGCGGTTGCTGTTTTCGTTGTTCCGGTTCTTGAAGAAGTCGTTGAAGAATTCCTGGAATGGCGAGTTGTCCGGCACCTTGGGTGTCGCCGGGCCATCGCCCTCATCCTTGACCTTTTGGGAGGTGGAAATGTTGACCACTGCGTCCAGCAGACCGGATGCCAGATCCGCAACCGAAGCCGGGCCGGCATTCATTGCCGGATTGCCCGTGACCGGCGGCGGCGTGTTGGGCACGACGGCTGGATTTTCGGTCGTCGTTGCCGTCGAGCCGCCCATCGGAGCCTGCGCCGGATTGGTCGCCGTGGCTGGGGTCTGGCCGTTGGAGGTCGCGGGCGGCTGCGTGCCGGACACGGCATTGCCGTTGGGTGCGCTGGCAGAGCCCGTGGCTAGAGCCTGACCCGTCTCGCCGGTTGTTGCCGGCGCTGTCGTCCCGGAATTGGCTGGCGCCTGCGTTTCGGTCTTCGTCTCGCCGCTTGGCGCAGCCGACGAACCGGTCGCCGGCGCCGTAGCCGAGCCTGACGCGGGCGCGTCCGTCGCGGAATTGGCGGGAACCTGTGCGCCTGGAGCCGCGCCGCTATTCGGCGTCGTCGTATCCGTCGAAGGCGTCTGTGTCGTCTGCGCATACGCCCGATCGACGCCTGCAAGGGTGGGACCGGTAATCAGCGCCACACTGGCCAGAAGAGCGAACGAACGTCTGAAAGGCAGGCGATTGGTCAAAGCCATCAGGCATCCTCATCGAGAAAGGGAAGTCTTGTATAAGCATCAACATAAGGCGGAATGATGAAGCGTGAAATCACCTTTTTGCGAAATCTCCGAACGTCCATCCGGCCTTTTTATTCAAGGTAAGATTGATGCCATCAAACATAAGACAAGGGGCCGCCGACAGGCAGCCCCTTGGATTTCGTGAGGTTGCCTCACATCATTTCGCAGGCGTCGTCATGGACGGCGCAGCCAGCGCCGGGGCACCCGCTGCAGGAGCCGAACCGACCGAACTATCGAAATACTTGAAGAATTCCGACTGGTTCGGCGGCAGCACCAACGTCTTGCCGCCTGAAGCAAGCGACGTGCGATAGGCGGCCATCGAGCGATAGAACTCGTAGAAGCTCGGATCGCGCGAGGAGGCGTCGGCGAAGATGCCGTTGCGCTCGGCCTCGCCCTGACCGCGCAGGACCTCCGAATCCTTCTGTGCATCCGCCACGATCTCGACCACCTGACGATCGGCAATGGCGCGGCGGCGCTGACCTTCTTCGTTACCTCTGGCGCGGATCAGCTCCGCTTCCGCCAGACGTTCGGCCTTCATGCGGTCGTAGGTCTGCTGCGACACCTCTTGGGTCAGGTCGGTACGGCGGATGCGCACATCCTCGATATTCAGCCCGAGGGACTCTGCATCGCGGTGCAGGTCGTCGCGCACTTCCGTCATCATCGAAGCGCGTTCGTTCGATAGGGCAGCTTCGAAACCGCGCAGACCGTAGACCCGGCGCAGCGATGCATCGAGGCGGGTCCTGAGGCGCGATTCCGCCGCATCGCGATCACCCGACACCGTCTCGCGGAACTTCCGCGCATCGGTGATCCTGTAGACGACAAAAGCATCGACCTCATAGAACTTGCCGCCCGAAACCTGGACACGGATATTGTCCAGATCGAAGCGCAGCTCCTGGTCCTGTATATACTGCACCCGATCGGCATCCATGAAGGCGAAGGGCAGCTTGAAGTAGAGGCCCGGCTCCGTCTTGACGGCACGGATCTGGCCGAAGCGCAGAACGATCGCCTGTTCGCGGGCATTGACCACGAAAACCGAGGAATAAACGATCAGCAGCACCACCGCGAGCGCGATGAGAATGGCTGGCAAACGGCTGGACGTCATTATTTGGCCTCCGGCTGAGGTGCGGTCGCGGGCTTACCCGACTGCGTCGTGGATTGCTTGCCGAGGTCGTTCAGCGGCAGGTAGGGCACGACGCCCTGCTTGTCGTCGATGATGATGCTGTTGGAATTGCCGATAACGGACTCCATGGTTTCGAGGAACAGCCGCTTGCGGGTCACTTCCGGCGCTTTCACGTATTCGTCATAGATGGAGACGAAGCGCTGCGCTTCACCCTGGGCTTCCTTGACGACACGGTCCTTGTAAGCAGCCGCGTCTTCACGGATTTGCGCCGCACGACCACGAGCCTGACCGAGCTTCTGATTGGCGTATTGATTGGCCTCTTGAACTTGCTGGTCTTCGTTCTGCTCGGCGCGCTGCACCTCGTCGAAGGCATCGGCCACTTCGCGCGGCGGCGACACATCCTCGATCGGTATGGCGTTGATGGAAATGCCCGAGCCATATCGGTCCATCGTATCCTGAATGATGTTTCTTACCTCGATCGCGATTTGCTGGCGATTGTCGCGATAGATATCCTGGGCCGGACGGCGGCCAACCACCTCGCGCATGGCGCTTTCGGCAACCTGCTGCAGCGTCTCGTCGGGAGTTTCGAGGTTGAAGAGGTAGGATTGCGGGTTCGTGACTGTGTAGAGCACCGAGAACTGCACGTTGACGATGTTCTGATCGCCCGTCAGCATCAGGCCGGCATTCGAACTCGAGCTCGAACGGCCGCCGATATTGCGCTGCTGTTCGGTAACCTTGACGATCTCGATACGATCCATCGGCCAGAAATGGAAATGCAGGCCGGGCATGGACACTTCCGGGCGCGGCTCGCCAAATCGCAATTCGACGCCGCGCTCGTCCGGCTGAACCGTATAGACGCACTGGATAAGCCAGAAAACGACGATGACCGCCGCGACGATGACAAAGGCGCCGCCGTTGAAGCCGCCGGGGACAAGTCCCTTCAGACGGTCCTGACCACGGCGGATGATGTCTTCAAGATCCGGCGGGCCACCGCTGCCGCTTCCCCGCGGCCGGTTCGGTCCCTGCCCCCAAGGCCCCTGATTGTTTCCGCCGCCACCGCCGCCCCACGGGCCGCCGCCGCCATTCTGATTGCTCCAGGGCATCAAAACCTCTTTGTTTGTGGACTCCCAGTATCGCGCAGACTTTGAAATTCGCAGGCGGCGGCGATTGTCTCCCGTTATAGGTATCGGCGCATCTGCTTTCAACGCAACTTCAGGAAGTTCGTCGGATTTATTGGAAAATAGTTGATTTTCGCGGGCAGCTTTTATGCTTTTCGCCTGAAATAGCTGACGAAACGCGTCGGATAATTGTCCTTTTCGCCGGCCGGCACGGCAAGCTCGCTCTCGACCTGCCATAGGGCCGGATCGATCGCCGGAAAGGACGTGTCGCCATCCACCTCGGCTTCCACATGCGTGATCAGCAACCGATCGGCAAGGCCGATCCCCTGCCGGTAGATCTCACCGCCGCCGATGACGCAGATCTCGTCAACTCCGCTCTCTGCCGCAAGGCGGCTCGCAATATCGATGGCTTCGCCGAGCGAATGCGCCATCTGTACGCCTTCGGCGGAAAAACCGGGATCGCGGCTGATCACCACGTTGGGCCTGCCCGGCAGCGGCTTGCCGATGGACTGAAACGTCTTGCGTCCCATGATGACGGGCTTGCCGAGCGTCATGGCCTTGAACCGCTTGAGATCGGACGACAGCCGCCACGGCATATCCCCGTCGCGGCCGATGATGCCGTTGCGCGAGACGGCGACGAGAATGGTTTTTACCGGTTCGGCCATCCCTACCCCCTCAGACGGCGATCGGCGCCTTGATATTGGCGTCGGCCTCATAGCCTTCCAACGTGAAATCCTCGAACTTGAAATCGAAGATGTTCTTCACCGCCGGATTAAGGCGCATGGTCGGCAGTTTTTTCGGGGTGCGGGTCAGTTGCAGCCTGGCTTGCTCGAAATGGTCGGAATAGATGTGCGTATCACCCAGCGTGTGCACGAAGTCGCCAGGCTTCAGCCCCGTGACCTGCGCTACCATCAACGTCAGCAGCGCGTATGAGGCGATGTTGAAGGGCACGCCGAGGAAGGTGTCACCGGAGCGCTGGTAAAGCTGGCAGGAAAGCTTGCCGTCGGCGACGTAGAACTGGAAGAGGCAATGGCACGGCGGCAGCGCCATTTCGTCCACCTCAGCCGGATTCCAGGCCGAAACGATATGGCGGCGGGAGTTCGGGTTGGTCTTCAGCCCTTCGATCAGATTGGCGATCTGATCGATATGGCCGCCGTCGGGAGCCGGCCAGGAACGCCATTGATGGCCGTAGACCGGGCCGAGATCGCCGTTTTCGTCGGCCCACTCATCCCAGATAGAAACGCCGTTTTCCTTGAGATAACGAATGTTCGTTTCGCCCTTCAGGAACCATAGCAGCTCGTGGATGATCGAGCGCAGATGCAGCTTCTTGGTGGTGAGCACCGGAAAACCTTCGGAAAGGTCAAAGCGCATCTGGTAACCGAAGACCGAGCGCGTACCTTTGCCGGTGCGGTCGCCGCGATCGATGCCGGTGTCCATCACATGCTTCAAAAGATCGAGATATTGCTTCATCGCACCCGCCGCCGATTCCATTCCTCCTCAATTTAATGGCAAGTCGGCACGAAACCAACTGCGGGCAAGCATAATCCCTGGAATTCTCCCATCCGGCCGTCGTTTGTTATGGCAAACCTGTGTTTCGGCGAAGCATTTATGACAAATCCCCTTCCATTCGCCTGAGGAAAACACTATATCAGCCATGCCGGTCTTCGGGCCGGCTATGGCGATAAATGAGCGGTGTAATAAACCTATTGGACCCGGGGGCGGTACCCGGCGCCTCCACCAAAAACTGGTCGGGCAAGACCGGCTTTTGATGGGGGCGAAACAGGATCGACAAGGGTGTAAAGATCGACTTTTCGCTCGGCATTGTACCACCGTTATCGGGCTAAAATTGTAGTTGCAAACGACAACTATGCGGAAGCTCGTCTCGCTGCTTAATCGCAGTGTGGCACTTCAAATAAAGTCCTAAGGGGTCGCACTCTTAGGCGGGGTTCGAAGGCACCTGGCAACAGAAGCCTTCACCTTCTCCCTCTCTTCGATATTATGTATGATCAGGCGTTGACTCGCGCACGGGGGTTTCCCGTCGGCGCAGGGCGTGGCATAAGCCTTAGAAAAAACATGGCCAACGAAAGACAGGAAAGTATGGGGCAGGATCATATCCGCTACGACATTTTGGCACAGGACGCCCTGCGTGGGGTCATCCGCAAGGTGTTGACCGAGGTCGGCACCACCGGCCGTCTGCCCGGTGACCATCATTTCTTCATCACCTTTCTGACGGGTGCGGCCGGCGTGCGCATTTCGCAGCACCTGAAGTCGAAATATCCCGAGCAGATGACCATCGTCATCCAGCATCAGTTCTGGGACCTGAAGGTTACCGAGAGCCAGTTCGAGATTGGTCTTTCGTTCTCCGACGTTCCGGAAAAGCTGGTCATCCCGTTCAATGCCATTCGGGGTTTCTACGATCCGTCCGTGAATTTCGAGCTGGAATTCGACGTGCCGCTCGCCGAGGACGAGGAAATGCCGTCCGGCGAGATCACCGCCTATCCGGTATCGGCCGAGGGCAGCGAGGAGCCCGCGGTCGCCAAGGACGGCGAGGAGAAGAAGCCGGGATCGGTCGTCTCCCTCGACGCATTCCGCAAGAAGCAATAGCATCCGGGGAAGCAGGCGCTTCCCCTTTTCACATCGGCCGTGAGGAACCATCGATGAGTGCCGAAATCGTCAATCTGCGCCAGTTCCGTAAGAAACAGACACGCTTGGAAAAAGAAAAGCAGGCGGAGCAGAACCGTGTTACCTTTGGCCGCACCAAGGCGGAGAAGCAGTTGACCAAGGCGCTCAATGAAAAGACCGCGAAAACACACGAGGCCGGCCATATCGAGTCATCCAAAACAGACGATTGAAATACCGAGCTGAAAGTCTATAGCCCTCCGAAATCAATCGCTTACCCCAGCATTTTGAATCATTTTTAGAATTACCTCTTCCGTTTCCGAACTTTTGATCGATCCGCCGATGATCCGCAAACATTCCGCCACGCTGCATGGCCATCGCACCAGCTTTTCCCTCGAAGACGCCTTCTGGGCCGAACTGAAGGTGATCGCCAATGCGCGCGGGACGTCGCTTGCGGCTCTGATCTCAGAGATCGACGACGGCCGCGATCCGGCAAGCAACCTTTCCTCGGCGCTTCGGCTCTATGTTCTGAAATGGCTGAAGGATCGCACCTGAAACGCCCCGCCTTGAACGAGGGCGCTTAGTCACTTCATTCTCTACTCAATAGCATCCCCGCTCCCAGCGACGAAAGCGGCGGATTTCGTATGGTCGATGGAGAATGATCTATCGGGCGATGCCGGGAAGATTGTTAAAGTTCAGCGGCGCGCCTGTCTGCGGCACCTGTCCGTTGAGAGCAGGTAATTGCTGCGCTTCCGCCTTCGCTCGGGCTTCCGCACTCGCCTTCGCCCTGGCTGCGGCTTCCGCCTGCTTTTCTGCCTCGGCCTTGCGCGCCAGTTCCCTCAAGCGCTTCTCTTCGGCGCTACGCTGCTGCTCGATTGCCGCATCGCGCTGACGCTGGGCTTCGCGTGCGACGGCAGTGTACTTGTAGAGCGCCACCTCGCGCCGCAGCCGCTGCTTTTCCAATACGCTTGCCTGAAGCCGCTCGACGCGCTGGCGCTCACGTTCGAAGGCGCGCAGCGACAGGAAGCTGGTAATGTCGGTAACGTCCATCGTCCGACCCGGCGTCGCCAACGGACCGGCGAAATCGAGGCGCAATGCCGGCTCGGCGCCGCTCAGCGCCTCGTTGCCGGCATCGAAATCGATGCCCATGGAGCCACGGATGCGCTCATCCGGCAGGCTGATCTCGGCATTGCCCGAAAGCTTCGCCAGGTCATTGCCGGCACTGATATTGGCAGCACGGATGACGCCGGTCGAAATATTGAACGGTATGTTGATGGCCGGCAATGCCGCCTCGCCATTGTTGAGCAATGTCTGGACGATCGGCAGCACCTTATCGGCTGTGATCTCACCTTGGATCTGGTCCGTCGCCGACAACAGCGGCGGCAAAACGGAGAGGTTGAGGCCGCGGACATGCGTGTCGCCAAGCTTGATCTCGCCCGAGCCGCTGGCGTTGGCAGCCAGTTCCCCCAGGCTCTTGCCGCTCGCTTCCATGCTCAGTCCCAAACCGAAGCGGCCATTGGCGAGCGGCGCGCCATCGCGCTGCCAGGCAACCGCGGCAAGGTCGCCATTGGCGAGGTTGAGTTTCGTTTGCATCAGCCCGGTGCCGTCCGAGTTCGCAAACATCAAATTGCCGCTAAGCGTACCGCCGTTCCAAGCGCCGGCGATGTCGTTCAGCCGCAGCTCCTCGCCCTTATAGGCAGCGTTCGTACTGAAATCCGAGATCGGGCCGAAGATGCCCGGCCACAACTGCTTGGCCGAAAGCTTGACGTTGAGATCAAGCCCGCTGAACATCGGCAACCCCAGCTTGGCCTTGGTGAGGTTGCCCGTCATCGCATCCGTCACCGGCCCGTAGATTGCTTCGCCCAGCCAGCCGAGATCGGCCTTGTCGAGCGTCAATTGGCCGGTAGCCTTGATATTCGGCGCCTTGCGGTCGAAGGTGAGCGCGCCCGAAACATTGTTGTCGGCAAGCAGGCCCTTCATATCGGAGAATACGATCTTGCCGGCATCGAGCGCGGCATTCGCCTGGAATTTGACCGGCAGGCCCGTGCCCATCTGCGGTACGCCGATGCCGTTCATGACGAAATAGGGATCAAGATCGGCACTCTCGAGCGATAGCGCGATTTTGCCGTTGAGGAAGGTTGCGGGACGCACATCGACCTTGCCGTTTGCGGTGAACGAGGTCTTGTCGGTGGCAAAGGTCAGCGCCGCATCCGCCGGATCGGTGCCGTTTGCTGTCACCTTCAGCGTCAGGCGGCCATTGGCATCCGCTTCGACGGGCAGCGGATCGAGGCCCGCCTGCCCGAACAGGATCGAGGTCACGGAATTTTCGAGCGTTGCTTCAAGCGTCGTCGTCTCTTTGCCGGTCAGCGCCAACAGGTCGGACATGCGGTAATCGAGATTGACGCGGCTGCCGTTGGAGACGCCGGCAAGCGTTACCGCCAGCCCATCGCCCTGGTCGCCGCCCAGCGTCAGCGCGCCGCGAAGCGCGGTATTTCCATACCATGCAGCGTTTCGCACCAGCCGGTCCATCGCCGGATGATGCGGCAGATGCTGGCTCAGCATATCGAAGAAGGGACCGGGATCGGCCGCCTTGAAGGTGATTTCGCCCGACCCCTTGTAGTCCAGCAGCGAACCATTGGCACGGCCGGTTGCGGTAAGCTCGGCACCGGCGACATCGCGCACGGCAAGCTTGTCGAGCGTGAGTGCGCCATCGGCGATCGAAAACGACGTTTCGACATTGTCGGCCTGCACGCCGAACGCGGCGAATTTGTCCGCTTTCAGATGGGCCGTAATCCGGTGATCGAGCAAGGTCTCGCCGGCATCCTGACCGGTGAACAGCCCTGTCAGCGCCCTCAGCGCATCGAGATCGAGCGCATCGCCGCTGAGATCGACGGCAAGCCTCGGCGCCTGGTCGTTTGCCGGCGCCTGCCGGTCGAGCTGGCCCTTGAGCGTCGCCGAGCCGACGGCGATTTCAAGATTCTCGAAGCGCTGCTCCTCGTGACGCAGGCTGACATCGGCGGAAAAACCGGCCTGTCGCAACTGCCGGATCGCCGGATCGACCGAACCCACCAGCCAGGATGCCAGACCGGATGGCTGATTGGAGGCGACCACGAGATTACCGATGAAATTCGGATCGCCCTGCAGCATCAAATTGCCCTTGGCCTCCACCTGGGTGCGGCCAGGGAGCATGCCGATGGCGTGATCGATCTTCCAGCCGGTTCCGGCAGGCTCCAGATCGAGCTGTACGTCGCGGATGGTCGTGTCGCCGGCAACGATCGCCGGCAGGCGGAAAGTCGCCTTGCCGGGCACCTGCGGCACCGGAATTTCGGCGGCAATGGCAATCAGGCTGTTTAGTCGCTGGCGCGCCGAAATGGTGGGATTGCGGTTGGTCTTGCCGCTCGTGCCCTGCGTGTTGCCGAGGCGGTTGACGTCGATCTGCTGGCCGTCGGCCGTCAGCAGGAATTCCGGCTTGGTGCCGGTGTCCAGCGTCGCCTCCCCCGTCACCACATAGGGATCGTCCGCGGTACCCACTTCGAGACGATATTCCGAAACCCGTATGCGCTCGTTGGTAAGCTCGAATCGACCTTTGACACGGGGCTGAACCTGTTCGTCGGCAGGTTTATGTGTCTGCTTGTCCTCAATCCCCGCCGTAAACATGCCGATATAATCCGGCTTGCTGTTGACCAGCTTCAATTCGCCGTCGAGGTCGACATTGAGCGGATGGCGGTCCGGCAAGAGCCGGGTGCGGACGCGCAAGACGCCATTATCGTCAGGCTGGCTGCTGGAAATGCTGAAATTGCCGTGCTCGCCGTCGAGCGCCGCATCGCCATCGATTCGCCAGGGTCCCGCCAGCGACCGGGCGGACATTTGCGCGTTGAGACCGGTTATGTGCCGGGTGCGGCCAGATTGCTCGTCGATGAACTGGATATCGCCGCCATCGAGATGCACGCCCTCGAGCACCACCGACTTGGCAGGGATTTCCGGCTGGCTGCCGCGCATCCAGTCGAGCGTCCCGTCCTTCAACAGCCGCAGACGCACTTTCGGCTCGGAAACGCGCATGTCGAAAATCAGCGCTTCGCCGGACAGGAACGGCGCCAGCTCGGCGTCCATGGAGAATTGGGCGATCTGCACCAATGGCGTCCCGTCGGCTTCCTGTCCGACGCGGACGTCATGCAATGTCACGGAAGGAAAAGGCAAAAGGCGGGCGTCAACGGTGCCGTGAACGGTCACCTTCTTTCCGATGATCCGACTCGCCTGATCCTCGAAATTCTTGCGAAAATCGGTCCAGTCTATGAAGAGCGGAGCGAGCAGCGCCACGAACAGCACCACTACGAGCACTCCCCCCAGAAAAACCAGGACCTTACCTAACAATGCACACCGTCTCCATTCTGCATTCCAATTACGATATCAAGCGTCACATAGCGAAGCGGACATGCAAAAGACATCCCAGATCTTCGGCTTAAGCCTGCTTTCCTATCCAGAACCGCATCGCAATTCTTGGACCATGCTGCAAATCTAGGGCATCTCCACCGCTTTCCATGACGCCATATGAAAACGGGATGGTCTAGCCTAACGCCATTCACGCCGGGGGCAAGCCAAGATCTTGGCAATATTCCATTTTTCAATGACTGTGGAATATCTTGCCGGGATTGAAAATCGCATCAGGATCGAGCGCCTGCTTGACTTGGCGCATCAGATCGACGGCGCCGCCAAGCTCCTGTTCGAGAAACGACATCTTGCCCTGCCCTATACCATGTTCGCCGGTGCAGGTACCCTCCATCGCGAGCGCCCGCCCGTTCAGCCGGGCAACGAAGGCCTCGACGACGGCGATACCTTCCGGCGTCTTGTCATCGAACAGCACCAGGACGTGGAAATTGCCATCGCCGGCGTGACCGACGATCGGCGCCAGCAATCCGTGTTCCTCGATATCGGCCTGGGTCGCTGCAACGCATTCGGCAAGTTTCGAGATCGGCACGCAGACATCCGTCGACAAGGCCGCCAGTTCCGGCGCCAGAGCCCGCGATGCCCAATAGGCATCGTGACGCGCTTTCCAGAGTTTGTTGCGCTCTTCGAGATTGCTGGTCCAGAGGAATTCCCCGCCGCCGCATTCGCTCGCGATCTCTGCGAATTGCGCCGATTGCAGCGCGACCGTCTCGTCCGTACCGTGAAATTCCAGGAACAAGGTTGGCCGCTCGTCATAGGTCAAGCCGGAATAGCGATTGCAGGCCCGCATCTGGACGGCGTCCAGCAGTTCGATGCGAGCAACCGGAACGCCCATCTGGATGGTCATGATGACCGCGTCGCAAGCTGCCTTCACGTTCGGAAAGGCGCAGGTGCCGCCGGCGATCTTCTGCGGAATGCCTTGCAGCCGCAGCGTCACCGACGTCAGGACGCCGAGCGTTCCCTCAGCACCGACGAAGAGCCGGGTCAGGTCATAGCCGGCGGACGATTTCCTGGCGCGGCGGGCGGTGCGGATCTCCTCGCCATTGGCGGTGACTGCGGTTACGGCGAGCACATTGTCCTTCATCGTCCCGTAGCGCACCGCATTGGTGCCGGAAGCACGCGTCGAAGCCATGCCGCCGATCGAGGCATTGGCGCCAGGATCGATTGGGAAGAACAGGCCGGTATCGCGCAGATATGTGTTGAGCTGTTCGCGGGTGACGCCAGGCTCGACCGTGCAGTCGAGATCCTCGGCATTCACTTCAAGCACCCGATTCATCCGGCTGAAATCGATCGATATTCCGCCCTGCGGCGCATTCACCTGCCCTTCCAGAGAAGAACCTGTGCCGAAGGCGATAACCGGAACCTTGTGCTCGGCGCAGGCTTTGACGACCGTTTGCACGTCCGCGCTCGTCTCGGCAAAAACCACCCCGTCCGGAAGTTGCGCCGGGATATAGGTGGTCGTGTGGGCATGCTGGGCCCGAAAGCTCTCGCCGGTTTGGAAACGCTCGCCGAAGGCCTGCTTCAGGATGCCGAGAACGGCAGCAATGCCCGCCTCGTTGCGTATCCCCGCCTTCGTATCAGTCAGAGCCATCGTTCCGATCTCCCATCACAATCAAAAAAGGAAATGTTAACCCTTTTCGCGGTTCTATGAGACATCAGCGCGACGCTGTCCAGTCACGAAAATAGCCTGTGGTTTGCCTGCGCGAGACACGGTGACGGCAAGCATTCGGCGCGGCCGCGAACCGGCACGAAAAATCATTGGTACGATAGCGGCCACACGCCCCTGCCCGCCATAGCACCCATCAAAGCCATCGGACCGATCTCCCTCGCCTGCATGGGTTGTATGGGCAATAGGAACCGGCCTGTCCAGCCAGCGCTATCGAAGGAAACCAATACGGCCGCACGTTGTCGTTCATAAGCGATGGCAAACGACGCGAAATGCAAAATCTGCAATTTTTTTGGGCAGAATTCGATTTACACCGCACAAAGCTCTCGCAAAAAGCACGCGCTTGACGGGAAACTATGCCGTCCCGCGACTGGCACATGTCTTGCGTTTTACCCCGCAGCTTTGACATAGCCACGATTGGAAGGACATTCGATGAAGCGTAGACAATTGCTCATGGCACTCGGTATGGCGATGCTGACGATGGGGGCGCTTTCGAGCCCACACGCAGCCCGGGCGGACGCCTTGAGCGATATTACCGCGAAGGGCACGCTCCGCGTCGCCGTTCCCCAGGACTTTCCTCCCTTCGGCAGCGTCGGGGCGGACATGGCACCCATGGGCTATGATATCGACATGGCAAACCTGATCGCCGAAAAGCTCGGCGTGAAGACCGAGCTGGTGCCGGTGACCAGCGCCAACCGCATCCCCTATCTCCAGACGAACAAGGTCGACCTGGTGATTTCGAGCCTGGGCAAAAATGCCGAGCGCCAGGCCGTCATCGACTTCACCGACGCCTACGCACCCTTCTTCAACGGCGTCTTCGGTTCTGCCGATGTTGCGGCCGCCAAGCCCGAGGATCTTTCCGGCAAGACGATCGGTGTAACCCGCGGCGCCATCGAGGATCTCGCGCTGACGAAGGTCGCGCCGCAGGACGCGACGATCAAGCGCTATGAAGACAACAACGGCACCATCTCCGCCTTCCTCTCGGGTCAGGTCGATCTCATCGCCACTGGCAACGTGGTTGCAGCGGCCATTCTCGCCAAGAACCCGCCGAAGAAGCCGGAGATGAAGTTCCTCATCACCAATTCGCCCTGCTTCATAGGCCTGAACAAGAACGAGCCCGCCCTGCAGAAAAAGGTCAACGACATTATCGCCGCCGCCAAGGCCGATGGAACGCTGACCAAGATATCGCAGAAATGGCTGGGCGCGGCCCTCCCCGCCGGCTTCTGATCAACAGAGCATCGGCCGTGCCATCGTCCGATGGCGCGGTCCGGGCCGAGCGAGGCACCTTCTCATGCGCTATCACTTCGATTTCGGCTGGCTTGCCGATTATTATCCCGTTCTGATCAAGGGGATTCTCGTCACCATGGAGCTGACTTTCGTTGGCTCTGCGGTCGGTATCGCTCTTGGTATTGCCTGCGCCTGGGCGCGGGCGCTGGGTCCTCGCTGGCTCAAGCCTTTTGTCGCGGCCTATGTCGAGTTGATCCGCAATACGCCGTTCCTGATCCAGCTTTTCTTCATCTTCTTCGGTCTGCCCGCCGCCGGCATTCACATGAACGAGATCGCTGCCGCCAACCTTGCCATGGTCATCAATCTCGGCGCCTATAGCTGCGAGATCATTCGTGCCGGCATCCAGGCGACGCCACGCGGCCAGTTCGAGGCCGGCGCCAGCCTCGCAATGACGCCGTTCGAGACCTTCCGCCACGTCATCCTAGTGCCCTCACTCCAGCGCATCTGGCCCGCATTGTCGTCGCAGGTCGTCATTGTCATGCTCGGCTCCTCGGTCGTCTCGCAGATCGCCGCGGAGGACCTGACTTTTGCGGCGAATTTCATCCAGTCGCGCTCCTTCCGCGCTTTCGAGGCCTATTTCGTTTCCACCGCAATCTATCTGGGTCTGGCCGTCATCCTGCGGCAGTTACTTACCGTTGTGGGCGGCCTGATTTTCCCGCGCAGGGTTCGCCGATGATTCAATTCTCCACCTGGGACATTCTGCGCGGTCTGCTTCTGGCCACACGCTGGACCGTTCTGCTCTCGCTCATTTCTTTCGCCGGCGGCGGTGCTGTCGGCGCAATCTTGCTATTTCTGCGCATTGGCAAAAACCGGGCCGCGCGCACTATGGTCAAATATTTCGTCGAGCTCTTTCAAGGCACGCCGCTGCTGATGCAGCTTTTCCTGGCCTTCTTCGGCCTTGGGCTCTTCGGCATCGACGTACCGGCATGGCTGGCGGCCGGCGTTGCTCTGATCCTTTGGTCAGCCGCTTTTCTCACCGAAATCTGGCGTGGCTGCGTCGAGGCCGTGGCAAAGGGCCAATGGGAAGCCTCTGCCAGCCTTGGCATGGGCTACCTCCAGCAGATGCGCTACGTCATCCTGCCGCAGGCGCTTCGCATCGCCGTGCCGCCCACAGTCGGTTTCTCCGTGCAGGTGGTCAAGGGCACGGCTCTGACCTCGATCATCGGCTTTGTAGAGCTCTCGAAGGCCGGCACTGTCATCACCAACGCGACGTTCCAGCCGTTCACCGTCTACGGCTTCGTCGCCCTCATCTATTTCGCCCTGTGCTGGCCGCTGTCGAAGAGCAGCCAGATCCTGGAGAGGAAGCTCAATGTCGCTCATCGAGGTCACTGAAGTCCGCAAGAGTTTCGGTGCAAACGAAGTGCTGAAAGGCATCAACCTCGATGTCGCGCCCGGCGAAGTGATCGCCATCATCGGCAAGAGCGGCTCGGGCAAATCGACGCTGCTGCGCTGCATCAACGGGCTGGAAACGATCGATGACGGCGCAATCTCGGTCGCCGGCGCACAGCTCCTGCCCGATGATCTGCATTTGAAGGCCTTGCGGCTAAAGGTCGGCATGATCTTCCAGCAGTTCAATCTCTTTCCGCATCTGAGCGCCGGGCGGAACGTCATGCTGTCGCAGATGGTCGTCAAGAAGGCCTCCAAGGCCGATGCCGAGGCAATGGCGCGGCGCATGCTCGATCGCGTCGGCCTCGGGCACAAATTCGACGCCTATCCCGACGAACTTTCCGGCGGACAGCAGCAGCGCGTTGCCATTGCCCGGGCGCTTGCCATGCAGCCGATCGCGCTCCTTTGCGATGAGATCACCTCCGCGCTCGATCCCGAACTCGTGTCCGAGGTTCTCGCAGTCGTCCGCGAACTTGCCAGCGAAGGCATGACGCTGCTGATGGTGACACACGAAATGAAGTTCGCTCGTGACGTCTGCTCGCGCGTCGTCTTCATGCACCAGGGTCGCGTCCACGAAATCGGTCCGCCGGGCGATGTATTCGCCAATCCGCAGACCCCGGAACTCAAACAGTTTCTCGGCCTGCACTGAGAGCTCTCAGCCGCCGGTTAACCTCGAACCGGTGCCCCAGCAGTTCCCAGCATGCCGACCCAGGCGCCCGGCGCCATGCCGAACGCCTTCTTGAAATGCCGTGTCAGATGGCTTTGATCCGCAAACCCAGTGGCCGCAGCGACTTCGGCGATCGGCTCGCCATCGGCGATCATTCCTTTCGCCCGTTGCAGCCGCCGCATCAGCAGGAAGCGATGCGGGCTGGTGGCAAAAGCGGCGCGGAAATGCCGTGAGAGCGCAAAGCGATCGAGGCCGGTGATTCGTTCCAGCTCCTGCGAGCGGACGCCGCGCATGGCATGCGCCTCTAGATAATCGCGCGCCGTCTTCACCTGGCCCCAGGCCACGCTGCCCAGCGGCTTCTGCGGCAGATGTGCATGCGAAGCGAGCCCCGCAGCCACCCGTGAGACAAAATCATCGACAAAGAGTTCATCCAGCTCGCGGTCGAGCTCGCCGAGGGCGGCCAGCAGCAAGCCGGCCAGACGATCGTCCTCGACCACCGGGTCCTCGACAAAGGGCAGGCCAATGCGCGCGGCTTCCAGGCACTGCATCAGCATCGACGGTTCGAGATAAAGCATGCGGTAGAGCAAGCCGTCGTCGGTCGCAGCGCCGCCGTCGTGCAGCTCGTCCGGATGGAGGACGATCACCCTTCCCGGCAGGCTGTAGCGCCGTTCGCCGCGATAGCTGAAGGTCTGCACGCCGCGGATGGTGACGCCGAGCGCATAGGTATCGTGCCGGTGCGGCTCGAACGCATCACCATGGAATTGCGCCTGAATACGCTCGATACCGGGGTAAGCGGGTGCGGAGACGATGCGGTTTGCTTCCGGCATCGTGCACGAACGTTCAAGACCTTCGAAGATATGGCCGGCAACATCCTCGCGCAAAGGCTCATTCCCAGACTGCATAAGAGAGATCACCCATGTTCAATACCAAAATCGCGATCGTTCTGCGAAGCAATCTTGAATCCTGGCAGAAACTGAACGTGACTGCTTTCCTGGCGACCGGCATTGCCGGGCAATTTCCTGACATGATCGGCGAACCCTATCGCGATCGCGCCGGCAACCTCTACAACGCGCTATCGATCCAGCCGATGATCGTATTGTCGGCCAACGAAGAAACCATGAGCACGATTCATCGCCGCTCGCTGGAGCGCAACGTCACCTCCTCGATCTTCATCGAGGAAATGTTCTCAACCGGCCACGATGTCGCCAATCGCGCCGTCTTCTCCGAATTTACGCCTGAGGACGCCAAGGTGGTTGGCATCGCGCTGCGCGCGGACAAGAAGATCGTCGACAAGATCACCAAAGGCGCGACGATGCACTCGTGAACGGGCAGCGGTCAAACAAAACGGCCGGGTCGCAAAACCCGGCCGTCCTTGTTTGAAGGTCTACGTCAGATCAGCCGTTTTGGGTAATGGGCGCGATCTGGATTTCGACGCGACGGTTCTGCGCACGGCCGGCTTCGCTGGCGTTGGTGGCGACCGGCTGGCTCGGGCCGAAGCCGACGGCAGACATGCGGCGCTGGTCGATGCCCTGGCTGCCGAGATAGCTGGCAACCGAATCGGCGCGGCGTTCGGACAGTTCCTGGTTATGCTGCAGGCTGCCGGTCGAATCCGTATGGCCGTTGACGTCGATCAGCGTGCGGTTGAACTTGCGAAGCACGATCGCGACCGAATTCAGCGTCGGATCGAATTCCGGCTTGATCGCATCCTGGTCGATGTCGAAGGTAATGGCCGACGGCATATTGAGGATGATGCGGTCGCCGACGCGCGTTACGGAGACGCCAGTACCCTGCAACTGCGCGCGCAGCTCGGATTCCTGCTGGTCCATGTAATTGCCGATGCCGGCACCCGCAAGCGCACCGACGCCGGCGCCGATCAGCGCAGCATTGCGGCGCGATGCCGGCGAGTGGCCGATGAGAAGACCGGCAACCGCACCAACGCCGGCACCGATCGCGGCGCCTCCCGCCGTGTTGGATACTTTCTGCTCTCCCGTATAGGGATCGGTTGTCGTACATGCATTGAGAAAGGCTGCCGAGACGGCAAGGATGGCAAATTTCTTGATCATAGAATCGTCGCTCTCCGGTTCGATGGTCCGCAGCAGATATGAAGCATTGCGGCAATATGATGAAATATAATTTTCGTCCACCCGCGGCCGGGCTGCCCGGCCACTATTCTGGAGCGTTTTCTTCCAAACTAACCAGTTCAAGGAGATTGGATCCGCTCCGCCGATCTATTCCCCTTGAAATCCAGGCTTCCGCCGTCAGAGGTTTTGGAAGAGTTGTCTCACCGTATCGTAGCTGGCATTGGCAATCGACAATGATTGCAATCCCAGTTGCTGCTGCGTCTGCAGCGCCAATACCCTGCTTGATTGCCTCTCCATGTCGGCATCGACCAGCTTGCCGACGCCACTCGTCAGCGAATCGCTGAGATTGCTGGCAAATTGGTTTTGCAGACTGACGCGCGTTTCCAACGAGCCGAAGGCCGATCCTATCGTGTTCAGTTGGTGCAGCATGGCGGTGACGGTGTTGACCATGTCGGTCACGGCGCCCTGTGTCGTATTGGCGTCGAGCGAGATTTCCACCTGCCCGCTGGTATCGCCATTTTTACTGCCGATCAGCACATAGTTCTCGGCTGCCCCCGCTTCCGTTGCAAAAGCCGTGGAGGTGAGCACGCCATAGCCGCCCGTGCCGCTTGACTGATCGTCGATCAGATATCGTGCATCCGTCGATACGATGGGGCCGCTGGTCGAGCCGACACCCTCATAGTTCAGCATGCCGATCGAAACCGTGCCATCGGTGTGGCGGATGAGGGAGCCCGGGATCTCGTGTGGCTCGGTCGGATCGTCACCGTTCTGCAGCACGACCCAGTTGACGCCGTTGAAGCTCGTCGACTCGCCGACGCTGCGAAGCTGGTCCTTAAGTTCGGAGATTTCGTCGTTGAGCTTGGTCTTATCGACACTGCCCTCATAGCCAGTCACCAGCTTCGATCGGATCTGAGTGACGATATCGATTGCGCTGGTGATGCCCGTGGAGGCGGTGCTGACCGTGGCAGCAGCAAGCCCCAGCGCATCCTGCACGGCCGAGACGGCGCCAATATCGGTGCGCGTCAATGTCGAGATCGTCCAGTAAGTGGCGTTGTCCTTAGCGGTCTGCACACGCAGACCGGATGACATCTGACGCTGTGCGACATTCAGATCCGCCTGTGTGTTTCGAAGGACTTCAAGGGCTGTTTTGACAGGGGAACTTACCCTTATGAAGGTCGAAAAAATACTCACGACACAGGACTCCGGACGCAACGATACACAACAGATACATGAAGACATTGGAACCATGCCGCGGGCGCTCATGCGCGCGGGCCAACCGAAGTCGGCGAAGGTGGAGTCCGGCAAAAAAACAGCGCCTGAAACTCGAGCGGTTACAGGCGCTATGATTAGCAATCATGCTTAAGAAAGCGATAATGGAAACTGGCAATTTACCATAAATCGCCCTCGATCAGAAAATCGTTATCGCGTTCAGGTTGCGATCATTCCGCCGCCCGGAGCCTGGCCGCCTTCGCACGCAATGCCGCTTCCTACATCTCTTCATGCAGCCGCCGCTCCGTTGAACAACAAGCCGCAGGAACTGCGAGACAGTCCCTTGAAAGGCTAACAACCCAAGAAATGTGCACTTTTTGTTCTATTTCCCGGCCGTTTCTTTTGCCTTTCAGGGCAGAATCATTACATTGAGCCGCATGACCATCGGACATGACGACATTCCCTTCTTTGACGAGGAGCCGGAGCACGCGGCGCCGCGTCGGCCTGCCCCTGCCCCCAGCGCCGGTGGCGGTATTGCGGCCCGCGCCATGGCGGCGCGCGACAGCGGCCGCCGCCCTGACTATCTCGCTGGCCTCAATCCGGAACAGGCGGAAGCGGTCGAGACGCTGGATGGGCCCGTGCTGGTGCTCGCCGGCGCCGGCACCGGCAAGACGCGGGTGCTGACGACCCGCATCGCCCATATCCTTTCCACCAACCGTGCCTTCCCCTCTCAGATCCTCGCCGTTACCTTCACCAACAAGGCCGCGCGCGAGATGAAGGAGCGTATCGCCCTCCTCGTCGGCGGCGCGGTCGAAGGCATGCCCTGGCTCGGCACTTTCCATTCGATAGGCGTCAAGCTGCTGCGCCGTCATTCCGAGCTGGTCGGCCTCTCCTCGAGCTTCACCATTCTCGACACTGACGATGTCGTGCGCCTGATCAAGCAATTGATCCAGGCGGAGGGGCTGGACGACAAGCGTTGGCCCGCCAAGCAATTTGCCGGGATGATCGACACCTGGAAGAACAAGGGCCTTGGCCCGGCCGATATTCCGGAAGGCGATGCGCGCGCCTTTGCCAATGGCAAGGGACGCGACCTCTATACCGCGTATCAGGCCCGCTTGAAGACGCTGAACGCCTGCGACTTCGGCGACCTTTTGCTGCATCCGATCAATATGTTCCGTCAGAATCCTGATATATTGAAGGATTATCACCAGCGGTTCCGCTACATCCTCGTCGACGAATATCAGGACACCAACACCGCTCAATATATGTGGCTGCGTTTACTGGCGCAGCGGCAAAAGGGCGAGCTGCAGAATGTCTGCTGCGTCGGTGACGACGACCAGTCGATCTACGGCTGGCGCGGCGCTGAGGTGGACAACATCCTGCGTTTCGAAAAGGATTTTCCCGGCGCCAAGGTCATCAAACTGGAGCGCAATTACCGCTCTACCGAGCATATTCTCGGCGCGGCCGCACATCTCATCGCCCATAATGAGGGCCGACTTGGCAAGACACTATTCACTGACCGCTCCGATCCCGACGACATCAAGGTGCAGGTGCACGCCTCCTGGGATTCCGAGGAGGAAGCCCGCGCGATCGGCGAGGAGATCGAGCAGCTTCAGCGCAACAAGCACAATCTCAACGACATGGCGATCCTCGTGCGCGCCTCATTCCAGATGCGTGAATTCGAAGACCGCTTCGTTACGCTCGGCCTGAACTACCGCGTCGTTGGCGGCCCTCGCTTCTACGAACGCCTCGAAATCCGCGATGCCATGGCCTATTTCCGCCTCGTCTGCCAGCCGGCCGACGACCTCGCCTTCGAACGCATCATCAATACGCCGAAGCGCGGCCTCGGCGACACCACCGTGCGCGCGCTGCACGATTACGCCCGTGTCCGCGACATTCCGATGCTGGCGGCAGCGGCCGATATCATCGAAACGGACGAAATGAAGCCGAAGGCGCGCAAGGCGCTGTTCGACGTCGTGCAATCCTTCCGCCGCTGGCAGGGACTGCTTGAAAACACCCCGCATACCGAGCTTGCCGAGCAGATTCTCGAAGAGTCCGGCTATACCGACATGTGGAAGAATGACAAATCGGCGGAAGCACCCGGACGGCTGGAAAACCTGAAGGAACTCATCCGCTCGATGGAAAGCTTCGAATCCATGCGCGGCTTCCTCGAACACGTAGCCCTCGTCATGGACGCCGAGCAGAACGAGGATCTGGACGCAGTCTCGATCATGACGCTGCACTCCGCCAAGGGCTTGGAATTCGACACCGTCTTCCTGCCTGGCTGGGAGGAAGGCCTGTTTCCACACCAGCGCTCGCTCGACGAAAGCGGCCGCGCCGGCCTGGAGGAAGAACGCCGCCTCGCCTATGTCGGCCTCACCCGCGCCAAGCGCCGCTGCCACATTTGGTTCGTCTCCAACCGCCGCATCCACGGCCTCTGGCAATCGACCATCCCTTCCCGCTTTCTCGACGAACTGCCGGAAACCCATGTCGAAGTGGCCGAGATGGAGCAATCTTACGGCGGTTACGGCCGCGGCGGCTATGGCCAGTCGCGCTTCGACAAGGCCGACCCTTTCGCCAACTCCTATTCCACTCCCGGCTGGAAACGCGCCCAGGCCAACAAGACCGACGCCACCCGCGACAATTGGGGCTCCCGCTCCGGCCACGCCGTCGAACGCATCGGCTACGGCGAAAGCGGCCCCAAAACCCGCACCATCGACGGCGAACTCGTCGCCAAATCCACCTCCACCGAACCCTCTAAATTTGCGATCGGCGACCGCGTCTTCCACATAAAGTTTGGGAACGGCAATGTTTCCGAGATCGAAGGGAACAAGCTGACGATCGATTTCGATCGGGCTGGGCAGAAAAGGGTGCTGGATGGGTTTGTGGAGAGGGTTTGACGGTTGCGGTGGGCATCTGCCGCATCGATCATCTGCTTTGCCAACGCAATGCCCTTTGCCCCGGAGCTAGGGCACATGCTCCATCATGATTTGCGTGTGCAGCATCGGCGCTTCGCTTCCGAAGTAAGTCTTCAGTAGCGGCAGAAAATCGTCCGATAGATAAAAATCCGTGAGCGCGCGGTCGACCACTAGGCGGAAGTCGGCATCGTCGCGCCTCAGGGCGATTGCATATGGTTCATGCGTGAACAGGCGATCGCCGACTTCAAGCAAGGACGGATCGTGCGCGCGCTGGGCCAAGCTCATGAGTAGCACCCGATCGGCAAAATAGGCGTCGATCTTATGTTCCTCCAGCGCCTTAAGTCCGTCTTCGTGCGTGTCGAAATCGGCGATCCGGGTTTTCGACGTCTCGATGCTGCGCGCCTCGCGCAATATTGCGTCCGTCGTGGTGTTTGCGCGCACGCCGATGACGCTGGTGGATGGAGCACGCTGGCTAACGGAACGAACGGCGGGCGTGTCGAGAAAAAGCGCGTGCAGATAGTCGGGCGAATCCTTGCGCAGCAGGGCGCTCGCTCCGGTCAGGAAGATCGGCTGTGAGAAATCGACAAGTTTCCGCCTCTCCAGATTGACGGTGATAGCCCCACAAAGCAGGTCGATCTGACCGTTCTTGACAGCGTCGAAACCATTGGCCAGCGTCATTTCTACATATTCGCGCTTCAACTGCGGAACCGCATGCTCGATTTCGTCCGCGACCTTCCCGCAGAGGTCGATGGCATATCCCGTCGGTTTTTCATTCGGCTTGCTGGATGAAAACGGTGCCTCGTCGGCGATGTAGCCGATGCGCAGGGTTGTATGCTGGTGAAGCGTGTCGAGCGTCCCGGCGCTCGCTCCGCAGATCGAAAAGAAAACGGCAAGGCCCGTCAGCAGCAACCGTCTCATGCGCTTGGCCAGACCTGTATGCGGGGCAACGGCACCAGCATTATCCTCGTCTCCGAAAAACGGATGATCGCAAGGGCTGAAAAGCAGATTATGGCTTCGCGTTCATTTGTCAATCGCGGACACCTCGGCGACGCTGGTTGGCAAGACACCTCAGTTTCCTGAGATTCACCAGGTATCTTCAATGTCCGGCACGTCACCGCGACCCGTCAGCAATCTCAACAGCGTGCGTTGCCACATGCCGCCCCAATTGTCCGGTGCACTTCAAGCATTCCCTGGCCCCCAAGCCACAAGCCCGCATAGCCCCTCGAAAACCATCGCGCTCCACCTTATATTCAGTCTGAGCATTAAAAGCTTGATCCAACGCGCAACGCTTGGCATCGTGCAGTGCAACAGAGATGAAGGACAAGCCATGAAAGCGCTGCTGCTGATTGATATCCAGAATGGCTTCTGCCCCGGCGGCAATCTGCCGGTGCCGGATGGGGATCAGGTGGCGCCTGTCGCCAACAGGCTGATCGACAGTGGCAAATACGATCTGGTTCTTGCCTCCCAGGATTGGCATCCCCCCGGCCACGGCAGCTTCGCTTCCGCCCATCCCGGCAAGAAGCCCTTCGAAATGGGCATGCTCTCCGGCAAGCCGCAGATGATGTGGCCGGATCATTGCGTGCAGAATACCGAAGACGCCATGCTTCACCCTGAACTGAACCTCGACGGTATCGATTTCATCCAGCAGAAGGGTCAGAATCCGACTGTCGACAGCTATTCCGCCTTCCGCGACAATGATCATGCAGCCCTTACCGGTCTTGCCGAGCATTTGCGCGCCGAGGGTATTACCCAACTCGACCTCTGCGGGCTGGCGACGGATTACTGCGTGAAATTCTCGGCTCTGGACGCCGTGGAGATGCTGCCGGGTGTAAAGGTCCGCTTCATCGAGGACGCCAGCCGCGGCATCGATCCGAACGGCGTCGAGGCCGCGATCAACGAAATGCGGGCGCGTGGCGTCGCCATTATCGACAGCAAAGAAGTGCTTGCCTAAAATTCCTCCTATCAGGCTAAACCTTCCCTAAAGAAAATAGCGCAAGCTGTTCCCGGTATTGAAGATATTGGGACATTTCGCGTGCAGTCGATCACCATCAACGGCCGTTTCCTCAGCCAGCCTTTGTCGGGCGTGCAACGTTTCGCCCGCGAACTGACGCTGGCGCTAGACCGCAAGATCGCCGCAGGCGCCGTGCCAGCGGCCTTGAAGGGCATCAACTGGCGGCTGGCCGTGCCGCGCGATACGCCGGTTGATATCGGCCTCTCGGCCATATCGGTCAATGCCTTCAGCTCCGGTCCGGGCCATGTCTGGGAACAGACGGCGCTGCTTGCCCATTCCCGCGGCGGCCGGCTGATCGGCTTCGGCGGCAGCGGTCCCCTATTGCATCGCCGCCAGGCCGTGGTCATCCATGACGTGACGATCTTCCGTCATCCCCAATCCTTCAAGCGCAGCTATCGCCTGCTGCACGGCGCGCTCGGCTCGGTGCTGACCCGCACCGCGAAGATCGGCACCGTATCGGAATTCTCGCGCAAGGAACTGGCCTCCGTCTTCCATGTCCCCTCCGACAATATCGACGTCGTCTACAACGCCGTCGATCATTTCGCCGCCATCGAGCCGGATGAGACGATCATTGAGCGCCTGGACCTCAAAACGAACGGATTCTTCCTGCTGGTCGGCACGATGAAGCCGAACAAGAACCTCGATTTCGCCATCCGGGCTTTCGAAGCTCTGGGCGATCCCGATCAAAAGCTGGTGGTCGTCGGCGGCACCGCGCCGACAGTGTTCAAGTCGGATGGTCCCGAATCAAACGATCACATGCTCTTTCCCGGCCGGCTGAGCGATGCGGAAGTTGCCGCTCTCGAACGTCACGCCACCGCTTTCGTCTTCCCGAGCCTCTACGAAGGTTTCGGCATTCCGCCCCTGGAAGCGATGACGCAGGGCTGCCCGGTGCTCGCCGCCGATATCCCCGCGGTACGCGAAGCCTCCGGCACCGCCGCGATCTATTTCGATCCAACAAGGCAGGATGAATTGGTTGCCGCCATGCGCCGGATTGCCGGCGATGAAACATTGCGCGCGGACCTGCGCCAAAGGGGCCGCGAGAATGTCGCCCGTTTCTCCTGGGACCGCAGCGCCGATCGGGTGCTGACCATGCTGGAAGATCTCTGATCTAAAGCGCGTCGCGATCTTTCAGATTCGCTTCTTGCGCTTTAGCCCTCGATTTTGCGCGTGTCGTTATCGCAAAACCGCAGCGCACTTTTGCGCGACATGCTTTAGGATATAGCCTGCCGGCGGATCATCTTGACGAAATAACTGTAGAGACCCAGCAGACAGAAGGCCGCGCCGCCGGCCATTCCTGTGCCGACCGATATCCAGAGCGAATAGTCGAATCCGGCCGTCGCCAGCACCGGCACCGTAAGCCCGGCAGCGGAGAGCACCACCGGCTGCCATACGAAATCGAAGGGCAGCGCCATCAGCACTTTCACGCCGATCACCATCGCGATCAGCGCCCCGACCATGGCTCCGGCCATCAGCGCGCCGTCGCTGAAGGAAGCGAGATAGCCGCCCGCCAAAGCTCCTGCATTGAGCAGGGCGCAATCTACGACCGCCAGCAAAAAGATCGCCAGCAGCCGATGGCGCAGATGCGCCGGCGTCGGCAGCATGTTGAGCGTCAAGGCACGGCAGACCGACAGGCCGGTGACGAACGGCGCCGCACTCAAAAAGCCATCGCGCAGGCCCTGAGCGATGACGAAATGGCCGACCGGTTGCAGCAGCGCAAAAATCCCTGCCGCCGTCATCAAGGTGAAACCCGTGAGCAGCGAATAATAGCCGCCGAGCTGCCGCCGGAATGCTGCGGTGGCGCCCTCGCGGTCATATGTTGCGACCACATCGGGATATTGAATGGCCTGAAGAGCCGAGACAATCAGCACGAAAGGCCGCTGCAGCAGGTCGAGTGCCAGTAGCGCGCCCGCGGCCCCGCCTGCCCCCAATGCCGCCGTCAGGATCGATTTCAACCCAAGCGGTGCCAAAAGCCCGATGACCGAGGCACCCGCCGCGACGCTGCCATAGATAAAATGCTTTCGCACCAGCGGCAGTTGGAGACCGGCGGCCTCCCGCAGGCTGTTGCGGGTCAGGAACATTGCCAGCGCACTATAGGCGACGTAACCGGCAAGCAGACCGGCGACCGTATACGCGAAGCTCGGCATCATCGCCGCGCCGCCCAGCGTGCCGACCGCCAGAATGGTGGCCCGCGAACCCTGCAGCCGCGAGAAGGCGCGGAACTCCTGGCGGAAGCGCAGCATCGTCAGATGCAGATCGCTGCCTCCCTGAAAAATCGCCACCAGACCGCCAAGCACCGCGATCTCCTTCGGCACGGCGAAGAAGGTCGACGCAACCGCGGCCAGAATGCAGATCACGGAGCAGGCGGCGAATTCGACGCTCAATGCCGTACGCTCCGCTGCCTCGCTGCCTGGCACCTGCCCCGGATAGAAGCGGCTGCACGCAAAGCGCACCCATTCGAAGCAGAAGATCGCCGCGAACTGGCTGATGGAGATGAACAGCGAATAGGCCGCATAATCCGCCGGCGACAGCAGATGCGCGACCGCGATCAGCAGCCCGAAAGCCACCGCCGCCTGATAGAAATATGCAGCCAATGCTATGATCTTTGCCATGGCGGCAGCTAACAGCAAAAAGCTGAGAAAAGCGCTAATTCGGACCGAGCAATTCTGTACGTAAATCGAGCCTATCGCGATGCACTTTGCTATCAGACTGCATCAAAACCAGCGACAGCATCTTCGCAGGCGCGTCGGGAGACGCTTCCGGCCGTGCCAGGGCGGTGTATGAGACTAGCTCCGGTTCAAGCCACGCTGACCAAAACTGGTCCTACCCGTCGTAGGATTGTTCGGAGCAACATAGGCGACCGGTGCTGGTCGTCCATTTTGATCCGTGTCTTCGGGATCGGGCGACATCCAATGTGAGAGGCATCCACTAGGAGCGAATAGAAGCAGGGCAGAATAGACCACTCCAATGCCGCGATACAGTATATTGAATATCTTCTCTATCGACCCATCATGCATAAAAATCGAGACAGCGGTCGTGACAAGAAAAATCAAAACAAACGCCAGAAAGACACGGAGCGGCGGCACTCCTATGTCGCGCATTCTTGCCGACTGGATACTCAAATCCATCCAGATAAACGGAGCAAGGAAGAGTCCGAAGGGCAGCAATGCCCAGGGACTAAGGATCGTTGGTTTGCCGTTGCCGGTGAAAGCCATAACGTCGAGCAGGAGAGCAAGTAAGATACCAGCCAGGCAACCGACGCCAAAATGCCACCAAAAATACTGCCGTCTCCCCAAGGTTCCCCGGAAGCCGAAAAGAATATCAATCACGCGATCCCCCACGAAGCGTTGACCGACGGCAATACAGCACGGAGATCCTTCGCCTCCCTGAAAGATACTTCTCAAATTTTAGCGGACGAACGCCCTCCGGATTGCAACAGACCAATCTCGTTGAATTGCTTTTTTGCACTGCACACGTTAGAAGACCCCGCAATTTTAGGGATGGAAGCAGGCGACGTGGGAAGGCGTTGTCAGCGGAGGAGCGCCATTATGGAAACCATCACCACGATTGCCACCCTGCGTGTGCAGCTCGGCGAACATCGCAAGGCTGGCAAAAGCATCGGCCTGGTGCCGACCATGGGTTATCTGCACGCCGGCCACATGGAACTAATTGCCCGCGCCAGGGCGGAAAACGATATCGTTGTCGTGTCGATCTTCGTCAATCCGCTGCAATTCGGCGCCAACGAGGACCTTGCGAAGTATCCGCGCGATCTCGAGCGCGACAGCGCCATGCTGCACGATGGCAAGGTTGATATCCTCTTCGCGCCCGGTGTCGCCGACATGTATCCGCGGCCGATGGAGACGCTCGTCGACGTGCCGAAGCTCGCGATGGAGCTGGAGGGCGCGGTTCGCCCCGGCCATTTCTCTGGTGTTGCCACCGTCGTCACCAAGCTTTTCAACATCGTCCAGCCCGACAGCGCCTATTTCGGCGAAAAAGACTATCAGCAGGTGGCGATCATCCGCCGCATGGTGGACGATCTGGCCCAGCCCGTTCGCGTCGTGCCGGTGCCGACCGTACGCGATGCCGATGGCCTGGCGCTGTCGTCGCGCAATGTCTACCTCTCGAAAGAAGAACGCGCCGCCGCAATCATCGTACCGAAGGCACTGGCCGAAGCCGAACGGCTCTATGCAGAGGGCGCCGACGATCCCGCCACTTTCGAGGCGGCACTGCGCGCATTCATCGCCAACGAGCCGCTGGCAACGCCCGAAGTCGCCGCTGTTCGCCATCCCGACACCTTGGAGCCGCTGACGAAACTGCAGGGCCAGCCTATCCTCGTCGCCCTTTTTGTCCGCATCGGCACCACCCGCCTGCTCGACAACCGCGTCATTGGCCTCAAGCAGGCCACCAATAACAAGGCCGCCTGAGATGAGCACGATCGGACAAATCAAACGCACCACGCCCGCCCAGATCGAGGCGATGAAGGGCACGCGCCCGATCGTCAGCCTGACGGCCTATACGACGCCGATCGCCCGCCTGCTCGATCCGCATTGCGACCTGCTTCTGGTCGGCGACTCCCTCGGCATGGTGCTCTACGGTATGGAATCGACGGTTGGCGTGACGCTGGAAATGATGATCGCCCATGGCCAAGGCGTCATGCGCGGTGCCCAAAAGGCCTGCGTCATCGTCGACCTGCCCTTCGGCTCCTATCAGGAATCGAAGGAACAGGCCTTCCGCAATGCGGCCCGCATTTTGAAAGAAACTGGCTGTAACGGCGTCAAGCTGGAGGGCGGCGAGGAGATGGCCGAGACCGTCGCATTCCTGACCAATCGCGGCGTCCCGGTCTTCGGACATGTCGGCCTGATGCCGCAAAAGATCAACACGAGTGGCGGCTATCGCTCGCTCGGCCGCTCTGACAAGGAAGCGGAAAAGATCCGGCACGACGCCAGGGTGATCACCGAAGCCGGTGCTTTCGCGCTTCTCATAGAGGGCACGGTCGAACCGCTCGCCCGCGAAATTACCGCCTCGATCAGCATCCCGACCATCGGCATCGGCGCCTCGCCAGCCTGCGATGGCCAGATCCTCGTCTCCGACGATATGTTTGGCCTCTTCAGCGACTTCAAGCCTCGCTTCGTAAAGCATTTTGCGGAGCTGGCGCCAGTGGTTTCAAAGGCGGCGGAAGCCTATGCGGAAGAGGTGAAGGCACGGACATTCCCGGGGCAGGAACATACATTCCAAGTGAAAAAGTAGCGGACGATGGTTTGCTGCGAATGACTGAAGGTAAAGCGCTTGATTGCGCCGATGTCGCTTAGCGCTTCGCCTGACGTGAATGGTTTTCCGCTTCCCTCTCCAGCAGATAGATCGCCTCGCCAAAATCCTCCATCTTGGTCATCAGCGCCGCATGGGCGTCGCGCAGGCCCTGATTGTAGAAATGCGGACCGATTTCCGTGGCGAAGAAATCCAGCAGGAATTCTGCCGGCAATGCGCCGATCGTCTGGTCGAGCTCATCGGCGAAATATTGCTGAAGGCGGGCGACGATCGCGGCTTTTTCCTCTTTCGGGAAGGTAATCTTTTTCATTCATTGCGCTCCGGCGTTTTAGAAGCAAATCCAATCGGCTAGTTCAAAGAAATCAATTGTCCCATCAAGGAAATTGAATTGCCGAGGCTCCCCCCGCAGCTTACAGCTCGAAAAGTTTTCCATAAAGGACAAAGCGGGCGATGGGTCGCGCGGATTTTTTTGAGGGGTTGAAGGGTGGTATTCCCATCGGCCTTGCTGCGGCGCCGTTCGGCGCGTTGTTCGGGGCCTTGGCGCGCGATCAGGGCATGTCGCTCGGTGAACTCACCCTGATGAGCGGCACCGTCTATGCCGGCGCCAGCCAGATGGTGGGCATTGAGCTATTCGGCCACAATGTCCAGGCGTGGCTGATCGTTCTGTCGATCCTGGCGGTCAATTTCCGCCATGTGCTCTACTCGGCCGCGATCGCCCGTTACATCAGGCGTTTCTCGCCAATTGAAAAATTCTTAACTTTCTTCCTGCTGGTCGATCCGCAATTTGCCGAAACGATCAAGCGCGCCGAGAGCGGCAAGCCGGTCACCTTTGCCTGGTACTTCGGTTTCGCAGCGATGATCTACGTTCCCTGGGTGGTGATCAGCCTCATCGGCGGCATGCTTGGCAGCCTCGTCGGCGATCCCAAGACGATCGGCCTCGATATTTTGCTGCCGATCTATTTCCTCGGCATCGTCATCGGTTTCCGCAAACGCGACAATTTCCTGCCCGTGGTGATTGCAAGCACCGCCGCCTCGGCCATCGCCTATCGCTATGTCGGTTCGCCCTGGCACGTCAGCATCGGCGCCTTTGCCGGCGTGGCCCTAGCAGCCATGCTTCCGCCGGTCCGGTCGAACCGCAAGCCCGACCTCGCGACTGAAAATCACGAGGTTTGACCATGACCGATTTCGATCCGCATATGGTTCTGCTGATCCTCGCCGCCGCCGTCGTGACCTACCTCACACGCATCGGCGGCTACATCCTCATTACCAAGATGACCCGCATTCCTCCGCGCGTCGAGGCGGCGTTAAATGCAGTGCCGGCCGCCGTCCTCACCACGCTTGTTGCACCAGCCTTCTTCATCGGCGGCTGGGATACGAAGGTGGCGATGGCAGCGGCGCTCGTGGTGGGCTTGCGCTTCTCGCCGACGTTCATGCTGATCGCCGGCTGGATCGTCGTGATGATTTGGAGACATCTCGCCGGCGTCTAGCACCGACAAATGCGATGCCTGCCCTGCCCTTGACGGGCGGAATAGGCCACCCCTCAGTGACTTAGAGCCAAAGTCGCTTTCTCCAGCCAGACGCGGATATCCTTGTCATGGATCAGCGGCATCAGCGCTTCACGGGTTCTGGCGTGATAGTCGTTCAGCCAGTGCAATTCATCGCGAGTCAGCAGTTCCGGCAGAACGAGGCTGCGGTCGATCGGGCAGAAGGTCAGCGTTTCAAAGCCGAGCATCGGCATGTCACCGCCCTCGATCTCCTCGGAATCGCGAATATAGATAAGGTTTTCGATGCGGATGCCGAAATGGCCGGGACGGTAGTAACCGGGCTCGTTTGACAGGATCATGCCGGGCAGCAGCTCCTGCGTCGATAGCCGCGAGATACGCTGCGGTCCCTCGTGCACGGAAAGATACGAGCCGACGCCATGGCCGGTACCGTGAGCGAAATCCACGCCCGCCTTCCAGAGAGCAATGCGCGCCAGCGGATCGAGATCGCAGCCGCGCGAGCCTTTGGGGAAGCGCGCCGTGCTGATGGCGATCATACCTTTCAACACCAGCGTAAACAGACGCTTCTGCTCCTCGGAAACGGTACCGATGCCCACCGTACGGGTGATGTCGGTTGTGCCATTGATATATTGCGCGCCGGAATCAATCAGAAACAGCTCGCCGGCCTGGATCAGCCGATCGCTAGCCGTCGTAACGCGATAATGCATGATCGCCGCGTGTTCGCCCGCACCGGCAATAGTGTCGAAGGAGATATCCTTCAGCGGGTTCTGCATGCTCTGGCCGACGCGCGCACGGCTTGCCTCCAGCCGCTCGGCGGCGGCGATTTCCGTCACCGTGCCGGGCTTGCTATTGTCCAGCCAATAAAGGAATTCCACCATGGCGGCCCCGTCCTGCAGATGAGCAGCGGCCGAGCCGTTGATTTCCGCGGAATTCTTGCGCGCTCGCGGCAGCCGGGCCGGATCGGTGCCTTCCACCACCTCGCCGCCCTCACGGCGGATGATGTCGGTCAGCGCATAGGAGGCGAGATCGGGATCGACGAGAATGCGGCGGCCATTAGCAGAGGCGGCAGCCAGATGCTCGACGAGATCGGCCGGCGGCAATTGTTTGCAGATCTGCGCTAGATAGGCCTCTGCCTCGACCTTAGTCTTGCGCTTGTCGAGGAAAAGCTCCGCTTCACCCTCGGCATAGATGATGGCGCGGGCCAAAGGGTGCGGCGTATGCGGCACGTCGTTGCCGCGAATATTGAAGATCCAGGCGACCGAAGACGGATCGGTGATAAGCGCCGCCTTGAGATTCTTGGCCTTCAGATCGGCCGCAATGGCCGTCAGCTTGTCTTTGGCAAGGACACCAGCCTGCGCGATATCCTGGATAATGACGCCGCCGAGCGGCTCGGCCGGCCGGTCGCTCCAAAGCTTGTCGAGCGGATTATGCGGCAGGAAGACAAGCTTGCCTCCTATCCCCGCCAGCGCCTTTTCCAGCCGCCGAACCTCCGCGCCGGTGTGCAGCCACGGATCGATGCCGAGCCGGAAACCCTTCGGCGCGTTGCGGGGCAGCCAGACATGCGGCGGCTCGTCCACCAGATCGCCGCCGGTGAAGACCGATCTGTCCACCTGCTCGGCAAGCTGCGTCACATAGCGGCCGTCGACGAAAACCACGGCCTGTGACTGTGTCACCAGCGCAACACCCGCCGAGCCAGTGAAGCCCGTCAGCCAGGCCAGACGCTCTGAACATCTGGGCACATACTCACCCTGATACTCATCGGCACGGGGTACGAGGAAGCCGTCAATACCAAGATCGCTGAAGGCGGCCCGCAGACCGGTGACGCGCTCGCGGCCGAATTGCGGGGTGGAGGTGACGTCGAAAGACTGGAACATGGCTTAATCCGAAATTGATCGAGAATCCGCGAAACTGAGTGGTGCCAGCATGTTAGAGCATGATCCCAGGAAGTGCGAAACGATTTTCGGGCCAGATCGCGTGCTGTTGAACAGGCAGAAACTCCCGACTGATGGACACTCAAACAAGGGAAGTCGTGCGTTAACGAATCCGCCCATTTCGTGAGCAAAGCGAATAGATTGTGACATCATCGCGACGAGCAATATGCAGAGACTGCATAGCTCCCATGAAGGACCCCCACTGCCGCGCGAAAGGGCGAGTCATTATATGGAGCGCATCAAACGGGGTTCACGAGGAACCCACTCAAACAAGGACTATGAAAATGCCAATCTCTCGCTCCGTATATGTTAGCCCGGCGCTGGCAGGCGAGCGTCGCACCGTACGCCACTCCATCGGCGCGCTTCGTCAGCTCGAAGTCGAAACGTCGAAGGCAATCGGCGCAAACCGTGGCGGTCGCCACTAACAGTTATAAGACTACGCGTTCGTATTTGGATCGCGGTCCGGAACTCCTCCTCCCTACTCGGATCGAGACCAGAACGGTAGAGCCTGCTTGAGCACTCCTCCACACGCTCGCGGGCAAGATCGGTCAAATACCGATCTGCAAGGCGGTGCCTCGGCACCGCCTTTTGCATTTTAGCTCCACGGTAAGGTCCCACTCCCCGCGCGGGAATGGATTTGGGCAAGGGGCGAAGGATTCTAAGGCCGGTCGAGATGGATGGTGACCCAGCCGTTGCGCCAGATCGTGCGCACATGGCGCATCCTTGCCCCGTTGTAGGCGGCCAGTACCTTCCAGCGTTGCTCGGCAAGGATACCCGAAAGAATCACCGAACCGCCGGGCGCAAGATGGGCAACCAGTTGCGGCGCCATTCTGATCAGCGGCCGCGCGAGAATATTGGCGATGATCAGGTCGAAAGGCCCATGGCGGGAAAAGGCCGTGGAATGAAAGCCCGGCGCCGTCTCCAGCGCGATACCGGAGGCTATACCGTTGCGGCGAACGTTTTCGCGGGCAACACGAACCGCAACCGGATCAATATCGGTGGCGAGAACCGGAATATTGCGCAGCTTGCGCACGCCGATCGCCAGCACCCCGCTGCCCGTGCCGAGATCGAGCGCATTGCGCACCCGCCGGCTGGCGAGCACTTTTTCGATCGTCTCCAGACAGCCGGCTGTCGTGCCGTGATGCCCCGTACCAAAGGCCTGGCCGGCATCGATCTCGATGGCGATATCGCCTGACCCCACCTTGTCGCGATCATGCGAACCGTGCACTAGGAAGCGCCCTGCCCGAACCGGCTTAAGCCCCTCCAGCGACTTTGCGATCCAATCGACATCGGGAATGACTTCCCTTTCAATGACGAGTTCCGGAAACGCCGGCTTCAGCACGCTCGCAAAACGGGCGTGGACCTCTTCTTCGTCGTCTGCATAGAGATAGATCGAAGCTTCCCAAATATCCTTTTTCTCATCGATCTCGGTGGTGGCGATCGGCAATTCTTCGTCTTCGAATACCGGCGTCATCAGATCGAGAATCTGTTCGGCCTTTTTTTCGGTCGTCGTTACGTAAAGGCGGATTTCACTCAAGTCTTCGTTCTCTCTTGCTCTTATTCGGCCCAGTCGATCCACGGCGGCTTCGGCGTGTCATAGCCGGCCACACTATGAAGCAGTCCACGCCGCGCCGGTCCGAAACGCAGAAGCAGCGGCGCGAGCAGATTGCGTGCGGCAATCGCCAGCGGACTTTTCATAGTGATCAGGCGGGTCAGACCATAAGTCTGCTTCAGCACCTGTTTCACGGCTGGAATTCTGAGCGCCGAATACTCCTCTTCGCGGCCTTCCGCAATGAGCCAGGCAAGCCAGCAGGCATCCTCTATGCCGAGATTCATACCGCGAGCGCCAGCGGGCGAGTGAATATGGGCAGCATCGCCCGCCAGGAACACGTTACCCTTGGCCATCGGCTCGACATGGCGGAAATTGATACGGAATTGCGAGACCCAGGTCTTTTCGGCAACCGCCTCGGGATGAACGATGCGGCTTTCGAAATCCTCCAATGTCGAGATGTAGCGCAGCACATCGGCGGAGACGGGCAAACGCCCGACCATGCCGGGATCGCAAAGCGTGATCTCGGCGAAATGCGCATCCACCGGTCTCACATACCGAAAATCGGCGAGATAGAAATAAGCCTCCAGTGCTTCGCCGGGAAAGCCCGCGCCAAGCGCTTTGCGAACGGCCGAATGCGCGCCGTCGGCACCAATCAGGATGTCGGGACGAACCGTCTCCGTGGCCCCATCCGCGTGCCGCAGCGTCACCTCCGGCTTCTGAAGATCGGCGATCTTTCCCGCCACGACCGCCGTCTGCCACTCCGGCGCAATGCCGTGCGCAGCCAGCGCCTCGATCAGCAACCGCTCGGTCACCCCTTGCGCCAGAGCATGAACCGCACCGAAACGACCCGGCAAGCGCCTGGTATCGACATCGGCAAGGATCTTCGCTCCAGAGCGGATACGGAAATGCGCAATGGGCTGAGCGGTCGCAACGATGCGTTCGGTGAGGCCGGAGGGCGAAAGCAGTGTCAGCGTGCGGGCATTGATGCCGAGAGCCCGGCTCTCTTCCAGAGGCGCCGGCCCTTGACCGTCATCGATAATGCGCGGGACGAAGCCGCGGCGGGCAAGCTCCAGGGCCACAGTCAGGCCGACCGGACCTGCGCCCGCAATCAGGACGGATCTGGATTTCCTGTCTCCCCCGGCTCCGTCCGCCATCGGCGCTCCTACCCTTTCTTGATCAGGTTCTGCAGCTTCTTGACGGCTATATCCGCGTTTTCGTTATAGGAGATCGTGCCTGCAAAGCGGCCGGCGGAATCGAGCAGGAAGACCGAAGCGGTATGATCCATGGTATAATCGCCATTTGGATCTTTCGCGTCGAGCGGCACTTTCTTGGCAAAGACCCTGAAGCCCTTGACCATGTCCATCACCTTGTCGGCGTCACCCGAGATGCCGGTGATGCGGGTCGAGACGTTGGACACATACTGGTTCATGATCGCCGGCGTATCGCGCTCTGGATCAACGGTCACGAAATAGGCGTTGAGCTTCGTCCCATCCGGATCGACCTGCTTCATCCAACCATCCAGCTCGAACAAGGTTGTCGGGCAGACATCGGGGCAATGCGTATAGCCGAAGAAAAGCGCCGTCGGCTTTCCGCGAAACGCCTGATCGCTGATCGATTGACCATTCTGCGCAACCAGCGTGAACGGCACCCCGTACGGCCCCTCACCCGCAGCTTCCGGTGACTTGGTGATGCCAAAGCTCAACCAGCCCAACAGCCCGGCCACAATCACCACGGCTACCCAGACAACAATCCGCATCGTCTTCATCGCTGTTTTCCTCACCACGCCATCCGCGGCTCGATATGTGGGACGCGCCGGCGATCATTTCGAGGGTTTAGCGGGTTGAAGTGGAGGACGCAATTCAACAAGATGTTTTCGGGCGTTCGGAGATCAAGGCGTCACGGCCTTACAGTTCTGTATCGGCGCAAAGATGCAGAATCCACCCTGCCGTTAAACCAATTCTAACCACTCCGCGCCAACATCGAAAAAGAGGCGAAGTCCGACTCGCCAGCCGCCGGATACGCGGCAAACCGATCTTCTTTTAGAAGGGCATGACGCCCGCCGGAGCAGCGAAGCGTTTTTTAAGCGCCAAAGCCACCGGATGCTGCCGCAGCCTTCAGCCGCTCCAGCCGATCCCTTTTCAATCGCTACCGCCGCCTGCCGCCGGCGCAAAACGGGAAGTTCTCAACCATGACGAATGCCATCAAACAATCGGGCGCCTATCTGGAGATCGTCTCCTTCCACCTCGGCGATCAGGAATTCTGCATTGATATCATGGCCATCCGCGAAATCCGCGGCTGGGCGCCGGTGACGCCGATGCCGCACACGCCACCTTACGTGCTTGGCCTCATCAATTTGCGTGGCGCAGTGATCCCGGTCATCGACATGGCCTGCCGCCTCGGCATGAAGATGACCGAACCGTCAGAACGCTCCGCCATCATCGTGACCGATATCGCCGGCAAGCTCGTCGGCCTGCTCGTCGAACAGGTCTCCGACATGATGAGCATCAAGAGCGAAGATCTGCAGCCGGCGCCGGAAATCATTCCGGAAATGCAGCGCGCCTTCTGCCGCGGCATCGTCGCGCTGGAAAAGACCATGGTCTGCTTCCTGAACCTCGACACGGTGATTGCCGACGAGCTGGCCCAGGCCGCTTGATTTCCAGACAAAACCGCAAAAGAAAATCGCCCTGGAGCAAAAGCTTCAGGGCGATTGTGTTTGTGGGACCGTCGTCGGCAGGGGTGTTGCCGGTGCGCCGGTCGCGCAGGCCGTGAACAGATGGAAGTGGCACTTCCACGTTCGCCCTAGAACTGCACCAAAACGGCGCAATCCGAAAGCGACCGAGACGTCCTCAGTGACCAAAGAGCAGGACTTTTTTTGGTACAAACCCCTTGACGGTTGTTTATGCGGTATCCCGGTAATCTTACTAGCCGTGAACTTTCAACAGCTTGCTCATTCCGTCGCCGCGCGAAACGCTGAGCTTATCGATATTTCAGTGATTCTTGGGATGCCGAATGGGCATCACTAAGAAAGCTCGCCCGATGCAAACCGGTCTCTCCCTGGCAGCCCTATACCACCTGAAAGCGGGATGCTTTAGGGTTTGCCGTTCTTCCAGGTGACATTCTGGCCGAACAGCGGAATGGTCGAGATCGCCATTTTCGCCGACCCGTTGGTCAATTCGCGCGAATGGACGAGATAGATCAGCGTGTCGTTCTTCTTGTCGTAGATCCGGTCGACCACTAGCTTCTTCCAGATCAGCGACAAGCCGGCGCGAAACACCTCCTCGCCGCCCTCCGACAGGCTGATGTTGCCGATCTCGATCGGCCCCGTCTGGCGGCAGGCGATGGAGTTGTTGGAGGGGTCCTCGAACCAATTGCCCTTCCTCAGCCGGTCGATGACGCTGCGGTCGAAATAGGTGACGTGGCAGGTGACGCCGGACACTTCCGGATCCGGCACAGCATCGACCAGAATGTCATTGCCGGTCCAATCCACCCCAACCTTGCCGACAATTTCAGCCGAAGCGGAAACGGGCGCCAGAGCCAGGAACGACGCGGCAATAGCGGCATGCAATTTCACTGACGTCATCGAACATCCTCCAACATCGCCGCCGGTCGAACCGCGGCCCCGCTAAGGTAAGGTGGCGGTTCGGGGATGCAAGGGAGGACGGGGCGCAATACAATCGCCCCGCTGTTCCTCATTTTTCTTTCAATACGACCTCGCCGGTCTCCAGAAGCGATTTGAGGTTGGAGAGAATCTTCGGCCAACCGCCCGAAACGGCGCCGATGAACTTGGCGTTTTCCAGTTCCATCGTATGGGTGACGGTGAACTTGACCGAATCCCCAATCGGCTCGATGTCCATCACGCATAGCGACCAGCCTTCGGCCTTCAATTCGGGCATGAATTCGTTTCGCCATTTGATGGCCAGTCGCTTCGGCGGATCGAAGGCCTCGATCTCGCCGGTGTCGGTGACCCGCCCGTCGGGGTAAGTCATCTTCCATGGCGAGCCGACCTTCCAATCGGTCTCATGCTGGATGTTGAACCAATATTTCTTGATGAACTCCGGCGTCGTCAGCGCCGTCCAGAGCTTGTCGGGCGTGGTGCGGATGTAGGTGACATAAACGAAGCTGCTTCCGGTCATGACATTTCTCCTCGCGTAAGGTGATTTGCTGCGCACGGTGATCTGGCGGCAACTATTGGCCGCCATCGCCCTCCAAAGCCTTCTTGAGAGCGGAAAGAGCGCTCAATTGGCGGCGCTCGAATTTGTTTATCCAACGTTCGGCGATGTGATTGATCGGAACGGGATTGATGAAATGCAGCTTCTCCCGGCCCTGCCGCTGTGCGGATACCAGGTTCGCCTCTTCCAGGATGGCAAGGTGTTTCGCCACCGCCTGGCGCGTCATCTCCAGCCCCTGGCAGAGTTCGCCGAGCGTCTGGCCGTTCTGCTCATATAGACGGTCCAGCAATTGCCGCCGGCTTGCGTCCGCCAGAGCTCGAAAAACCGCATCGTCGTTCATACCAAACACGGAACCATTTAGTTGCCTATTAATGATCTTATAGGCAACTATTTGGTTGCATGTCAAGTGACATGAGCGGAGGGTACGGCAGAAAGTCCGAGGAAGGGAAAACGTCGCGCGTCAGATGGCGATGGCGTATTGCTCCTGCTCCATGCGCAGATGATCGAGCATCCGCGCAATTCCCTCCTCCAGGCTGATGTGCGGTGCAAGCCCGTAGGAGCGCTGAAGGGCCGTATCGCCGCAGCGATAAAAAACGCCTTCAGGGCGATCGCAGAGGCCTTTTACGACAGGATTCCAGCCGATTTGCCGGGCGATGGTTTCCGCCAGCTCCATAAAGGAGGTAGCCCTGCCGGTCGAAAGGTTGAGGCTGGCGCCATCCGGCAATAATTCCTTGGTTTGCCAGATGAAATCGACGCAATCATCAATATGGATGAAGTCCCGGCATTGCCGGCCGGAACCCCAGACGAAAACTTCCGCAGCGCCTCTTTCGTCAAGCAGGCGCCGGCAGATGGCAGGGAACGGATAGGCAAGATCCTGATCCTCGCCGTAGCCGCTGAACGGCCGGTAAGCGACCGCGCGGCTGCCGTAACGCTCGACATAGAGCTTCATCAGATATTCGCCGGTCAGTTTCGCCCAACCATAGCTGAGATCGGGCACGCCGATGGCGGCCTCGAAGGAAATCATATCCTCCGAAAGCAGCCGATGGTTGGCGGCCGTCTGCAGCGAGACGGGATAAGCTGCGCTGGAGCTGAAGAACACGACACAGCCGGGTTTGGCGCGTGCCGCCCATTTCCACAATTCCGTATCCACCGCCAAATCCTCGGCAACGTCGAGCGAGCGCGCCTCCAGCGTCACGCGGCCGCCAACCAATGCGGCCAGGTGGAAAACATAGTCGAAGCGTTCCAGCGGACGGAAAAAGAAGGTCCGGCAATCCTCCTCGAAAAAGGTAAAGCGCGATCCGGGAAAGCGCTGCCAGAGATCGGGATGCCGTGCCCCAGTCCCTTCCACCAGTTGATCGACGCAGACGACATCCAACCCTTCGGCCAAAAGCCGCCTGATGAGATGCCTTCCGACAAAACCACAGCCTCCCGTTACCAAAGCCCGCGTCATGTGACTGATCCTTTTTTATTGAGCGAAGAAGCCGCTCCTGCCTGTATAAATATCGACCATGCGCCGTCCCCATTCCGCCTTGCTGGGCGCAATCCGCTGGCCAAGCGCACGCGCGCCTTCGCAAAGGCTCCGCATCAGCCGGTCGTCATCGGTGCTCGCCAAGCGTTCCGCCAGTGAACCGGCATCGCCGCTTTTGAAGACCAGCCCCGCGCCGTTCCGCTCTACCTCGGCGGCTATCAGCGCATTGCTGCTGACGATGACAGGAATGCCGGACATCAGCGCCTCGGCGGCTACTAGTCCATAGGGTTCGGGCATGCGGGAGGGCATGATGAAGACGCGCGCCTCACCCGCGAGCGCCGTCACCTCCTCGTCGGCCAGCCAGCCCGGAACCCAACAATGCGGCAATGCCCGTTGCATCTCATCGAGCAGCGGTCCGCGGCCAATCAGCGTCGCCGTTCGCCCGGTCTTGTTCAACGCGTCGGCGAGCGTTCGGACGCCCTTTTCCCAACACATCCGTCCCAAGAAGACGGTGCGGTGATTGCGCCAAGCCTCCACGGGCGTCGGCGTCAACGGCTCGGTCGGCGTGCGCAAGGTCAGAAAATGCTGCAGCGGCCCCGAGTGCAGATAGGCCTCCATGCTTTCATGCGCCAGTACGATGCCGACGCGGCTCCAGAACTCCTCGCCGACGCCGCGTTGTGTCAGCGTGCGGCGAAAGCGCCAGAGCTTGTGGAGATAGTTTCGCTTGTCGCAATTGGTCGCAAGACATGCTGCCGACAGCGGGCGGACATCGCAGACCGTTCCGCTCTGGAAATTGATCAACCCTCCGTTGGGACAACTCAGAAAGAAATCATGCGCTGTGATGATGACCTTGGCCTTGTGTTTGGCGAGCGCGTAGAAGATCGACGGCGAGAGAATCTGCGACCAGCCATGCACATGCACGACGGTCTCCTCGTCCGTTTCCTTCAACAGACCGTCCAACGCCTCGTAGGCCCGCTTGTTATAATGCTTTTCGAAGACGTCGGTGAACGTGGGGCCGTCGCGAAGGGGGCGTTCGCCAAGCGCAACCGTGCGGATGCCCGCAAAGCGCGGCTTCAGTCCTTCGCCGTCATCGCCGACCAGGATGGCGCAATTCAGCCCTGCTTGCCTGCTCGCATCGACGCATTGCAGCGCCACTTTAGTCGCACCGCCGCGAATGATTGAGACGTCATTGACAAGTATGAGACGCATGGAACCCGGCACTCACCCCACCCATATTGATTGGGACCGGACGAAAGGGATTCGCCTTTTACATCATGCCCCCGACGGTATTCAGCGGCCTGTTCCGTGGTTAGTTCAATTCATCCTTTGGTACTAAGGCGAGTGGCCGCACGGTATGCGCGAGTAAATTTAACAACGCGGTTGCTTTTGCTGGGGGAGTTGACTTCTGGAAAAAACCGCTGGAAGCTGCGCGCATGATCGCAAATCGCACAACCGTGATGCATATTCTCACCACCTCACCCCTTGCAGGGAGAGTGGGAGCAGCGTTGCGTTAAGCTGACTGCGATCCCTTTCAACCCTGCCGAGGCGAGCAGGGTTCGAAAGCTTTGCTCCCTCTTGAACCTCAAGGAGAGCAACATGAATTCCGGACAGCAAGATCCAGACGAGCGACGACGCCGAGAACCAGGCGGAGTGGAAATCCGCGCCGCGCGGCCATCCGACGCCGAAGCCGTAGCCTTCATCGCCAATCTGCCCGGCTATCGCGCCGGTACGCTACGCCTGCCCTTTCAGAGCGTGGAAGAAACGCGGCAATGGCTGGAAAAGCCCGCGCCCGCATCGATCAATCTCGTCGCCGTGCTCGACGGGCAGGTCGTCGGCAACGCCGGCATGCGCCGCCATTCCGGCCGGCAGATTCACACCGGCCATCTCGGCATGGGCGTCCATGACGATTTTACCGGCCGGGGCATCGGTTCGGCGCTGCTCGCCGCCCTCGTCGACGCCGCCGATAATTGGCTGGCGATCAAACGCCTGGAATTAACGGTCTATATCGACAACGGACCGGCTATTCGGCTTTACGAGAAATTCGGTTTCGAGACCGAGGGGCGGCTCAGGGCCTTTGCGTTTCGTAACGGCGAATATGTGGATGCATTCACGATGGCGCGTGTGAGGATATAGATGGCGACGGGCGGCGATCCTTTGATCCGCCGCCGTCGATCACCCCCCGATCAACCCCAGCCACTCATCCTCGGTCATGACCTGCACATTGAATTCTCGCGCCTTGTCCAGCTTCGAACCAGCGCCCGGTCCGGCGACGACGATGTCGGTCTTTTTCGAAACCGAGCCGGAAACCTTGGCGCCGAGACTTTCAGCCTTGGCCTTGGCTTCGTCGCGGGTGAACTTCTCGAGAGAACCGGTAAAGACCACCGTCTTGCCGACGACGGGGCTGCCCGATGTGGTCGGCCGTTCCGCCTCTTGCGGCCGCACCTCTTCAAGCAGCCGCGATATCACCGCGATGTTGCGCGGTTCCTTGTAGAATTCGACGATGGCGCGGGCCAAAACTTCGCCGATCCCCTCGATATTGTTGAGGTCGTTCCAGGCGTCTCCCGCAAGGGGCGCCGCCTCCTTCATCGCCACCTCGAAGGCTTCGTAGGTGCCATAGGAGCGTGCCAGAAGCTTCGCCGTCGTTTCGCCGACATGGCGAATGCCGAGCGCGAAGATGAAGCGGTGCAGAGCGATATCCCGCCGCTCGTTGATGGCTGCATAGAGCTTGGAAACGCTGACCTTACCGAAGCCTTCGATATTCTCCAGCTTGGCAAGCGAAGACTGCTGGCGCTTTTCCAAGGTGAAGATATCGGGCGCAGTGCGCACCTGCAGCGCCGGATCCTCGTTCTCGAAGAAGAAATCGATCTGCTTCGAACCCAAGCCCTCGATGTCGAAGGCATTGCGCGACACGAAATGCTTCAAATGCTCCGTGGCCTGAGCCCGGCAGATGAAGCCGCCGGTGCAGCGCGTCACCGCATCGACCTTGCCGGTTTTCTCATTGATGTCGCGCACCGCATGGCTGCCGCAGACCGGACACACTTTGGGAAATTCGTAAGGAGCGCTCGACGCTTCCCGCTTCTCCATCACGACGTCGACGATCTGCGGAATGACATCGCCGGCGCGCTGCACGATCACCATGTCGCCGACGCGGATGTCGCGGCCATCGCGAATCGGCTCGCCCTTGTTGCCGATGCCCTTGATGTAATCGGCATTGTGCAGCGTCGCATTGGTCACCACGACGCCGCCGACGGTGATGGGCTCCAGTCGCGCAACTGGCGTCAATGCTCCCGTGCGGCCGACCTGTATGTCGATGCCCATCAGTCGGGTGAAGGCCTGCTCCGCCGGGAACTTATGCGCCGTCGCCCAACGTGGCGAGCGCGAGCGGAATCCGAGGCGAGCCTGCAACTCCAGGCTGTCAACCTTATAGACAACGCCGTCAATATCATAATCGAGGTCCGGACGCCGAAGGCCGATCTCATCATAATGCATGAGGATATCGGCGACCGAATTCAGCCGCTTCATCAGCGGATTGACCGGAAAACCCCATTTCGCGAATGTCTGCACCATGCCGAATTGCGTATCGGCCGGCATGTCCGATATCTCTCCCCAGGCATAGGCGAAGAATTTCAGCTTGCGGCTGGCCGTGATCTTCGGGTCGAGCTGGCGCAGCGAGCCGGCGGCGGTATTGCGCGGATTGACATAGGTCTGTTTCCCCTCCGCTTCCATCTGCGCGTTCAGCGCCAGGAAATCGCTCTTGGCCATATAGACTTCGCCGCGCACTTCGACGATCGCGGGCGCGCCGGCCGGCAAGGTTTGCGGGATTTCCTTGATGGTGCAGATATTGGCGGTGACATTTTCGCCGGTCGTCCCGTCGCCACGCGTCGCAGCGTTCACCATCCGGCCGTTCTCATAGCGAATCGACATGGAAAGCCCGTCGATCTTCGGCTCGGCGGTAAAGGCGATCGACTGATCGGGCAGCCTGCCGAGGAAGCGATAGACGCCGGCGACGAAATCCTGCACGTCTTCCTGAGAGAAGGTGTTGTCGAGCGAGAGCATCGGTCTTGCATGCACGACAGGCGCAAAGGTTTCCGATGGCGCAGCACCCACCCGCCGCGATGGGCTGTCAGCGCGAATTAGTGCTGGGAAACGTATTTCGATGGCATCGTTGCGCCGCTTCAGCCCATCATATTCCGCATCCGAAATCTCCGGCGCATCCTGGCCGTGGTAAAGCGCGTCATTGCGCGCTATTTCGGCAGCCAGATAGGCAAGCGCAGCGGCCGCCTCTTCTTCGGTCAAATCTTCGACGGGCTTTTGTTCGCTGCTCATGGATTCGCACTCCCCGATTTCGGAGATGTTTTAGAGCACTTCCCGGAAAAGTGCGAAGCGGTTTTCCGTTCGGAACACATAAGAACAAAGAGAAAAATCTGGAAGCCGACAACCGCGAAAGTGGCGTTCACGACAACTTTCCGCGACAAGCGGTCATTCGCGGTGTTACAAATTCCCTATTTCCGGCTTTGCCAGACAAAGATTCTGAAAATATCAGTGTCCGACAGCCGTAACGGAAATCTGCGCCGAATTATTGAGGTAAGTGGTTCTTCCGCGTCTGTCGCAGGCGATTTAAGGTAAGGAATTATGAGAGCCAGATCTTCGGAAATGATGGGCTCGTTAGCAAATATTCGGAATCATGCGTGAACCTTCGTCCTGTCGCTCTCTCTATTTCTCTCATTATCGCAGTCATCATCATGAGCTCATTCGTCAGCCGCTCTGCTTTGGGGTTGGTCGTTAGAGCCTGCGAAGTTAACGCCGTCCTGACAGGATCGCCGTATCCGTGCCTTAAAATAGTCCAGGCGCAGGATCCGCTATCTTCCTACGCCGTTCTTCGCGAGCCGACCGAAAAAGAGCGAACCATTCTTGCGCCCCTCGCCGATGTGCCCGGCATCGAAGACCCCCGCCTTCTGACCGCGGGAGCGCCGAACTATTTCGACGCGGCATGGAGAGAGCGATCAGCCGCGATCGGCCTGCGCACATCAAAGGTTTCGCCACAGGATTTTGCGCTAGCGATAAACGCTGCCAGTTGGCGCACGCAAGATCGGTTTCATATCCACATGGGGTGCGAGACACCGCGCTTTCGTGCCCTGCTGAAGACCCACACCGCAGAGATTGGAAGCGGCCGGTTTACAAAATTGAGGACCAACGCCGGTTGGTGGGCAACGTTCCATACGGCCGATGACCTCTCAAATTTGAACCCGTTGAAGCTTGTCGCAGACGGTGTTGAGGGAGCCCGCTCGAATATGAAAAATGTGGTCGTTGGCGTCTTTGGCGCCACATTACCGGACGGGCAACATGGCTTCTATATTCTGGCGAGAATAATCGGAGCAAACAAATCCCTCGGATCCGCAGAGGATATGATTGATCCTAAATGCCAAGTCCCGCTTTTGCGCAATGGCACGGGCTAGCTGATTGAGCCTCGTGCTCCCCATCGTTCGCTTCAGGCCAAAAAGGGCATCCCGGGCATCTGATAGATAAGACCGGAAAACCCGACGACGGTTTGCGTTCAGCGATCAGCCATTGCCCGCCAACAACCGCTTGGCGGCCGCCCTCGCCTCCTCCGTCACCGAAGCGCCGGCGAGCATACGGGCGATTTCCTCGGTGCGGTCCTTGGGAGCCATGGTGGCGACACGGGTGGAGATCTTCTCCGAACCGTCGGAGACCGGCCCCTTGGAGATCAGCAGATGCGTTGCGGCGCGCGCCGCGACCTGAGGCGCATGGGTGACGGAGAGCACCTGCACACGCTCGGAAAGGCGCTTCAGCCGCTGACCGATGGCATCCGCCACTGCGCCGCCGACACCGGTGTCGATTTCGTCGAAGACTAGGGTCGGCGCCGAGCCGCGATCGGCAAGCGCCACCTTCAGCGCGAGCAGAAAACGAGAAAGCTCGCCACCGGAGGCCACCTTCATGATCGGTCCCGGCCGCGTCCCCGGATTGGTCTGCACATGGAATTCGATGATATCGATGCCCTCGGCCGTCGCCTCATCGGCATCGGTGGTGATTTCCACCATGAAGCGCGCCCGCTCCAGCTTGAGCGCCGGCAGCTCAGCCATGACAGCCGCGGCAAGCGCCTCGCCGGCGTGATGGCGCCTGGCCGAAAGGCTGAGCGCGGCAGCATCATAATCAGCCTTGGCAGCGGCAAGCTCCGCATCCAGCCGCGCCAGTCTCTCTTCGCCGGCATCAAGATCGGCAAGCTCGGCGATCATCTTCTCAGCCAGCGCCGGCAAGCCGGTCACCGGCACGGAATATTTGCGCGAGGCAGCACGCAGCGCAAACAGCCGCTCTTCGACGCGCTCCAGCTCCCTTGGATCGTACTCGGTCTTGCGGAGTGCTGCTTCCACTTCCATCTGCGCATTGGAGAGCTGATCCAGCGCCGCGTCGAGCAGCGCCACCGTGTCTTCCAACAAGCCTGGCGCCTCGTGGCTCTTGCGTTCCAACCGTCGCACCAGCGAGGCGATATGCGGCACGGGTGAGGCATTGCCGTTCAGGAACTCGGAAGCTTCCGAAATGTCGCCGGCGATGCGCTCCGCCTTCATCATCCGCGAGCGACGCTCAGCCAGCTCGTCCTCTTCACCATCCTGAGGCGCCAGCTTCTCCAGCTCCTCGACGGAAGCACGCAGATAATCGGCTTCGCGTGCCGCATTTTCCACCTGCTCCCGCTGTTTCCTCAGCGTCCGCTCGGTATCGCGCCAGATCTTGTAGAGCCGCCCCACAGCTTGGGTTTCCTCGGCAATGCCCGCGAAGGCGTCGAGCAGCATGCGATGCGCGTCGGTATCGACCAGAGCGCGATCGTCATGCTGTCCATGAATTTCGACAAGAAGCTGACCCACTTGGCGCATCAACTGAACGCTAAGCGCCTGGTCGTTGACGAAGGCCTTGGTGCGGCCGTCGGCGGACTGGACACGGCGGAAAATCAGGTCGCCATCATCGTCGATGCCATTTTCGCGCAAAAGCTTGCGGGCAGCGTGCTGCATGCCGACGTCGAATACCGCAGTCACCTGGCCGCGATCCTCGCCATGACGCACGAGATCGCCATCGCCGCGCCCGCCAAGGGCCAGCGACAGACTGTCAAGCAGAATGGATTTGCCCGCGCCCGTCTCGCCGGTTAACACCGAAAGCCCGGTCTCGAAGGCGAGATCCAGCCGCTCGATCAGAACGATATCGCGGATCGAAAGCTGGACCAGCATGTGCGCTCAATCTCACGTCCCAAGAAGAAGTTTCTTGCCGGCCCTTGAAATCCAGGAGCCTTCGCTTTCACGCGGCTCGACGCCACTGGTCTTCAGAAGCTTGTAGGAATCTGCGTACCAGCGGCTGTCCGGATAGTTGTGGCCGAGAACGGCGGCTGCTGTCTGCGCTTCCGGAACGATGCCCATGGCGTAGTAGGCTTCGACCAGGCGCGCCAACGCCTCTTCGATCTGGTTCGTCGTCGGATATTGCTCAACGACGATACGGAAGCGCGCGATGGCTGCGAGGTAGTCCTTACGCTCGAGATAGTAGCGGCCGACCTGCATTTCCTTGCCGGCGAGCTGGTCACGGGCAAAGCGGATCTTCGCCTGTGCGTCGCTGACATATTGCGAGTTGGGATAGGTGCTGACGAGCTTGGACATCGCCTCGATCGTCTGCTGCGCGGCGCGCTGATCCTGCGTCACGTCGACGATCTGCTTGGCATAGGACGCACCGACGAGATACTGAACATAGTCGGCATCCTCGGAGCCGGGATACTGCTTTAGGTAGCTGTTGCCCGTCTGGACGGCGTCATCATATTGGCCGGTGCGATATTTGACGAAGGTGCTCATTACCAGCGCCTTGCGCGCCCATTCGGAGAAGGGCTGCTGCTTGTTGATGGCGTCGAATTTCTTGCCGGCTTCCGTCATATTGCCGGCTTTGATATTGGCCAGGCCCTGATTGTAGAGAGCTTCCGGCGGATCGCTCTCGACACCGAGCTTGGTGATGTCGATGTCCTTGTCCGTGTTACAACCCGTTACCACCGCACCGGTACCGGCCAGGAGAAGCGATACGAGCAGAGCCCGTGCTGTAATCTTCATGCTTTCAGACCCTGCAAAACCCATCGGATGACTGTCCCACTAGCCGTTGTTGCGGAAACGGCGTTCTCTCTCGCTGGCGTTTCTAGCCGCAAAAGCACCATCAGGGCAACGCAATGATGATGCATTAACGCATTTTTGTGGCAAAGACTGCGCGATGGCAGGCTTTAACTGCTGTATTGACAAGAGATTCCGCTTTCTGATTGTCCGAACGCAACGCTTTGACCGGCTTTGAAAGCATCCCTGACGAATCTCGCGTCAAAAAAAGAGCCGCCCCCTTTCGGGAGCGGCGACTCTGCCACCTGGGTTCCTGGAGGTCACGCAGACCAGGGGGCGAATTCGGGAGCATTGACGGCGACGAACTCGCGGCTATGCGCGCGCTGGCGCGGTGCGGAAGTCTCGACGACATCGTAAGCCGTGGGATCGCTGAGCAATGCCTTCAGCGCATTGGCATTCATGCGATGGCCGCCGCGATAGGAGCGGTAGCAGCCGATGAACTGCGCGCCAGCCAGCGCCAGATCGCCGACGGCATCCAGCGCCTTGTGACGGACGAATTCGTCCTTGGCATAGCGCAAGCCTTCGACATTGATCACCGTGTTGTCGTCGGAGATGACGACAGAATTTTCCAGCGAGGAGCCGAGCGCATGGCCCGAAGCCCAGAGACGCTCGACATCGCGCATGAAGCCGAAGGTGCGCGCACGCGACAGCTCGGCCTTGAAGGTCTTGGCTGTCAGATCGCCTTCCCACTTCTGCCGGCCGATCAACGGGCATTCGAAATCGATCTCGACTTCGAAGCGCGTGCCGTCATAAGGCCGGAACTCGCACCAGGAACCGCCGGCTTCGATTCGCACCGGCTTGGTCACACGAATATAGCGGCGCTTGACGCCGAGCGAGACGATACCAACCTGCTCGATCGCTTCGATGAAGGGATAGGAGCTGCCATCCATGATCGGCATTTCCGCACCGGAAACTTCGACGATGACATTGTCGAGGCCGATCGCATAGATCGCCGCCATGACGTGCTCGACCGTCGCGACGGAACGCGCCGGCGAGAAGCCGAGAACTGTGCAAAGATCGGTGTTGCCAACCTGCGAGGAAACGGCGCGCAGCTCTGTCACATCGCCATTGTCATGCATGCGCTGGAAGATGACGCCGGTACCGGCTTCGGCTGGATAGAGCGTAATCGACACATTGGCGCCAGAATGAACGCCGATACCCGAAAGTGTCACAGGGCTTGCAATGGTGGTCTGAAAACCCAGCAATCCGATTGCCATATAAAATCTGCCTTCGTCTATCTGTCCCAGACCGGGCGGTCATCTTTGGATCCTGCCCTCATCGCTGGTTCAGTCTGTTACCTATTCCGCGAATTCACATGCAATCATTGCTGGATGCGATTCCGCTGGCTCGCTTGCTACCTAAATACGCGCGAGGGCACCGCATTCCAAATCACTGTTTCTTTCGCTTTGTTACGAAACCAGACGATTGAATTTGCTAGGTAATTTTAGAATTAAAGAGAGGCCGAAAATAAAGAAATCCGGGGCTCGTGAGCCCCGGATTCGATAAACATGGTTAGTATCCTATTAAAAGGATGCCCTACACCGGATCAGTTCGATTGCCGGCGCAGGAAGGCCGGGATTTCGAGCTGGTCGTCTTCCTGGCTTGCCATCCGCGCCTGCGGAACCTGGCGGCCCTGTTCGTCGAGCTGGCCACGGCGCGGAGCATAGAGGCTTGCTTCCGGCGACAGAGGACGGCGCTGCTGCGAAGCGGCACTCGGAGCCGAAGCCGTCATATCGTTGAAAGCCGGGTCCTCGTCGCGGCGGCCGAGCGAATTGGTGATTCGCTTCAGCAAGCCCATCGGGCCGCGCTCCTCGGTAGCCTGAGCGGCGACCGGCTGAGCACGATGCTCCATCTCGGCCTTAACGACCGGCGGGAAATCCTCGACTTTCGGCATGCGGACCTGCTCCGGAGCCTGCCGGATGATCGGCTCCTGGCGTACCGGCTGCTGCATCTGCATGGGGGCCGGCTGATGCTGCATCGCAGGCTGCTGATGCATGGCCGGGGCCGGCTGCTGCTGAAGCGGAGCCTGACGGACGGGCTGTGCCTCCGGTGCTGCGAAGATGCGGCTCTGAGGACGGAAGCTCTCCTCCTGAGCGACCGGCTGCTGCTGCATTACCGGCTGCTGCTGGCGGCTCATCTGGATTTCCAGTTCACGCTCCATTTCGGCTTCCGCCATACGGATGGTCTGCGCGATCGGATCGACGGCGGCCTTCGGTGCCTGCGCGACATGGGCAGGCTGAGCTGCGGCCGCTGCCGGAGCAACGGCCGCGGAGGGACGGACAGCCGGCTTTGCGACCGGACGGAATTCCATGGCCTTGTCGGCGGCTTCGTTCATCGCGCGATCGATGCCGGTCGCAACGACGGAAACGCGGATGATGCCTTCCAGCGATTCATCGAACGTGGCGCCGAGGATGATGTTGGCGTCCGGATCGACTTCTTCGCGGATGCGGGTCGCAGCTTCGTCGACTTCGAACAGGGTAAGGTCGCGGCCGCCAGTGATGGAGATCAGCAGGCCCTGCGCACCCTTCATCGAGGTTTCGTCGAGCAGCGGGTTGGCAATGGCAGCTTCTGCAGCCTGCATTGCGCGGCCCTGGCCGGAAGCCTCGCCGGTGCCCATCATGGCGCGGCCCATTTCGCGCATGACCGAACGGACGTCAGCGAAGTCGAGGTTGATGAGACCTTCCTTCACCATCAGGTCGGTGATGCAGGCAACGCCCGAATAGAGAACCTGGTCGGCCATCGAGAACGCGTCCGCGAAGGTCGTCTTGTCGTTGGCGATACGGAACAGGTTCTGGTTCGGAATGACGATCAGCGTGTCGACCGACTTCTGCAGTTCCTGGATGCCCATTTCAGCAAGCCGCATGCGGCGGCCGCCTTCGAAATGGAACGGCTTGGTGACGACGCCGACGGTCAGAATGCCCTTGTTGCGGGCGGCCTGTGCGACGACCGGCGCAGCACCCGTGCCAGTGCCGCCGCCCATGCCGGCGGTGACGAAGCACATGTGGGTACCGTTCAGGTGATCGATGATCTCGTCGATGCACTCTTCAGCAGCCGCGCGGCCAACTTCCGGCTGCGAACCGGCGCCGAGGCCTTCGGTGACATTGACGCCGAGCTGGATGATCCGCTCCGCCTTCGTCATCGTCAAAGCCTGCGCGTCCGTATTGGCGACGACGAAATCGACGCCCTGCAAACCTGCCGTGATCATGTTGTTGACGGCATTGCCGCCACCACCACCGACACCGAACACGGTGATCCGCGGCTTCAGCTCGGTGATATCTGGCTTATGCAGCTTGATAGTCATGGTACCCGTTCCTTCTCTTTATGGCCGCATCGCCACGCCGGCCAATTCACTATATTTCACTTGCCTGACCCCTGCCCGGAAAGCGCTTGCCGCGATCCGGGATCAGGCACTCAAAAACTCTCCTTCAGCCATTGGCCAACGCGGCCGATACGGCTGTTGTTACCCCCAAGCGACGAGAGCAGACCGCTGCCCGCCGCATGTGTCTCCATGTCCGCAACCTGCGGATAGATCATCAGTCCGACCGCCGTCGAAAAGGCAGGCCCCTTGGCCGCTGTCGGCAAGCCGGATACGCCCATCGGGCGGCCGATGCGGACATTGCGGGCAAGAATGCGGCGCGCCACATCCGGCAAGCCGGTCAACTGGCTGGCTCCGCCCGTGAGTACGACACGCTTGCCAACGATCGGGCTGAAACCGGAGCGCTGGATACGATCGCGGATCAGTTCCAGCGTCTCCTCGATGCGCGCCTTGACGATGCGCGACACCAGCGCCTTCGGCACCTGCGTCGGCTGGTCGCGTTCATCCTCGCCGATCGGCGGGATGGAAATCAGTTCGCGCTCTTCCGAAGAATTCGCGAGCGCGGAAGCATGAACCACCTTCAGCCGCTCGGCATCCTCGATACGGGTCGAAAGACCGCGGGCAAGGTCGGTGGTGACATGATGGCCGCCGAGGCTGACGGCGTCGGTGTGCACCAGCTTGCCTTCGGCAAAGACCGAGATCGTCGTCGTGCCGCCGCCCATGTCGATCGCGGCGCAACCGAGCTCGACTTCATCATCGACGAGAGCGGCAAGACCGCTGGCATAGGGTGTTGCCACCATGCCCTCGACAGAAAGATGCGCCCGGTTGATGCAGAGTTCGAGGTTGCGAAGCGCAGCGCGCTCCGCCGTGACCACATGCATGTCGACACCCAAGGCATCACCGAACATTGCGAGCGGATCGCGGATACCGCGTTCGCCGTCGAGCGAGTAGCCGGTTGCCAGCGAATGCAGCACGGCGCGTTCCTGACGGAGCGACTGCTGGCAGGCGGCGGCAAGCACCTTCTTCAGATCGTTTGCTTCGACTTCCTGGCCGCCCAGATCGATGGTGGCGGTGTAGATGTCGCTGCCAAGGCGACCGGCCGAAACATTGACGATCAGGCTGTCTACGGTTAGCCCGGCCATGCGTTCGGCGGCGTCGACCGAGAGACGGACGACATTTTCCAGCGCATCGAGATCGGCGATGACACCGGTCTTGATGCCGCGCGAACGCTGATGGCCGATGCCAATGATCTCGATATTATGCGTGCGGTTCGGCAGAACCTGGCTTTCCTCACGCGGCGTCAGCCGGCCGATCATGCAGACGACCTTCGTCGAGCCGATGTCGAGGACGGATACGATGTGCGACCGCTTGGAGGACAGCGGCTTCAGGCGCGGCAGACCGAAATGGGACGAACTGAATAAGCTCATGTATCCTGCCCTGCTTTCTTCAAAGCCTTGGTTCTGACATCCAACGCCGCCTGGCGGCGAAGTGCTGCGTCCGGGGTCAATTCAATGGCGGTACGGTCGTCAAGGCGAAGGTCGACGGCTGCGATATCACGCTGCAGAAGGCTTTCGTCCTTGTCGAGCTTGGTGAGCCGAGCGAGCGCACCATCGATATTGTCTTCCGGCAATTTGATGATCACGCCATTGTCGAGGTAGAGATCCCAACGGCGACCGGCGACGCGCACGAATGCCTTCACATGGCTGCGAACATCCGGCCAGTTGGCAAACTCGTCATCGATGGACGCCGCAGCCGTTTCGGCATCGCGACCGACGAAAAGCGGTAGCTTGGCGAACTTGTTGTCGCGCAACGGGGCAATCACGCTGCCGTCCTTCTGGATCAGCGAGAGTTCGGAGCCGTGCTGCCAGATGGCATAAGCCTTGCGCTCCGTGAGCTTCACTTCGACCGTCTTCGGATAGACCTTACGGACTTCGACGCCCTGCACCCAAGGCAGGCTCGCAATCTTCTGACGAGCCGCATCGACATTGAGCGCCACCAGCGACGTCGTGCCGTCGAGACCGAGAAGCTGCAGGATTTCGATTTCCGAAGTCTGATCGTTGCCGGAAACCTTCACATCTTCGATGGCAAAGCCAGCAGCCGACGTCGTCGCCTGGGCAACATCCTGCGTATGGCCACCGATCGACATGCCATAGAGGCCGGTCGCAGCGAACAGAGCGAGAGCGGAAACCGTGCCCGTATGAGCCGGAATATTGACGCGTCCGGAACCAAGGCTCACGAGGAAACGCACGGCACGACGCAGCGGGCGCGGCAACACAAACGCATCCTCGACATCGTCGATCGCGAGCGGGACGCGATGGCGGGACCGCCTCATATTTTTGACCGTCAGCGCAAACAAGACGCGTCCTCCACCATCCACCGGAGAAATTCACCAAAAGAGTAGCCGGCGTGAGCGGCCATTTCGGGCACCAGCGAGGTAGGCGTCATGCCCGGCTGGGTATTGATTTCCAGCCAGATAAGCTCGCCCTCTTCGGAAAAGCGATCGTCATAACGGAAGTCAGATCGACTGACGCCACGGCAGCCGATAGCTTGATGCGCCCTTAACGATAATGTTTGTATCTTTTGGTAAAGATTCGGTGAAATTCTGGCGGGGATGACGTGTTTTGATCCACCCTCCGCATACTTGGAATCGTAGTCGTAGAAGCTATGGCCCTGCGGCACGATCTCAGTGACGCCGAGCGCCGTATCGCCCATGACGCCGCACGTCAGCTCCCGGCCGTAGATGTAGCGCTCGACCAACACTTCGTCGCCGTAACGCCACTCGGAAGAGGTAATGATCTGCGGTGGATGCGTTTGATCTTCCTTGACGATCACGACACCGAAGCTCGAACCTTCACGCACCGGCTTCACAACGTAGGGCGGCCTCATCGGATGCTCGCCGGTAATGGCGAAACGGTTCATCACACGCGAATCGGCCACAGGAATGCCGGCGCCATCAGCCACCTTCTTGGCGCGCGACTTGTCCATGGCGAGCGCCGAGGCCAGCACGCCGGAATGCGTGTAAGGGATCTGCAGATATTCAAGGATACCCTGAATGGTGCCGTCCTCGCCGAACGGGCCATGCAAAGCATTGAAAACGACATCGGGCTTCAGATCTGCAAGGCGCGCGGACACATCGCGCTCCACATCAACACGCGTGACTTGAAAGCCTTCCAACTCGAGGGCGTCAGCGCATGCTTTTCCCGAAGACAGGCTAACCGGCCTCTCCGAGGAAAATCCGCCCAAAAGGACAGCCACATGCTTGCCACCCATTAATACCCCCAATTCACACCTTCAATCGACGTTTGCTCGATGCGCCGAGCAGCGATTCTCGCGACGTCTTTGCATGCTCCATTAGAACAACATTAAGGTTAATGAAGCGTTTACTTTCGTTAACTTTCGACCGCTTTCGCCGAAGTCAATTTTTTCGAATCAAATCGAGTTGAAGAATTCTGCCATTAGAATCATGGAGTTGCTATGTTTGAATATCCACTTTTAGAAATTTTTAAACAAATAGGCCCGCGCCGAGGTCTCCGGTGCGGGCCTTCATAAGGCTTATTGCAACCCTGAATCAGTCGCGATCGTCGATCAGTTTCCAGATGAGTCCGCCCAGCGCGCCACCGACGATCGGGGCCACCCAGAACAGCCAAAGCTGCTGCAGCGCCCAGCCGCCGACGAACAGAGCCTGACCGGTGGAACGGGCCGGATTGACCGACGTATTGGTGATCGGGATCGAGATCAGATGGATCAGCGTCAGTGCAAGGCCAATGGCAATCGGTGCGAACCCAGCCGGCACCCTGCTGCTGGTCGAACCGAGAATCACGATCAGGAAGAAGAGAGTCAGCACGATTTCGGCAACCAGCGCCGATACCAGCGAATAGCCGCCCGGAGAATGCTCGCCATAACCATTGGCCGCAAAACCGCCGAGCTGGAAATCAACCTTGCCGCTTGCGATCAGGTAAAGCACAGCCGCGGCAGCGATCGCGCCGACGACCTGAGCGATGATGTAGGGAATGAGCTGCGAACCGGGCAAGCGGCCGGCAACGGTAAGACCGACCGACACCGCCGGATTGAAATGGCCGCCCGATATACCGCCGACCGCAAAGGCCATGGTGAGCACGGTCAACCCAAAGGCGAAAGAAACACCGAGAAAGCCAATACCGAGGCTCGGAAAAGCTGCCGCAAAGATTGCGCTTCCGCAGCCACCAAACACCAGCCAAAATGTTCCAAGAAACTCCGCAATTAATTTTTTCTGCATGAAATCTATTCTCCTCAGCCCTCAACCAGAGCGAAAGTAAGACATTTACGAGAACGAGATTCTGGTCAAGACTTTGCTGGATAAACGCTAGCCTAAATTGCAAATGCGACCTCATTCGCCCTCAAATCAGCGATTGCGGCAGGGTTGCCGGTTTCTTGCGTCTTAGACGTTTGCGCTGAACAAAAATTGCGCTAAGGACACGTCTTACCGCTAAGATAACCTTAGCATCATCTAAATTGGTGGGACCATGACAGACGCGATATCTCCTTTATCGCCGACCCCCTCGTCATCGAACAGCGTTGTTGCGAATTCCAAGGCACGCGTTCTGATCGCGAGTCTTATCGGCACGACGATAGAATTTTTCGACTTTTACGTTTATGCGACGGCGGCGGTAATCGTCTTCCCAAAGCTGTTTTTCCCGGCTGCCGATCCGACTGCGGCGACTTTACAGTCTTTCGCAACATTCTCGATCGCCTTCTTCGCCCGTCCGATCGGCGCGATGATCTTCGGGCATTTTGGTGACAGGGTCGGCCGCAAGGCGACGCTTGTCGCAGCGCTGATGACCATGGGCCTCTCGACAGTTGTGATCGGTATGCTGCCGACCTATGAGTCGATCGGCGTTCTCGCGCCGGTACTGCTGGCGCTTTGCCGCCTCGGCCAGGGCCTCGGCCTCGGCGGCGAATGGGGCGGCGCGGTGTTGCTCGCAACCGAAAACGCTCCGGAAGGCAAGCGGAGCTGGTACGCGATGTTCCCGCAACTCGGTGCTCCCATCGGCTTCATCTTCTCGGCCGGCCTTTTTCTCATCCTGCGCGAAAGCATGAGTGATGTGGACTTCCTGAATTATGGCTGGCGCATTCCGTTCCTCATCAGCCTGGCGCTTGTTGCAGTCGGCCTCTATGTGCGCCTGAAGATCACTGAAACCCCGGAATTCCAGCGCGCAATCGATAAGGAAGAGCGCGTTTCCGTTCCGATCGCCGTTATTTTCCGTTCGCATCTGCGCAGCCTCATCCTCGGCACGATCATCGCGGTCGCGACTTTCGTGCTGTTCTATCTGATGACGGCATTCACGCTGAGCTGGGGTACCAGGCCGCTCACGGCCACACCGGCAGGTCTCGGTTATTCGCAGCAGCAGTTCTTGGTCGTCCAGCTCGTCGGCGTGGTCTTCTTCGGCCTGATGATCCCGCTTTCTGGCCTTTTGTCCGATCGCTATTCGCGCCGGCTAGTTCTGATCCTGACGACGATCGGCATCTTGATCTTCGGCCTGTTCTACTCGACACTGCTGACCGCCGGTCTCGGCGGCGCATTCGCTTGCTCGATCATCGGTCTCGGCTTGATGGGCTTCACTTACGGCCCGATCGGTGCTGCGCTTGCCGCTCCGTTCCCGACAGCCGTTCGCTATACCGGCGCGTCGATGACCTTCAATCTTGGCGGCATTATTGGCGCCTCGCTGGCGCCCTTCATCGCCACCTGGCTGGCGTCGAATTACAGCCTCGCCTATGTCGGTTACTATCTGACGATTGCAGCCGTTCTTTCGCTGATCGGCATTCTGCTGTCAGGCAACGACGAAGTTTGAGAACTTCGCCATAACCAATTGAAAAGGCCGGGCAAAAACCCGGCCTTTTTGTTGAATCAGTTTATGAACTGCAGACAGATCTGAGCCCGTTATTCCGTCGTCACACCCTGGAACGGCCGGACCTCCCGGCCGGGCATGAAGCAGCCGAGACGCTTGATTTCCCATTCCAGCTTGATACCGGAATTTTCGAAGACCTCGCGACGGACCTGCTCACCGAGATATTCGAGATCGTAGCCGGTCGCCTGCCCCATGTTGATCATGAAATTGCAGTGCAGCGATGACATCTGCGCGCCGCCGATGACGAGGCCGCGGCAGCCGGCTTCGTCAATCAGCTTCCAAGCAGAATGTCCCTCCGGGTTCTTGAATGTCGAACCACCGGTTTTTTCGCGAATCGGCTGCACCGTCTCGCGATGCGCCCGCACAGCATCCATCTCGGCTCGAATCTTGGCCCGATCCTCGGGATACCCCTCGAAAAGAACGTGCGTAAAGATCAGATCGTCCGATGCCGTCGAATGGCGATAGGTGTAGCCCATCTCGGCATTGGTTAGCACATGCTTCTTGCCCTTGCGGTCAACTGCATGCACCTCGACGACGCGATCGCGCGTCTCGGAGCCGTTGGCGCCGGCATTCATACGCGCCGCGCCACCGATGCCGCCGGGAATGCCGTAGTAGAAATGAAAGCCGCCGATACCGTTGTCCATGGCCATGGCGGCAACGTGCTTATCGGGGCAAATAGCGCCGGCCAGGATGCGGTTCTCACCGGCGAGCTCGACCGAACCGAAGCCCTTCGCCGAGAGGCGCAGAACGACACCCGGTATACCCCCGTCGCGCACCAGGATGTTCGAACCGACGCCGACCACCGTCAACGGCACTTCGGCCGGCAGCACCTTCAGGAAAGCGATCAGATCGTCCGTATCATGCGGCTGGAACATTAGCTCCGCCAGCCCGCCGGCGCGAAACCATGTGACGCGATCCATCGGCGCGTCCGGCGTCAACCGGCCGCGAATATCCTTTACGCTGTCGCCGAGCGACGCCAGAAGCTTTTCCCCATTCACCTGTTTCATGCGGACTTACCCGAGAGGCCTTCCAATTCCTTTGGCAATGAAGCTGCCCAATAAGTGATGCTACCAGCCCCCAAGAGAACCACAAAATCACCCGGTCGCGCAATCTCCGCGACCATGCGGGCAAGATCCTCCTGGGACGGCAGATAACGCGCATCGCGATGGCCGCCTGCCTTGATGCGCGACACCAGAGCCTGCGAATCCGCACCTTCGATCAGGTCTTCGCCGGCGGCATAGACGGGTGCCAGGAAAATGCTGTCAGCATCGTTGAAACAGGCGGCGAACTCTTCGAACAGGCTCGACAGGCGCGTATAGCGATGCGGCTGGTGAACAGCGATGATGCGGCCCTTGCAGGCTTCGCGCGCCGCCTTCAACACGGCCTTGATCTCGACCGGATGATGGCCGTAATCGTCGAAGATCTTCACGCCGTTCCATTCGCCTGTGAGCGTGAAGCGACGCTTGACACCGCCGAAGGAGGCCAGCCCCTTGGCAATCGCCACATTGGAGATGCCGAGCCGGTTGGCGACGGCGATCGCCGCGGTGGCATTGGAAATGTTGTGCCGGCCGGGCATCGGCATGACGAGATCCTTGATCTCTATGACCTTCCCCGTGCGGCGCCGGCGAATTTCAATGTCGAACAGCGAGCGCGTCCCGTCGATGCGCACATTCATGAAGCGCACGTCAGCCTGCGGATTTTCGCCGTAGGTGATGACCTTGCGGTCCTCGATGCGGCCGACCAGCGACTGTACTTCCGGATGGTCGAGGCACATAACGCCGAAGCCGTAGAACGGCACGTTCTCCACGAACTGCCGGAAGGCGGCACGCACGGCGTCGAAATTGCCGTAGTGATCCAGATGCTCCGGATCGATATTGGTGACGACGGCGACATCGGCCGGCAGCTTCAGGAAGGTTCCATCCGATTCATCGGCCTCCACCACCATCCACTCGCCCTCGCCCATGCGGGCATTCGTGCCATAGGCATTGATGATGCCGCCATTGATGACCGTCGGGTCAAGTCCGCCGGCTTCGAGCAGGGTCGCGACCAGCGAGGTCGTCGTCGTCTTGCCGTGCGTGCCGCCAATGGCGATGGAGTTGCGGAAGCGCATCAGCTCGGCCAGCATCTCGGCACGGCGCACCACCGGCAGCAGCTTTTCGCGCGCGGCGATGAGTTCCGGATTGCTCTTCTTGATGGCGGTGGAGACGACCACGACTTCCGCGTCGCCGAGATTCTCCGCCTTGTGTCCGATATGGACCGTGATGCCCTTGTCGCGCAGCCGCTGCACGTTGGCGCTTTCCGACTGGTCTGACCCCTGCACGCGATGGCCGAGATTATGCAGCACTTCCGCAATCCCGCTCATCCCGATACCGCCGATACCGATAAAATGCACAAGGCCGATAGCCTTCGGCAGCTTCATACGCCCGCCCCCTTGAATTCCTGAATTGAACGTTTTGCGGCAATAGCCTCAACCATATCGGCGAGCAAGCTCGCCGCATCCGGTTTGCCGGCCTGTTTGGCCGCAGCCGCCATCTTCGCAAGTTTCTCCGGCATCGTCATCGCGCCGCGCAGGATCGTCGAGAGCTTCTCCGGCGTCAGCTCGGCTTGCGCAATGACCTTCACGCCACCCGTGGCCGCAAGCGCAGCCGCATTGGCTGCCTGGTCGTGGTCCAGAGCATAGGGATAGGGCACAAGGATCGCCGGACGACCGATGACGGCGAGTTCCGATACAGTGGAAGCACCGGACCGGCAGATGACGAGATGGGCGGCGCCGATGCGCTCGGCCATATCGGTGAAGAACGGCGCGACTTCGGCGCCCATCTCCAGCCGCCTGGTGCAGCTATTGACCGTCTCCATATCCTCGGGACGCACCTGCTGCGTGATGCGCAGGCGCTTGCGCAGCGGCTCCTCCAACAGGCTGATCGCCGTCGGCATTGCCTTGGAGAAGTATTGCGCACCCTGGCTGCCGCCGAAGACGACCAGATTGAAAGGATCATCCGGGCCGGACGGCACATAGGGCTGCTTCGCCGCTTCGATCACGGCCGGCCGCACGGGATTGCCTGTCGTCACCGTCTTCTCCGGAAACGCGCCGCCCTTTTCCGGCAGGAAGCCGCCAGCAATCGCCTGGACACGGGCGGCGAGCGCCTTGTTCGCGCGTCCCATCACGGCGTTCTGCTCATGGAGCATCGCCGGCACGCCCATACGAGTGGCGGCAAGCAGCGGCGGCACGGTCGGATAACCACCGAAGCCAACGACGCAAAGCGGCTTGATATTGCGGATCAGCTTGCGAGCGGCGCGCATGCCCATCCACAGCGTCCAAAGCGACTTTGCGACCTTGATCGGATTCTTCGAACCGATCGTTGCCGACGGCACCACATGAATCTCATCCGCCGGAAACTTGCCGGCATAACGTTCCGCGCGACTGTCGGTGACGAGGTGCACGGAATAACCGCGCTCCCTGAGCTTATAGGCCAGCGCTTCGGCCGGAAATACGTGGCCGCCGGTTCCGCCGGCGGCAAGCAGAATAATACCTTTACTCATGATCTTCGCTCCCGCGAACAGCCCCTGCGCGGGGCATCTCCCTAATATAGGAAGCCGCCATGCCCGCGTCACTGAAGCGCGTCAAGCTTCCTTCATAGACCCCCGTCTTCGCGAAAGCGAACGAAGAATAAGCGTAATCCGGGAGATGGGAACGAAGCGCAGATAGGTCCAAAACGATCACTCCGCCGGCAATCCATGCGTGACGCGAAAGAGGCTGCGGTCCTGCGCTCTCTTTTCCGGCCGATGACGCGTCAGGGCCAGAATAAAGCCCGCCGTCACGCAGATGGCGGTCATCGACGAGCCGCCATAGGAGATCAGCGGCAGGGTCATGCCCTTGGCCGGCAGCAATTGCAGGTTCACGCCGACATTGATGATCGACTGAATACCGATCTGCAGCACCAGGCCGGCAACGGCAAAACGGTTGAAATCGTTCTTTTCCTTATAGGCATGCGACAGGCCGCGCAGCACCAGAAAGGCGAAGATGCAGACGAGCACCATGCAGAAGACGACACCAAATTCCTCGGCTGCCACCGAGAAGATGAAGTCGGTATGGGCGTCCGGAATGATGCGCTTGACGATGCCTTCACCCGGCCCCACACCGAACCAATTGCCGTGAATGATCGCTTCCTTGGCGGTATCGACCTGGAACGTGTCGCCTTCGCCGGTCAAGAACTTGTCGACGCGAAGTGCTACGTGGGGAAAGACGTAATAGGCCGTCACGAAGCCGCCGACGCCGAGGCCGCCGAGCACCCCGATCCACAGCCAGGGCATGCCGGCCATGAAGAACATGCCACCCCAGACGGCGGTGGTAAGGATCGTCTGCCCAAGGTCGGGCTGAGCAACGAGGAGTGCGGCGACGATGCCGAAGAGGATGATGGCGAAGAGATTGCCCGGAATTTCCGGCTGGCGCGCATGCTCGGCAAACAGCCAGGCGCAGACGACGACGAAGGCCGGCTTCATGAATTCCGACGGCTGGATGGAGAGCGCTGCGATGTTGACCCAACGCCGCGACCCCTTGACCTCGACACCGAAGAACAATGCGAACAGCATCATCGCCAGCGAAACGATCAGCAGGATGACCGCAGTGCGCCGCACCTGCCGGGGCGTCATGAAGGAGATGCCAATCATCGTCGCGATCGCCGGAACCAGAAACAAGGCGTGACGCTTGACGAAATGGAAGGGTTCGAGCCCGATGCGCTCGGCGACGGCGGGCGACGCCGCGAACGAGAGCATGAAGCCGATGCCGATCAGCAGGATGAACAATGCCAGGAAAATACGGTCGATGGTCCAGAACCATTCGGCCAAGGCCCCACGCTCAACGCGGCTTACCATATCAATCGCCTCCTGTTGCTGACCCGACCAGCATGGTGACACCTTCGACCGCAGCCACGTGGCTGACGAAGGCATCACCCCTGACCTCGAAATTCTTGTACTGATCGAAGCTTGCGCAAGCCGGTGACAACATCACCGCCGCCGTCTCGTGTTCGTCCCTGTCGGCGTCGGCTGCGGCATGGGCGACAGCGCGCTCCAAAGTGCCGGATATTTCGTAGGGCACCTGCTCGCCGAGCGTCGCCGCGAAGGCCGGTGCCGCTTCACCGATCAGGTAGGCCTTGGCTATGCGCGGGAAGAGCGGCGCCAGCGTCGTGATACCGCCTTCTTTCGGCAGGCCGCCGGCGATCCAGTAGATATGATCGTAGCTCGAGAGCGCAGGTGCGGCGGCATCCGCATTGGTCGCCTTGGAATCATTGACGAACACGACGCGGCCACGCCGGCCGACCGGCTGCATGCGATGCTTGAGGCCAGGAAAGGATTTGAGCCCGGCGCGGATATCGTCAGCGGAAACACCGACAGCCAGACATGCGGCTATCGCCGCCGCGGCATTCTGCGCATTGTGACCGCCGCGCAGCGTCTGGATGCCGTCGAGATCGGCAATGTCCGAGGTTGCCCCAGTCGATGCCTGGACGATGCGGCTGCCTTCGGCATAAAGCCCGTCAGCCAACGCATGCCGGCGCGAGATGCGGGTAACCTTGCCGCCCGCCCGTTCGACGCGATCGGCAATCAGCGAAGAATAGCTGTCGTCGACGCCGATGACGGCAACGCCGCTGCCGGCCACCAGCCGTTCCTTGATATCGGCATAATGCTGCATCGTGCCGTGCCGGTCGAGATGATCGGGCGTCAGATTGAGTAGAATGCCGGCGGAAGGATTGAGGGTCGGGGCGAGATCGATCTGATAGGAAGAGCATTCGACGACGTAGTAGCGCTCCGCCTTCGGCGGCTCCAACGTCAGGATGGCCGTACCGATATTGCCACCGAGCTGCGTATCGCGGCCGCTCGAGTGCAGGATATGGGCAATCAATGCCGTCGTGGTCGACTTGCCGTTGGTGCCGGTGATGGCGATGAAGGGGCACTCCGGCGCATGCGCCCGCCGCTCGCGGACGAAGAGCTCGACATCGCCGATGATCTCGACACCGGCTGCGTGAGCGAGATCGACGGTCCAGTGCGGCCTCGGATGCGTCAGCGGCACGCCGGGCGACAGCACGAATGCCGAGAGGCCGCTCCAGTCGATCGTTCTGAGATCGGCGGCCGGGATACCTTCGGCCGCAGCCTTCGCCACGCTGTCGGGATTGTCGTCCCAGGCAGTCACCTCGGCACCACCGGCGACAAGCGCCCGCGCGGTGGCAAAACCCGAGCCACCGAGGCCGAACAATGCGACCTTTTTCCCCTTGAGCGTGGTGACAGGGATCATCGCCGCCTCACCGAAGCTTCAAGGTCGAGAGGCCGATCATCGCCAGGATGACCGCAACGATCCAGAAGCGCACGACCACTTGGCTTTCCGTCCAGCCCTTCTTCTCGAAGTGATGGTGGATCGGCGCCATCAGGAAGACGCGCCGGCCGGTCATCTTGAAGAAACCGACCTGGATGATGACCGAAAGCGCCTCCAGCACGAAGAGACCGCCGATGATCGCCATGACGATCTCATGCTTGGTAGCAACTGCCACCGAACCGATCATGCCGCCCAGCGCAAGAGAACCGGTGTCGCCCATGAAAATGGCCGCCGGCGGCGCATTGAACCAGAGAAAGCCGAGGCCGGCGCCGATAACAGCGCCCAACACCACGGCCAATTCGCCGGTACCGGGCACGAAGTTGATCGCCAGATAGTCGGCGAAGACATAGTTGCCGGCGAGATAGGCGATAACGCCGAAGGAGGCGGCGGCAATCATGACCGGCACGATGGCAAGCCCGTCGAGACCGTCGGTCAGGTTGACAGCGTTACCGGCGGAAACGATGACGAAAGCACCGAACAGCACGAAGAACATGCCGAGATTGAGCATGAAATTCTTGAAGAACGGGAACGCGATCGACGAACCGAAGGTCGAACCGGCGGTACCGGAGGACAATGCCGTACTCATCATAAAATAGACGGCAATGGCGGCGATGACGAATTCGATGCCGAGGCGGGCGCGGCCGGAAAAGCCCTTATCGCTCTGCTTCGTTACCTTGAGATAATCGTCATAGAAGCCGATGGCACCGAAGCCCAATGTCACCAGCAGCGTCGCGACCACATAGACGTTGGCAAGATCGGCCCAAAGCATTGACGACACGACGATGCCGGCCAAAATCATCAGCCCGCCCATGGTCGGCGTACCTGCCTTCTTGAAATGAGTCTGCGGACCGTCGGCGCGAATCGGCTGGCCCTTACCCTGGCGTACACGCAGGGAAGAGATGATTCGCGGCCCGAAGAGGAAGACGATCAACGCCGAAGTGAACAAAGCGCCGCCGGTGCGGAACGTGATGTATCTGAACAGATTGAGAAATCTGAAATGAGTACTGAAAAAATGAACGTGGTCCGACAGTTCGGCAAGCCAGATCAGCATAAGAGCCCTTTCTAAAGCCCCTGATGGGAGTGGGGCTCCGTGTCGGCAAATGCTGGAAACTTGTCAAGCAAAGCTGCCACGATCTTCCCGAATCCTATCCCCAGCGACGATTTCACCATCAAAACGTCGCCAGGGGCGACCGAGTTGATCACGAATTCCGAGAGCTCCTCCGTCGTCTCACGATATTCGACATGAACACTTTCCGGCAGCGCATCCCTCAACGCCGCCATCTCCGGACCTGCCAGCCAGACATGCTCGATGCCTGCCGCCAGCAGCGGACCGGCAAGATTGGCATGCACTCTCTGGGCATAATCCCCCATTTCCAGCATATCGCCGAGGATGGCGATCCGCCTGCCCGCTCTAGCGCCGACATTGGCATCCGGCGAAGATGTCGCCAGCAGCGCGATGGCCGCGCGCATGGATGCAGGGTTGGCGTTGTAGCTTTCATCAATCAGCGTGAAGTAGCCATTGGCGATTGCGCGCTTATGGCGCTGCCCCCTGCCCTTTTCCGCCTGCAGCGTCGCCAGCGCATCGACCGCCTTGTCGAGATCGGCCTCGACGAGCATCACTGCACCGAGGACAGCCAGCGCGTTTTCCGCGATATGCCGGCCTGGCGCTCCGATCGCCACTTCCATCGTCTCGCCGCCAATTGTCAGCCACAGCGTCGAATTCTCTTCCGAGGCGTTAAATTCCGCGAGCCGCACATCCGCCTTGGCATGCTGGCCGAAACTGTGCACATGCTCGACGCCGGCGGCCAACGCAGCGCGCTCCAGGAAATCGAACTGATCGTTGTCCCGGTTGAGGATGACGTGACCGCCCGGCACGACGCCGTCGAAAATCTCCGCCTTGGCAGCGGCAATCTCGGTGATGTTCTTGAAATTGCCGAGATGGGCCGGCGCAATCGTGGTGATGATCGCCACATGCGGCTGCACCATTCTCGTCAGCGGCCGGATCTCCTCCGGATGGTTCATGCCGATCTCGAAAACACCGAAATCCGTATCTTGAGGCATGCGCGCCAAACTCAGCGGCACGCCCCAATGATTGTTGAAGGAGGCGACGGAGGCATGCACCTTGCCCGAGGGCGACAATGTCCGGCGCAGCATCTCCTTTGTGGTGGTTTTGCCGACCGAGCCAGTCACAGCGATGATGCTCGCCTGCGTACGCTGACGGGCGGCAACGCCAAGCCTGGCGAGCCCAGCCAATACGTCGTCGACAACGATCTTTGGCACGGTCAGCCGGCCCATCGCCGGCAACCGCGCCTCGCTGATCACGATCAACGCCGCGCCGTTCGCCATCGCCAAGTTGGCGTAGTCATGGCCATCGACGCGATCGCCCTTGATGGCGAAGAAAGCTTCGCCCGGCTTGATCGAACGGCTGTCGATGGAAATCCCCGTAACGCCCTCAGGCAGCACTCCGAAGGAGCGGCCCGCAATGGCGGCGATCATGTCTTCAGTTGTCCATAGCCAGCTCAAGACTTTACCTCCTCCAGTGCTTTGCGCAGTTCGGCATGGTCGGAGAAAGGCAGCGTCACGCTGCCGATCGTCTGACCTTCCTCATGCCCCTTGCCCGCGACGATCAGCGTATCGCCGGATTTCAGCATGCCGACTGCCTCGCGGATCGCCTTGGCGCGATCGCCGATCTCGGTGGCGCAGGGTGCCGCGGCCATGATCTCGGCGCGGATCGCCGCCGGCTCTTCGGAGCGCGGATTGTCGTCGGTGACCACAACCACATCGGCTAGACGGCAGGCGATTTCGCCCATGATCGGCCGCTTGCCGCGATCGCGGTCGCCGCCGCAGCCGAAGACGACGATGACACGGCCGGTGGTGAACGGCCGCACCGAATTCAGCACATTTTCCAAGGCATCCGGCTTGTGCGCATAGTCAACATAGGCAAGTGCGCCATCATGGGTATGACCGACAAGCTCCAATCGCCCGGAAGCGCCGGAGAGCTTTTCCAGCGCCGCCATGGCAACCGGCGCGGCAACGCCGGTGGAAATGGCAAGACCGGCGGCAACGAGCGTATTGGCCACTTGGAAATCGCCGGCAAGCGGGATGTGAACCTCGAAAATATCGTCACCCAGATGCACTTCCGCGATCTGCTTATGACGGAAATGCTCGACACGCTTCAACGCCAGGAAATCGCCCTTGCGGCCGACAGTGCGTATATCCTGCCCCGCGTTGCGCGCAGCGGCAATCGCCTGTTCCGACCACGCATCGTCGGCAAAGATCACGGCCGGCGAGCCTTTCGGCAGCAGATCCCTGAACAGCCGCATCTTGGCGGCCAGGTAATCCTCGACGGTCGGGTGATAGTCCATATGGTCGCGGCCGAGATTGGTGAAGGCGGCAGCAGCAAGCCTGACGCCATCGAGGCGGAATTGGTCGAGGCCATGGCTGGAGGCTTCCATCGCCGCATGGGTGACGCCCTCATCCGAAAGCTCGGCAAGCAACTGATGCAGCGACACCGGATCGGGTGTCGTCAGCGAACCGTAATCGTTACGCGTCGGTGATATAACACCGGTCGTTCCAATCATTGCCGCCGGATGGCCCGCATGCGCCCATATCTGCCGAGTGAAAGAAGCGACGGAGGTCTTGCCGGCGGTGCCGGTAACGGCGACCATCGTCTCCGGTTGCCTGTCGTAAAAGCGGGAAGCAGCAACGGCGAGGAAACGCCGCGGCTCCGCAACGGTCAACAGCGGCGCACCAGCGGCGACCGCACCCTGGCCGGCAACAATGACAGATGCACCACGCAAAACGGCATCAGCAATGAAACTTGCGCCATCGGCCTTCGTGCCGGCGACAGCTATGAAAGCCATGCCGGGCGCAACCTTACGGCTATCGGCGGAAAGGCCTGTTATCTCAAGATCGCCAAGTGTCCCGCCAATTTGTTCATTGAGTTCCGGAAACGCATTTCCGGCAATATCCCGCAAGTTCATCGAATATACTTTTCGTTCTTGATCAGTCCGCCCCTCGCGAATCGACCCGTTTATTCTTTCACGCTTAATAAGACACCAGCAAGGCGGAGTTACCGTTTCCGAAACTCGGTTGGATTCCGAGGATCGGCGCTGCCCGGGCGATGATATCGCGAGCGATCGGCGCCGCCGTGTATGCCGAGATCGTGCCGCCATGTTCACCGGTCTTCGGCTCGTCGCAGAAGGTCATGATGACATATTGCGGATTGTCGATCGGGAAGGCAGCCAGGAAGGTGTTGAAGTTCAGCGTATGCGAATAGTGGCCGTTGACGACCTTGTCGGCCGTGCCGGTTTTACTGCCAACATCGTAGCCGGGCACGCGAGCGGCGCGGCCGGAACCCTTGGAGCCGTTGAAATCGAGCAGGAAGCGGATGTCGTCGCTCGTGCTCTTCTTGACGACAGTCTTGGCGATCGCGTCGGCCTGTTCGCGGGTCCGCGGCAGGAAGGTCGGCTCGATCAGCTTGCCGCCATTGACGAGAGCCGCACCGGCAACCGCTGTCTGCAGCGGCGTGGTGGAGACGCCGTGGCCGAAGGAGATGGTAATCGAGTTGATCTTCTTCCACACGCGCGGCTGCGTCGGCATCTTCACTTCCGGCAGCTCGGTGTTCAACTTGGTGAGCAGCCCCATCCGCGTCAGGAATTCCTTGTGCGCGTCGATACCGACTATGTCGGCAATCTTTGCCGTGCCGATGTTGGACGAATACTGGAAGATTTCCGGAACCGTCAGCACACGATGCTGACCGTGGAAGTCGTGAATGGTGAAGCCGCCGATGCGGATCGGATTGGTGGCGTCGAAGGCATCGCGCAGCGTCACCTTGCCAGCATCAAGCGCCATCGCCATGGTGAAGGTCTTGAACGTCGATCCCATTTCGAACGTGCCGTTCGTCATACGGTTCAGCCAGCCTTCTGCAGCGCCTTCGTTCGGATAATTCGGATCGAAATCGGGTGCCGACGCCATGGCCAGCACTTCGCCGGTGCGGGCGTCGAGCACCGCGGCACCGGCACCCTTTGCCTGGAAATTATTGACGGCATTGACGACGGCGTCATGCACGATGTCCTGCACGCGAAGATCGATCGACAGCTTCACCGGCTGCAGCGGCTGGTCGGTGGTCATGCCGGCAGCCGCGAGATCGGCAAGCCCCTGGTCGTCGATATATTTCTCCATACCGGTGACGCCGCGGTTGTCGATATTGACGTAGCCGAGAATATGGGCAGCGGTCGAACCGCCGGGATAGAAGCGGCGTTTTTCCGGACGGAAACCGATGCCGGGAATGCCGAGCGCCAGGATCTGGCTCTGCTGTTTCGGCGTCAACTGGCGGCGAAGCCAGGCGAAATGCGAGGTTTTGACGGCCAGCTTTTTATAGGTGCCCTTGGTGTCGAGATCGGGCAGCACGGTGCGCAATTGCTCGACCGCTTCATCGGGATCGATGATCTTGTTCGGTTCGGCAAACAGCGACACCGTGCGGATATCGGTCGCAAGCAGTGCGCCGTTGCGGTCGACGATATCGGGGCGCGATGCCATCAGCCGGTCCGGCGGCAGGATGCTCGACGTCGTATCCGGCGGCGTCATGGCGAACTGAGCAAGACGACCGCCGATGATGCAGTAGACAACGGCAAAGCTCGCAACCAACAGAATGACGCGGCTTTTGGCCTGATTAGACTTGCGCTTACGGGCACCTTCGAAGGTCGAACGGCCAAAGCCGTCATTCGGGCGGTTATTGCCGTCGGTGGAGAAATGTGCCTTGCTTTTCAAGACCATGATGCGCGAAAGAAAAGACATCACTCGTCCACCGATCCCGTTGCGATATTGTCGACTTCTTGTTTTTTGCGCTTCAGCAGCGACGGCGCCTTGGCGACCGGACGCGGCGCGGGAGCGGCGGCGACATCGGCGATCGCCTTCCTGATCTCGGCATCCGTCGTGTCGCCACTCTTCGATGCCGCGCTGGCGCTCGAGTGGGGTTTCGCATTTCCGGCCTTGGTCGTCTTGTCAGGCGTGGCGGCATCCTTGGCATCGGCGACGGTTTCCGGCGGAACCTGCGAGCGGAGCATCGGCAATTCGCTCGGCTGAACAATCGCCGTCGACAGCGTCGGCTGCAATTTGAGTTCGCTGCTGTAGTTGTTGACCAATCGCTCCAGGCGGTTTGGCTGCACGACCAGCGCCCAATCCGCCTTCAGAAGCTCGATCGTGTCCTTCTCCAGCTTGATTTCCGATTCGAGGCGGTGAACCTCTTCGAGCTTCAGTTCGGCACGATGCTTGATCGTGTAGGTCACGGTGGCCATCGCTGTCATGACGCCAATCAGGACGATGTCAAAAGTCTTCAGCATATCAACCTCCGAGCTTTCCGAGACTGGCGAGATTGGGCAGATCGAAGATCGAGAGATCGGCAGCCTCGGCGGGCGCAGCGGTGCGAAGACCCGCGCGCAGCTTGGCCGAACGCGCCCGCGGATTGGCCTCCGCTTCCGCATCGCTTGCCGAAACCATCGACTTGCCGATCGGATCGAAGGTCGCGAGCCGCTCATGAACCATGGGCATATGACGAGAACCGGTGGCACGGCCGGAGCGATCGGCGAAGAACTTCTTGACGATCCGGTCTTCCAGTGAATGAAAGGTAACGACAACCAGACGCCCGCCGGGCTTCAGCACGCGCTCGGCCGCAAACAGCGCCTGCGCCAATTCGCCAAGCTCGTCGTTGACGAAAATGCGCAGCGCCTGGAAAACACGGGTCGCCGGATGGATCTTGTCCTTGGCCTTTCGCGGCGTGACGATCTCGATCAGACCAGCGAGATCGCGGGTCGTAACGAACGGCGCTTCCGCCCGACGCTTTTCGATCGCATGGGCAATGCGCGGCGCCTGCTTTTCTTCCCCGAGGAAGGCGAAGATACGGATGAGATCGGCGAGCTTGGCGCGGTTGACGACATCGGCGGCCGATACGCCACTTGCCGACATGCGCATGTCGAGCGGGCCGTTCTTATTGAACGAGAAACCGCGCTCGGCCTCGTCGAGTTGCATGGAAGAGACACCGATATCGAGCACGACACCATCGAGCCCACCCTGCGGCGCATGATCGGCAAGCTGCGAAAACTGCGAACGAATAAGTGAAAGATGACCCGCATGAGCGGCAACCATCGCCTGCCCCGCCGCGATCGCCGTCGGATCACGATCGAGCGCGATCACATCGGCACCACCAGACAGAATAGCAGAGGTATAGCCACCAGCACCGAACGTGCCGTCGAGAATGACCTTGCCGGCGGCCGGTGCCAGCGCCTCAAGCACCTCAGCAAGAAGAACCGGAATGTGACGAACCGGTCCGCCACCAGCATCAGTCGAGCCTCCGCCAGGATTCGCCGCCATTCCGTTTCCCCGTTCTATTCTGAGCGCCTGCCCGCCAGCTTGCGCTCCTCTCGTGCCTGCGCCTGCAAGACCTGAAAAGCCTCCGGCTGCCACAGTTGAAAATGATCCGCCCGACCAACGAAGGTCACCTCGTTGGCGATACCGGTGAAACCGCGGATAAAATCCGTGACCATCAGCCGCCCTTCCGCATCGAGCCTCATAAAGACCCCGCCCCCGTGAATGAGGAGCGACATCTGGTTCGCCGCCGGCGAAAAAGGATCGTCCGCCGCAATCTGCCGCTCGAACCGATCGAGCAGATCGAGACCGCCGACGCTGATCGCCGGAAACACAAAATCCTGGAAACAATACAGCTCCTGGATATTGCGCTCCGCCAGCACGGAACGAAATGCCGCCGGCACGGATACCCGGCCCTTGGCATCGATCCTGTTGGTCGCATTCGATAGGAAGCGGTTCATGACGCGAAACACCCGTTTCCCATGACTTACGGGCGATCATTCGCCCGCAGACATAGCCAAAATCGGACACAGCTTCGCAAGCCGAAAGAGAGAATACTCTTCCGACACCCCCAAGAAAGGAGGGATCATGGCTTTGCGATGAATGGGCGATGATTTGCCCTTGTGCAGTGTGCTTTTGGGATACCATGGGACCATATGGGCGTCAATGGGATGAAGCCACAGAGACGTGGCCACAGCCTGAATATTCATAACCCGTTAAGTTTAACGAAAGGTTATGATCGCCCTGAACCGCCGATCCAAAACGGATTGTTTTCACAGACGAAAACCCCTCCGCCGACACGGTCGGAAGACCGAAAAACCAAGGCTTTTGGCGGTCTGAGAAATTGTTTCCACAGGGCAATGACGAGCATCGACGCCGGTCGAAAATATGATTTGCCAGTTGGCCTGTAAGCCGGGTTCTGTATGGCTCCGGCCGAGGCCGGAACGTGGCAGCCATTCATCTGGGACGACGCTTGCGCGCCGCCTCTTGCAACCCACCCGGATGACCGGCCCGGAAACGGGCTGGACCGCTTTCGCGATCCGCGTCATCCCTATTCGGTTTTGCTCCCGGTGGGGTTTACCGTGCCGCCGCTGTTGCCAGAGACGCGGTGGGCTCTTACCCCACCCTTTCACCCTTACCCGATCCGAAGACCAGGCGGTTTGCTTTCTGTGGCACTTTCCCTGAGGTTGCCCCCGCCGGACGTTATCCGGCACCGTGTTTCCGTGGAGCCCGGACTTTCCTCACCCCACCGCCTTTCGGCATTGGTGAGGCGCGGCTGCCCGGCCAACTGGCAGGGCTCCATTAGCCGAGAGCGCCGGCAATTGCCATCGAAATATGCAGCTTTATTTCCGTTCGGACCTAAGTACGGAAATGTGCAGAGAAATCCGTGCGGTAGCCGTCGTCCTTGATTCGGCCTTCGAGCAGCAGTTCGGCGCCGAGCCTGCCGATCTCGTCCGAACTCTTCGCCGCCGTGCCGCAGCCACCCGTTAGCACCGCTACGCGTGGTGACGACGTGTAACCGATCATGGGATAGCCAGTCGGCGAATAGGAAACGGCACAGGAATTGGTGAACGTCGATGGCCCTGTCAGGCTCGGAACCAGGTCGTGGATGATCCGCGTCAGGTGATCGCGTGCCTTGTCGCGACCGGCGGTTCGAAACCACTTACGCAAATCCGGCTCGTTTTCGAACTGGAGATCGTCTGGATCGCCGCCGATCTTGATGTAGTATTTCCCGTCAGGATAGCGGATCGGCGGCAGCAGGTAGATGCTGTCGGTATGGTCAGGCCTCGAAGATATCAGCGACGGCATGGCCGAGAGCGCCTCGGCCTCCGCCTCGCCCACCTCGAAGAAAGCCACAGTGCGACCATAAACCTTCACTTCAACCGGCTGCGGCAACAGATTCTCGGCAATGGAGAAACTGCCGGCGGCAAGCAGGACTCTCTCCGCCCGGAACGTCTCGCCTTCCGCCGTTGTGACGACCGCCAGACGGTCCTCGTCGCGGATCGAGACAACCGTCTGCTTGATGACGCGAGCCCCCGCCTTCTCCGCCAGCAACGACTGTGCCTTCACCAGCCGCCGCGGGCTGATATGTCCCGCGCCTTTCGGCTCGTAGACGCCCTCGCTGCCTTCAGCAAAGGAGAAGAAGGGGAATTTCGCCTTCAGCGCAGCGTCGTCCAGAAGCTCCGTCCGGACACCGAGCCGAGCTGCCGCATCGACGACATTGCTGACGTAGTCATGGGCGCCGCCACGCTTGGACCCGACCACAAGGCAGCCGACCGGGGCGTAGAATTGAATGCCGCTGTCGCGCTCGATCTCCGCATAGCGGCCGATCGAACGGTTGGCGAGCCGCGCCCAGTCGGCGTCGGGATCGATGGTGCGGGTGATCCGGCCTTCGTCATAGTGACTGCCGAAAACGCCCTGGTGGTTCACACGGTCTTCGGGCTCGTCCGGGCCGATGACGGCTATGCCGTCTGTCTGTTTGGCCAGATGGCGCGCGGCAGCAGCCCCCATCATTCCTCGACCGACGACGATGAACCTGAAATCCGCTGCCATGTTATGTCCCTCGCAAATGATCGCAAATTCGATAACATGGAAAGCGAGTCCGCCCCACCCGCAATCCTCTTAAAAGCGGCGATTAATCGAGGAGCGCCAGCACCTTACCGCAATATTTCTGCGAGACCGGATTCATGCGCGTTGCTGCATGACCGGCATTGTATTTGAGGATGGTGTTGCAGGTTGGTCCACCGCCAAGTTGCTGTGCCGCGGCGAGGTATTTCATGCCGAACTTGATGTTCGTCTCGGGATCGTAAAGTCCCTTGGCACTGCCCGAATAGCCCATCAGCTTTGCGGTCGTGGGCTTGATCTGCATCAGGCCGATCTCGCCGGCACTACCGCGCCGTTTTGGATTGAAATTGCTTTCGATCTGAATGACCGCGGTCGCCAATTCGACCGGCACGCCGTTCTGCTTAGCGTATTTGGTAATCAGCGCCGAATAGGGATTTTGCGTCGTGAAGGAGTTTTCCGCATCTCTCAATTCGGCGGGGACACTCGGCATTGGATAGCCGACCGTACGCGTAATGATCTGCAGGGGGACGGTCTGGGTTTTCTCGCCGTGGGGGTCGGCATAGGCGCAATCATATCCTGTCAGCAGTACGCTCACGCACGCTGCCGCCGCAACAATCAGATTTTTCATTTAGTCTTTTGTCTCCGAGCGCGGAACCGTGGACAGCACAAGCCATCAGTCCGGCGGGAGGCAAAAAGAGCCGCCGGAGTTCACGGTCCCCGTTATTCTTTACGGCCGCGCGACACACAAACTAACTTGCGCGACCGCCGTTCAAGCGGGCGCCGTTAGACCAGCCCAATGCGGAGATAATAGGGAAATGATGTGGCGCTGAAGCACGTTACGCATTTTGAGCGTTACGGCGTCTATTCCACCGTAAAAACGAGGCCCACCTACCCTTAGGAGAAGCGAGGCAGCGCGGACAGCAAACGATGAAGTGTATCGATGGTCGAAAAATCGGCGATCCCATCCACTCGCTCCTGGCGAAAATGGCGCTGGAAAGCCTCGACGTCTCCCGCCAGTTTTGTGGAGAATTCGCCTGTAATTTCCGTTTCATAACCATAGAGCGAGAGCATGGATTGCAAAGCCTCGATCGGCTGCCCGACATCGCCCCTCTGAAAGAACCGCCCGCCGGTGATCGGCGTCGGTTCGACCCAGTGGCCGACGCCCGCTTCGGCCAGTCGCGCCCACGGAAATTTTTCGCCCGGATCGACCTTGCGAACAGGAGCGACATCGGAGTGTGCAAGCACACGCTCAGGTGAAATCGCCCAGCGATGGCCGCAATCACGACACAGTTCGATGACCGCCTCGATCTGTGCATCGGGAAAATCCGGCAGCCCGCCGGGATGACCGGCATTGGCGATTTCGATGCCGATCGACAGCGAATTGATGTCGGCCTCGTTATGCCAGACGCTCTTGCCGGCATGCCAGGCACGACGTTCCTCCGGTACGAGCTGGATCACCCGCCCATCCTCGAAGACGAAGTAATGGCTCGACACCTGGCTCTCGTCGCGACAGAGCCAATCAAGCGCGCCTTCGGCCGTGCCCATGCCGGTATAGTGCAGCAGGATCATGTCTGGCTTGCGCCCGTCCCGCCGCTCGCCATGGTTCGGCGACGGCTGCACGCTGGCACCGGAAAAATCTGCCGCAAAGGAACTCATGCAGCGCGGCGTTCTTTCTCGATTTCCGCGTAGGCTGCATTGAGCGCCGCCATGCGCTCATTGGCGATGAGGTGGAATTCCTCCGGCACACCGCGCGAGACGAGGCGGTCAGGGTGATTCTCATAGACCAGGCCATGATAGCGGCGACGGATGGTCGTGAAATCGTCCTGGGGCGATACGCCGAGCACCTTGTAGGGATCGCGGCCGCCGGCGCTGACATGGCGCGCCATGATCTGTTCGAAACGCTGCTCGCTCATATGGAAGATCTGAGCAATATGCTGCAGGAAGGCCATTTCCTTCTCGTGGATCAGACCATCAGCCTTGGCGATATGGAAGAGACCATCGAGCACGTCTTCCAGCACCGGGCAATTCTTCGCGCAGGTGACGCAGAGCGACGACAGCTTTTCTGCATAGGCCTCGTAGCCCGCAACGTCCTGGCGTGCCAGATTATAAAGACGTGCGACGTTCTTCGCCTGATCCGGCGGAAATTCGAAAATCTCACGGAAGGCGTTGACCTCGTTTTCGGTCACCACGCCATCGGCCTTCGCCATCTTGGCGGAAAGCGCGATGATAGCGACGGAAAAGGCCACCTTGCGGCGGGTCTCCGGATCGCCTTCGAACAGCGTACGAATGGCTTCGACCACTGCCGACAGGGCATTGCCAGCGGTGCCACCAACAGCATTCAGCAATTTTTCCCAAAACGACATGATGGTCTCAATTACCCCTTCTGAATAGAAACACGTTGATCAAATAATGGTTGCGATTGCAAGGAGTCCATTGGTCGCACAGACGAAAACACTTTTCACAATTCGGTAATGATGGCGTGTTCGAAGCTGTGATTTGCGATTCCGCCGGATCGGGCAACTCATTGCCCGGATGAAAAAGCAAGCACGCATTTCTTAAATTCTTTACTTTACAGCCATGCCCGCCTGTCGCATCCATTCCGAGGCAATCACCGAAATGAGGCAGCCCGGCTGCGAGGAGGATACCCATGGCCAAACAGAAAGTCGCAATGCTCACCGCCGGCGGATTGGCGCCCTGTCTCTCCTCTGCGGTCGGCGGCCTGATCCAGCGCTACAGCGACGTTGCGCCCGATCTCGACATTATAGCCTATCGCTCCGGCTATCAGGGCGTTCTGCTGGGTGACCGCATCGAGGTGACGCCTGGCATGCGCGAGCGTGCACATCTATTGCACCGCTACGGCGGCTCGCCGATCGGCAACAGCCGCGTCAAGCTCACCAACGCCGCCGACTGCGTCAAACGCGGTCTCGTCAAGGAAGGCGAAAATCCGCTGCGCGTGGCCGCCGAGCGCCTCGCCTCCGACGGCGTCACCATTCTCCATACAATTGGCGGTGACGACACCAACACGACCGCAGCCGATCTTGCCGCCTACCTCGGCGCCAACGGCTATAACTTGACCGTGGTCGGCCTGCCGAAGACGGTCGACAACGATGTCGTGCCGATCCGCCAGTCCCTCGGCGCCTGGACGGCGGCCGAAGTCGGCGCGCATTTCTTCGACAATGTCAGCAACGAACAGACCGCCGCTCCGCGCACCCTCGTCATCCATGAAGTCATGGGCAGAAGCTGCGGCTGGCTGACGGCGGCGACAGCCCGCGCCTATATTCAGAAGACCAGTGCCAATGAATATGTGGATGGCTTCATGATGAATGCCGCCATGAAGAGCATCGACGGCCTCTATCTCCCGGAAATGGCCTTCGACATCGAAGCAGAAGCCGAGCGCCTGAAGGCCGTTATGGACAAGACTGGCCAGGTGACGCTGTTCGTTTCGGAAGGCGCCGGCCTCGAGGCCATCGTGGCCGAGCGGGAAGCTGCCGGTGAAACCATCAAGCGCGATGCCTTCGGTCATGTGAAGATCGACACTATCAATGTCGGCAACTGGTTCCAGAAGCAATTCGCCACCCTGCTCGGCGCAGAGCGCTCCCTGGTGCAAAAGTCGGGCTATTTTGCCCGCTCGGCGCCCGCTAACGGCGACGACCTGCGCCTGATCCAGGGCATGGTCGACCTCGCGGTCGAAAGCGCATTGAATAAGATCTCGGGCGTCACCGGCCATGACGAAGGCCAGGGCGGCAAGCTGCGCACCATCGAATTCCCGCGCATCAAGGGCGGCAAGCCCTTTGATCTGTCCCTGCCGTGGTTCGCCGAAGTCATGGATCACATCGGGCAAAAATACGCGCAATCCTAATTGACGGATCGCAAATCCAATGTCTTTGCTGGCGGCGAATAGGAATAGAGGAGGATTCCATGTCCATCGAAACCTGGCTCGCGTTCGCCGCCGCATCCTGCATTATGCTGGCAATACCCGGTCCGACCATTCTCCTTGTGATCTCATATGCACTCGGCCACGGTCGTAAGACGGCGCTGGCAACGGTGACCGGCGTAACGCTTGGCGATTTCACGGCGATGACTGCCTCGCTCGCTGGTCTCGGCGCCCTTCTCGCCACCTCGGCCACTCTGTTCACGATTCTCAAGCTGATCGGCGCAGCCTACCTGATGTTTCTGGGAATCAAGCTCTGGCGCGCCCCGATTGTGACCGGCCCGATGGGCGACAATGACAATCTTCCCGAGGAAAAGCCGCTCAAGATTTTACTGCACGCTTACGTTGTGACCGCCTTGAACCCGAAGAGCATTGTCTTCTTCATCGCCTTCGTGCCGCAGTTTCTCGACCTGTCGAAGCCCTTCCTTCAGCAAACCGTTATTTTGGAGGCGACATTCCTCACTCTGGCAGCACTGAACTCCCTGCTCTACGTTTTCATCGCCGATATGGCGCGCGGTTTTATTCGCAAGGCAAGCGTGCAACGCGCCGTTAACCGGACGGGCGGAACCCTGTTGATAGCCGCCGGCGCAGTGACCGCCGGATATCGCCGGTTGGCCGCTTGATGCTGTCCAGGGTTGCGGGGCGATCACGGATAGGTTAATGGGGGATTCATAAATTTATCAACCCTGTGGCTGATTTGCACCGCAGGGCGGTTTGGTTTTTTCGAAAGTGACAGAATGGTAGCGATCGGATTTCCCAGCCTAAAGCGCAGCGTTGCCTTTTCGGCAATGATGTGCGGCGTCCTCGCAGGGTGTGCAAGCACTCAGCAGCAGACGTCCCAGGCAGAACTCCCGTCGGCACAAACCAACGTGCCGCATCCGAATACAAACCCGGCTCCGGTCGGTGCTGCGTCGACCACAGGCGGCGTAGCGGTGGCTTCCACCACACCAGCTACAGGCCAGCAGATTCAGCCTCAGCAGCAGGCAGCATTGATGAAGTCGGACCGGGTTGGCGCCGGTTCGGTGGCTCCGAATCAGATTCAGGCAGCCCAGGACCGCATGGTTGGTCCGGTGGCAAATGCACCGAATGCAGCGAACCAGGGTACTGTCGCGATAGCGGCCGTAACCGGCGCGCCCGCAGCGGGCACATCCGCAGCCGCCGCTTATGCGGCCTCCGACGAACCCGTGGTTCCCACCGTCGTCGCCATCCCGATCCCGAACCCGGCACGTCCAGGCGATACCGCGCTGCTGCCGGTGTCAGGTTCCGCGACCCAGGGTCAGGCGACCATTCCGATGACGTCGGACGTGGCGGCCATTCAGTCCGTCGTTCCGACGCCCCGCCCGGGCGAAGATGCACCGATCATGGCGCCTGCCGAAGTCGCCTATGCCGCGCCGATGCAGATCGCCGGCATGGGTTATGCGGACACCCGCATGCATTATGATTTCAACTTCGATGCCAGCGGCCCGACGGTCGTTTCGGCGGTACTGACCCCTCAGAATTACGATTCCGACGTGCCGGCGGAGGAGAAGAGCTACGTTTCGAAGCTCATCCAGAAATATGCCAAGCTTTATGAAATTCCGGAATCTTTGATCCATCGCGTCGTTCATCGCGAGAGCCGCTACAATCCGAAGGCATATAACCGCGGCGGTTACTTTGGCCTGATGCAGATTAGATACAACACGGCCAAGTCCATGGGCTACGACGGTCCGCCTGCAGGCCTACTCGATGCCGAGACCAACATCAAATATGCCGCGAAATATCTGCGCGGCGCATGGATGGTGGCCGACAACAAGGCCGAGGCCAAAGAAGCCAATGCCGTTCAGCTCTATGCGCGCGGCTATTATTATGATGCCAAGCGCAAGGGCCTGCCGGACGTCGCGCAAGGCAATTACTGATTATCCCGGATCATTTCGCCAGCGCCGGTTGGGCCATGTCCTGACCGGCGTTGATTATATCCAGTATCCTCTTCAGTAGAATTTGCGGCTTATAGTCCAGCCAGCCCGGCGTCAGCCCCATGCGCACCAGCACGAGATTGGCTGACGGCACAATGGCGACGCTCTGGCCATCATGTCCGAGCATCCAGAACGTATCCGTCGGCAGGCCGAACTGCGCATCCGAACCACCGGGACCGGCAAGCCAGGCTTGAACCTGCGTATAGATGCCTTCGGATGCCGTCGTCGGAGTGCGCATCGCGCCAACAAAGCCTTCCGGCAACAGGCGCTGGCCCTTCCAGACACCATCCTGCAGCAGGAATTGGCCAAAGCGCGCCCAGTCGCGCGGCGTCGCATAAAGATAGGAACTGCCGACATAAGTACCGCGCTCATCGGCTTCCAACACAGCGCTGAACATGCCGAGCGGCGCAAACAACGCTTCACGCGGATAGGTGATCGCCGCACTCTCATTGGGAAGCTTGTTCATCCAAATCCGAGAGAGCAGCGTCGCCGTGCCGCTGGAATAGCTGAATCGTTCGCCTGCCGCCGCCTCTTGAGGCGCACTCGAGGCAACCCTGGTCGAATCCGGATCGAGATAGAGCATGCGCGTCACGTCTGAGACTGCGCCATATCCCTCATTGAAGGCCAAACCGCTCTCCATGCTAAGGAGATCGCTGAGCTTGATGTTCTTGCGCGCGTCGGCACTCCATTGCGGCAAAAGATTCTGATCGTCGAAGGACATGCGGCCGGAAAGCATGAGGCGGCCGATGATGGCGGCATTGACGGTCTTCGTCATCGACCAGCCGATCAAAGGCGTGCCCTTGTCGAATCCCTCGCCATAGGTCTCCGCGATGATGCGGCCGTTCTTGACGACGACGATGGCGCGCATGGCGGGACCGGCAAAGTCCGGATTGGCAAGGAGCTTGGAGAGCGCGAGGCCGGTGTCGTCTTGGCCCAGCACGGCCTTATCGCCATCCGGCCAAGGAGAATCGCTTTTGGCCGCTTTGATCTTATTGAGGAACGCCGCGCTGCGCGCCGCCGGCAGATCGCCGTCCGGCACCGTCGTGCAGCCGAGCGCGCCGCGGTAGAGCGCATAGTTTGGTGCAAACATGCCGAGAAAGCGGGCGGTTACCACGCCTTCCTCTCGATTGACCGAAACCCGAACGAGCTTCAGCGCCGGATTGCCCGGCGCCTGCACGTCATCCGCCAATATCCGCTCGGGATCGCGCTTGGCGATAAAGGTATTCGAGCAGACGATCTTGGCGGCATAGCCGTCCCCGACCCTCAACAATTCCGGTGGCCAGACCGAAAGCCAGACCGCACCGCCCGCGACAATGATCAGCAGCAAAAAAACAAGAGCCCCGACCACTCTCGATATTAAACGCATATCACACACCCTCCGAAGGAATGCGGAGACAATCAGGAAATGCAGGAATGTGAAAGACCTATCGTCGCCACAGCCTTGCAAATATCACCGTGACGGCCCTACCGGCCGGGTCTGCCAACAGTCCACGTCATCAGACTGTAGCATTGCCGGGTTACACGCGCTGAACCTGACAAATCGGTGACAAGACTCAGATGACGGAATTTGCCCCGGATGCCGGTCTCCACAAGAATCGGAAACTCAAGGACGCTCTGCTGCAACACAAGGCTCTGTCGAAGGCCGGCTTTTCGGAGCGCCTGTTCGGCATGTTGTTTTCCGGCCTTGTCTATCCGCAGATCTGGGAGGATCCGGATATCGACATGGAGGCGATGGAGCTGCAGCCGCACCACCGCATCGTCACAATCGGCTCGGGCGGCTGCAACATGCTCGCCTATCTTTCGCAGAACCCGGCTTCCATCGATGTCGTCGACCTCAATCGTCACCACATCGCGCTGAACAAGCTCAAGCTCGCCGCCTTCCGGCTGCTACCCGGACATGCCGATCTCGTGCGCTTCTTCGGCACGCCGGACGTTAGCGCCAATAGCCAGGCATACGATCAGTTCATCGCGCCGCGTCTCGATCCGGCGACCGCCGCTCACTGGGATGGCCGCGACATGTATGGCCGCCGCCGCGTCACGGTGTTCAACCGCAACATCTATAAGACCGGCCTGCTCGGCCGCTTCATCGGCGCCGCCCATGTGCTGGCCCGCCTGCACGGCGTCCGCCTCGGCAAGATGACGGAAGCCCGCACGGTCCGCGAACAGCGGCAGTTCTTCGACAACGAAATTGCGCCGATCTTCGACAAGCCGATGGTCCGCTGGCTACTCGGCCGTAAGAGCTCGCTTTTCGGCCTCGGCATCCCGCCGCAACAATATGACGAACTTGCGAGCCTCGCAGGTGACGATTCCATATCTGGCGTCCTGAAGCACCGCCTGGAAAAGCTGGCCTGCCACTTCCCGATGCGGGACAATTATTTCGCCTGGCAGGCCTTTGCGCGGCGCTATGCCTCCCAACACCAAGGCCCGTTGCCGACCTATCTGCGGCCTGAGCACTACGCCGCAATCCGCGCCAATGCCGACCGCGTCGATGTGCATCATGCCAACTTCACGGAGCTTCTGGCCTCCAAGCCCGCCGCTTCGCGCGACCGCTATATCCTGCTCGACGCCCAGGACTGGATGACCGACGAACAGCTCAACGACCTCTGGGCTGAAATTACCCGCACGGCCCGCGAAGGCGCCCGCGTCATTTTCCGCACCGCCGCCGAAAAGAGCATCATCGAAGGTCGCCTCTCCCCCGCCATTCGCGATCAGTGGGTCTATTTCGAAGAGCGCTCGCAGGAGCTTAACGTCCGCGACCGCTCGGCGATCTACGGCGGCTTCCACATCTACGGGAAAAAAGCGTGAGCCAGGCGGATACAGGTCTTCAGACAAGCTCGAAGAACCATGCCGGACTGATGGACGGCATGTACCGTTACCAGCGGCACATCTACGACCTGACCCGCAAATATTACCTCTTCGGCCGCGATCGCACCATTGCGCACCTCAACGTGCCTTTGAGCGGCTCCCTACTGGAAGTGGGTTGCGGCACCGGCCGCAACATGTTGCTGGCTCATCGTCGCTTTCCCTCGGCGAGACTCTATGGCCTCGACATCTCCCAAGAGATGCTGATTTCGGCCCGCAATAATTTTCGCGGGCTGAAACAAGTACCGGATTTCCGCGTCGCCGACGCCACTGCCTTCTCGGCTGGTGATTTCGGTGTCGACGGTTTCGATCGTGTCATGATTTCCTACGCACTCTCGATGATCCCGGACTGGAAGAGCGCGATCGATGCTTCGCTGAACGCGGTCATTCCCGGCGGCGAACTGCACATCGTCGATTTCGGCCAACAGGAGCGCCTGCCTGGTTGGTTCCGCACCATGCTGAAAGGCTGGCTGACAAAGTTCCACGTCACCCCCCGCGCCGACCTCCGCGCCGTGCTCGAAGAGCGAGTCGCGGCGCGCGGCGCGAAGCTGGTATTCGAAGAAATCGGCCGGGGTTATGCATGGAGAGCTGTCGTCATTAAGCCGGCCGCCTAGCAAAAAAAGTGGAATTCGGCACGAAATCCGCTCATGCGGCATTCCAAGTATAAGAATTTACTTGAAGATAACGCATTTTTTACGTTGATATGGTGAAAAAGTGGCAAGGGCCGGCTGACAAACAGCTTGGTCCTTTGCCTCTTTTGGATTTTGGGGACCACACATCACGGAAGCCAAGTCTTGGGGCAGCAAGATTACTCGCGCCATAACGGGATATCCATGCGCAGGCTTCTGTCATGCTTACTGCCGCTCGCCCTCCTGCTGAATAGCTGCACCATGGGTTATGACAGCTTCCAGACCGCGTCGATACCGAAGACGCGTTTCAAGGATACGAAGCCGCAGGATTTCGGTCGCGACCATCCGGAGCGCCACCCCATTCACGGCATCGACATCTCGAAATGGCAAGGCGATATCGACTGGCGGACGGTGAAGAGTTCCGGCGTCGCCTTCGCCTTCATCAAGGCGACCGAAGGCAAGGATAGGGTCGATCCCCGCTTCAACGAATATTGGCAGGAAGCCAATAGCGCCGGCATTCCGTACGCCCCCTATCACTTCTACTATTTCTGCTCGACAGCGGACGACCAGGCCGACTGGTTCATCAACAATGTGCCGAAGAATGCAATGATGCTGCCGCCGGTGCTCGACGTCGAGTGGAACGCCGAATCCAAGACCTGCCGCACCCGGCCGGATCCGCAGACGGTGCGCACAGAGATCAAGCGGTTCATGGACCGCCTGGAGGCTTATTACGGCAAGCGCCCGATCATCTATACGTCGGTCGACTTCCATCGCGACAATCTTGCCGGCTATTTCAAGGATTATCACTTCTGGGTCCGCTCGGTCGCAAAGCATCCGACGGCGACCTATGCCGATCGCTCCTGGGCATTCTGGCAATACACGTCGACAGGCGTAATTCCAGGCATCAAGGGGCCAACGGACATCAATGTTTTTGCCGGTTCCGAACAGAATTGGCACAACTGGGTGGCGGCAGTAGAGAAGCAAGGAAATTCTTGAGACTACCTGAATTTCTCTCTTGCTTCTGTCACAATCTTCTGTGAAAGCGACCCTATTCTATCAGCAAAGAGGATCGCCTATGGACCCCTATACCATTCGACGCAGCGCACTCGCGTTTGTCTTCGCTTCAGCCATGGCAAGTGTGGCAATGGCGCAGAACGCGACCCCGACCGCGGCGGCGAATGCAGGTGGAACCAATGCCCCGCAGGTGGCTTGCGGCGGTGATCTCTCTTCCTTCCTGGCCGGCGTCAAGGCCGAGGCCACCGCGGCTGGCGCGGATGCTGCGGCCGCGGACAAGACACTGGCCGGCGCGCAGATCGACCAGAAGGTCCTCGCTATGGATCGTAGCCAGGGCGTATTCCGCCAGACCTTCCTCGAATTCTCGCAGCGCACTGTCAGCCAGGCCCGCCTCGACATCGGCCGCCAGAAGATAAAGCAGTATGCCGACGTCTTCGCCAAGGCCGAGCAGGACTACGGCGTGCCGCCCGGCGTCATCACCGCCTATTGGGCGATGGAAACCGATTTTGGCGCCGTTCAGGGCAATTTCAACACCCGCAACGCGCTCGTTACTCTCTCGCACGACTGCCGGCGCCCCGAGTTTTTCCGCCCTCGTCTGATCGCATTCATTGAAATGGTGCAGCATGGCGATGCCGATCCGGAAACCACGACCGGTGCATGGGCTGGCGAAATCGGCCAGACGCAGATGCTGCCGCCCTCGATCATTGCTTTCGGTGTTGATGGCGATGGCGACGGCCACGTCAATTTGAAGACAAGCGCGCCCGACGTCATTCTGACGACGGCCCGATACATCCAAAGCCTGGGCTTCCAGCGCGGCCAACCCTGGCTGCAGGAAGTCACGGTGCCGGATAATCTGCCTTGGGAGAAATCCGGCCTGGGCGGCCCACTCACGGCCGCCGACTGGTTCCAGCTAGGCGTCAAGCCGCGCGACGGTAACACCAATTTCGGTTCCCTGGCGGCCGCCCTCATCCTGCCGCAGGGCCGCAAAGGCCCGGCTTTCCTGACCTATCCGAACTACAACGCCTATCTGGAATGGAACCAGTCGTTCATCTACACGACGTCCGCAGCCTATTTCGCCACACGTTTTGCTGGCGCTCCAACCTATAACAAAGGCACACCGGAAGCGGGGCTGAACGATGTCGATATGAAAGCGCTTCAAACCAAGCTTTCGGCACGCGGCTACGATGTCGGCAAGATAGACGGTATTCTCGGCTCGGGCACGCGCGTCGCCGTTCAAAAAGAACAGTTTCGCCTCGGCCTTCCCGCTGACGGCTGGGCGACACAATCATTGCTGAACGCGCTTTAAGGGCGATTGCCTTGCCATGGAAGGCGGCCGCTGGCCGCCTTTTTCGTTTTTGCACCTGCAACTATCAGATGATTTTCCGGGTATCCGATCGAGGCTCGGCAAGAAACGGGTGGAAAGCGCCTCTGATTTCGTCAAAATAAACTCAAAATGGCGGAGGTGCAGCGGATGAACACCAGCAATGGCATGAACGCACTGACCTGGAGCCTGCTGTTGGCGCTCGGCTTGATCTGGGGCGGTTCATTCTTCTTCGCCCGCATCGCCGTCCATTATGTGCCGCCGTTTACGCTGGTCTTCCTTCGCTTGTCGCTCGCGGCAATAGCGCTGCATGCCTACATTGCCGGTCGTTTCGCAATCTATGATTTGCTGCGAACCCATTGGCGGCAGTTCCTATTGCTGGGCTTGATCAACAACGCCGTGCCGCATGCGCTGATCTTCGTCGGTCAAACCCAGATGGGTGCGGGGCTCGCATCCATTCTGAACGCAACGACGCCGATCTGGACCGTATTGATCGGCAATCACTTCACCACCGACGAGCGGCTGACCTCCGCCAAGCTCGCCGGCTGCTTGACAGGGCTCGCCGGCACGATCGTGCTGCTCGGCCCAAGCGTGGCGAGTGGAGCCGAAGTTCCGCTCTGGGCGCTGCTGCTGCCAATCCTTGCCGCGATCTCCTACGGTTTCGCCGCGATCTATGCCAAGCGTTTCAAAGGCATGGCGCCGCCCGTTATCGCAGCAGGTCAACTGACCTGCTCCGCGGCGCTCATACTGCCGATGGCTCTTTTGCTGGATCAACCTTGGACATTGGCCACGCCACCAGCCAGCGCCCTCGCCGCCATTCTCGGCATGGCGCTGTTGTCGACGGCCTTCGCCTATATCCTCTATTTCCGCATCATGGCGCTCGCCGGCGCCACCAACGCCTCGCTGGTGACCCTGCTCGTACCGCCAAGCGCCATTCTCCTCGGCTTTCTCTTCCTCGGCGAACGCCTGGGACTGACGGAAATTGCCGGCATGCTGCTGATCGGCACAGGCCTGCTCATTCTCGACGGGCGGCTTTTCGCACGCCTGCGACCGAACGCGGGAACGGGTGACCTATAATTCGGCCGCAACGGCCCGCCGGACCAATCTGCCAAGCACTGACGGCACGATCAGGAAAAACGCGAAATAAAGGGTGGTCAGCACCGGCACCAAATAGACGACGGCACTCTCGTCTGGAGAAAGACTGCCGAGATAGCCGAGGGCGGCCCAGATGATGGCCAGAGCCAGACAAGCGAACAGCCAGAGACGCCACAGATGCCCCTGTCGCAGCCTTTCGGCGCGCATGAAGGGCGCGATTGCCGGAGCGAGCATGGCGCCAAACATCAACAGCAAACCACCAAGCTTATTCTCCGTCGCGCGCAACAACGCATAGAACGGGAGAAGATACCAGGGCGACACGATCTGAAACGTATCTTCCGTCGGCAAATCGGGAAGGCTGAACAGACGGTTCATCGTCAGACCGAAAGCAATGCCGGAGACCACCGCCGCGACGCCAACCACGGCAAGGAAAATCATGATCCGACGCCAGGAGTGCCTTTGCCAGGTCGCATGATGCATGACGCCCAGATCGACGATCAGGAGCGCAAGCGACAGCACGATCTTGCAATCATAGCCCGTCACGGACCAGGCAGCCATGATGTTGCCAATCAACGGGAATTGCGCCAGCCAGAACTCCAACTGTCCCCAAGGCACCAGAAAGGAGAGGAAGGGTACCAGTTCCGACATCACCCAAACGCCGATCAGCAGGACCCACGGCACTTTCCGCCAGGCTGAGAAATCGCCGATATAGATCGAAAAACCGATATGGATGAACAGCGCCAGATAAAATGTGCCGGTCAAGCTCAGCGCGCCGTTTCGCGCCGGAAGAAGCAAGCCGGCCAATACGACAAGAACGAGGAAAAGACCGATATCGTGCGCTCGCGACCGATTTATCTCATCGCTCATGACGCACTTCACCCACCCTTTCCACTGCCGGCGAATATCCCAGATTAACCGATTCATGCCTCAGCAAAAGACATCCGCCTTAATCTTGTTCACAGCTAAATTAACGATGCATTAAATTTCGTGAACGCCACACCTTTATAGTTTTCGCATTAAAAACAATCACTTGCCACGATATCTCGATTCAAAACCTGCGCAACCTACCGCGTCGCAGCATCGAATTCGCTTTCCAAGCGACACATTTTTGACATAGGCTCTAACAGTTGACTAAGGAGGAAGACATGGGATTGACGCGATCCATCAACGTCCTAGTGGTCAGTGCAGCGTTCCTATTCGTTTTGACGATGCTTTTCATCTGACGAAATAGCGACAGTGCAGGAAACCGAACTCCTGAAAGCGAACAAAACACCTATTCCATTTAAAAAGCGCATGCCGGAAACCGACATGCGCTTTTTCATGTTCACACCCCAGATCTTGTCAGGCGGCGGCGCCGGCACGCGCATCTGCCCTGCGCTGTATGCCCAATCGCTCAAGAACGGCCGAGACCAGCGGCGAGCGGTTCATCGTATAGAGATGAAACTCATGAATGCCGCGACGAACCAGGTCCTCGATCTGCTCCGCGGCGACATCCGCAGCGACATTGGCCCGCTTGTCGGCCTGCTCGTCCAAGCCGTCAAAACGCTCGTCCAGCCAGGAAGGAATGTTGGTGCCGCAGGCGCCGGCAAACCGCTTTAATTGCGTCAAGTTCTGGATCGGCATGATACCCGGCACGACGGGAATCTTGATACCGGCGGCACGGACGCGGTCGTGATAACGTTCAAACGCGTCATTGTCGAAGAAGAACTGGGTCAGCGCCCTGTTGGCGCCGTTATCGGCCTTGCGCTTCAGCATGTCGATATCGGCTGCTGTATCACGGCTCTCCGGATGTTTCTCCGGATAGGCGGAGACGGAAATATCGAAATCGCCGCGCTCGCGTAGTGCCAATACCAGCTCGGCCGCATTGGCGTAGCCGCCCGGATGCGGCTGGTAGGCGGAGCCGACCCCGCCCGGCGGGTCGCCACGCAACGCCACGAAACGGCGGGTGCCGGCGGCGAGCAAATCGTCGATGACACGATGCGTTTCCTCGCGCGTTGCCCCCACGCAGGTCAGATGCGAAGCAGTCGAGAACGGCGTCTCGTGGATCATCCGACGCACGGCAGACAATGTCGGCGCCTTGGTCGAACCACCCGCGCCATAGGTAACCGAGACAAAATCCGCGTCCCATTCGGCCAGATCAGCCACCGTGTTCCACAATTGCGTCTCGGCTTCGTCCGATTTCGGCGGGAAGAATTCGAAGGAAATACGAATGCCACGCTGGCCGTTTTCAGTCTTTGAAGGCATATCAAGCTCTCCCGGCAAGAATGGGGGACGATTGGCGATCCTGCCCGGCGGCGATCAGCAGCCGCGGGTCGCGCGCCAGCCAGATCGTGACCGTCAGCGCTTGACCGCCTTCCTTCCCCGAATGAAGGTCCTGCACCTGTTCGACATCAAGCCCTGCCATTTTCAACCATTCCGATATGGTCTGATGCGAGAAACCGAGTCTCAGATGCGCATGTTCGTCGCGTAGATATTCCAGCCCGTGCGGCGCAAGATCGATGATCACCAGCCGGCCGCCGGGCCTGAGCATTCGCGCCGCCTCGTTAATGGCAATCTCCGGCTGGTCGAGGAAATGCAGCACCTGATGGATGGTAATCAGGTCGAAATCCTGCGCCTCGAGCGGCAGGTTGAAAATGTCGCCATGCCGCACGGAAGCGGCGGTGATGTTTGAGCGGTCGAGATTGGCGCGCGCCACGGCCAACATGTCACGGCTGGCGTCGATGCCGACCGCGCGGCGATAATGACCCGCCAACAATTGCAGCATACGGCCCGTGCCGGTGCCTAGATCCAGGAAAGAGTCGATCTGCTGCGGACCAATCAAGTCGATCAGCGCCTTGTCGACATCCTCGTCGGCCACATGCAGTCGGCGAAGCTCGTCCCATTCCGCAGCGTTGCGGCTGAAATAGGCCTGTGCCCGTTCCGCACGGACACGCTTGACGGCAGAAAGCCGCTCGCCATCCCGCAGCAACACCGGATCGTTTTCAGCCGTGTGGCGGAGAAGCGTGCGCACGAGGACGACCGCCTTGCCTTCCTGCTTCAGACGGAAATAGGCCCAGGCACCCTCCTGATAGCGGTCGATCAGGCCGGCCTCGCCGAGCAGCTTCAGATGGCGGGAAATGCGGGGCTGCGACTGGCCGAGAATTTCGGTAAGATCCGTCACGGTGAGATCGCCAGCCGCAAGAAGCGCCAGCAGACGTAACCGCGTCGGCTCGCCGGCCGCCTTCAGTATGTCCACCAGATCATCCAAACCGAATTTCACGAGATCCGTCATCCAGCACCCAATCAAGATATAAAGATATCTTTATGTGATTTGCATTCGATCTGCAAGACCCAATTGCTGGCTGGGAGAATTCGACGTCGGAAATCTGTTAGGTTTTGTCGACCGGGGAATATGCGCTTCCTGACCTACGGCAAAGAAAAACCCCGGACTTGCCGGGGCTCTCCATGACAGAAAGACAGCAAACTTATCGTGTCAGGCGCTTGTGCGCCTGGCTGCCCGGATTGAGAGCATCGGGGCCGAGGCGGCGGATCTTGTCTTGCTCGTAATCTTCGAAATTGCCTTCGAACCATTCAACATGGCCTTCGCCTTCAAAGGCCAGAATATGCGTGGCCAGGCGGTCGAGGAACATGCGATCATGGCTGATGATGATGGCGCAGCCAGCGAAGTTTTCGAGCGCGCTTTCCAGCGCCCCCAGCGTTTCCGTATCGAGGTCGTTGGTCGGTTCGTCGAGCAGAAGCACGTTGCCGCCAGCCTTCAGCATCTTGGCCAAGTGAACGCGGTTGCGCTGACCGCCGGAGAGATTGCCGACCTTCTGCTGCTGGTCGCCGCCCTTGAAGTTGAAGGCACCGCAATAGGCGCGCGAGTTCATGTCGAACTTGCCGAGCTTGATGATTTCGGCGCCGCCGGAGATTTCCTCCCATACGGTCTTATTGCCGTCAAGCGCGTCGCGGCTCTGGTCGACATAGCTGAGATGCACTGTCTCGCCGATGCGGATCGAGCCGGAATCCGGCTTTTCCTGCCCGGTAATCATCTTGAACAGGGTCGTCTTGCCGGCGCCGTTCGGGCCGATGATGCCGACGATGCCGCCCGGCGGCAGCTTGATCGACAGATCGTTGACCAGCGTGCGACCTTCGAAGCCCTTGGTGATGCCCTCCATCTCGATCACCACCTGGCCGAGACGCTCGCTGACCGGAATGATGATCTGCGCATCACCGGGGCGCTGATTTTCGGCAGCATCGACTAGCTGTTCGTAAGCGTTGATACGCGCCTTGGACTTGGCTTGACGGGCCTTGGGGCTGGAGGCGATCCATTCCTGTTCGCGGCTGATTGCCTTCTGACGGCCAGCTTCTTCCCGGGCTTCCTGCAGCATGCGCTTGGCTTTGGCCTGCAGATAAGCGGAATAATTGCCTTCGTAGGGAATGCCACGACCGCGGTCGAGTTCGAGAATCCAGCCGGTAACATTGTCGAGGAAGTAACGGTCGTGGGTGATCATCATCACGGCACCCGGATAGTCGCGCAGGTGCTTTTCCAGCCAGGCGATGGTCTCGGCGTCGAGATGGTTGGTCGGTTCGTCGAGCAGCAGCAGGTCCGGCTGCGAGAGAAGCAAGCGGCAAAGCGCGATACGGCGGCGCTCACCGCCGGAAAGGCTGGTGACTTCGGCATCGCGCGGCGGGCAGCACAATGCTTCCATCGCCATCTCGACCTGGCTTTCCAGATCCCAGAGATTCTGGCTGTCGATGATATCCTGGAGTTTGGCGCCCTCGTCCGCCGTCTCGTCGGAATAGTTCATCATCAATTCGTTGTAGCGATTGAGGATTTCGGTTTTCTTGGCAACGCCTTCCATGACGTTTTCGAACACCGTCTTGTTGGGATCGAGCTGAGGCTCCTGCGCCAGGTAGCCGATAGTGGCGCCTTCGGCCAACCAGGCTTCGCCAGTATATTCCTTGTCGAGGCCGGCCATGATGCGCAGCACGGTCGACTTACCGGCACCGTTCGGGCCGAGAATGCCGATCTTGGCGTCGGGATAAAAAGAGAGATGAATATTTTCGAGGATCTTCTTGGCGCCATAGGCCTTATTTAGACCGGCCATATGATAGATGAACTGACGTGCCATAGCTTGGGTTACTCCACGGGCGGATACATTGCGAATTGTGCCGCTATGTAGGCGAAACCCCGCCCTCGGGCAACGGAGAAACCTTGTCCGAGGGCATTTATCGCGCCGAGCCGCCTGCTGGGTGTCAGAAACCCGCTGCGTCCACCACGCCCTGATCGCAGCCGAACGATGTGCTGCCGGCGCCCTGGATCAATTGCTCGAGTCGCGGCTCGTTTCCTTCCGACGGCTGAATAGCGTCTTCCGACAAGCCGATCGTCAGTTCCGAGATCACCCGCACCTTGCCGACTTGGCGGCAGCTCATCTTCACGCGGCCACTGGCGCCCTCGCCAAAACTTTTGTCGAAAGCAGCCTTGATGGTTTCGGCATCGAGCGTCTTGCCGATATTCTGCGCGAAAAGATCGCGCACAGCGGACGCATTGAGTTCATTGATCAACCCCACCGCAGTCCCGAAATAATCATCGGCGCTGAGCTTGGTGCAACTGCCGTGTTTGATCCACTCATGCCGCTCCAGACCGGATTGCGTGCCGGGCATGACTTTGTCCAGCGCGGCCTTGGTTTCCGCCGAGAGTTGAACAGCCGGCAGGTCTTTCCAGTCCCGGCCGCGATCGGACTGCTTCAGATCATCGGAAACGTCGCAATATTCCTGCCGCATCGGCCAGAGGCCGTGTAGTGAAAAGTTCTTGGCGTCAAAATTATTCGCTGATTGATTTCGGCATTCCGCCTTCTTTTGGTTCGTCGCGCAGAACGCGGGTTCCCAACTCGCCGCCAGAATAAAGCGCGTCCGTCCATGGCTATTCTCCTCAGCCACGGCACTCGTCGCCATCACCACCGCAGTCAGAACCGCAACTGCAAACCTTTGAAGCCAAGGCTTCATTTCATACCTCCAAAATAGAACAATATGAGAACAAATAAGCAGTTTGATTTGCCGCACGCAACCCTGAATCGCAAAAACCACGAAGATTTATTTCTGTGAGCTTCCCTCGCCGTCCATTGCAATCCCGCCGGCGATGACCTTTCGTCCCACATGGGGAGGAAACACGCATGATGTTTGCCGAAACGAGGCATTTGCATAGTCCGACGGGCGCGACGCTCGCCTATCATCATGCGCCGGCAGATGGCGCCGCGCGTGGCATGCTTCTCGTCAGCCACGGTCTTGCCGAACATTCCCGTCGCTATGAACGCTTCGCCGCAGCGATGGCAGCGCGCGGCTTTCATGTCTATGCTCACGATCATCGCGGCCACGGCGAGACAAAAGCTGTCGATGCGCCACTCGGCCGCTTCGCAAGGCGCAATGGTGTCGATGCGGTCATTGCCGATGTGCTGGCGATGCGCGAGCTTGCCGCAACCGCCCATCCCGGCCTGCCGATCATTCTCTTCGGCCACTCCATGGGCGGGCTGATCAGCCTCAACGTAGCCGTGACGCATCCCGACAAGTTCGATGCCGTCACCGTTTGGAACTCGAATTTCAACCCTGGTCTCGCCGGGCGCGCGGCGCAGATCATCCTGAAGGCAGAACGCATGCTGAAGGGGTCCGATGTCCCGAGCGGGCTGTTGCCGAAGCTGACCTTCGGCGCCTGGGGCCAATCGATCGCCAACCGCCGCACCGAATTCGATTGGCTATCCCGTATTCCCGAAGAGGTGGATAAGTACATTGCCGACCCGCTCTGCGGCTTCGATGCCTCGGTGTCGCTGTGGCTGGATATTTTCGAACTGACCTTCCGTGCACCACAAAGGGATCACCTCGATAGGCTTCGGCGCGACATGCCGATCCATCTTATCGGCGGCAGGCATGACCCGGCGACGAACAATGGAAAAGCAATTTCCTGGCTGTCAGATCATTTGAAAAAGGCCGGCTTCTCGCATACCACCATGACCATCTATCAGGACATGCGGCATGAGACTCTGAACGAGATCGGTGCGGCCACAACCATTTCGGATTTTGCCGACTGGTGTCAGCAAGTGACGGCAAAGGACTGATTCCCAAAGGAATGTTTGAATAAATGCCACCGGCGGTTCCCTGCCCCGTTTGCATCAACCGAAGCCTCCATATTCTCTGGCGCGAGCGGCGCTTTGCTTCCGGGCCGGTATCCGATACATCTGAGAACACTTTCGTGCCGTAGCCGCCCATCGGGACCGATATGACCGATAATAAAACCAAGAAACCACCCCTTTCCGGCATTCGTGTCATCGAACTCGCCCGCGTTCTTGCCGGCCCCTGGGCAGGGCAGATGCTGGCCGATCTCGGCGCCGATGTCATTAAGGTCGAGAACCCGGATGGAGGCGACGATACGCGCCAATGGGGTCCGCCTTTCGTCGAAGGCAAGGATGGGAAAAACCTGTCCGCCGCCTATTACCACTCCGCCAATCGCGGCAAACGTTCCGTTGTCGCTGATCTGAAGACCGAAGAGGGCCAGGCCCTTGTTCGGCGGCTGGTCATAACCGCCGATGTGCTGATCGAGAATTTCAAGCTGGGCGGCCTCGTCAAATATGGACTCGACTACGGGAGCCTGCGGAAGATCAATCCAAAACTGGTCTATTGCTCGATCACCGGCTTCGGCCAGACCGGTCCCTATGCCGGTCTCGCAGGCTATGACTATATCGTCCAGGGCATGTCCGGCTTCATGTCGATTACCGGCGAGCCAGATGGGCAGCCGATGAAGGCGGGTGTCGCGATCGCCGATATCTTTACCGGAATCTATGCCGTCTCCGCGATCGAAGCAGCCCTCATCCATGCGCTGAAGACCGGCGAAGGTCAGCTTGTCGACATGGCGCTGCTCGACGTGCAATCCGCCGTGCTTGCCAATCAGAACATGAACTACCTGATCTCCGGCAAGGCTCCCACTCGCCTTGGCAATGCGCATCCCAATATCTCGCCCTATGAGGTCGTGCCGACGGCCGATGGCTACCTGATCCTTGCTGTCGGCAATGACGGGCAGTTCCGCCGCCTCTGCACGATTCTCGGCATCGACGAGCAGGCAAATGATGAGCGCTACGCAACCAACAAGGCGCGCGTCGCCCATCGCCACGACGTCCGCGCTTTCATCTCGGCGAAAACGCTTTCCTGGAAAAAGGCGGATCTGCTGAAAGCCTGCGAGGACAATGCCGTGCCGGCCGGCGCGATCAATACGATCGAAGACATGTTCGCCGACCCGCAGATTGAGGCTCGCGGCCTGCGGATCGACCTCGAGGATGCCGCAGGCACCGTCATCCCGAGCGTACGGACGCCGGTCGTCTTGTCGGAAACGCCGCTGACCTATACGCGGCCAAGCCCGCGCCTTGGTGAACATCAGGAGGAGGTTCTCGCCGAATTGGCGGAACTGGAAGGAAGGGCGAAACCATGAAACGCACCGGCGGCCAGCTTATCGTCGAAGCCCTCAAGGCAAATGGCGTGCAGCGCATCTCCTGCGTTCCCGGCGAAAGCTTTCTGGCCGTGCTCGATGCGCTGCATGACAGCGACATCGATGTGCTGGTCTGCCGCCAGGAGGGCGGCGCGGCGATGATGGCGGACGCCTGGGGTCGGCTGACGGGTGAGCCCGGCATCTGCATGGTCACCCGCGGGCCGGGGGCGACCAATGCCTCGGCCGGCCTGCATATTGCCCGACAGGATTCGATCCCGCTAATCCTCTTCATCGGCCAGGTACAGCGCGATGCCCGCGAGCGCGAGGCCTTCCAGGAGGTGGAGTTCCGCCGCGCCTTCACCGAATTCGCCAAATGGGTCGGCGAGATCGACGATGCCGCCCGCATTCCGGAATTCGTCACCCGCGCCTTCGCGGTGGCCACTTCGGGCCGGCCCGGCCCCGTCGTGCTGACACTACCCGAGGACATGCTGCGCGACGAGGTCGAAGCCCCACATGCCAAGCGCTACATGCCGGTCGCTGCCCATCCCGGCCGCAGCCAGATCGATGATCTCCATTTGCGCCTGATCGCAGCGGAACGGCCAATGGTTATCCTCGGCGGCACGCGCTGGGACGAGGACGCGGTCGCTAACCTCCGGAGCTTCGCCGAACGCTTCAAGCTGCCCGTCGGCTGCTCCTTCCGTCGGCAAATGCTGTTCGATCATCTGCATCCGAATTATGCCGGCGATGTCGGTATCGGTATCAACCCCGCGCTGGCGAAGGAGATCAAGGAAGCCGACCTGCTGATCCTTCTCGGCGGACGCCTTTCCGAGATGCCATCGTCCGGCTACACACTGGTCGATATCCCCTACCCGCACCAACAACTCGTCCACATCCATCCCGATCCGTCGGAGCTCGGCCGGGTCTATCGTCCGGATCTGGCGATCTGCGCAAGCCCCGCCGACTTCGTGGTGGCAATCGCCGATCTCGAAGCACCGGCGGAACCGCGTTGGGCAGAGCGGACGGAGCGCATGCACGCGGCCTATCTCGCCTGGTCGAAAACGCCGGAAAAGAGCCCTGGTGCCGTGCATATGGGCCGGATCATGGATTGGATCGAGGCCAATACCGCGCCCGATACGGTCTTCACCAATGGTGCCGGCAATTACGCCACCTGGCTGCACCGCTTCCATCGTTTTCGCCGCTTCAACACTCAGGCGGCCCCGACTTCGGGCTCGATGGGTTATGGCTTGCCGGCCGCGGTTGCCGCCAAGCAGCTCTTTCCTGAGCGCGAGGTGATCTGCTTTGCAGGTGACGGCTGCTTCATGATGCACGGACAGGAATTCGCAACCGCCGTGCAATATCATCTGCCTTTGATTGCGCTGGTCATCAACAACGGCATGTATGGCACCATCCGCATGCACCAGGAGCGGGAATATCCCGGCCGCGTCAGCGCTACAGCATTGAACAATCCGGATTTCGCAGCCTTTGCCCGCGCCTACGGCGGCCATGGCGAAACGGTGAAGACTACCGAGGAATTCGGCCCAGCCTTTGAACGCGCCCGCGCCAGCGGCAGGCCGGCGATCATCGAAATCGTCCTCGATCCCGAGGCCATCACGCCCTCACGGACCCTGACGGAAATTTCGCAATCGAAAAGCCGATGAGTGCGAACTCACCGGCTTTTCAAAAATGCATCGAAGCTCAGATCAGTCGATCGCAGCGGTGACGATGAACTCGACCTTGTATTTCGGCGCAGCGAGCTTAGCTTCGCTGGTGGCGCGGGCTGGCGTGTTTGCCGGATCGACCCAGGCTTCCCAGGCGGCGTTCATTTCGGCGAAATAGGCGATGTCGGAGAGGTAGATGATCGTCTGCAGAATCTTCGACTTGTTGCTTCCGGCGGCGGCCAGCAGGCGGTCGACTTCGGCCAGCGCCGACTTGCACTGATCCGTGACGCTTTCGCCTTCACCAACCTGGCCGGCGAGGTAAACGGTGTTGCCGTGAATAACAGCGCCGCTCATACGGGCTCCGGCGTCGATACGCTTGATGCTCATGCTTCTCTCCTGATGTTGTTCAGTGACGGGTAACAAACCGGGCGCCACCCATCGGCAGCGCCCTCAATCTCTTGCGTGTTTGGCGGTAGTCGCTCAGCCGCGGATATGATGCGTCTTCTGATAGATCGCGGTCGAGCGCGCGCCGGAACGGCAATAGCCGAGCATCGGCCGCGGGAATTCGTCGAGCGCGTCGACCATGCCCTGCACGGCTTCTTCGGTTACACCCATCGGCCCAACGGGCACATGCGCGATTTCAAGGCCAAGCTCCTTGGCGCGGGCTTCAATGACAGAAAACGGCGTCTGATCCGGGCTCTCATTGTCCGGACGATGGCAGACGATTGAGTTGAAACCCATGGCCTTGATCTGATCGAGATCCTCCAGGGTGATCTGGCCGGAAACCGAGTATTCGTCATCGATCGGGCGGATATCCATGGTTCATTTCCTCTGTGAAACCGAGGGCCATGGTCTACGCCGCCATAGGGCAAGCGTCAACCGCTCAAGCCCTTCAGACGAAGGCAAAGTTGAGTGCGAAACTCCTGGCTTCCCCGGGCTGAAGAATATTGAATTCACCCGCCTCCTCCAGCTCGCCGCGCGATGCCAGGCGATGCGAAACGGGCTCGATTCCGAGGACGTGCGCCGGCGCGCGCTGGTTGCGCCAGACCTGCAGGAACGGCAGCGTATCCGTGCCGAATCGAACCCGCAGCGATTTGCCGCCAATGGCGGCGATCGGCCCGAGGCACACTTCGGACCAATCCTCGCCCTTCGCCGTCGCCGGCACGCAGAAAAGACCGCCCTTTTCCTCGCCGAAGGTCCATGGGAAACCGCCGTTCTCCAGCATCTGGCCAGAGAGGCGCACGCCGTCATCGAACCATTTGCCACCAATATTCATGTGATACATCAGGAAGACCGGCATCGCCTCGATGCTGGTGTTGACGACACGGTCGTTAAGCGAAACCTCGCCGGTCGCGCCGTCGATGCGCCAATGACGCTCCAGCCGTGCCGTGCGGCGTTCGGCGGTGACGATATCGATATCGGCGCGGCACTCCGCATTGCCGTTCTCGGATCGGGTCCATAGGATCTTGGCGGGATGCGAGGAGACAGAGCCGTGCAGCGGATAGCGCTTGCCCTCGAAAGCGTCAGACATTGGCTCCGGATGGCGGATATGATCCGAACCGCAGGTAAAGAGAAAGCCCTCCAGCGAATGATCGATGCGCGGGTCGCCATCATCCGGAATGGCGCGGCCGGGCGCAAGATTGTTGCCGTCGACGATGCAGGCGCCGATGTCCAGCACGGAGTTCTCATCCAGCGTCAGCTTCGGTCCCTTGGCTGCGGCGAAATCCATCATCTCCTGCAATCCTCCCTAGCGGCTCCCCGGCCATCCCATCAAAAATGGCTCCAAAATGGGACAAATCCAGATTTAGTGGTGGTTTGTCTTACCGAACGTTAACTTGACGCCTTGATCACACAAATTTTTATCTTTTATTCAGCATGATAATCTTAAATTCCACACTGGCGTCAAAATTGCCATGTGTGTGTCGGCTCAGCCATCACCCGAGGATTCGACAGACGTGAACCGGTTCCTGAAATTCAGCCTTACTTTGGCTCTGACTGCCGCGACCTCTGCCCTCGCGCTGAACAATGCGCAGGCACAATATTATCACGGCGGGAACGACGTGGTTCTTGTGACCCCTGACGGACGAATCCTTGATCAATATCCGAACCAAGGCAGCGTAACCGTCGCCCGCGACGGGCGCGGCCATCGCGTGCTGATCGATCGCTACGGCAACGTCGTCGCTACCGAGATGCGCGCCAGCACTTATTACCCCCGCGCGCCTCGCCGCGACGCCTACAATGACGATGGCTATGGCGACGGCAACCGATATGGCGACACGCAGCTTTCCAACAATGGCGGCTACCGCGACTATCGCCAGTATCGCGGCGATGATGGTGGCTATGTCGACAATGGCTATGATCAGCAGGATCGCGGTGTCGTCACCAGCGGCATTCCGCGCGACGGCGAAATCCAGAGCGAGCCGCTCGACAATCAATCGCTGCCGGGCGGACAAGCCACACAGAATCCGAATGGCGCCGACTACGCGTCGATCGATCCGCAGGAACAGGCACCTGCTATCGAACGCAAGCCGCCTGCTGAGCCCGTCATCACGCTGAAGGGCAAGTCGAAGGTGGAGATCACCGCGCTGGAGGTCTTCCTCTCTCGCCAGGGCATTTCGCCGGGCGCGATCGATGGCCGCATGGGCGCCAATGTCACCAAGGCGGTCTACGCCTACCAGCAGATGACTGGTCAGACGCTGAACCCGAACGACACGGATTCGATCCTCGAACAACTGCGCTTATCGGGCGGCATGCCGATCATCAACTATACGATCACGCCTGCCGATGCCGCTGGCCCCTATGTCGCATCGATCCCTGAAGACTATGCCGAGAAGGCACAGATGCCGTCGCTCGGCTATACCTCGACCACGGAAATGCTGGCCGAACGTTTCCATATGGATGAAGGCTATCTGAAGGAACTCAATCCCGGCGTCGACTTCACGGTTCCCGGCACCACGATCAAAGTGGTCAACACCGGCCCGGGCAAGACCGGCACCGTTGCCAAGATTCTGGCCGACAAGGGCCGCAAGCAGGTTTTCGCCTATGACGCCAGCGGCGCGCTGATTGCCGCCTACCCCGCCAGCATTGGCTCGACCGACACGCCGTCGCCCTCCGGCACGGTCACGGTCGAGCGCGTCGCTTTCAATCCGGGCTACACGTACAATCCGAAGATCAACTTCAAGCAGGGCGCCAACGACAAGATCCTCGACATTCCGCCCGGCCCGAATGGCCCGGTCGGTCTTGTTTGGATGGCGCTATCGAAACCGACCTACGGCATTCACGGCACCCCGGACCCTTCCAAGATTGGTAAGTCGCAGAGCCACGGCTGCGTGCGCCTGACCAACTGGGATGCGACCGAACTTGCCAAGATGGTCAAGCCCGGCGTAGTCGTCGAATTCGTCGATTGATCGCATTTGAGCAAATGATAAGGCCGCCGGATGAGCCATCCGGCGGCCTTTTTATTGTGAAAGCTTGCTAGGCCGCGGTGCGGATCGCCTCATGAACAGCGCTGCGGGCCGAAGCCGTCAGCCGCGCCGGCAAGAGCCGCATCATTTCCTCGGCGAAGGCGCGGGCATTTTCCTGAGCCTTGTCGAGATTGCTGACCCGGTTCGGATCCATGGTATAGAGCGTGCCGCCGCAATCGAAGATATCGCGGAAAGCGGAGCGTTCGATGATCGGCGTTTCTAAAACCGTGACACTGCGCTGAGACAACAACGCTTTCACCACCTGCAGCGCTCTGGTCGTCACCATCGAATTCACGCGGGTCAGAACGACCGAATGATTGATGTGAATGCCGGCTTTCTGTTCCATATATTGCAGTAGCTCCAGCACCTGCGCGCCGCCCCGCGCATCCATCGCACAGCCTTGGATCGGAATGAGCACATGATCGGAGAGACCGAGCGCCGTTGCCAACAGCGGCGTGCGGGCACCCGGCAGATCCAGGATGAAGTAATCCGTCGCACTGTTCTCGGAAAGATGTATCGGCAGGGACGCGCTCGTCACGAAATCGATGACGGAAATATTGGGAACACGGCCGGAGATTTCGTACCAGTGCGAAATCCAGTGCTGCGGATCAGCGTCAAGAATGGTGACGCGATAACCGCGTCGCGCCAGCTCCGTGGACAACAGCAAGACCGCCGTCGTCTTCCCTGCGCCACCCTTCGTATTTGCAAATGTGATAACTGGCATTGTCGGTCTCCGGCAAGATGGCGGTGAGCACGAACATCGCTCATTTCAGCACCGTCTGAGTCATTGGTGCGATTAACGTATTGTTTCGAAATATGGTTAACAAAGCCCTAATGGCGCTTGTCGCGCGTTAAGATATCGCGTCGGCGAGGGCCTAGCAGGCTACACCATCGGCACGCCACTTGCCGGTGAAGATTGCGATCGTCAACCTGCCATATAGGCACAAAAAATCGTGCCGCAATCATCTCGCGGCACGACTGAAAATTAAAGCCGACATTGCCTTAGAAGCAGTCGTGGAACAGCGCCTTGGTGTTCTCCAGCGTCATCGGCACCGGATTGCCGCCGGCGCTTGGATCTTCGATCGCCATGGCCGAAAGCTCGTCGATGCGATCGGGCGCAATGCCCATAGCCGAGAGGCTTTCCGGAACGCCGAGTTCGGCCCGCAGCTTCAACACATAGTCATAGAAACCGTCGAAACCGCCGGAAATGCCGAGATAGGCGGCAGCACGGGCGATCTTTTCTTCGATGGCCTTGCGGTTGAAGCGCAGGACGGACGGCATAACCACGGCATTGGTCATGCCGTGATGCGTGTTGTAGACGGCGCCGATGGGATGCGACAGCGCGTGAATGGCGCCTAGCCCTTTCTGGAAGGCGACAGCGCCCATGGCAGCGGCGCTCATCATATTGGCGCGGGCTTCGAGGTCGGTACCTTCCCGATAGGCGCGCGGCAGGAATTCCTTGACGAGCCGCATGCCTTCCAGCGCGATGCCGGCCGACATCGGATGATAGAACGGCGAGGAATAGGCTTCCAGGCAATGGGCGAAGGCATCCATGCCGGTGCCGGCAGTGATGATCTTCGGCATGCCGACGGTCAGTTCCGGATCGGAGATCACGACGCCCGGCAGGAACTTCGGATGGAAGATGATCTTCTTCACATGCGTTACAGAATTGGTGATGACGCTGGCGCGGCCGACCTCAGAGCCGGTGCCGGCGGTCGTTGGAACAGCGACGATCGGAGCAATGCCCTCGACATTGGCGCGGGTCCACCAGTCGCCGATGTCCTCGAAATCCCAGACCGGTCGTGTCTGGCCAGCCATGAAGGCAACGCATTTGCCGAGATCGAGGCCCGAGCCGCCACCGAAGGCGACGACGCCATCATGACCGCCATCCTTGAAGGCCCTGACGCCGGCCTCAAGGTTCTTCTCGTTCGGGTTCGGATCGACGTCGGCGAAGATGGCACGGCCGAGGCCGGCGTCTTCCAGAATATCCAGCGCCGTCTTGGTGATCGCCATCGAGGCGAGCCCTCGGTCGGTGATCAGGAGCGGCTTCTTGATCCCCAGGCTTTTGCAGGCATCCGCCAGTTCCGTGATCCGGCCGCGGCCGAGCTTGACGGCGGTGGGATAGCTCCAATTGGCTGAGATATTGCTCATGCTGTTACCTTCTTCAAATGGTAGGATTTCGGGCGCGTCAGGTTATGGAAACCGAGCACGGAGAGCGAGCCGCCACGACCTGTTTCCTTGACGCCGGTCCAGCACAGTGCCGGATCGAGATAGTCGGCGCGGTTCATGAAGACGGTGCCGGTTTCGATATCGCGGCCGATGCGCGAAGCGCGCTCGACTTCCTTGGTCCAGAGCGACGCTGTCAAGCCGTAAGGGCTGTCATTCATCAATTCCAGCGCTTCCGCATCGCTCTTCACCTTCATGATGCCGACGGCGGGGCCGAAGGTCTCTTCGCGCATAAAGGCCATGGAATGATTGACATCGACGAGTATCTGCGGCGCGAGATAGGCGCCGCCGTCATCGGCCGGGAAAAGCTTGGGGTCGACCAGCGCCCTGGCGCCCTTGGCGACGGCATCGGCGATCTGCTCGCGGACCACCTTGGCGAAACGCTTGTTCGCCATCGGGCCAAGCGTAGTTTCCGGCTCCAGCGGATTGCCGAGCTTGTAGTTCGACACCCAGGCGACCGACTTCTCGACGAAGGCGTCGTAAAGCGATTCATGCACATAGATTCGCTCGATGCCGCAGCAGCATTGGCCGGAATTGTAGGTGGCACCATCCATCAGCGTGTCGACGGCCGCCTCGAGGTCGGCATCTTCCATGACATAGCCCGGATCCTTGCCGCCAAGTTCGAGGCCAAGACTGGTGAAGGTGCCGGCGGCAGCACGTTCGATCGATCGTCCGCCTTCGACCGAACCGGTGAAGTTGACAAAGTTGAAGCTGCCGGCGGCGATCAGCGCCGACGTCGTTTCATGATCGAGGAAGACATTCTGGAAGACATCAGCAGGAATGCCGGCCTCGACGAAAGCCTGAACCAGCCGCTCGCCGACCAGCAGCGTCTGGCTGGCATGTTTCAGAACAACGGTATTGCCGGCCATCAGCGCTGGGGCGATCGTGTTGATCGCGGTCATGTAGGGATAGTTCCATGGCGCGATGACGAACACGACGCCATGCGGTTCGCGCTCGATACGACGGGCGAAATTCGCGCTGTCTTCCACCACCATCGGCGACAGCGCATCGGCTGCGATCGACGCCACATAATTCGAGCGCTCGTTGAAGCCGCGATATTCGCCGCCGTATTTGATCGGGCGGCCCATCTGCCATGCGAGCTCCGGCACGACGACATCGGCCATTTCGTTGAGGCGCGCAGCACCCTTCAGCACCAGTTGAACGCGGTCTTCCAGCGGGCGGCGCGCCCAGTCCTTCTGAGCCTTGCGGGCGCGGGCGACCGCTTCCTTGGCCGCATCCAGCGACAGCGCCGGACGCTCCGCATAAATCTCCCCATTTACCGGGGACACGCATGTGATCATGGTCATGATCGAAATCCTGTTTCTATAGTCACGAATATGGTCTCGGCTGATCGCCGAGAAACTACCCCAAGAGCTTACATCGCCGAAAGAAGCGATTTACCGCAGCCACCTTCCCTGCCCGCGCCTGACGACGAAAATCGGGCGGAAATCAAAAATCACAGGAAGGCTTACGCTCTTTCGAATCCTCTCGCCACCTCCCAGTCGGTGATGCGGCGATCATATTCCTCCTGCTCCCATTCGGCAGCACGGGTGTAGTGATCGATGACATCGTCGCCGAAAGCGGCGCGCAGCATCTGAGAGCCGCTCAGCGCCACCGCAGCGTCCCGCAGCGTGCGCGGAATTTCGCGAACCTCGCGGGCACCATAGGCGTCCCCCACGAAGGGTGCCTCTAGTTCAAGCTTGTTCTCGATGCCATCCAGGCCGGCGGCAATCAGCGCCGCAAAAGCGAGATAGGGATTGAGGTCGGAGCCGCCGACGCGGCATTCGATGCGGATTCCCTTGGTCTCGGCGCCGCAGAGACGATAGCCCGCCGTGCGGTTGTCGGTGCTCCAGATCGCCTTGGTCGGCGCAAAGGTGCCGGCGACAAAACGCTTGTAGGAATTGATATAGGGCGCGAGGAAATAGGTGATCTCGCTGGCATGCGTCAAAAGGCCGGCGACATAATGCTTCATCAGCGGCGTCATGCCATGTTCTTGTTCCTTGTCGAAGAACAGCGGCGTCTTGCCGTCAGCGCTCCATAGCGACTGATGAATATGCGACGAGCTGCCGGCGGAATTATAGTTCCACTTCGCCAGGAAGGTGATGGCCTTGCCCTTCGACCAGGCGATCTCCTTGCAGCCATTTTTGATGATTGCATGGCGATCCGCCATGGTCAGCGCATCGGCATAGCGGACGTTGATTTCCTCCTGCCCCGCCGAAGCCTCCCCCTTGGAATTTTCGACCGGAATGTCGGCTCCCTGCAGGCCAGTGCGGATCGCCCGCATCACCCCTTCTTCCTTGGTGGTCTGGAAGATGTGGTAGTCTTCATTATAGCCGCTGGCGAGATGCAGGTTGCGATAGCCGGATTCACGGGCGCTGTCATAGCTCTGATCGAACAGGAAGAATTCCAGTTCGGATGCCATGAAGGCCTTCATGCCCATTGCTTCAAGCCGCCTGACCTGCTTCTTCAGGATGGCGCGCGGCGAATGCGCCACCTCTTCATGGGTGTGATGATCGAGCACGTCGCAAAGCACCAGCGCCGTGCCCTCAAGCCAGGGAATGCGGCGAAGCGTGGCGAGATCGGGCTTCATCGTATAGTCGCCGTAGCCCTTTTCCCAGCTCGTCGACTTGTAACCCGAGACGGTCTCCATCTCGAGGTCGGTCGCCTGGAGATAGTTGCAGCTATGCGTTTCCTTCCAGGCGCTCTCGACGAAGAATTCCGCCTGGAAACGTTTGCCCATCAAGCGACCCTGCATGTCCACCTGACATGCCAAAACCGTATCGATGCGCCCCTCGGCCACATCTTTCTTGAGGTCGTCGAACGTATAGCTAGTGCTCATGAGTGATCCGCCTGAACAATGAATTGGGGTGTCGGACAACAAAACGGCGGCTCGTAGCTGGGAGCAACCCGGCGCCGTGCGTTTCGTTTATACCGGTGAAGGGGCCGCACGCAGGCGGCCCCGCCGTTCGAGAAATGCAGCTCCGATGCTTAGCTTTCGCCGACGGCCGCTTCTGCCGCTGCGATTTCGGCCTTGCGCTTGGCGATCGCGTCGCCGATCGGCGGTCCCTTGAAGCGGCGCCGCTCGAAGCCGAACCAGACGATCGCGGTCAGGACAAAGAAGCCGACGGTGATGATGCCTGCCCAGTCATTCGGCGGCTGAATGCCGAGAACAAAGATCACGATCATCGCGATGATAGACAGCACGGCAAAAAGCTTGAACAACCCTTCGCCGAGGTTCCACGGGCCCATCTTGTCCCACTTCGACGTACCCCAGGCGAACAGACCGAGCGTGATCGGGATCGCGAAGGAGAAGAAGAGGAAGATGACGGTGCACGAAACGACGATGGTATAAACCGGTGTATCGCCGATCGACACCAGCGACGAACCCCAGACGAACAGCACCGAAAGAATCGAGCCGGTCCAGATCGCGGAAACCGGCGTGCGGTGTGTCGGGCTGACCTTGGAAAGTGCCTTCGATGCAGGAAGACCGCCGTCACGCGAGAACGCGAAGATCATGCGCGATACAGAGGTGACCGTTGCAAGGCCGCACAGCCACTGGCTGATGAAGATCAGGAGATACAGGATATCCTTGACGATGGGGTTCACTTGAGCATCCATCGCCCAGAAGAACACGTTCCAGCCCTGCTTTGCGGCGTCGTCCATATTCGGGATCATCAGAACGAATGCACACAGCATGATATAGCCGAACAAGGCCGACCAAAGCACGGAGGCTACCATGCCGCGCGGAACGGAATGCGCTGCCTTGACCGTTTCCTCCGATGTATGCGCCGAGGCGTCGTAGCCGGTGATCGTGTAGATCGGCAGCAGGAGGCCGAGCGCAAAGACCCAGAAGGTGGAAACCTGCGGCCAGACCGGTGCTCCGGTTGCCGAACCATCGGCGGCAATCGTTGCCACACCCGAGTAATTCGTGAAGGTGAACAACCGCGCGAAATCATAGGATGGTGCGGCGATCAGGCACACGACCGCAAGTGCGATCGAGGTTGCGAAGATCAGATAGCCGGAGAAGTCGGTGAGCTTCGCGGTCAGCCCGATACCCATATGGTTCACGAGCGCCTGAAGGCCGGTAATGACCACCAGGAACACGATACGAACCAATGTCGTATCGACCATACCGAAATAGCCGCCGAAAGCACCGATGAAGAAATAATAGGTGCCGACATTGATGGCGCCGAGAACGGTGACGAGGCCGAGCAGGTTAAACCATGCAGTCAGCCAGCCGGTGAAACGGTTGCCGAGGATCGAGCCCCAGTGATAAAGCCCGCCCGCAGTCGGATAAGCGGAGCTGATCTGCGCCATCGCCACGGCAAAGACCAGCGAAATGAAGCATCCGACCGGCCAGCCGATGCCGATCGCGGCACCGCCTGCGCCAGAAGTCGCTTGGGCGAGCGAATTGATGCCGCCCGAAAGAATGCAAATGATGGAAAAGGATACGGCAAAGTTCGAGAAAGAACTCATGCGCCGTTCCAACTCCTGGGCATAGCCCATGGAGTGCAGAATATGCACGTCCTGCTTCTTGTCCAACTCTGTGTAATCAGACATGTATGTCATTCCCCCTAAAACCCGGTCGCCCACGGAATTGCGGGCCACCATTGTGCCACTTGCGCCGCTGGCTTTTTGCCATGCGGCCCGATCGCAGTTGAACTGCTCCCCGGGGTCTTTTCTTCTATGCTCAGGCTTCCAGACTGCTCTGGATAAGCCCTGTTAGATAGTCGGCCACGACCCCTTGGCCGACGTCATCTCGGATGAGGTCGTTGCGGACCTCGATCATAACGTTATGCAAACCGTTGGCGAGCCCATGCAGTTTAAGCGTATGGGTGACGCCATCTTCTGGCCCGTAAGGCTCGTTGCGCTCGGTGCGGTAGAGCGGCGCCTCTGCAGCAGCATCGAGCATGCGATCCGCCAGCCAGCGGTCTTCATCGTGCAGAATGCCGAGCTCCACCGCCCGCTGCCTGCCATTGTAAACAGGCGTGAAGCTGTGAACCGTGACGATCACGGTGTTTTGTTCCCTCGCCGCCCTCTCTTTCAGGAGCGCGCGAATGCGGTCATGGAACGGTATATAAAGAGCGTTCGTGCGCGCTTGCCGGTCGGAGGTTTGCAGGTCCTGGTTACCGGGGATCGTGTAGATCTCGCTAACCTCCGGCATCGCGCCCGCGCTTTCGGGCGGACGGTTGCAGTCGTAAATCAGCCGCGAGAAGCGTTGATAAACCAGCGTAGCATCGAGGCTGCCGGACATCTTCGTGGCGACCGCTAGCGCACCCGGATCCCAGGCGATGTGGCTGGACAGCGCTTCGGTCGAAAGGCCCAGATCGCCGAAATATTTGGGCAACGTGCGTGAAGCATGTTCGCAGATGATGAAAACCGCGCTTTTTCCGTCCGGCCGTTCGACCGCGACGCAATCGCCATCCGCTTCCGTCAGAATGCCTTGCGCGGCATGCATCAAAGGCGCCCTACCCTCTTAATAAAATCTTTATAAGAAAAGAATTCTTCAGGTTTCGGCGACTGTCAACTGGAAACTGAAATTATTTCTTCATTTGTGACATTGACTCGAAATGTGACAGCGTAGTTATATTCCTTCCAGGAGACCGGCATAAGACCGTCCCGGGGAGCAAAAATAGAGTGAGCAATGCGTCGAAAACAGTTTCGGACGTAATCAATGCCCAATTCGACGCGCTGACGCGCGCCGAAAAGCAGCTCGCCAAGAGCCTGCTCGACAACTACCCGGTTTCGGGGTTGGGCAGCATTACGACAGTTGCCGAAAATGCGCGGGTTTCCACGCCGACAGTGGCGCGCATGGTGCAGAAACTCGGCTTCAAGGGTTACCCGGACTTTCAGTCCCGCCTCCATCAGGAAGTCGAGGCGACCATCTCGAATCCGCTCACCAAACACGACCGCTGGGCGTCCAATGCTCCCGGCACGCACATCCTTAACCGCTTTGCTGACGCCATTATGGGCAATCTCCGCCAGACCCTGACGGATATCGATGCAGCCACCTTCGATAACGTCGCTGCGCTGCTGTCAGAGCACAAACGCGGGCTTTATTTCGTCGGTGGACGCATCACCGGCGCGCTTGCCGAATATTTCTTTACCCATATGCAGGTCATCCGCCCGAACACGACCTTGCTCTCCTCCAACTCCAGTTCCTGGCCGCAATATGTTTTGAACATGAATCCCGGCGATCTGCTGGTGATCTTCGATATCAGACGTTACGAGCAGGAAATAGTCAGCCTCGCCGCCGCCGCCCGGCGTTGCGGAGCCGAGATCATCGTCTTCACCGACCAATGGGCGACCCCTGCCGTCAAATATGCAAAGCACACATTCCGCGTGCAGATCGAAGCGCCTTCGGCCTGGGATTCCTCCGTCGTCACCCTTTTCATCGTCGAAGCGCTGATCGAAGCCATACAAAGCTCGACCTGGGACGAGACGAGTGAGCGCATGAAAACGCTTGAAGGCCTGTTCGAACAAACAAGGCTGTTCCGCAAGCTAGGTTAGCAGGGAGGAAAGTATAAAGTTACAACCTAAGGATCGGCTAGCAAGACAGGCCTGTCATCGTTAGCGAATAAAAGTAAATCTCCGATGTTCAGGAAGCGCAACCCATTGAAATCCGTCACACAACCTTCATGCAACGTCATTAACAGCAACGCCAGACACTGAAAACCCAAAAGGAGGAATACCAGTGACCTCGAAAATTCATCGTCTTCTGACGCTCTCCACTGCAATGCTCGTCGCCACGACCGCCATTGCTGCTGCTGAACCGAGCGCAGACCTTATCGCTGCCGCCAAGAAGGAAGGCACGCTGACCACCATCGCCCTGCCCCACAACTGGTGCGGTTATGGCGACCTCATCGCTGCTTTCAAGGCGAAGTACAGCATCGATGTCAACGAACTGAACCCGGACGCCGGGTCGGGCGATGAAGTTGAAGCAATCCGCGCCAACAAGGGCAACACCGGCCCGCAGGCTCCCGACGTAATCGACGTTGGTCTCTCCTTCGGCCCGACCGCCAAGAAGGACGGCCTGCTGCAGCCTTACAAGGTCTCCACCTGGGACTCGATTCCGGACAGCGCCAAGGATGCCGACGGCTTCTGGTATGGCGACTACTACGGCGTTCTCTCCTTCGTCACCAACAAAGACGTCGTGAAGAACCCGCCGAAGGACTGGGCTGACCTGCAGAAGCCGGAATACGCCAACACCGTATCGCTCGCTGGCGACCCGCGCACCTCCAACCAGGCCGTACAGGCCGTTTACGCCGCTGGCCTGGCTGCCGGCGAAAAGGATGCCGCCAAGGTCGGCGCTGCTGGTCTCGACTACTTCGCAAAGCTGAACAAGGCTGGCAACTTCGTTCCGGTCATCGGCAAGTCCGCTTCGCTCGCTCAGGGCGCAACCCCGATCGTCGTCGCCTGGGACTACAACGGCCTCGCATGGCGCGACAGCCTGAACGGCAACCCGCCGGTTGACGTTACAGTTCCGGCTTCGGGCGTTGTCGCTGGCGTTTACGTTCAGGCGATCTCGGCTTTCGCTCCGCACCCGAACGCTGCCAAGCTCTGGATGGAATTCCTCTATTCCGACGAAGGCCAGATCGGCTGGCTGAAGGGCTATTGCCACCCGATCCGCTTCAACGACCTGGCGAAGAACAAGAAGGTTCCGCAGGAACTTCTCGACAAGCTGCCGCCGGCAGCAGCCTATGAAAAGGCCGTTTTCCCGACGCTCGATGAACAGGCTGCCGGCAAGACCGCCATCACTACCAAGTGGGATTCTGTCGTCGGTTCGAACGTACAGTAATTTCAGCTAATATGACCTCCCCGCTTCGGCGGGGAGGTTTTCCTTTTTTGACGCCGCGGAATGGGCCAATCATGAGCATCGTCACGACATCAACGATCAGTACCGCCCCCATGATCAATAAGCGCGTGGTTGTCGATTGGCTGGGCATTGCGCCCTTCCTGATCTTCGCGCTTCTGTTTCTCATACTCCCAACGATCTATCTGGTCGCAGGTGCGTTTCTGACGCCCGACGGCAGCCTAACGTTGAAGAACATCGGCGATCTTTTCACAAAATCCATCTTGGACTCGTACTGGATCAGCATCAGAGTGTCTGTCGCCTCGGCGCTCGGCGGCGCACTAATCGGCTTTTATCTGGCCTGGGCCCTGGTCATGGGTGGACTTCCGGCCTGGGTGCGCCATGCCTTCCTGACTTTTTCCGGCGTCGCTTCAAATTTCGCCGGTGTGCCTCTGGCTTTTGCATTCATCGCCACGATCGGTCGCCTGGGCCTCGTCACGCTGCTGCTGAAAAACTGGCTTGGCTTCGACATTTTTCATGCAGGCTTCAATCTCTACAGCTTCGTCGGCCTGACGATCACCTACATGTACTTCCAGATTCCGCTGATGGTTCTGATCATCACGCCAGCCCTGGACGGTATGAAGAAGGAATGGCGCGAGGCGGCCTCGATCCTTGGGGCGACCAATGGGCAGTATTGGCTGATGGTGGCACTCCCCATCCTGTGGCCGAGCCTGCTTGGCACGACGCTGCTGCTGTTCGCCAATGCCTTCGGCGCCATTGCGACCGCAATCGCCCTGACTGGCAGCTCGCTGAACATCATACCGATCCAGCTCTATGCCCAGATCCGCGGCGACGTGCTGCATAACGCCAACCTCGGCTATGCGATGGCTCTCGGCATGATCGTCATCACCGGCATTTCCAACGTCATCTACATCATCATGCGCATGCGCGCAGAACGGTGGCAGAAATGAAGCTGCAAAAATTCTTCGCCTGGATCGCGGTCGTCATCGGCGCCTTCTATTTCATCGTTCCGCTTATCGGCACGCTGGAATTCTCGCTGCGCATGCGCCGCGATGCCTATAGTTTCGATGCCTATGCATCGGTCTTTTCCGATGCGCACTTCCTTTATGCGTTCGGCTATTCCATGCTCATGGCCGCGCTGACCATTGTCGTCGGCATGCTGCTCGTTGTCCCGACGGCCTATTGGGTGCGGCTTCGCTTGCCACAGTTACGCCCGGTCGTCGAATTCATTACGCTGATGCCGCTGGTCATTCCTGCGATCGTGATCGTCTTCGGCTACCTGCGTCTCTACAATTCATCGTCGATCCTGCCGCTGACGGGCTTCGAGCAATCGACGAACTTTCTGCTCGTCTGCTCCTATATTGTCTTGGCGCTCCCCTATATGTATCGTTCGGTGGATACGGCGATGCGCACGATCGATGTAGGTACCCTGACGGAAGCCGCAGAAAGCCTCGGCGCGAAGTGGACCACCATCATGTTCCGCTGCATTTTTCCCAATGTCATGAGCGGCGTTCTGTCTGGCGCCTTCATCACGCTGGCGATCGTCATGGGCGAATTCACCATGGCTTCGCTGCTCAATCGTCCGGCCTTCGGCCCCTATATGCAGCTCGTCGGCGCCAATCAGGCCTATCAGTCTTCGGCGCTGGCGATCATCGCACTCGCTGTGACCTGGCTCAGCATGGGCCTTCTCCAGCTCGTTTCCCGTTTCTCCAGATCCGCTCCGATTAAGGCGTGAGGCTTCACACCATGGCTTTTCTCGAACTTACCAACATCAAGAAGTCCTTCGGCGAAACCAAGGTCGTTCATGACTTCACCATGCATATCGAGAAAGGAGAATTCGTCTCCTTCCTCGGACCGTCCGGCTGCGGCAAGACGACCGTTCTGCGCATGATCGCCGGTTTCGAAACGCCGACCGCCGGCATGCTGACGATCAACGGCAAAGATCAGCGTCCCCTGAAGCCGAACCAGCGCAACATCGGCATGGTGTTCCAGGCTTACGCACTGTTTCCGAACATGACCGTGCATGACAACGTCGCCTTCGGCCTCAAGGTCGCCGGCGTTGCCAAGCCTGACATCGACAAGCGCGTCAAGGAAATGCTCGGCCTGATCAAGCTTGATCATCTTGCCGGTCGTTATCCGTTCCAAATGTCCGGCGGCCAGCAGCAGCGCGTGGCGCTCGCCCGCGCCATCGCCGTGAAGCCGCAGGTCCTCCTGCTCGACGAACCGCTCTCGGCGCTTGATGCCAAGATCCGCGTATCGCTGCGTGAAGAAATTCGCGCCATCCAGCAGCAGCTCGGCATCACCACCGTTTTCGTGACGCATGACCAGGAAGAAGCTCTGTCGATCTCCGATCGCATCGTCGTCATGAACGCCGGCCGCGCCGACCAGATCGGCACGCCCTTCGAAATCTACAACACGCCGGCCACCCGCTTCGTCGCCTCCTTCGTCGGCACGCTGAACCTCATCGAAGGCAAGGTCGTCGATCCGGACAGCAACCGCATCATGATCGGCGATCAGGGTGTGACACTGAAGCAGTCGGTCACCGCCTACAAGCCCGGCGACACCGTATCGCTGGCGCTGCGCCCAGAAGCCGGCTCGCTGGCAGAATCGGCGAAGGGCGACACTGCTCTGACCGGCGAAGTCTCCTCGGCCCACTTCCTGGGTTCGGTCATCCGCACGCGCATGAATGTCGGCGGCAACACCATTTCCTTCGACATGTTCAACAGCCCCGGAATGATGCCTCCGAGCGTCGGCGAGAAAGTCACGCTACGCTTCGCCTCCTCCGATCTGCTGGTCATCCAGGATTGATAAGCAGCGCAATTGGACAGATTTTTCGCACGCGCCGGGCAAATCGCCCGGCGTTTTTCTTTGATTTCTGTTGCACCGCAATTATAGTCCAGGCGTTCTCAGGGCGGGGTGCAATTCCCCACCGGCGGTATGGAGGCTGATCTCCGAGCCCGCGAGCGCCTTCCGGTTCGCTGGAAGGGTCAGCAGATCCGGTGAGAGGCCGGAGCCGACGGTATAGTCCGGATGGAAGAGAGCAAGCCGGGTCGACGGCTCCTTCGCGCAAGGGGCTTCTGCGGCCTTGCGTGTTCGCCCAAGGGATATTGAGTTAAACCCTTGAAAGGCAGAGTTCATGACCATTTCCATTTCTACGCAGCCGGGCCGCATAGCGTTGATCCGGGCACGCTGGCATGCCGATATCGTCGATCAGTGCGTCGATGCCTTCATCGCCGAATGGCAGAAGACCGAAGGCGCCTCCCCCATCGACATTTTCGATGTACCCGGCGCCCTGGAAATCCCGTTGCATGCGCAGACGCTCGCCCGCAACGGCCGCTATAGCGCCATCATCGCGACCGCTTTCGTCGTCGACGGCGGCATCTATCGCCACGACTTCGTTGCCGACACCGTTCTCGATGCAATGATGCGCGTGCAATTGGATACCGGCGTTCCGATTCTTTCGACCGTGCTGACGCCGCATCATTTCCAGGAGACGGAAGCGCATATTCATTTCTTCAAGCAGCATTTCGTCATCAAGGGTCAGGAAGTGGCAAATGCCTGCCGGCAGATCCTCAGCGAACGCGCCAAGCTGCTGCCATCGGTGACTGTCTGAGTTAAGATGGTGGAGGCGGCAAAGGCCCGCCTCCATTCCTCCGGCAAGGAGCATCGCATGACCGTCCTGCGAATTGTCCCCAATCTGCATGCGGCCGATCCCGCCAGCGCTCGCGCCTTCTATGGCGACCTGCTCGGCTTGGATATCGTTATGGACCACGGCTGGATCATCACCTTTGCCTCGAAGGCGCAGACTGTGCCGCAGATCAGCATAGCCAGCGAAGGCGGCTCAGGCGCGACCGTGCCCGATCTTTCGATTGAGGTCGACGATGTCGATCAGGTCTATCAGCGCGCCCGGTCGATGCAGCTCGACATCGTCTACGATCTGAACGACGAACCCTGGTGAGTCCGGCGTTTCTACGTCCGCGATCCCTTCGGCAAGATCGTGAATATTCTGTCCCATCGATAGGCCGTTCATCCCAAATCGACGTTGAAGGTCACCCGCTCCGCCGACCATAAAGTCTCGGAATAGGTAATGGGCGCACCATCGTTATCGACATCCACTTTGAGAACGACCAATACCGGTGTTGACTTCGGCTGCCGCAACAACCGCGCCTCCTCGGCATTCGGCATGCGCGCCTCAATCTCGGTCGATAGGCGCACATAGTCGTGGACGCCGTAGCTCGCGAGTGCTGCGGTAATGGTCTGATATTGCAGCCTCGCCTTGTCGAAATCCGGAAATCGGTCAGCCGGATAGTAGGTGTCGCCAAGTTCGACGGGCACTCCATCCGCCGTCATGACACCGCGGCGATGGATGACCGGCGCGCCAAGCGCAAGCCTCAGCCGCGCCGCGACAAGCTCGGATGCCGGGACGACCTCGTGGATCAATAATTCGCCGCCAGGCTCGAAACCTTGCTCGATCAAATTCTGGGAGAACCGCGTCTTCTTCGAGAGCCTATAGTCGAGAGCCCCTCTGTGAACGAAGGTCCCTCGCCCCTGCTCCGCGCGCACCAATCCCCGCTGCTCCAAATGGCCGAGCGCCTGGCGGACAGTGAAACGGCTAACACCGAAACGTTGCATGAGTTCAGGTTCGGTCGGCAATTTGGCGCCCGGAGCAAAGGTCCCGGTGGCGATATCCGCCGCCAGGATTTCGCCGATCTGATGCCAGAGAGCACTGCCGCTCTTGCGATCGATCGTTTCCATATCAGATGCGCTTTTCGAGCCGGAACAGGAGCTTGTATTCAGCAGGATAGCTCAGCGCGTCGAGAATGCTCGGATAATATTTGCGATCCTTCGATCCGCTGACGAAGCCGCTATAGCCGAAACGCCGAACGGAAACATCGAAGCCGGCGGCTGCGAAGGCATCGATATAGTCCTGCGGAGAGCGATCCTGCACCGGCGCATTGCTGTTGCCGCCGATCAATTCGCGCCACTTCGGCCAAAGCGGCATTTCGTTGTGGCAACCGGTGACGGCGTAATAGACACCGCCATTGCGCATGACCTCGAACATCTGCTCGGCATGCCGCTTCAACTCCGGCAGCAGGTAAACGACCTCATAGCTGAATGCGACATCGAAGCTATCGGCAAAAGGCGAAAGATCGGTGGTGACTTGAAACTGCAGCGGCATGTTGCCCTTGGCCGCCACAGCCGCCGCAACCGATTCCGAAGCAATGTCGATGCCGACGCCGCGACGGAACGGCCGCATCGCATGAAGCAGCCGCAGAAAGCCGCCGCGATTGCAGCCAAAATCCAGCACCGTTTTCGACGAAAAATCCCGCTCTGGCACGCTCTCGATGAAATGCCGCCAATAGGGGCTGTGCGATTCCGCCATCGCAATGTCACCATTCGGTTCGGTATGCCAAGTTGCATAAGTGGTTGCTGCATTTGTCATGATGCGCTCGCTGTTGGTGTTGACTGAGCGAGTGATAGCGCACCTCTGTGACAGGCACATGAATTCGTCCGGACGACTGGATCACTTTAGGGCCAATCGCTGGACAAATAAAAAGAAGGCCCTGCCAAAGCAGAGCCCTCTTCAATATGCCAAATGCCGACGCCTAAGCGCGAATGGCCTGATCGTTTGCGTCGAAGCGATGCATATGTCTGGTCTCCGGCGTCGCATAGACCGTTTCGTCCGGCTCGTATTTGTGTTCGCCGAAGAGGCGCGCGGTCAGAAGGCCGGTTTGCTCGGATTCGAGATAGATGATCGTATCGGCGCCGAGATGTTCGACATGGATGACCTTGGCGGCCCAGGTGCCGTGGTCGCGCGACAAAGTGATATGCTCCGGACGGATGCCGATGGTCTTGGCACCGCTCTGCTCGAGCTTCTCCGCCGGAATGAAGTTCATCTGCGGCGAACCGATGAAGCCGGCGACGAAGATGTTCGCGGGCCGGTTATAGAGCTCCATCGGCGAACCGATCTGCTCGATCGCGCCGGCGTTCATCACGACGATCTTGTCGGCCAGCGTCATGGCTTCGACCTGATCGTGGGTGACATAGATCATCGTTGCCTTCAGGCTGCGATGCAGGCGGGCGATTTCAAGCCGGGTCTGAACGCGCAATGCCGCATCGAGGTTCGACAGCGGCTCGTCGAATAGAAAAAGCTCCGGTTCGCGCACGATGGCGCGGCCAATGGCGACGCGCTGACGTTGGCCGCCGGAGAGTTCGGCGGGACGACGGGCGAGATAGGGGGCGAGAGAAAGCATGCTCGACGCCTTCTCCACACGACCTTCGATCTCATCCTTGGCGGTGCCAGCCTGCTTCAGGCCGAGGCCCATATTATCTTTCACCGTCAGATGCGGATAGAGCGCATAGGACTGGAACACCATGGAAATGCCGCGCTTGGCGGGCGGCGTAACCGTCACATCCTTGCCATTGATCAAAACCGCGCCCGAGGTTACGTCCTCCAGGCCGGCGATGCTGCGCAGAAGAGTCGACTTACCGCAACCGGAAGGGCCGACGAAAATGACGAACTCGCCATCCTTCACCTCGAGGTCGATGCCCTTCAGCACATCATGCGTACCATAGGCCTTGCGAATGGATTTCAGTTGAAGCGATCCCACAGTCTCTTATCCCTTACAAATAAACGGGCTTGCCGGTGCGCACGCTCTCGTCGGCGGCGAGGCAGATGCGTAGCGATTGAACAGCGTCGGCCATATGGCGGCTAAGGTCGATATCCTCGCGGATGGCCTTCAGCATGAAGGCCTGTTCGCGATCGCACAGCTCCTGGTGACCCGGCTCTCCGTCCATGCGCAGATCCTGATCGGGACGGATGAACTTGCCGTTCGGACCGGTCTCGGCCGTATGCAGCCGGATGACGGAGGTCTTGGTGTGCGTGTCGATGTCGTCCGACTTGGCGTTGGGGTCCATGACGATCGAGACCGCGCCATTCGGCGACATCACATCCTTCACGAAGAAAGCCGTTTCGGAAATCATCGGCCCCCAGCCGGCCTCGTACCAACCGACCGAACCGTCTTCGTAGATCACCTGCAGATGGCCGTAATTGTACATATCCGGCGCGATCTCGTCCGACATGCGCAGACCCATGCCGCGCACCTCGACCGGCTTGGCGTCCGTGATCTGGCACATGACGTCGACATAATGCACGCCGCAGTCGACGATCGGCGACGTGGTGCGCATCAGCGCCTTATGCGTCTCCCAGGTCGGTCCGCTCGACTGTTGGTTCAGGTTCATGCGGAAGACATAAGGACCGCCGAGCTTGCGCGCCTCGGCAATCAATCGCATCCAGGACGGATGGTGACGCAGGATATAGCCGATCACCAACTTGCGGCCGGCTTTCTCGGCTGCGGCCACAACGCGCTCCGCATCCTCAACGGTCGTCGCCAGCGGCTTTTCCACGAATACGTCGCAGCCCGCCTCGAAAGCCATGACGGCATAATCCGCGTGGCTGTCGGAATAGGTATTGATCGAGCAAAGATCGGGCTTCAACGCCTTCAGCGCCGTCTCGAAATCCGGATGGATCGTGTAACCCTGCAGCTCATCAGCCAGCTTCGGCTTCGAGCGATTGACGAGGCCAACAATCTCGAAACCGGGATTGTTGTGGTAGGCAAGCGCATGGCTGCGGCCCATATTGCCAAGGCCGGCGACCAACACGCGGATCGGCTTATGAGATGAGCTCACTTGACTGCTCCGGATGTAATGCCGCGAATGAGTTGGCGTGAGAAGAGGACGTAGAGGATGAGGATGGGCAGGATGGCGAGCGTCAGCGCCGCCAGGACCGCGTTCCAGTTGGTAACGAATTGGCCGATGAAGATCTGCGAGCCCAGCGTCACCGTCTTGGTCGCCTCGCTCGGCGCCAGGATCAGCGGGAACCACAGGTCATTCCAGATCGGGATCATGGTGAAGACGGCGACCGTCGCCATGGCCGGACGAACCAGCGGCAGCACAAGGCGGAAGAAGATCGCATATTCGCTGAGCCCATCGATGCGGCCCGCATTCTTCAAGTCATCCGAGACGGTTCGCATGAATTCGGACAGGATGAAGATAGCGAGCGGCAGGCCCTGCGCCGTGTAGACGAGGATCAGTGAAGTCAGCGTATTGACCAAGCCGGCTGCGACCATACCCTGCAGGATGGCGACCGTGCCGAGGCGGATCGGGATCATGATGCCGATCGCGAGATAAAGCCCCATGATGGTATTGCCGCGGAAGCGGTATTCCGACAGCGCGAAGGCGGCCATGGCGCCGAACAGCAGGGTCAAGACGATCGAGACGATCGTCACGATGAAGCTGTTCTCGAAATAGGTCAGGAAATCCCCCTGCTTTAGAACGGTCTGATAACCGATCAGACTAAAGCTGGATGGCGTTGGGATGCTCAGGGGCGCGCGGAAGATCGAGGCGCGGTCCTTGAAGGAATTGATGATGGTCAGAAACACCGGAAAGATGGCAAGCAACGTGTAGGCGATCAACGCCAGATGCACGAGGCCGGAGCGGACAAGGGAAGTGCGTGCCTTGGACATCGTCGCCTCTCCTCAGAACTGGTAGCGGCGGATGCGCCGCTGGACGATGAAAAGATAGAATGAGACGCCGGCGAGAATGATCAGGAACATTACCGTCGCGATGGTCGCGCCCATCGAGCGGTCGCCGAGCTGTAGCTGGAAGCCGAAGAAGACGCGGTAGAGCAACGTGCCAAGAATATCGGTGGAACCATCCGGCCCCGCCAGCGCGCCCTGCACGGTGTAGACAAGGTCGAAAGCGTTGAAATTGCCGACGAAGGTCAGGATCGAGATAATGCCGATCGCCGGCAGCACCAGTGGCAGCTTGATCTTCCAGAACTGGCTCCAACCGGTGATGCCATCGCACTCGGCCGCCTCGATCACCTCTTCAGGGATGTTCAGTAGCGCGGCATAGATCAGCATCATCGGGATGCCGACATATTGCCAGACCGAGATCAGCGCGACGGTGACGAGAGCCGTGCCCGGCTTGCCGAGCCAGGGAGCAAAGAACGACTTAAGGCCGACCATGCCCATCAAATCGGGCGCCACACCCCAGAGCGGCGACAGAATGAGCTTCCAGATGAAACCGACGATGACGAAGGAAAGCAGCGTCGGCAGAAACATGGCGGTGCGATAGAAGGCGACGAACCGCAGCTTCGGCAGCGACAGCAGCGCCGCGAGCGCGACACCGATCGGGTTCTGCACGCACATGTGGATGGCAAAGAAGATCAAATTGTTGCGCAGCGCATTCCAGAAATCATGCGACCAGCGATCATCCCCGAACAACACTTTGAAATTGTTGAGACCCACGAAGGTCGATTGGTTGTCGACGACGTTGTACAGCGACAGCCGCAATGTCTCGATCAGAGGCAGGATCATCACCGCCGTGTAGACGATGAAGGCCGGAAGAAGGAAAACGAAGATATGCCAACGCTTCTGGCGCTTGATCGGGACCGCATCAAAAGCGGCTGATATACTGGCTTTGCTCATGGCTTTCTGCCTGCTTTTATTGGCTACGCATCGGGACGGCAGCGCAAACGTTCAATTCGCCCGCTGTTCCGGCTCTCCGGCCAAACATGGAGAAACAATATCGGGCGCGGCTCGATGTGGTGTCGCGACAGCCGCGGGTCCGGCGGCTCATATCGGCATACAAGATAATGAAGGCGCGTCATGCACTTACCCATCAAAAGCGGGAAAGCAGCAACCGATGACCTCTGTCCTTCTATCCGCATGCACCGGCGGTAGAACAAGGTGAGGAGCACGAGGCCCCTCACCCGACTTACGTCAAAGCAGGCTTACTTGGCCGGCTTGTACCACTTGTCGAGGCCGGCTTGCAGCTTCTTGGCAGCAGCGTCCGGCGCGTCCGTGCCGTTGATCACGTTGGCGGATTCCGTCCAGGTTTCGTTTTCCAGGTTCGGCGTGCCGCGCGACAGGATCTGGTACGTCGAACGAACCGTCGACTTGTGATTGTCACGCCAGGAAACGAATTCCTGAGCGAGCGGATCGGTCATCTTCACCGGATGCGAGTTCAGGCTGAAGAAGCCCGGCAGCGCGTTGGCGTAGATGTTGGCGAACTCGTCCGAGGCGACCCAGCTCAGGAACTTCTTGGCCTCTTCCGCATGCTTGCTCTTGGCATTCAGACCGACGCCGATATCCGGATGGTCGGAGATGTAAGCCGTGTCGCCAGCCTTTGCGACCGGCGGCGGGAAGGCACCCATCTTGAACTGAGCCTGCGTGTTGAACAGCGCGATTTCCCACGAACCGGCCGGGTAGATGGCAGCCTTGCCGAGCGTAAAGAGGTTCTGGCTGTCAGAATAGCTCTGGGCTTCGAAGCCGTCGCCGAGGTAAGGCTTCCACTTGGCGAGTTCCTTGTAAGGATCGACCCACGGAGCATCCGTCAGTTTTTCCTTACCAGAGATCAGAGCCAGGCGACCGTCTTCACCCTTCCAGTAGTTCGGGCCGATGTTCTGGTAGCCCATGGTTGCAGCTTCCCACAGATCCTTTGTGCCCATGGCCATCGGAATGTAGGTGCCGTCGGCCTTGAGCTTGTCCAGCACTGCGAAGAATTCGTCGCGAGTCGCCGGAACCTTGAGGCCGAGCTTGTCGAAGGCATCCTTGTTGTAGATGAAGCCGTGGATGACCGAAGCCATCGGCACGCAGAAGGTCGACTTGCCGTCGTCCGTGGTCCAGGCAGCCTTGGCGACCGGCGAGAAGTTATCCATACCCTTCAGCGATGTCAGGTCGGACAACTGCTTCTTGTTGAAGAGGTCCAGCGAAGCGTCGAACGGACGGCAAGTGATGATGTCGCCGGCGGAACCAGCTTCAAGCTTGGCGTTCAGCGATGCGTTGTACTCGGTCGGAGCCGTCGGCGAGAAGACGATCTTGATGCCAGGGTTCTTGGCTTCGAATGCCGGGATGATCTTTTCCTGCCAAATCTGCAGGTCGTCGTTGCGCCAGCTTTCAACCGTCAGCGTCACGTCCGCCGCATGCGCGAAGCCGACCGAGGTCAGCAGGCTGGATGCGAGGAGTAAGCCTTTCAGAACATTGTTTTTCATTTCCCTCTCCTGTTTAAGCGCCCGGAAAAAGGCACCGTTCTCGATCTGAAAATCCGTTGGCATATCCGAGGAAACAGCCAACGCTCCACAAGGACCGCCAACATTGCCGGCCCCAAATGCACAAGGGCGCAAGGCACTGTGCCTGATCGGCCCGATCAATCGTGACCCGCCGGACGACCGGACAAGGACACCAGAAACTCAACACACGGGAATTTCATGACGAATGCTGTCGCGCAGACCCTGTTTGATCTACGCGGCTCCTGACAACGGCAGAGGTCCGTCACCTTCTGCTTGGCGTTCCGGCTATTGTTATCTTGCCGGTTCTGCCGATGCCTGTTCGAACTGTTCCCTTGGAAGAATTAAGGCCAAAAAAATACCAATTGTCCAGCCGAAATTTAACTTTTCTGAGTCGGAAAAACAGATAAAAAATTTTATTGATATTTTTCAATATGATACAGAAACGCAAAAAGCGACGCATTGCCTATTGGTAAATGGTATTTTTTTGGTATTGTAGGAAAAATGGGGAACGGGTGGTTATCCGGAGGGTGTGATGACGGAGTTTGCGATCGGTATCGACGGCGGGGGAACAAGCTGCCGCGCTGCTGTGACAGACAGGCTGGGTAAAGTCCTTGGTAACGGCAAGGCGGGGGCAGCCAATATCCTTTCCGATCTCGAAAACTCTTTGGTCAACATCGTCGCATCCGCCCAAGAAGCCCTCAGCGACGCCGGACTCGATCCGGAGTTGGTCCATACACTGCCCGCCGTTGTCGGCACGGCCGGCGCCAACGTCGGTGACTATGGCAAGCGCATCGAAAAAGCGCTGCCCTTTGCAAACAGCCATGTCGTCACCGACGCGACGATAGCGCTTCAGGGTGCGCTCGGCGATGCCGATGGGATAATCGGCGCATTCGGCACCGGTTCCGTCTACAATGCTCGACGCGACGGCAAGATTTGGGGCATCGGTGGTTGGGGCTTTGTCATTGGCGACCAAGCAAGTGGTGCGCGTCTCGGCCGCGATCTGCTGGAGCGCTCACTTCTGGCGCACGACAAGGTGCAGCCACCCTCGCCAATCACCGAAAAGATCATGGCTGAATTCGACGGCGATCCCGAACGCATCGTCGAATTCGCCCATGCTTCCAAACCGAAAGATTTTGCGCGTTACGCGCCGATGGTCTTCGAACATGCCGAAAGGGACGATGTGGTCGCTGTCGGCATCGTCAAGACAGCGGTGAACGCTATCGCCGAAAGCCTCGACACGCTGCTTTGGCCCGAATGCCCGGCGGTCTGCCTACTGGGCGGTCTCTCGAAGGCATATCATCCCTGGCTCGCTTCGCGACACAAGGCGCTTCTCGCGGAACCGAAAGGCGACGTATTGCGCGGCGCGGTCGAACTGGCGGCAAAGCTCCTGCAAAAAGACATGGGGAGCACGCCATGACCGAGGATTTGAGCCATATCTTCTCGCCGGAACGCCTGCTCGCCGGCGGCACCGGCCCGCTTTATGTCAAGCTGCGCCGCACGCTCGAAGACGCCGTCAAGGTTGGCACGCTGAAACATGGTGATGCCTTGCCGCCGGAACGCGACATAGCCGAATATGCAGCCGTCAGCCGCGTGACGGTACGCAAGGCGATCGACGATCTCGTGGCAGAGGGCATCCTTGTCCGTCGCCATGGCTCCGGCACTTTCGTCGCCAAGCCGGTCTCCAAGGTCGAACAGCGCCTATCGCAGCTAACGTCCTTCACTGAAGACATGGCACGGCGGGGCATGACAGCACGCTCCGAATGGCTGCATAAGGGCGTGCACACCCCCTCGCCCGATGAAATGATGATCCTCGGCCTTGCCGCCGGCACCAAGGTTTCCCGCCTCAGCCGTCTGCGCATCGCCGACGACCAGCCGCTGGCCATCGAACATGCCAGCGTCTCCGGCGAGTTCCTGCCGGACCCATCCACAGTGACCGCGTCGCTTTATGCCGAGCTCGAAAAGCGCCAGGTCCGCCCGGTCCGTGCCGTCCAACGCATCTCTGCGACCAACATGAAAGAGGCCGACGCCGGCCTGCTAGGCGTCCCCGTCGGGGCTGCGGGCCTATCGATCGAACGCATCTCCTACCTCGGCTCCGGTCGCGCCGTGGAATTTACCCGCTCGCTCTATCGAGGGGACGCTTATGACTTTGTTGCGGAGCTGACGATTGGAGCGACTTAGGGTTGAGTTAACGAGCATCCCTCACTCGCTTTTTCCACACCGTCAAATCAGATCATCATGCCGCGTCATCCACTGCGGTATCGCGGCTTTCCGGCACATAGTTGAGCACCGGTCCCAGCCAGCGCTCCACCTCCGCAACGGGCATGCCCTTGCGGGCCGCATAGTCTTCCACCTGATCTCGCTCGACCTTTGCTACACCGAAATAATAGGAGTCGGGATGGCCGATATAGAGTCCGGAGACGGAGGAACCGGGCCACATGGCGTAGTTTTCGGTGAGCTTCACCCCGGTCGCCGCTTCCGCATCGAGCAGACGGAACAGGGTCTCTTTTTCGGTGTGGTCGGGCTGGGCAGGATAGCCCGGCGCCGGGCGGATGCCGGCATAGGCCTCCGCCAGCAACTCGTCGCCATCGAGGTTTTCGTCCTTGGCATAGCCCCAGAACTCGCGCCGCACCCGCTCATGCATCCGCTCGGCAAAAGCCTCGGCGAAGCGATCGGCGAGCGCCTTGACGAGGATCGAAGAGTAATCGTCATTGGCGCGCTCAAAACGCTCGGCGATGGCAATTTCCTCTATACCGGCCGTGACGACAAAACCGCCGACATAGTCGCCGACGCCACTCGAAACGGGCGCTACGAAATCTGATAACGCCACGTTCGGGCGGCCATCCCGCTTCGACAATTGCTGGCGCAGTGTATAGAAGGTCGCGAGTTCGTCGGTGCGGCCCTCATCGGCGAACAATCTGATATCATCGCCGACCGTGCCTGCCGGCCAGAAGCCTACAACGGCGCGCGGGCGGAACCAGTTCTCCGCGATGATCTTTTCGAGCATGGCCTGTGCATCGGCATAAAGCTGCCGCGCCGCCTCACCCTGTTTCTCGTCTTCGAGGATGGCCGGGAAACGGCCCTTCAACTCCCAGGTCTGGAAGAACGGCGTCCAGTCAATGTATGTGGCAAGCTCTGCCAGATCGTAATTCTCGAACACCTTCGTTCCAAAGAACTGCGGCGTCACAGGCTTGTAATTCGCCCAATCAACCTTCTCGGCATTCTCGCGCGCCCTTGCGAGCGGCAGCCGTACCTTCTCCGCCTCGCTGCGGGCATGTGCCGCGGCGACCTTGGCATATTCCGTGCGAACCGTATCGACATAGCCCTGCTTAGCCTCCGGCGACAACAGCGCCGAGACGACACCTACGGCACGGCTGGCATCGGTGACATAGACCGTTTGGCCCTTCTCATAGCGTGGATGGATCTTCACGGCAGTGTGCACGCGGCTGGTGGTTGCACCGCCGATCAGCAGTGGAATATCGAACCCCTGCCGCTCCATTTCCGAAGCAACATGCACCATCTCGTCCAGGGACGGGGTGATCAGGCCGGAGAGGCCGATGATATCGACCTTCTCGGCGATTGCCGTTTCCAGGATCTTCGTCGCCGGCACCATGACGCCGAGATCGATGATTTCGTAATTGTTGCAGGCAAGCACGACGCCGACGATGTTCTTGCCGATATCATGCACATCGCCCTTGACGGTCGCCATCAGCACCTTGCCTGCCGCCTGGCGTTCGCCGTTGCCGCCATTGGCGAGCTTTTCCGCCTCCATATAAGGCAGCAGCACGGCAACGGCCTGCTTCATGACACGGGCCGACTTTACTACCTGCGGCAGGAACATCTTACCTGAACCGAAGAGGTCGCCGACGACATTCATGCCAGCCATTAACGGACCTTCGATGACGTGCAGCGGTCGCTCGGCCTTTTGCCGCGCCTCTTCGGTATCCGCTTCGATATATTCGGTGATGCCGTTGACCAATGCGTGCTCGAGCCGCTTCTCGACTGACCAGTCCCGCCAGGCGAGATCCTGTACCTTGGCTTCCCGGTTACCGGCACCACGAAAACGCTCGGCTATTTCGAGCAGCCGCTCTGTGCCGTCGGGCCGGCGGTTAAGAACGACATCCTCGCAGGCCTCGCGCAGCTCGGGATCGATGTTGTCATAAACTGCGAGCTGGCCGGCATTGACGATGCCCATGTCCATGCCGGCCTGAATGGCATGGTAGAGAAATACGGCATGCATCGCCTCGCGCACCGGCTCGTTGCCGCGGAAGGAGAAGGAAAGATTCGAAACGCCGCCTGAGATATGGACCAAAGGCATGGTCTGGCGGATTGTTCGCGTCGCCTCGATGAAATCGACGCCGTAATTGTTGTGCTCCTCGATGCCGGTCGCGACCGCGAAGATATTCGGATCGAAGATAATGTCTTCCGGCGGCAACCCCGCCTCTTCAGTCAGAAGCTTGTAGGCGCGCGCGCAGATCTCGACCTTGCGCTGATAGCTGTCGGCCTGCCCCTGCTCGTCGAACGCCATGACGACGACGGCAGCGCCATAATTGCGCAGCAGCCGGGCTTGTTTGAGGAAATTCTCCTCGCCCTCTTTCAAGGAGATAGAGTTGACGATCGGTTTGCCCTGCACACATTTCAGACCGGCTTCGATGATCGAGAATTTCGAGCTGTCGATCATGACGGGCACGCGGGCGATATCCGGCTCGGCGGCGATCAGGTTGAGGAACTCGACCATCGCCTTTTCGGAATCGATCAAGCCCTCGTCCATATTGATGTCGATGACCTGCGCACCGTTTTCGACCTGGTCGCGAGCAACGGCCAACGCTGCCGTGTAGTCGGCATTGGTGATCAGTTTGCGGAATTTTGCCGAGCCGGTAACGTTGGTCCGCTCGCCGACATTGACGAACGGAATGTCTTTGGTCAGCTCGAAGGGCTCCAGGCCGGAGAGCGACATGAAGGGTCGGTGCACCGCAAGCTGGCGCGGCGGGTATTTCGAAACTGCCTGAGCGATTGCGGCGATATGTTCCGGCGTCGAGCCGCAGCAGCCGCCGACGATGTTGACGAGGCCGTCGTGTGCAAAAGCTTCGACCTGCGCCGCCATCATCTCAGGCGTTTCGTCATATTGGCCGAATTCGTTCGGCAGGCCGGCATTGGGATAGGCGCAGACGAAGGTATCGGCAATGGCCGAAAGTTCCTGCAGATGCGGCCGCATGGCATTCGCGCCAAGTGCACAATTGAGGCCGATGGTGAAGGGGCTGGCATGGCGCACCGAATTCCAGAAGGCCGACGGCGTCTGGCCGGAGAGCGTCCGGCCGGAAAGATCGGTGATCGTCCCCGAGATCATCACCGGCAAGCGGACGCCCTTAGCCTCGAACCGCTCCTCGCAGGCAAAAATCGCCGCCTTGGCGTTCAGCGTATCGAAGATTGTTTCGATCAGGATGATATCGGCGCCGCCATCGATTAGGCCGTCGATCTGCTCGCCATACGCCAGTCGCAGATCGTCGAAGCTCACCGCGCGATAGCCGGGATTGTTGACATCGGGGGAAATCGAAGCGGTGCGGTTGGTCGGGCCGATAGCGCCAGCGACAAAACGGCGCCTGCCATCCTCGCGTTCGGCGCGGACCGCCGCCCGGCGGGCAACTGCCGCACCCTCCTTGTTGAGATCGTAAACCGCACCTTCCATCTGATAATCGGCCTGGGCAATGCGGGTCGAAGAGAATGTGTTGGTCTCCAGAATATCCGCGCCGGCCTTGGCATAGCGGTAATGGATTTCCTCGATGGCGTCAGGCTGAGTGAGAATCAGAAGGTCGTTATTGCCCTTTTGATGACAGGCGCAGCCGATGAAGCGATCGCCGCAGAAATGATCCTCTTCAAAGCCGAGCCCTTGGATTTGTGTCCCCATGGCGCCGTCAAGCACAAGGATTCGCTCGCTCGCTGCCTGCTTCAGGGCCGAGAAGACTTCACTGCCATCGCGTTTCGCTGTTTCCGAGCCAAAAAGATTGTCAAACATATGCGAACTCCACTGGCCTGATTGCGACGCATCCAGATCACATAAAGATATCTTTATGTCAACATATCTATGCCTTGGAGAAGCGCGGCGCAAGAATAATGCTGCTCTAGTTTGCCGCGTGTCCAAAAAATATCGATGCGATCGCCCGCCAACCCCTATAGGCATGGACAACGCGAGGCAGCCGACACAGTTTCATTGGTTAAAGCCATGACAGTGCTTTCAGGCAGCGCTATACGGCTTGTGGCAAAAGAGTCTTGGGAGGATAGCATGGGCATACAGCGTGAAACGGCAGCACTCGGCAATTGGAGCTCGCGGGCCTATCACCGCCGTTGGTTGCTTGATCAGGCAAGCGGGCTTTTCGATTTCTTCCAATATCGCTGCATCAATCCTAAGGGTGGATTCTACGATATGGATGATGCCGGCAGGCCGCTCGATGCAGCCAACCCTGTGCGGGGCATTCATTCGACCGCGCGTATGGTTCATTGCTTTTCGATCGGTTCGCTGCTCGGCCGCCCCGGCTCCGAGGATATTGTCGATCACGGCATGAACTATCTCTGGAAGCATCACCGTGATGCCACCCATGGCGGATATGTTTGGTCGCTCAACAATGATGGCCCCGTCGATGCCAGCAAGCAAGGCTATGGCCACGCTTTTGTGCTGCTCGCCGCCTCCTCCGCCAAGACCATCGGTCATCCGCTTGCTGACGGCATGCTTGCCGATGTCACCGAAATTCTGAACACGAAATTCTGGGAGGAAAAACACGGCGCCATCGCCGAGGAGTTCAACCAGGATTGGTCGCCGATCGATGGTGGCGCCTATCGCGGCCAGAATTCCAATATGCACCTGACGGAAGCGCTGATGGCAGCCTTCGAAGCGACCGAAAATAAAACATACCTCGACAAAGCCGAAAGCATCGCCGATCTCGTCATTCGCCGCTCCGCCGGTTCCGTCGGCTGGCGCGTCGCCGAACATTTCAATACCGACTGGGAACTCGACAAGGATTATCGCGGCAACGAAATGTTCCGCCCCTCGGGCACGACGCCCGGCCATTGGTTGGAATGGGCGCGCCTCGTCCTGCAGCTCTGGTCTCTCGGCGGCAAGCAGCACGACTGGATGCCGGATGCCGCCAAGGGTCTGTTCTCTCAATCAATGTCACTGGGTTGGGACAGCAACAAAGGCGGCTTCTTCTATACGCTCGATTGGGCTGATACGCCGGCCAAACGCAACAAGCTCTGGTGGCCGGCATGCGAAGGCGCCGGTGCCGCGCACTATCTCAACGAACATGTGCCGAGCGATTTCCACGAGGAGAGCTATCGAAAGATCTGGGGCACCATCGGCCGCTTCTTCATCGACAATAAGAATGGTGGGTGGCATGAGGAACTCACGGAAGACTTGGTTCCCGCCCATACGATTTTCCCCGGCAAGGGCGATATTTATCACGCCCTCCAGGCCTGCCTCATCCCCCTCTTCCCGGCAACAGGCAGCCTGACCAAAGTCATCGCCGAGGCTGGCGGCAAAATCTGAGATGAAGGGCGGCGTCCGCTAAGTCGGACGCCGCTATCCTCTTTTATGACAGGCTGAGATTATGCAGTTCGTGGCCAAGCGTGAGCGCCAGAGCCTCAACGACGAGATTGTGGTCTTCACGCTGCGGAAGTCCCGATACGGTGACTGCGCCGATGCAACCCGTGCCGAGAACGAAGATCGGAAAGCTGCCGCCGGATGCAGCATAGTCGGCGCTTGAAAGCCCGTTGTGCTCGATCGTCTTGCCCTGCTGCTCCAGTCGCAGAGTGCTGGCATAACTGCTGCGGAAATAGCGCAACACCATATTGCGCTTACGGCGGATCCAGTTGGAATTGTCCGGCGTCGAGCCAGGCAGCGCGATGTAGAAGACCGGCATGGAATGCAATGTGATATCGATCGCGACACCCAAATTGCGTTCGCTGGCAAGGTCATGCAGCAACTTGCCAAGCACCCATGCGGTCGAAAGATCGAAAGCATCGAAGCGCAGCGTCTCCTCTTGCAGGGCGATGCGGCTGAGGTCGTGTTCGATCGTCATGGAAAATCCTTCCTCCAGAATTGGCCGGCTTATCAAACGCGAACGAGATGATTTGTCTACTTATCTCTTCGGTATGTCGAAACCGAGCCGCCACTTCTGGCCGAGCACAAGATCGACATCTGCCGCTGATCACGTACCCAAAGTCGCCTCCTCTTGCCCCTCGAAGACGAACAGGTCATTGATAGTATTCCACGATCATCCGCTGAAGGAGCCTGCTGTCATGAACGCAAAATATGCACTGCCCGCTATCCTGGCCTGCACTTGCACCTGCGCCATGACTCCCGCTATGGCCGAGAATCCAGCTCAATTGGTTCTGCGCGATGGTTTCGATGGTACCGACTTCTCCCCTTCAGGCCATCTCTATTATCGTGACAATTCCGAACAGAAAGCTGGCAAGATCGAATTCCAATCGGAAGTAAAGCGCACCGGCACCGGCGCGCTGAAGCTCAGCGTCAAGCCGCTCTGCCAACCGGACAAGACGAACTGCAGTGAACGAGCAGAAATCTGGGAACGCACCAAATATCGCGTCCCCTATAACCAAGGCGTCTGGTATGGCTTTGCGGTCAAATTCGCCGACCCTATTCCCTCCGGTGATCATCGCTATCTCATTGCGCAGTGGAAGCGCGAGATCGGACCGAAGGCAAAGGGAGATTTCAGCCCTTTCCTGGCGCTGCGACTGAACAACGGCAAGCTCTTCGCCACAGTCGAGACCAACTATGTCGCTCCACCGACAACCGAGGTCAGCGACGCAACAAAGAAGTGTGCTGACAATCAGACGCCGGTCTGGTTCCGCTCGGACACCAATCAGATGCGAGCCCTTGTCGCCACCGACAGCAGTTGGGGTAAGGAGGATGGCAAGGAATTCACCGGCTGCACCAGTGCCATCACCATCACCGACCATGGCAATAAATTACCGACACCGGAATCCGGCTGGATCGACTTTGCGATCTACAGCAAGCCTGGCCCTGACGGTACCGGCCATATCGAGATCTTCGCCAACGATAAATGGATTGTCACCGTCAAGGGACATATCGGTCATGCCGACAAGGGTTTAGGCAAAAATCAGTATTTCAAGTTCGGCCCCTATCGCGCCGCCGACACGACGGAATGGACACTCTATTACGACGATTTTCGCCGCTCGCCTCGCTGCGCCGATGTCCTGTCGGATGCGAACCTCTGCCCTATGAAATGACCCGTTTCCGTACGCCTTCCCGGCAATGACATCGCGGCGAAAAGCCAGTTGCCACCGGCCCAGATTTTCGTAAAATCTCAGTGAACCTTTTTGCCTCTCATTGGTTATCTGCCTCAGCAGAGGAGACCACTGAAATGCTCACCACTCATCGCGATTGCAAACACCATGTGGAGAAAAACGCCATTCCTTCGCTTGGCGAAATCGAGGGACGTGTCGCAGTACTCGAAGTCGTAGCCCAATCTGCTCTGACTCATGTTTTCTTCGAGGGGCATGTCGATGTCGACGCGACCCTGCTTGCAGACATTCGCAGGGCCATGCACCGCAAATGCCGGGAACTGAAACTCGATGGCGAGGACACAGCCTCTGCCCTATCTTATGCCGAGGAATTGATCGAAGCAGCGGTCGAGGCGTCGCAGCCGGTTCATCAATGATGCCTTCGCGGCCGAGACTTATCCTTTTGATCATGGTGGCACTCGCCCTTGCGCTGGGTGTCCTGCTGTTCGTTGTACCGCATAACGGCAGGGAACAGATCGAAAATCCAGCACCGCACGCGCCGGACCAGACACCGCAATAGTCTCCTTCGAGCAAGCACCTGTGCCGATACGAAACTGTATCTGTATCAAATCAGGCAGGCGTTAACGCCGGCAAGAGAAGCCGATTGCAAACTTTTGGAATCAAAGCAGTCTTTGCTCCGCTTCCGCTCAAGTTCGAGCTTCCAACCACGGTGTAGCGAATGTCTATGATGGTCAACTCGCCCCTATATCCCGATGATGTCGATATCCTTGCTGGCGCGCTCTACGCCTGGTGTGCCGAACGCAGCATCAAACTGCAAAGCCAGGAAGGCCTGTCCGCGGCCAACGTCGCGATCAGCCTCTATGACGCTGGCTATCAGACACAGGATCGACTGCTCGGCGCCCTTCACGATTACGAATTTCACTGAAATTCATAGCGCCTGTGCTGCGGCCTCATCGGCAGAAGGCGCGCCTCGCCGCAATTCGTGGATAAATCGGAAGCGCGGGATTTGCCCATGCGCGAAGCATAATCGCGGCAGAGCTGGATCTCCGCAGCAATCATGGCGCCGTCATGCCGCCGTTGTGGCCTTCCGCAACACGCCCGCGATACAATCCCGCTCCTCCAAAATCCCCGACCATTCGTCCCCATAAAACGAGGAGTCGTAGATCAGCGTGAACGGGCCTTTGTAGCCCGCAGCATTGGAGAGTTCGACGCAGCGAACATAATCCTCGGTATCGAGGCCTGTTTCCGAATAATGCGCTTTGGCATGGCAGAGTTCGGCGCGACCGATGATCTTGGCGAGATCGCCATATTTGCCCGCGCCGCTCCAATTGCCGAAATCGCCGTTGAGACCAAGCTTGCCGTCAAGCGCGTCAAGCACACGGTTGACCTCGACCGGCCCCGGCAGCAGCGAGAACCAGTTTTCGATAACAAGTCGGATACCGGTTCCGGCAATCCGCTCGGCCAGCCAACGAAGATGTTTTTCTGCCCGGCTCAGCGCTTCGTCAGTCGGCTGCGCCTTACCGGCAATCACGCGCATATTCTCGGCGCCGAGCGCCATGGCGACCTCGATCCAGCTCGCCATCCATTCAGCGTCACGCTCCGCCGTCTCAGGATTACTGAGATCGCCGTCTTCAACCAACAGCGTCTGCACTTTGACGCCTGCCTTGTCGAAGGCATTCCGCAGATCGGCGATGTAAGCAGTCAAACGGCTCGGCAAATGAAACGAGCAGATTTCCATCCGGAAGATGCCGCGTTCGGCAAACTGTCTCGGGAGATCGATCAGAGCGATCGAGCCTTCCCCATAAGTCGGTTGCCGCGCTGGGGCATCCGTGCCGCCGGGCTTGTAAGGATAAGTGCTGCCGAGCGCGCGGTGCAGCGACCATGTAGAAACGGCAAAACGATCTGCCAGATCAGCCGAGAAAGCCATTGATATCTCCCCCTCTTTTGCCCGCGACGAGCAAAAGCGCGCCCAGCGAGTTTAGCGGCCAGCCTTATTTACTTGGTTAGCCACGCCCTGCCAACCGTCTCATAACGGTGATCGCATCATTCGCCAAAACCGCGGTTAACTCAGCCGACGGGAGTGACTGCGCCAGTTTGGCGGCTTGGCCGGACCAAAGATTGGTGAAATCACCGGAACCAGCCGCTTCGGCCTTGGCGCGCAGTGGCGCCAAGGCACCGCCGGCCGTCGGAAACGCGGGCACCAGATGAGAGAGTGGCCCCACCTCTCGCATGATGCGGTTCATCACACCTCTCGCCGGCCGTCCGGTGAAGACATTGGTCAACGCCGTATTATCGTCGCCTGCATGCTCCAGTGCCGCGCGATGGACCGCGGGAATTTTCGCCTCGGGCGTAAACAGATAGCTCGTGCCGATCTGCGCGGCGGAGGCGCCAAGTGCGAAAGCTGCCGCAATCCCCCGCCCATCTGCAATTCCGCCGGCGGCAATGACGGGGACCGTGACAGCATCGGCAATCTGCGGCACCAGCGCCATCGTGCCGACCTGCGTCGCCATATCTTGCGTCAGGAAATTGCCGCGATGGCCGCCAGCCTCGAAACCCATGGCGATGATGGCGTCGACATCACGTTCGGCAAGCCACCGCGCCTCCGCTACCGTAGTCGCTGACGAAATTATCTTTACTCCGGTTGCCCGCACTCGTCGGACCAGATCCGCATCCGGTAGTCCAAAATGAAAGCTGACGACCTCAGGCCGGTAGGCCTCTACGATTTCACAGAAGGAGGTATCGAATGGCGCGCGTCCGCCAGCCGGAACCGGTGCGGCAGGATCAAGCCCTGCTTCGACATAGTAGAGGGCAAGCCGTGCTCGCCATGCCATGTGCCGCGCAGGATCGTCTTCAGGCATGGTGTGAGCGAAGAAGTTCACATTGATTGGCTTTTTCGTTGCCGCTCTTATCATATCCAGAGCCGCGCGGAGTTGCTCCGGATTGTATTGAGCGCTTGGCAGGGATCCGAGACCGCCAGCCTCGCTTACTGCAATTACCATTTCTGGCGTCGTCGCGCCTGCCATGGGAGCCTGGATAATGGGAATGTCGATATCGAATAGGTCAAGGATCCGGGTATCTGGCCATTGGCTCATCACAAGCGCCTTTCATCTCCAAAGTCCGCCTGCCATCATTATCAGCCTAGTAACGGTGGCGGTAATGATTAGTGCAGATGTATCCATAGCGGTTGTCGATGGAATGAAGATCTCATGCTGACGACCGGAATAAACTTGCCTCAGCAAAAGCAATGCCTGGAACGATTACAAAAACCACAAACGCAAAAGGGGGCCTCTCCCGTTAAGGAGAGGGCGAGATAGGGAAATGGTCGGCACAGTAAAACCGACGAATGCATTGGAGAAAACTGAAATCAACGCGACAATACGGCATATAGCGGTGGCAGTCAGGGTGCGGCCCTTCCACCTCCTATCCATCGGGAAATCGAATCGAAAATCAGGTCAGCGATCCACATGGCGCAGACACCAACCACGAACGCCGTCGCATTCATGGCCGCGGCGTCCTTTTCCGGTAGCGGCCAATTGATGGCGCGCAGATGAAATTCATTCATGGAAACCTCCTCTGGTCGCCTAGACCAGGTCTTCGAATTAAGTTTTGAAAGTGGTTCAAATGCCGAGCGGCAGGCTGTCAGCGCCATGTCATCGGGGGCGGATTCTGGAGCGCCACCAGAGTGACCAAAGCCCTCGAAGCTCGCTTCGATTGGCCTCTGACTGAAACTCATCATCAATCATGCGAAAATGGACCAGATCTCCCTCCGGCGCGCCGCTGGCATCATCCTGACCAGCAGACCTCGAAGACGAAACAATCGGCTCCAGAGCGGCAAGAACACAAAGGAAGAAAAGAGCAGCGCCGACGCAGGCGAGAAAACCCTGAATGATCTCGCTCATATCGCTTTCTCCGTAGCCGGCTCGCTCCCGACCGAACCGGGATCAGACATTTCCGTTGGCTCGACATGCTCGTCGCAAGTTTCACAGTGCCGCTCGATCACCTCCGCGATCGACAATGCCCGGCCACAGCCAGGGCAACCCCAGAAGAAGTCGAAATAGCGTGAGCTCGAACCCACCTTTGTGTCCCTCCTAATTGAGATCATCCGATCACTCCCCAAAACCATCCTCCGCTAGGCGCCGTTCGCCTCAGCACTTCGGCCTGCAGCGAATTTAACCGCCGGCATCTTGATGGACACAAAATATGTTGTTATTAATGTCGATGTCAACATTATTTATGTTAATTATTTTGCGAGTGTTGGATCATGCAAAAATCCATGGGCGAACGACTAAAGGCGGCGCGCGAAGCCGCAAACTATCCCTCGGCGACGAAGGCGGCGGAGGCGCTCGGCATTGGCCTCTCGACCTATCGAGCGCATGAAAACGGCCAGAACGAATTCGGCCCCGAGATCGCCGATCGCTACGCCAAGAAGTTCGGCACCACCGCCGGCTATCTTTTGACGGGCGAAGGGCCAAGGAAGGTGGAGCGGCCAGGACCACGCATGGTGGTCACCTCCTTCGATCCCGATGAGCAATACAATGAAGGATTTGCCGAAGGCGGCGATGACCTCAGTTACAGTCGGGAACATTGGCAGCCGAAGATCGAAGGCGCGACGCCGGAGGTGGACGTCAAACTCGGCGCCGGCAGCGGCACTGTCGGCGAGGTTATCAATCTGCCGGTCGGCGCAGGCAATGTCGCCGGCCATAAGATCGTGGCGGAATGGCTGATTCCCTCAGGCTATTTGCGCAACGAGGCAAAGGCATCGCCGAACCACACCATCATCATGGAAGTGATCGGCGATTCCATGCAGCCCACCTACATGCCCGGCGACCGCGTCGTCGTTGATCTCTCGCAGAATCAGATGGCAACCGATACGGTCTATGCCATCAGCGACGGCTATTCCGAACCGCAGATCAAACGCCTCCAGCGCGTTCCTTTCACCCAGCCAAGCCAGGTGAAGATCATCTCCGACAATCCCGCACTGGAAACCTTTACGGTGGAATTGGCGCGGCTGACGATCATCGGGCGCATCTGCGGACATATTGCCAGGAAGTAGGTCGTAACCGATTCTCCCCTGCCCCATCAGTCATCCGCTTCCGACTAACTAGAAGCGGAGCCGGACGCTTATTCCTAGATAAGCCATAAACATCTATCGTGTTTTTTGCAGTCAATAGACACAAAATATGTTGACACATATCGTGCCATATGAAAGTTTGCCTTTCACGAGCCGGTAGGCCGAGACGGAATGAGCCCGCGCAAGTCCAGAGATCTTGCGTGAAGCCAGCGAAACCGGATCGGCAATCGGCTGAATGCAGCCCGCCGGATGCAGAAGGGAAAACGCCATCCATGCATGCGAGATCCGAAGTCATGACCACCGCTTGGACGCTTTATCGCCGTGACACGCGGCTGCGCCGGCCTTCGACCGCGGCCGCCAGGCGCCAATGGTTCGCCCGTGCACTCTCGACGGCTTGGACATGGGCACGCCAGCAAGCAACCGATGCGACCAAAACCGAAGACCAGAGCCGCGCCGAGCGAATTGCAAATCTGAGACTGGAATTGCTGCGCATCGATGCCCGGCCATTCGGAATGTCGATTGCCAGGGATCGGGCAATGTTGATGGAAGAGATCCATCACCTGTCAACCACATCGCTCGTGTCGGTTGCACAAATGGCCGCGTGATGATGCCCAGCGAAGTTTTCTCCTGCGAATATTCCTTCGATGAACTCGCCATAAGCCTCTGCGACCGTTGGGAAACGGGCCTGCTGCTCTACGGCCGCGCCGAACTGACATCGGCAGGAGATGGTTATGACGGCGAATTTTACGTCTCGGCGATCAAACTGGATGGGGGATCGCGATTGGTACGGCCGAACACGATCAGCAGCATAGGCAGCTTTGAGGCCGAACTGTTCCGCCGCATTGCCGCCGTGATCGAAAACGACAGGACGTCCGCCGGCCGCCACGCCGCCGAGCTGTTCGCCATCGAGTATGAACAGTCTAAGGAGACCGATTACGACTTATTTCGCGAAATCGAACGGGAAACGATATTGGGGGCCGGTGGCGTGATTATCCTCCAGCATCAGATTGCGACAGACTGAGGCTATGGCCGATCCGATCTACACGTCTTTCCACTTCGAAAAAGTCGCCGCCTGCCCACGCCGATTTCCGTCGCGGTCGATGAGTTGCCAGACGATGCCGTCTTCCATCCAGAAGCGCCGTCCCGACTTCGTGATCCGCAACCCGCGATAACCCGAGATAAAGCCGTCGCGTGTAACCGCATCCAACAATTGCTGACGTTCGGCACGGTTCGGAAGCTCCGCCGAGAGACGCGACGGCAAAGTGATGAATTCGTCCCAGGGATATTCGAAACAAGCCTGGCCAGCCTTGTTGGCATAAATAAAGCGCGGATCGGCGTCTGTATTATGCGCGACGACCACGAACGGAGCATCGTTATAGAGCCAACTCGGTCCGGGCCCCTCGTCGACAAGAGGCGTTCCGACGATACGGGCATAACTTCCGGTGAGCAGATCGAAAAACTCGCGATCAACCGACAAATCGGAGCTGTTGCGTTCTGAACTAATGGCCATGGATATCTTTCCTGCGAGCATCTCCGGTTTTTTCTTTAAGGCCGGAAATGCCGGAAACCAAATAGAACATCTCGCTGGCACTTGTAATTAGTCCTGCGCATAAATTCAAAGGTGGCGTGCCGGGAGGGCAAGCCATAGCCACCAAAAATCAATGATTTAGACCAAAGCGGGATCGGAAAACCTTCCACAATCAATCCCGATCGCCCATTCGGCTATTGATCATCATCGTCGTAACGCGACGAGGACCGCCGCCCCTCAAGCCTGTCCAGAATTTGGTTTAGCTCGTCCGCACATGCCTTCATGGGTTCGTCTTCGGCACATTTGATGTCTATTTTGACATCGCCGTTCTCGATGCGGAAACGAGCCGCCTTGGAAAAGAACGGACGACGGTTCATTGAACCCCTATGCCAACCGCCTCGCATTGCATCGTCATCAGGTCGGTGCAGGCCCATTGCTGGTGGTTGCGGCGAGTTTGCCGGCGGCGCTGTTTCTGTCTGGGTGGGCTGTTGGGCCGGCGGCGTCGGCGCCGTTGTATTCGGAGCTTGCTGGGCGAAACTGACGCCAGCAGAAAGCGATAGGGTCAGCGCGGCGATAGATAGAATCGTTTTCATTCCCTGGTCCTCCTCGAGACTGTGTAAAGAACACGCGAACTTGAGGATGGTTGCCAGGATGTACGAAAATTTGAGCTCACATAGCTAGATACTCCGAAGATCACCGTGATGTGCAAAGCGGTATAGCTCATTGTTGAACCGACCAGGGTTCTCCAGAAAAGGTGCGTGCCCTGTTGCGGCATACCACGATGCGGTCGCTCCCGGGCACAATGCTAGAAGATGCCGCCCCATCGCCGGCAGGACCACAGTGTCCTCTTGGCCGTGGGTTACAAGGACAGGCACAGCAAGTGCTGTCAGTACGTCGTCGGAATCGATCTCACGGGCCAGCAACGCAGCCCGGACCTTCGCTGGCACGGTCATATTCCAGCAAATGGCCGTTTCGAATATCTCGGAAGGTAGCTGCGAATAAGTGCAAGCGCGCACGAAATTGCGGATCGCTGCGATGTTCCCAGGCAAATCGTCGCTCGTGGCGCCAATGACATGGTCGAGGAAGCCCGGGCCAATCAAAGTGCCGAGCGCCGCCTTGTTTAGCGTGGTCGCCGCGCCCACAAAGTTGATGCCCGCAACATGGGCAGTTCCATGGGCGCGCAGATAGTCGCAAATAATGAAGCCGGCATAGGACCAGCCCACAAGAACCGGCTTGCCGAGGTTCAGTTGATCTATTACGGCGGCGATATCGTCTGCCCAAAGCTGCGGTTCATTGTAATACTCCGCTTCAAGGGGAGCGTCCGACATGCCGTGACCGCGCAGGTCCAGGGCCACAAGACGAAAATCCTCCGCAAGCGTGCTTTCATACTGGTTTTTCCAGCAGAGATGGTTCTGTGACCACCCATGGATGAAGAGGATCGACGGCGCGTCTTCTCTTCCCCACTCGCGAACATGCAATCGCAATCCCGCGCCGCCAGTTACGGTGTGAACCTTCATCGCCGTGCCTCCTTGTCATCCTCCAAAACCGCAGCAGGCATTCTATTCCGCGCGCATGAGAAAGAATGTAGGAGAAACCGTTGAAAGTGCCGGGCCAATCGTTGAAAATTGCCGCCGCAGTCGAGGCGCGAGCACATCCCGCTCAGTTGATGGCTTCTCTAAGGCGGTCAGGTCCGCGTCAAGGCGCGATAACTCGAGGCTGCGTTGTTTCGGCGACGAAGCGCGTGACTTCACGAACGAACTGCTCAAAGGCGGGTTCGTCGGCGAGGAGAATGTGATTGGCGCTGTCGAGATCGACAAATCGAGCCCCGGGGATGCCGGCTGCAAACTCTCTTCCGGACTGAAAGGGAACGACTGCATCTTTTCTTGCGTGCAAGACGAGGGTCGGAATCGTCACCTGCGACAGGGCATCCGAAACGTCGATCTCTCCGAATGCTTCGTGCAGGCGACCCGCGTTGCTGGGCGACACAGAAATGCGCTGCAGTTCGTCAAACCAATCCATTTGCACGTGGTCTGCCCCTGGAATGAACATCGCAGTGAACAGATGCCGAAAAACCGGATTGTTCTGGCCCCACCCTTCCCGGATCAATGCGGTCATCGCCTCATGCGTGGCGACCTCATGGCTGTCACCTCGCTTGCGCCAGCCTTTTACAAATCCGCCATATAGGATGAGCCCCGAAACCCGTTCAGGGTGTCGGACGGCATAGGCAACGGAGACGGCGCAGCTTTGCGATACACCCAGAAGCGTGAACCGGTCGAGGCTTGCCGCGTCGACCACACTCTCCAGGTCCGCAATCATCGCCGCAAACGAAATATCCTCGGCAATCCAGTCCGAAAGGCCATTGCCGCGTTCGTCATAGCGTATCAGCTTCGCCTTCTCCGAAAGGGCATCGATCCAATGCCTCCACACCGGACTTTCCCAATCATACTGGAGATGCGACATCCAATGTGCGGCTCGCACGATCGGCGATCCCTGTCCACACACCGCGTAAGCAATTGTTACCCCGTCTGCGGTTTTGCAGAAGCGAATGTCCTGCGATCTCTTGCTCGGTGTTACCGGTGGCGACGGAACATCCGTTTCAAAAGTCCGGGAGACGAGACCTGATCCAGGCCGTGAAAGTCGCGGTGATTGGTTAAGGGCATCGCGAGCCCCCTTGCCCAGCCCAGCCCCGGAGACTGAAAGCTCCGACCATTGCTCGGGGAGATCGACAGTGGCAATCTCTTTGGTAAGACGGTCAAGCACCAGAGAATAAACGTTTACTCGCTCAGGACTGTCTTGAAGGCGTCGAAGGAGGACGCGCAGAATTGCCATGTGCAACCGAAGCGCCATATCCCGGTGACATAGCCGCCACGCTTCAAAGTTTGGGCAGTGCGGCAGGCAGAGGTCTTCAAGAAATTCGCCGCGAAACGTTGTGGCAAGCAACTCCAATGTCTCCGTATCCAAGGCGTCGACGTCAGCAGGTCGGAGAGACGACATGCGCTTGAAATCCACGTCGATCATCTGCGGGCTGAGGAGAACGGAATTGTGGTCAGCATGCAAACGCACATGACCGTCAGTATTCACGATCGGCCTGAGTTTATGGAGGCTCCACCTCAACGAAGCCCGAGGGTCGTCTGGAACTTCCCAGAACATCTTGCAAAGATGATCGCGACGCTGGGGTCTTCCAATGACGGCCAAATAGGCAAGAAGAGCGCGGGTTTTCTTCGACTGCGGCAGAGACAGAAGTATTCCCTGCTGCTTGACCTCGAGTTCGCCCAATAGCTTGATGGTTAGCTGGCCGACCATGGCACACTGACTCGCGGAAGTGTTCAGCCGACAGCTTAAAGCAATGTAGCCCAAGATGAAATCGGCTGCGGTTACCGTGAGGCTAACACCTTGGGTGATCGGCCCATTCGCTTGGCTAGCGACCCTTCGTTGCGTTGACCCATGCAAGAAGGTGGATGAATGGCGAAATGATGAGGGAGTATATGGCCCGTTTTTAACGTCTACTACGCCTGTTACTTCGGATTTTGGCTTTTGCCGTTCCCATGTAGGGGGCCTTTAGGATACTGCACAATGAGGCAAGCCATCCGGAGGACAAGGTGATATGCCGCAATGATCGTCGATCACTGTGGGTAGGCAAATTTGCCCACCCACAGTGATGCAGTACGCCCGGGGGTGTCGAGCGCTAGTCGCAAACGGTCCTGTATAGCTTCACCCGATGGTGATAGCTGTACCTGTAGTATTTTTCTGTCCAGCACCGGCGACCATAGTCATATCTCGGGCCGTCATAGTAGCCATCGTATGCATAGCGTGGCCGGTGATAGTATCGCGGTGGTGGCCGATCATCGTAGTAGCGAGGACCGGTCCCGTACTCAAAGTAGATCTGAGAGAATGCCGGCGACGCTGGTAACGCCGTTGCAAACGCCAGTGCTGCGATTGCGATCATTTTCATGTGTTCTTCCCATCCCGATTTGCACACCCTCATTTGCAAGGCTGTGTCTCACAACTGGGATGTTAATACGTCATGAGCGCTGCTTCTGAACACGGACCTAAGTCCCGATCAAATCCGGACTTTGGCCTGATGAAGCGCAAAAGGTTGGTTCGACGTTTGCTCAATTCCTTTATTGGTGTGAAGGCGGCGGACGCCCCGGACCTTACGAGGTGATTGCCGATCCCAGACGGGGGGAACTGCCGAGCTTTTCGGAAAGGAAGTCGATCAAAGCCCGCGCAGCCGTCGGGAGATGCTTGCGGGAAACGTAGAGAGCATGAATGCCGAGAGACCGCGGCTTCCAGTCCGGCAGGACGACCGCGAGTTTCCCGGCGCGGACTTCTTCATCCGCCGCGAAGCACGGCAGCATGGCGATGCCGAGACCTGAAAGAGCGGCACGTTGCAAAGCCAGAGCGTCGTTCGTCTGAAACCCTCCTGACACAGCTACTGTAACCTCACCCTCGTCCTTGTTCAGCACCCATTCTGAGCCACCCAGATGTGCATAGGTCAGGCACCGATGGGCTATTAGGTTTTCCGGTGAAGCAGGCTCGCCGCACGCTGCCAGGTAGTCCTTGGAGGCATACAGGCGCGATGGGCAATGCCCCAGACGTTTCGCCGTCAGGGATGGATCGAGATGGTTCGCGATACAAGATGCTGCCCTCCGGCCTTTTCGTAGGCGGACGGCCGATCTCGTCCATCGCTGACCATGCCTGGCGCAACGACCAGCGTATCCAGAGCCTGACGGGCCAGCCATTTTCGGAAGCCTACCGCCAAAACGTCCTGCTGGCGCCGAACGGCGTCTTCGATTCCCGGTCGGCAACGCTGGCCCTGACCGCTCTTGGCGAGCAGGATGCCCGCCTTGAACCCCACTTCCTACATGCCGTGCAGATCGCCCGGTATGTCGAGGGGCGCGACACATCCAGCATCGACGAGGTGACCGAGGTTGCCGTCCGGGTGGCCGCCGACCACGGCTCCGAACTGGCGATCGAGGCTTTCGCCGACCGACTCCGGAATGATGTGGATCTGCGTGAGCGGACTATGGAGCGAATGGAAGAAACACATGTTCGGATGAACACCCTCGGCATTCGCGGCGTTCCGCAGCTCGTCGCAGTCGTCAACGGGACGTCGCACGTTCTGAGCGGCGAAGCCCTCTACCGCGGCCCGCAGCATCTCGTCGCAGCACTCTCCAGGCTGCCAGTAGCAGCCTGAAAACCACACCCAAAAGGAAGATCATCATGAAAATCGCACTCATCGGCGCTTCCGGCCAAGCCGGTTCTCGCATTCTCGCCGAACTGTCCTCACGCGGCCATATCGTTACCGCCATCGCCCGCGACCCCTCTAAGGTCGACACCCTGCCGAACGTCACCGCCGCGGCGGGTGACATTGACGTTCCGGACGCTCTAGCAAACGTCCTGGCCGGACATGACGCCGTCATCAGCTCGGTCCATTTTTCCGCCGCCAATCCCGACAAGCTGATCGGCGCCGTCAAGGCCTCAGGCGTTCGCCGCTACTATGTGGTCGGCGGCGCCGGCAGCCTTGAAGTCGCACCGGGCGTCCTTCTCGTCAACACACCCGAATTCCCGGCGATGTACAAGGCCGAAGCCCAGGGTGGCGTTGACTATCTCAAACAGCTCAAGGCCGAGGACGGCCTCGACTGGACCTTCCTGTCGCCCTCCGCTGCCTTCGTGCCGGGCGAGCGTACAGGTAACTTCCGCCTCGGCAAGGACCGGCTCCTGGCCAACGAAAACGGCAGCAGCATTTCGTTTGAAGACTTCGCCGTCGCGCTCGTCAACGAAATCGAAGCACCAACGCACGTGAAGCAGCGCTTCACCGTCGGCTACTAACCGCCAGTTTTCAGCACCATTCGCCTTTAGCGCAGCCGCTCATCAATGGGGTGGCGGCTGCGCCCGGATCCGCTTGCCTCCTTGGTAGGCTCCGGATCTCTCTTCCACCTCCATCAGGAACTAAATCAATGCCCAACCGTCGCAATACCCTCAAGTCGATCGCGGCCGCCGCCGCTGTAATGATCGCTATCGCCTCGTTCGCAACCGCGCAGGAGCAGCCTGCTCTGTCGTGGAAGGCTTTCAAGACCACCGAAGCCGGCTTTCTGCGCGCCCCGGTTCTCATCACCGGAAAGAGCGAAGCAGTTCTTATCGACTCGAGCTTCAGCTTCTCGGACGGCAAGGCCGTTGCGGATGCCATCAAGGCTAGCGGCAAGCGCCTGACCACGATCTACATCACGACCAACGATCCCGACTACTACTTCGGCCTCGCACCTGTTCACCAGGCGTTTCCGGACGCCCGCATTCTTGCTGCCGCTGATACCGTAGCCTTGATGCGCAAGAAGGCTGAAGGCAAGATTAAGGCATGGTCGCCGGTTCTGGGTGATAATGGTCCTAAGGCCGTTGCGGACCTCATCTTCCCTGAGGTCAGCGACATCACCTCCCTGTCGGTCGACGGCGAAAAGCTGGAAATCGTCACTGCGCCGGGCGTCAAAGACCGTGGCCGCTACATCTGGGTTCCCTCGCTGAGCGCCGTGTTCGGGGGCGTGACGGTGTTCGGGGGCATGTACCCCTGGGTCGCGGACATGCCGACTGCCGAAGAACGCACGGCATGGAAGGCCGCGCTTGAAGGCATCCTCGCCCGCCACCCCAAGATCGTCGTGCCTGGTCACACCACTCAAGCGTGGCCGACTGATGCTTCCAGCGTGACCTACACCCGCGACTACCTCGTCGCGTTCGAGGCCGAAGCCGCGAAGGCCAAGGATTCCAAGGCACTCATCGAGGTGATGAAGAAGCTCTATCCGAACGATGCGATACCGATTTCGCTGGAAATTGGAGCGAAGGTCGCGAAGGGCGAAATGACCTGGGGAAACTGAAGAGGCTGAGCGCGGCGTATTCGCCGCGCCCTTCCATGCGCATAGATAATTGCAAGCGGACAAGATCTTTCATCGCGTTATCGAGATTCACTGATCATCCGAACGCCCACCAATGGCGCGAAGTTGCCGTCCCCGTTATGACGGCAGCCTTCGAAACTGCATGAAGGATCTTGGTCAAAGTGCCACCAGGACATCGCGGACGACAAAGCAGTAGACCACAGTCTACACGGCGAGAGCCAATCATAGGCGCCCCGCGGAGGCAGGCATCAAGCACCTCGTTCTGGAACAGAAACAGGACAAGATTGTCCCACCGCATTCGGTGGTCGGAAAAAAGTGGGCCAATTATCGCGAAATAAGTCAATCTTTTCAATGATCGTTGAATGCACGACCTGAGAGATAGGTGACGTATTGTATCGGAGACATGGGTAACACTTTCCGCTTTGGCGGGAGGTGTTGATGCTGTGGAGAGAGACGTCGGCGATGGAGGAGCGTCTTCGATTTGCCGCCAGTCTGCTTGAGGGGGAAGGCATGAGATTCGAACTACAAACTATTCACCGTTCCATTTCAGCCGAAGCTGGGACCGAGAATAGACGAGAGGCGTTGGCTAATCATCATTTGTCAGCCGTCCACTTTTCCGCCTCAGTAGCGTTCTCACCGCTCCTCGGGTTTTAAAACTTTTCTCTCGGGTTCCAACATCGCTCTGGCGTCGACAAAGCGCTCTATGCGCCGATCGGTTCTATATCTATCGCGCATCAGGAGGTAGACGGCGAGGACCCATAGCGCGGCTATCGCGCGCGAGACCCAAGCGAAGGCGGTAGGACCCAATAAGTCATATAACCCCTGCATGCGGAGAGGCCGATGTCCGCTATCGAAAACAGCCGCATAGACAATCATTGCGGTTACCAAGGATACCAATTTATTTTCTTTGACAAATTTTAGCGCCGCACGTGCCCGCGATGGCCGTTCGACCTTCCAAGCTTCGTCGTGTCGTTGTTGGTCTCGCATCTGCAGGTCGTCCAAATATCGTTTCGGGTTCCGAGCAACCTAAACTGCCGCCGCTAATATTATAAAACTTATTCGAAACGGTTGCCGCAGCCGTTAAATTTACTGATATCCCTCACGACCCGTCCGCGATGGGGCGAAAGCGGACCCGACTCTATCGGCGTCGGCATTGTGGCTGCCCATGGACTGGTACATAAAACCAGCAGCTAAGTTATTGGAATACAAAAAATTGGTGGGCCCGGAGGGAGGAAGCGGGCACATCGGCGTAAGCCTGAATTTTAAACGAAAACAAAGCGTTATGTAACGTCTGTGTACGTCTTCGAGCTGGAATCTGTGTACGCTAATCGGGAGAAATGTCAACATTGCCCGACGTTGCATTACTTCAACTCACAATCCGGTCGAACTTCTCGACCGGGCGCGCCTGATAGCCGCACGGAAAGACCTGGTTGATTGCAGGAGAGCTTTGAGGGGGAAAGCCTCCCCTGACTGCGACCCGACGGGCGGTTTCACGTCACCCCTTCTACGGGAGAGTCCGAAACGCCCCGTACAGCGCGCAACAGTCACTTAACTCGCAAACAACTTCTTTAGGAGTGTCATCGCGTAACAATCAGATTCGCTTCCTCTAAAAACAATTTGAGATTTTATAAAAATAATATCTTCTTTCTGCTGTAAATAATCGCACTAACGAGAGGGAATACTGAAGATGAAATGGCATCTAAAATTCCTGTTTGTATTGTCGTTGACCTTTGCAGCAGCGCCACAGGCATTTGCCGATGAAAGTGATTGCACGGGCATATTGAAACAAGACATTCGCGATCGGCTTGTCGTCATTAACAACGCATCCAACCGGCAAGTCTCGGCCTCAAGCCTATGTGATAGCCAGAGTGGTTCATCCTCCTCCGGTTTTTCTGTGCAGTACGCTGGGATTGGTGTCGGCGAAAATTCGGCTGATGCTTTCGCAAAGGCGTATTGCTCGAAGGGCATGTCCGAAAGCGATATTCGCGGGAACTCGGAGCTCTATCAATCAGTGATAGATCCCACGATCGTTCAAGCCTCGTTGGCTTGTTTCGCAGCCAACACAAAAGGGTTGCACTACGCGATACATTCGGATTCCGATACGCATTCTGTCACGCTCGAGGTTACGTATACTGGTCCTACAGGGGTTTCGGTCACCGGCGTCGACCTTAACGGAAATATATCCTGTGAGGGAGAACTGTGGAAAGAAACCAGCAATCTACACAACAAAAACGTGCAAATTGACACGAGAAATCGGTCAATGACGTGCATTCCGAAAACTGAAGTCAATAATAGTACCGACGACATTCCAGCCGGAAGCGCCGTTATTACAACAACTGGGGGCAACATCTATCTACAAATCCCCCGCAGATTTTCGCCATCATTGGAGAAGCGCTTCGATCAGTTGACTGCGAAGGTTGCCGCGCTCGAAAATTCACTTCAGACACAGCAAGGCTATCTGTCTGATTATGTCATCTCAATCAGTGGCCGCGTGGGGCCAGGGAACTTGGATACGCAAAGGGTGCTTTACTCCAAACCAGTTCCTGTCGGCTATAAACTTCTCGCAATCGTGGGACGCTTCGCAGATGAGCATCCGCAGCACGAAATTGTTTTGGATGCCGTTTCTCCAGACAACAAGGGTTTCACTCTCGTTCTCAACGATCACTTTGGCGCTGGGCACGTCAAGGGATATAACACCCAAGATATGTCCGTGGACTATACAGCTTTTTTTGTAAGAGACTTAAAGAATCCCTGAAGTCCTGTCGGCCGCGTGCCGGGACGCATCATGTCTCGGCACAGCCGCCAGTTCTCTATTTTTTGAAAAGGACACAAGATGGGGCGGCGTCTTTCAGACGGTGAAGAAATGCAAAACATTCGGGCGCTTGGTAACTTTCTGCGCTTTTGGCGCGAGAGCCCTGAGTATCCCACCGAAAACCGTGGAAACGACCACATCCATTTTCCTATCTGGGTCATATACGAATGGAAAAAAGGCGGTAATCACAAAAAAGGCTTTTCGTCGGTATTCCGTGTATTTGTAGGAAGCGGTCCGCACGATGGGACGGTCGACATTGATGAAACAGCCGCGATCAAGATCACTCAGTACCATCTAAGATTTAATCCGGCTTTTCAAAAATATGAATACGACGACGGCGACCATACGCTAACAATCAGCGATACCTCTGAAAAGATGGGACAGTATGTCGTTCTTATAGCGCCAGCGCTGGAACAACCGTAAATTATAATGTCACACCGTTCGCGCTGGCAGCGGCACTCGGCCATCGAGAACGGGAAAGCTGAGCCAGGCTGCATTCATCGCGCCGACCGCCAATACCAATACGCAGGCGAGGAGTTAATCGGCCGCGCCAAAAGCTGCAAACAAGGTAATTGGCCCCAAAGACATTACAGCATTCTCTTGGGCTGCGAATGCTCGCGCCTTCAAAGCGTCCGCACGCTCGACGGCATCCCGAAGGAAGGCACTATCGATTGATAGGAAATCAAAGATTGCAACGAGGTGCCGAACGCTTCTTTCTTGGTCTCGCTCTAAGGGTACCATCCAACTCAGCCATTTCTGTACCGATATCCCGCGAATATGTTTTCTGAACGTGGCCAGCGTCGCGGATTCAATTTTTAGTTCGTGCAACAACCGGTACTTTGCGGAGGCTGTCGGCAGTGCCTCCACTACAGAGGCGAATTTTTCAATGGCTCGTGCGCTTACATCGGATAGAAGAACCAAGTTGATTTCTGCGGCAGCTTGCTGGATGAGCGCGTGCCGACGCTGATAATCCTCTACACGTATAACGTCCACACCCCGTCCCGCTCGGACAAAGCGATAGGCCTCTCTGCATTCCACGCAGCTGAATTCGGCTTCCCAACCTTCATCGCGAATACCCCAGTCGGTATCATTATAGGTAACGTCAATATGCAACCTGCCTTTTCCGCAAAGGCAGGCGACATTCTTCACTTCCCTTCGCTCAAAACTCACGTCGCATCCTCTTGTAGCTGACCGCAAAAAAATCTCAGGCGACCGTAGCACCTGCGTTCGGCCTCCGAGAATCAATGAACCTCGATATGCGCGAAATCATACTTTCACTAACCCCGTATGATCGCGCAATCAGCGCATATGGCTCACCAGAGGCCTTGCGTTCGATCACCTCGGCCTTCTGCCTGGGCGTAAGGAGTCAATCAATCACTATGGTTTCTACGAGATCGCAGCACTTCAAGAAATTATCCGGTCAAAGGCTCGTAGGCCATCGCGTTGAATTTCTTTCCTCAGTTCAGCCGCCGTGCCGGGCAACCTGCTCTTGCGGACAAGGCGCTTTTCCCCGCTACCGTGCGCCTGGACGTAGATCGCAGCGTAGTACCAGATCGTGCCGCCGTTGTTATCCTGCTGATAGACTTCCAACACCTCGACGTTAACCGTCAAACCCTTAATTCTGGTGATCGTCTGCTTCACTAGAAATCCTCACTTCTATTTGATTTCATTGAGGATTTTATAGCAAAAATCGGGATTATTGAGAATCCTCCGGGCGGGAAAGATGTCGATCTTGGGATAGCGCCCGTTAATAAAGTCGATTGGATTTTAGTTTCCTGGAAAGGGATTATTCGTCACGATCTCAGGGGCAGGCAGGGTTGACAGCGGACAGGCGCGCATAGGCTCTTTCGAAGGGTATGCCCCGCATGGGGGATGGCCGCAGCCCCATCGGGGCGTGAGAAGAGCGCGCATGTCCGCTGTCACTGAGCGAAAAAGGTTCCGCGATTAATCGGGAGGAGCGGTCGCCGTAGGCGAGCGGGTCGAGGCAAAAGGCTCGATCCGAAGCGAGGGAGATTCGTCGTGGAAAAAAGAGCGAGGCTACCGCTGCCGGGATAGAAGGGTCAAAACAGCAGTCCTTTTAGTATAGTTAACAAAACTATACAATGATCTCAATTCCTTCTAAGCTATTGTTTTTAAAGCGCTTCAAAAAATGTCAACATCGTTTCAGTCGCCGTCCCAGAACTAATGTCAACATTGCTTTCTCATCCGACAAGTTATTTGCAGCATATTTTTCGATTTCGACTATTGTAACCGCACTTTCTGTCTTTATATCTTGAATTAACCGATACGCTCATTGCGCACCGGGACCAGCAGTCCCCATCGGGGATCAACAACATATAAAGGTCTTGAAGAAAGGTCTTGAGGGCCGTTTTCGAACGGCTAGCAGTCCCCTCTTGGCAGGGGATCGACAACAGATAGTGCAATCATCAGGTTGCAGTTGATGAAATAGCAGTCCCCTGATTTTTAGGGGATCAACAACAGAAGCGCGGCAACACCGCCTCGAAGATGTTGAACAGCAGTCTCCTCATCGCAGGGGATCAACAACGGATAGTGCAATTGTCAGGTTGTACTTGATGAAATAGCAGTCCCCTGATTTTAAGGGGATCAACGACTTGAAATGCCAGTAGCCCTTCCGCTCAAATCGGAGGGGCTATTTTGTTGATCTCCAGCCAATGACCGTAGCGCCGGACCAGCGCACCCAAAGACCGATTATTGACCGGCTGGGCTGCCAGGGCTGGGGCAAAGACTGCGATGATGAGAACGATCGCGGCTTTGGCGCTGATGGCAAAGGCTGGAGTGTGGCACCCAGCGCTCCCACTCAGGTGGGAGCGGCGCGTCGTTTGCCCAACTTCTCGCCAAGCTTCCCCGATTTTTTCGCTGCAAAAAGGGCTTTGACGACGCGATCAACCTTTGGGTAGTCAGAGGCAAGAAGCGCTCGGCAAATGGTCGCGAGGCTTGCCGCTCGGCGATCAGGGTGAGCTTTGCGAAGCATGATGATTGCTGCGCTTAGGCTTTGCTGACCCGGGAAACGTGGGATGACGTTCGACCATGGGAGAACTTCTGGATCGCAATAACTCTCCAGAACGCAAGGGGGATAGTGCGCTTTAGTCCGCTTGCCAAGCTGACGGCCCTCCGCTCTGTCGACGAAATCACGCAAGAACCGGTAAGCGAAATCGCTGAAGATACGGTCTTCACCCGTCGGTTCCTGAAGGACGTAGGGAATAAAGGCGTCCTCCCTGGGCAAATTCTGTGGGATCATCGACGCGGCCCATTCCTCGAAAACTCGATCGACGCCCAACCATTTGTCCATGCAGCCTTCGATAATGTCACGTCCAGTTTGTGTGGAGGAGAACCATCGATCCAGGTTGTCTGGGGCTTTGTCCAGTGCCAGACGCCATTCTCTAAGAATCGATTTTGGCCCGATATCATTTCCTCCTTCCATCAGGCGCGCGTGACATGCGCGCGAAAACGCGGCTGTCGATGGTGTCAACTCAGTGCCGTGGACCTGGTCAGGAATCGTAAGGTATTCTCTCATTTGCGGCGACAAGTAAGCGCGCTTTTTGCAAAGCCTGTCGATCTCGGAGAGCTTTTCTGAGGGAAAAACTTCAAAAATGAGAGGCTTGAATGGGCGTCCACGCCCGGGTTGTCGCACCATCGGATGGAGTGCGACCCGGAACTCCCTCGCGTGGTCCATGATCTCGTTCAGCGCCGGTGCCAAACACCGCTCGACGAATAAGGCGGTGTTGAAGGCCTTGTCGTTGGCTTGCGACCAACCCATTGTTTTCGCCAAATCCCTTGCTTCGACTTCCAGCGGTCGGCGCAACAGATCGTTGTAACCTGCCTTGATTGCCAGTTGCTGATAGAGCGCGGCGCTGTGCTTATATTGAAATGACGCGATCGTTTCCAGGTTGATCCAGGTGTAGCTACGATGCTCACCATAGATTTGCCGGACGAGAGGCGGGATTGAATACTTAAAAGCAGCTCTTTTGCCGACGAGCACCTCCGCCAGAGGCTTATCGGCCTCGATCATGATAAGCGGTTGAGCTTGTGCACGATAGCGACGGCCGATTTTTATGTCCCGGACGTCGTAAGCGACGGTTGTACGCGCGATGCGCTGCAAACTCTCGATAACGCGTCGTACGCTCCTGGTCTTTAGAAAGCGGAGCAGGATCGCTAGTTCGATTTCATGTGTTGGCTGCTGGATGCCGCTGTCGCGTGCAAAGGCTAGTAGAGCCTCATAGGCGGCCATATCTTTCGCCGATGACCGGTGTTCATCGATAACCTTCATGCTCTGAATTAGGACGGCAGGCTTATCAAACGCTGGGCGCTGAAGCCGAAGCTCTGCTGAATCGGACAACGCGTCGACCAGGCTCCGAGCCCTTATTCCTTTCCGCGTTTTCGTCGCTCTAACTGCTGCAGCCGAAGACTTCCGAACGAGGAGGTCATTGCTGTCTCTCTTAAAAATCACTGACATGCGGTTGGCTCTATTGACAACAATATGATGACCCGCCGATGCACGCGCGACAAGCAGAAAATATGCATCATTTCGCCTCGAACTGTCGCGGTCCGTTAGCAAACAGTCGGAGATAATTAGATAAAAACAAAGACTTATGAAATATATGCGCGAGATATACAGTTTGAGATAAGCAAGTCAGATAGCTGAGAGCGGTGTCGTGCTGAGCACCGAAACATTTAGCAGTTTGTTAGGAAATCGACGCGATTTTGGTAAGCATGGTCAACGGCTTAGCCTATAGCCGCTTGGGCGATACACGATATGATTATTAATCAGCCGGGCACAAGGCAATGCCGTAACAACGGTGATAGACGGCACAGCCGGAAAGCGGGCCACAGAGAGGCTTTGTCTGAAGGACTACTTGGCCGCCTCTCCGTAGGAAGATCGTATATCCCGGTAGCAGTTCCGTCATTGACTGACCGCGAGCCAAGCCAAATCGCCGATTCATTCACTTACATAACGCGACAGATTTGGCTCTAGCGGGCAAATGTTCGAGCGTCTCGCCACTTGTCGCACGGAAGATTGTCGTGGTTGAGCCGTTGGTCGACCGCCTGTACGGAATCGTCCGTTTCCGTACAGGGGCAAAATGCTCTGTCCATAAATTACCTTGACAGGCTTTCGAACAGCATGGACATTTCGGACAGCCTATTCGGACGAAATTGACTCATGCCACGTACCTTTGCCTATGTCCGTGTCTCCACGACCGGACAGACCACTGAAAACCAAATCCAGGAAATCGAAGCTGCAGGCTTCCAGGTTGAGCCGCGCCGGATCGTCACGGAGACAGTTTCAGGCAGTACTGCCATCGCGCAGCGCCGTGGCTTTTCCAAGCTGATGGACAAGCTGGAGTCCGGCGACGTTCTGATCGTGACCAAGCTTGATCGGCTCGGCCGCGATGCGATCGACGTCAGCACTACGGTGAAGACTTTGGCCGAAATGGGAGTCAGGGTCTATTGCCTCGCGCTCGGCGGGGCCGACCTCACCAGTTCGGCGGGTACGATGACCATGAACGTGCTGAACGCCGTCGCCCAGTTCGAACGGGATTTGCTGATCGAGCGGACGCAATCCGGTCTCAAGCGGGCGAGGTCTGAGGGAAAGGCCCTTGGACGCCCCTCGACGCTCAGCGACAAGCAGAAGCAGCATGTACGCGATGATCTTGCAATGGGGATGAGCGTTTCAGCCATCGCACGAAAGTTTGCGACCAGCCGACAAACAATTATGCGTGTTCGCGATTGATACTGGCGATCAATGGCGTCGGTTTCCTCTCAACCGACGGTATTTCGACTTTCGAAAGATCGGAGATAGTTCGATTTTCGGACTATCTGATAATGATGGCCAGCACAGCTATCGAGCAGCTGGACATCGATCCGGCAGGTCTGTGCGTGCTCGGCGGTGTTCGTCCAGGGATGCAGCGGACGGCCATGCATCGTCGGTTACAGGGATAGCCGACGACGGAAAACGGTATTTCGATTTTCGAAACGTCTCCTGGCCGTTCGAAAATCGAAATACCACAACGTGCTAACGAAGGTCGAGCGCCCAGTGCTGCGAGACCACGACCTCCCCGCGATCTACAACGATCGAGGTCAGGTCGCGGGCAGATAGCGGCGCAGCCATATGCGATGATGGCCTCCCCGGTCACAGAGGGGTTTGCCGAAAGGCTCTCGATGAAGTCGCCTCTCGGGAGAGGTTCCCTGCAGGGTCTCGATGAAATCGTCCGGCTGAAGGCCCCCTCGGAGAGCCGACACTTGCTTGCAAGTGATAGTCGGTCACTACTATTAAGGTTCCTACCCTCAAATCTTGACTTCCGCCGACGGGATTTTGGACTCATGATCCTGGGAATGCTTTCCCATTTTTGGAGCGGAGCGGTGCGAGAATACAACAGGGATATTATCATCACCAATCAGGGGCTACCATCCAGGGCCGTGCTCAAAGTCATCCGGCTGCCGTCGAGTTGGTACGCTGTTATATGGCAGGACCCGCAGCGTTACCTAAGTTTTGGGCAAGACCGAACCGCCCGGAATGGTGGCCATGAGCATTTGGGCGACGACGACTTCCTGGATCGCGTCCGGCTGGTCTGTTGCTTCACGCAGGGTGTCAATTTTGAATTCGAACCGAACTAGCTGACGTGGGATTCCAATTCGTTCATTTGGAATCATATTCGCGCAAGGCCGACTCGAAAGGCCGGGGGACAGCGTTCATTTTCGCTGAGGCAAGTCGGAAACCTGAGGCCTCGATCCACGTTCCGAATCCACGGCCGCCCACAGTCGTTTTCGGCGTCGGCGTGGAGGAGGTGCGGAAAATGCACGATGCCGCCGCCACCGTGGCCACGATCAGCGTAGAGGGGGGTAAGGCTAGGAAAATTCGCCAAGATCAGAAGACTTTACACACGGTGATTGCATCACATCCGTATATGATGACCGAAATTCGTGACGACCCGGCGAAACGTGCGGAAGCGGCCGAATGGGAAAAGAGAACAATTGATTGGCTTCGTTCGCTATATGCGAACGATCTCAAATCTGTCATCCGGCACGAAGACGAAAGCCATTTTCACATTCACGCATATATTGTGCCAACGAGCGACCCAGAGCTGAAAGCACTGCGCTATCACCCCGGCGTCGTGGCGAAGCGCGCGGCGATGGCCGCTGGTCCTGCCGATGGTGAGAATACGAAGGCCCTGCATAAACAGGCTGACGCGGCGTATAAAGGTGCTATGCGGATCTGGCAGGATTCCTATCATGAGGCGGTCGGCATCCCTTGTGGGCTTGCCCGCCTTGGACCGCGCCGCCGTAGTCTGACACGCGCGGAATGGCAAGCTGAGAAGACGCAGGCGAAAGCGCTGCAGCTGACCGTCGAACGAGCGCGGGAGGTCAAGGCGTCGGGCGACCAATATATCTCCCGCGTGAAATCGGAAACGGCGGCGATCCGTGCCGCCGCCGATCAGGAGAAACAAGCGGCGGTGGCAGCAAAGGCGGCTGCCGAACGTGAAAAGGAGATCGCGGCAAAGGTGAAGGCGGCCGCTATTGCCGAACGGGATCGAGCGGCAAAACAGCAAGAGCAAGCGAGCGCTCTATTGACAGATGCTCGCCGTTACTCGGGCTGGGCGGGCCGATTTAGAGCCCTCTGGGATGGGCTTCGGAAATCGAAAATTGCTAATAGAATCCGTCAGGAATTCGCATCAGAAACGGAACGTCTCAGTCGATTGGTCCAGCAAAAACAAAGGCAGTTGGATGGCGAACTTGAACAACGTCGATTGGCAGAACAATCGGCCCGTGAGGCTAGGCAGGCCGCCGAAATGGCAACGTTCGAGCGTGACCAGGCGAAATCGATCCTCTCGCGGCTCCAATCGAGTTTGGAGCCGGAGGCGGCTCATCATCATGTGACCGCCCCGAGCCTTCAGTTGAAACCAAGCTTACGGCCGAAATTTACTGCAGGTGAAAAGCCGCGCGCATGAGGCGCTCGGCATTGCCAGATGTAACCCAGTCTTGGAGGGCAGACACTGCTTTAATTTTGGCCTCGAAGATCGATGCGGACTTGAGTATTTTTTTGCTGACTGGCACGTCGAAGGCGCGCTCATCTCCGTCGCAATCGAAAATGATTTGCTCAATCTCAAATTTAAACTTTCGCCTTGAGCTTTTAAAGCAGTCAATAATAAACGCAACTGGCATATCTTGCCAATCGACCTCAGCATAGTGCCTGTCTACCCAATCAAATTTTAGCCCTTTAAGCGCGTCCATACTCTTTCCTTTCTAAACTATGTCTCGCTCGCCGTGCGAGTATCATTTATCTATGTGTTCCAGAACTGTGCGTCAATCTCACCATAATCTGAGTAAATCTCGTAAATTTCAAACCACAAAGTTTATTTTGTAGTTTACATCTCTTAAAGAATTTCTTCAGAAGAAGAATTAATATTTTCTTGACGCTCTTCACGTTCAAAGGAATTCTTCCGAAAGAATTCCTTTAACTTCGATAATATGGAACCTAGAATTCCTTTGACGGGAGTAAGAATTCCTTGCGACCACGAAAAAGGCGGCCCAAAGCCGCCTCCAAGAATTCCTTGTCAATTTTCGCCTGCTTTACATTTTGGGGTTGTACTCAGACGGCCCGTCCGGCTCCTGATCGTGGTCATCGGCAGTGTTAACCCTTTTCAATTTTTTTTCGACGTCCATCTTTTTTTGTCGAACAGCGGCCTCCTGTTCCCATTTCCAGCGCCGCGCGGCAGTTTTCATATTCTCGATTGCCTCCGCTGCACCGATTCTGTTGCTGCGGATGGCCGATTTGAAAGCTCGTTCGCGGCCGTCTGCAAACATAACGAGAGCCCAATCATGAACGTCTTCGGGAAGATGCTTTAGTAATTCTGAAAATGCTTCGTCACCGCTCGGCCCAGGCAAGGCAAGGTCACGGATGATGTCGGACAAGTGTGGTCGGCGGCCAAAATAGCGTCCGCTGTAGACTGGCGTGGTGGGCGCGCGTGCAGTTTCAAATCTCAGTTGCTTGCTCGACTCGACAATCTCCGTTTTGTCCGCGGGGCGGGGCCGGGACAGATTTGCAATGATCTGAGCTGCCACTGTCGCGCCCCATGCTTTAGCCGAATCTAAAAATTTGAGAAGCAAGATGAGCTCTGCCAATCGACGAAACCGCTCCCTCAGTTTTCTCCTCCACCTCCTTTCGGCATTAGCCGCCCTTCTTTGGAGAGAAATGTGATCACGCTCTGCCTGCATTTTCCGGATTTGCGCTGCGGTCTTCGACTTCATTGGGATCTCCCTTTGAAATCAATGGTCGGAAGGGAAATCGCAATGAACAAGCGCCGAAAGCTATTTGCACAAGTAGGTTTGACGCGGTCTAAGGGTGAGCGTCCGGCGAATGCATTTCTTCGTCTGCGAGGCGCGGTCTAGGACTTGCGGCTTAGCTCATCTGCCATGACGCGCTCGATCATCTCGGGATCGCATTGTTCACCGACGAGGAACTGCCGGATACCACCGTCCCATGTCCTGACATCCGCGAGGAACTCCTCGAGGCATTCGACGCCGCGGTCCGTGAAGCCGGTTGTGCCATCTTCGGTCCCGTTGTGGACGCGCACCATTTCGCCGTAGTCGATATTGTCCGAGTTGGCAGCGATCTCTTGGAGCAGTTCGAGGTTTTCGCC